>DGYW01000013.1:0-49280 GCA_002396805.1 Firmicutes bacterium UBA4996 | reverse complement strand
TTGGTTTATCCAGGCACCTGCCTGATTGAGGGCACCAATCTATCTGAAGGTCGAGGGACCACCAGACCCTTTGAGTTAATTGGAGCCCCATGGATTGACGGGGATCACCTAGCCAGCGAATTAAATTCTCTCACTTTAGGGGGAGTAATATTTCGCCCAACCTATTTCACCCCCTCCTTTAGCAAGCACCAGGGCGTATTATGTAGTGGGGTGCAAGTACACGTGGTGGATCGTACTAGCTTTGACCCCCATGTCACTATTGTTTCGTTACTGGATACAATCATCCGTAATCATGAAGAATTCCAATTCCTAACTCCCCCAGGTCAGCGCTATTTCTTCGATCTTTTAGCTGGCACAAGTCGACTTCGGGAGCTTTTAAGCAACCAAGATCGACTAGCACTCGACCAGCTCTTGGAGGATTGGAAGCAAGAAGCCGCAAGGTTTACTAGGGAAAGGCAAGAATTCTTCCTGTACTAAATGGTCAAGGAGAGATTACCGTGACTCAATTGGCTAATACTTTACTTCATTTGCGCAGTACCTATCCAACACTCAGACCGGCTGAACGGCGGGTCGCCCAACAGATCCTGGAAAATCCCAGTGAAGTGGTGCATCTATCCATCACGGAACTGGCCACCAGATCCGAAGTCAGTGATGCTACAGTGGTTAAATTCTGTAAACGCCTAGGTTATAAGGGGTTTCAGGAGTTTAAAATCCTCTTAGCTCAAGATGTGGCCGTTCAACCAGAGCCCATTTATGGTGAGGTAGAACCAGATAACGACATCCACACCATCAAGGAGAAAATTTTCCAAGCTAATGTAACCGCACTTCAAGACACGGCTAAAGTCTTAGACGCTCAGGTCCTAAAGTCTGCAGTTGAGGCCATGGCTAGAGCTCGAGAGATCCACTTTTATGGTTTGGGTGCCTCGGGAATTGTAGCTTTAGATGCGGAGCAAAAGTTTTCGCGGATCGGTTTGCGTGCCAGTGCTTTTGTGGATGCTCATATGCAGATCACACGGGCAGTGTTATTAAAACCGCAGGATGTGGCTATTGGAATCTCCTATTCAGGAGAGACTTTGGAAATTGTGGAAGCATTGGAAGCCGCTAGGGAAGCAGGTGCAATCACCATTGCCATCACGAATTTCTCCTCTTCCACAGTCGCTCAGCAAGCAGATTTTGTCTTGCTCACCTCTTCGCAAGAAAATATTTTCCGGAGTGGCGCAATTTCATCGCGGATCGCCCAATTGAGCACTATTGACACCTTATTTATAGCTGTAGCTTTGGTAGATTACAACCGCTCGCAAGAGTCTATCGAAAAAACCCGGGAGATTCTCTCCCAACGCAATTTAGATCGCTTAAAGGCATGATATTATGTATATTCTAGGATTGGATTGCGGAGGGACATCGTCTCAAGCGCTTTTAACAACAACAAGTGGGCAGATCTTAGGTAGTGGTAGAGGAGGTCCTGCCAACTATACTTCTAATGGGGTGGAGGGGGTTGTGGCTTCCGTCACCCAAGCAACTCAGCAAGCCCTTAGGGAAGGTAAGTTAGACCTATCGCAAATTCACAGCGCTGGGGTTGTTTTAGCCCTTGGCGTTTCGGGAGCTAGTCGGCCCCCGGATATAGTTGATCTCACCCAGGCCTTCCAAAGAGAAGGCTTTCCTCATGTGGTAGTACGGCACGATGCCACAATTGCCCAGTTAGGCGCTTTAAGTGGTGCTGATGGGGTGATTGTTATTGCTGGCACGGGTTCTATCGCTTACGGAGTTAGTGGATTACAGAGAAGTCGCGTTGGTGGTTGGGGCTATATCTTAGGGGATGAAGGTAGTGCCCTGTGGATCGCTGTTCAGGCTTTACGGCAGGTCATGTGGGGCCATGATGGTAGGGCTCCCCGAGATCTGAAGTTAGAAGAAGTAGCTTTAGAGTATTTTCAGATCTCCCAGGTCGAGCAGCTAGTGCCCATCATCTATCGTACCCCTATAGACAGGGGGTTTATTGGTGGTTTTAGCAAAACCGTCACCGGCTTAGCGTCCCAGGGTCATAAGAACTGTCAAGACATTTTGGCTCAGGCGGGACAACAACTAGGTCGCTTGGCTGTGGCTGCTCTAAAGAATCTAGATTTAATTGGAGAGCCAGGTAGGGTAGGAGCTTGCGGTGGAGTTTTTGCAGCTGGTGATTATTTAATCCTCCCTATGCAGGAGGAGCTAAACCGGGCAGGTGCCAAGCAAATTGTCAGTTTACCCGATTTTGATCCAGTGGTAGGCGCCGTATTGTTAGGAGCCCAAGCACTTAATCTAGACCTAGAGAGGGTAGTAGCGGAGCTAGGGAGCAGTCTAACGAAATGAGGGGGGTTCAACTATGGGTAAAAACTTAACCCTTGAAGAAAAAGTTGGTCAATTAATGATGTTCGGGTTTAAGCAACGTGAGGTTCCTGAGTATATTAAAGAATTTATTTTGCAGCATAACTTGGGTGGTATCATTCATTTTTCCCGGAACATTGTGGATCCGGAGCAAATTAAAGGGGTTAATGCTGAATTACAGGACCTAGCTAGGCAGAGCCCTAGTGGGACCGATTTGCTTATTTCCGTAGATCAAGAGGGAGGTTCAGTAGCTCGCTTAACCACCGGCGTCAGTGTCTCGCCTGGTAATATGGGGCTAGGGGCCACTAAAAATCCGCAATTAGTTGAAGAGGTTGCGGCTATCATGGGCGAAGAACTTCGGGCGGTAGGCTTTAATGTAAATTTGGCACCCTGTGTGGATGTGAACAATAATCCCCTTAATCCAGTTATTGGGGTTCGTTCCTACGGTTCAGAGCCCAGCTTAGTTGGGGAGTTGGGGAAAGCGGCGATCAAAGGATTTCAAAGACATCTCTTGGCCACGGCTAAACACTTTCCAGGTCACGGAGACACTAATGTAGACTCCCACTTAAGCATGCCCATCATTACCCATGATTGGGAACGCCTAAGTGCAGTAGAACTGCCCCCGTTTGAGCAAGCTATCGCAGCTGGGGTAGAGGTGATTTTAGCTGCTCATGTTCTCTTTCCTGCCCTAGAAAGTAATCCGCGCTTGCCTGCCACCCTCTCCCATAATGTATTAACCAAACTTCTTAGAGAGAAGTTAGGATTTACGGGTCTCATTTTCACTGACTGTATGGAAATGGAGGCTATTACGAAGCAGTACTCCATGGGCGAAGCGGCCGTATTGGCTATTGAAGCTGGCGTAGATATGGTTCTCATTAGTCACACGCCTGAGCGTCAGAGTGAGGCGTATTGGGCAGTAATAGATGCGGTTAAATCTGGAAGAATTAGCATGGAACGGATCGAAGAATCCTATGCAAGAGTGAAGAAGGCTAAGGAGACCTTGGCTAAAATGGAGAACGAGCCCAGGACAATCGGTAGCCAAGCTCATTTTGAGGTTATGAGGCAAACCGTGCGAGAGAGTCTGACTGTGGTGCAAGATCGAGGCAATCTCCCTCTCCAGCAACAAGAATTTGTGGTCATTGAAACTAGGGCCCAAGCAACTTCCATCGCGGAAGAAAAGATTAACGATGCCCAAGGATTGGCAGACTACCTACGGGGGGCTGGCTTCCGAGTGCAGGGCGAAAAGATCGGACTCACTTGTTCAGCAGACGAAAGAAAAAAGTTGGTAGAATTAACTACCAACCAGCCTTTAGTAATTATTGTCTCCCAAGATGCCCATCGCTACGAGGGACAGAGTGAGTTGATTCAAGAAATAATTGAGGTGGCCCAAGAAGTAATTGTCATTGGAGCCCGGACACCCTATGAACTAAACTCCTTCCCCCAAGTACCAACTTATGTAGCTGCTTATAGCAATCGCTCTGTAGTGTGGGAGCCTTTGGTGGAATTACTAACTGGAAAAATTCAAGCCCAAGGGAAGCTACCTGTTTCCTTAGGGTAACTAACCTACTTGAGGAATAGAAGCCCTGATTCCCATGGTATCTAAGGTTTGGCGCACTTCACTTTCATCGAAGTCTAAGCGACCAGCCTGCCAACAGCAAAAGGTGGGAACATCCCGCTGAATTGTGGCCAGATGCCTGTAGAGAAGGGCTTCTTCTTGTCTTTCGGCCAAGTTAGCCCCTGCCTTGCCAGGTAAGTGATGGGAGTTAGCTAAGATTTCATCGAGGGTGCCGTACGCCTGGAGCCAACGGACCGCGGTTTTTGGACCCACCAAGGGGATTCCAGGGATGTTGTCACTGGCATCACCCATCAAGGCCTTGAGATCAGGAATAAGTTTGGGGGTAACCCCCATTTCATGCTCCACCAATTCTGGGGTGAACATTTTGTTGGCTCGACTATTAGGTACAACCACCGTCACTTGCTCATTGACCAACTGCAAAGCATCACGATCAGTAGTGATCACATAGCAATGGGTGTCTTCAGGTGCGTGATGGGTGATTGTGCCAATCACATCATCAGCTTCATAGCCGGCTAGTTGCACTAAAGGTGCACTTAGGCTATGGACCAACTCTTCGATTAAGGGAATTTGTCCCCGCAAATCCTCAGGCATGGGTGGCCGCTGGGCCTTATAGTCTTCAAAGAGATTGTGGCGAAAGGTTGGTGTGGGATGATCAGAAGCCACAAATAAATAGTCGGGTTGGAATTGCTCTAAAAGGGAAGAAACGGTATTATAAAAACCAAGGACAGCATTAATCGCTTGTCCATCTTGTCGTCTAATTGTAGTTGGTAAACCGAAGAAAGCACGATATACTAGAGAAAAGCAGTCAAGAACGAGACAGGTTTTAGACAAGTGTATAACTCCTTTGGATAGCATTTCCCATCTATTATATCATATCTACTTCCATAAGGGAGAAAGAAAGGGGCGAAGCAGATGGCAACATCAGTGGAGAAGGCTTTAGCGCTTAAGAATATAGCGGTGGTTGGCCTTAGCAAAGATTCAACCAAGGCGGCACATACTGTTCCTCGCTATCTACAGCACCAAGGTTATAAAATTATTCCTGTGAATCCTTTTGGAGGCGAGGAATTACTAGGTGAAAAGGTCTACAGTAAGGTTAGTGAAATTGAGGGACAAGTGGATTTGGTGGTGGTGTTTCGACCATCAGCAGAGGTACCCCAAGTCGTTGAAGATGTCCTGACCCGCCACGACGTTCAAGGGATTTGGTTGCAGGAAGGAATCACAAGCTCAGAGGCGGAAGTGCTTGCTTATGAGCGAGGTCTTATTTTCGTCCAGGATAAGTGTACGTTTAAAGAACACCGCAAATTGAACCGCTAGAGGTGAGGGTATGGATTGGAAAGCATTGGTGAGCGCGGAGATCGAATCGAACCGCGCTCTTTTGGAAAACTTGGCCAGCCAGATCGGCAAAAATCCCGAATTGGGCTTCGCCGAATACGAAGCAAGTCGCTTGTTATCTTCGGCCTTGCAAGAGGCGGGCTATGCCGTTACTCAGGGTATAGCTGGACTAGAAACCGCTTTTAAGGGTGTCTTAGGCGAGGGTAAGCCTAATCTGGCGTTATTGTGTGAATATGATGCTCTTCCTGAATTAGGGCATGCCTGTGGACATAACCTGATAGGGGTGGCCAGTGTGGGTGCTGCCTTAGGTATCGCCCCTTTCCTTCCTCAGCTAGGTGGGCAAATCACCGTCTTAGGTGCTCCGGCTGAAGAAACGGGGGGAGGTAAGGTCTTACTAGTTGAAGCCGATGCCTTTAGGGACATCGATGCGGCCATGATGTTTCATCCCGCCAATCAAAACTTGCTCATGAGTCGAAGTAATGCAATTGACGCCTATGAGTTTGTTTTTATTGGCAAAGAGGCCCATGCCGCCTCCGCACCAGAGGACGGTATCAACGCTTTAGATGGAGTGATTTCCCTCTTTAATGGCATCAATGCTTTACGGGAGCATTTGCCCGACAGTATTCGCATTCATGGAATCATTTCCGAAGGGGGTCAGGCCCCTAATGTTGTGCCAGGTAGGGCCGTTGCGCGCTTTTATATTAGAGCCCCTCAACGTAGCCTCTTAGATGAGATTAGGGCCAAGGTGTTTCGCGTTGCGGAGGGAGCAGCTTTAATGACTGGCACCCAAGTGTCTTGGGAGAAGTTTGAGCCTTCCAACGATAATTTTGTGCCTAATCAGCCCTTAGCTCTGGCCTTTGGGGCCAACCTGCAAAGGCTAGGTGTCAGAGAGATTGTGGAGTACGCTGATGGGCGAGGCTCCTCTGACATGGGCAATGTTTCGCAGGTGGTGCCGGCGATTCATCCTTATTTGAGTATTGGCGAGGATTTGGTGGGCCATACAGCTGAATTTGCCCAGGCTTCCTTAAGCCCAGAAGGTCTCAATACCATGATGATCGCAGCTCAAGCCCTAGCTTATACTCTAGTTGATGTATTGATAGATCCCCGCTTGTTGCACAGTGCCAAAAGGGAGCATGAGGGAACATGAAACAACTTTTGCAGGTGGTCAGCCTTTTGACCATCCTTTGTTTAGGCTCCAGCGTAGGCTGGGCCCAACCCTTGTTAGCAACTGCCAGTGGGGCGGATGCTCCCTTGGCTTTGCCTGCGGATCGAGTAATGCGGATTTCTGCAAGCTCTGTAGAGTTTGAACATCATGGTTTACTACCCATCAATGACGAAGTAGAATGCTACCACCACTGGGACGAGGAGATTTTTGCTGTGCCTCTTGCAGCTGTGCTTGTAGGTTTTGAAGAGGTAGTAGCCACTTTATTTCACGGAGAGATTGTTCGTCTAGATGTGTATGATCCTTTGTATATTCGAACTATGCAGGTAGCCATAAGTAAGGATCAGTTTCGGGGCATAGAGCACGAACAGCTGAAGTTCACTCCCACCTCCAAGCTCTATGTGGAAGAAAAGGGCACTGGTCGGGGCTTTGTGGTGTACGCAGGAGCAGAAATACTAGTTTATGCCCAGGACGGTAAACTACACATTGTTGATGGTGAAGGTATTCTGTGGGACTTCGACCAAAGGGTCTATTTATGGCCCGATCTTCACGGCCTAATCCAAATAAATTCTTTTCAACGGGGTACTGGTACGAAGTTTTATCCACAATATCGGGGGCGCTTTGAGTTAACGATGGTAGAACCAGAGCGTTTCTTGGCTATTAATGAGGTCAGTTTGGAAGAATATCTGTATCAGGTAGTACCGAGCGAGATGCCAATAACTTGGCCGTTAGAAGCTTTAAAGGCCCAGTCTGTGGCGGCCCGTACTTACGCGGTTGCCCAGGTTATCTACTCTCGCCAAGGACATCTGGGCTTTCATGTAAGCGATAGCACCAACTCCCAGGTCTACAACAACCAGCCGGAAGCAGCCAGCACCACCAGGGCTATTCAAGAAACGGCTGGTCAGATCTTGACCAAAGAAGATGGGACCATTGGTTCCACATACTATTATTCTACTTCACCTAGAGGCGCCTTAACTAGCTTGGCCCAGTGGCGTAAGATGGACGAATTAGCCCTGGAGGGTAACTCACCTTGGTACCGTTGGCAAACGACCTTCACCATGACCGAATTGACTAGACTCCTTTCAACTGCATTACCTCAGTCTGTGGGCACTATTACTGGTTTAATGGTCAAGGAGCGGGATGAGCGGGGCAGGGTTACTTGTTTGGGTGTGCAAGGCACGACAGGTGAAGCAACTCTCAGTGGCGAACTAAACATTCGCAGTGCCCTCAAACCAGCTAATCTTAAACGGGTTAAAGACACCTTAACCAATTTGTCGCTGCTTCCTAGTGCTTTTTTCTTTATGGAATCTAGGTCTAACGAGCAAGGTCAGCTCCAATCCATCACTTTCTATGGTGGCGGAAGTGGGCATGGACTTGGCATGAGTCAGTGGGGGGCAAAGGGTATGGCTGAAGCGGGGCTTAGTTACTTAGATATTCTGGGGAAATATTATCCTGGAACACATCTTATCACCCATTCGGAACAATTGAGGTATTAAGTCATGCAAAAATCAGAAGCATCGAATTGGAAGATTCCCTGGAAAGGGATTGTTATAGCTTTTATTTGTAGTATCGCAGCTCTAGTCTTGGTCTTTTCGAAAGTGGCCAAACCAAGCGACGTCTTAAGGGAGCTTGAATCCTATCCCTTAAGGTATTTCTTTGGCGCTCTTTTCTTTGTGCTAATCGCCTGGATCGTAGATGGGCAGCGCATCGGGATGCTCACAAGGGCTGTGGATCACCCAATTCCTTGGTGGCAATTGACCTTTGTTTTAGGGGCGGCCAACTTTTTAACCCTGGTAACCCCATTTGCAGGCGGTGGCGGCGCTTTAATTATTTATTTTCTCTATCGTCGCGGAGTAACGGTACCTGCTGCAACTGCAGTGGTTACCGCAGGAGGAATTGCCGGTCAAATCACCCTCTCAGCCTTAGCATTGATTATGTTTTCAACAATGTCTAATGCTCCGGCGGGTTTAGCCCGTTATCTCAGGCTGATTAGGTTCGGGGCTTTGGGTTATATTGCCATTTTAATCGGTATTCTGCTCGTGGTAACCCTTAACGAACGCTGGCTAAAGTGGTTCTTTGACAAGCGGGGAGCAGAGTCGCGGGGAGCTGCCTGGCTCGAAGAGTTTCGCGGGACCTACCGGCGAATCCTTGGTCAAAACCTCGGTTACTATCTGGCATGTCTAGTGGTAGCCTTCATGTATTATGTGGTCTATTATTTGGGTGGATTTGTGCTCTTAACTGGTTTTAGAGCCTATGAACCCTGGACGCGCTTTGGGATTTCGGTGCTCTTTGGAATTGCGCCAGTGTTTTCACCCATTCCAGGAGGAGCCGGCGCCTCAGAACTTATTGCCTTTTTAGTTTTGGAAAATGTTTTGCCTGCAGAAGCCCTCGGGACCTTTATTGTGCTGTGGCGTACCGTGGTGTTCTATCTTCCCATTGTGTTGGGTGGATCTGTCTTTTCCTTCTTAGTATTTCGCTGGGCAGCTACTGCAAAAAATCCTACTTCTACTGTAATATTACCTGAAGAGAATGATCATAATAGGTAATATCATAGGATTTGAAGGGGGATGACTATGGGTTATCGCGAGCAACTGCGCCAAGCGCGGGAACTATTACAAGCAGAAATCCTTGAACTACAGGCCGTTTTGGCCACCAAGGAGCTGGATCTGCGCAAACTAGATGGTTTGTTAAAGGAATCAGGAGTGAGGCGAGGTGGGCAACCATCTTTAACCAGCCAGATTGTGGAGGCCCTCTATTTATTGGCACAAGAAACCCCGGACGGAGTACCGGCCAGGGCAGTTGTGCAAGAATTTACGCGCCACAGGGAAGATGTGAATGAATCTACTATTCGCTCCACCTTGTATCAGGTGACACGTAAGATGCGTCCTACAGACATTATGGTAGACGAAGGGGTCAAAAGTGTCCGGGTGAATAAAAATGGTCCCCTCTATGATGTGGAACTAGTCAGTAAAGAAGCTCCGTAAGTCGTCTAAATCTCTTGTGAAGCGGGCGGGAGGCAGGGAGGACAAGAATTGGGTTCCATAATAGGTGGTGAGAATCCGTTCGTCTAAGATGATCACTCCACCCCGATCTGTCCTGGTGCGGATTAATCTGCCAAACCCCTGTTTTAAGCGGAGAATCGCTTGAGGAACACTGTATTCTAAAAAGGAATTACCACCTGCTTCTTCAATGGCCCTAAGTCTGGCGGCTGTTACTGGCCGATCAGGTACGGTGAAGGGTAAACGGGTAATTACCACTGCCTTCAGGGCCTCACCGGGCAGATCAATGCCTTCCCAGAAACTATTGGTTCCAAAGAGCACGGAGCGGGGTTCAGCTTGGAAATCTTGGATCAATCCTAAACGTGGTCCATCACCTTGTTTGAAGAGTGTGTAGCCCACTTCATCTAGCTTTGGAGTGATGGCATCGGCAATTTCATCCATGAGGCTATAACTAGTAAATAAGACCAAAACCCCTCCCTTGGTGTTAGCTACCGTGCGCAGGATCAGGTAGGCCACATAATGGGCGTAGCGGGGATGGTTGGGATTTTTGGCCTGGGTAGGCACGCAAAGGAGGGCTTGCTCTTCATACGTAAAGGGTGAGCCCAGAATTAAGTTAGCAGTTGTGGTGAGACCTAACTGGCTTTGGATATAATCAAAAGACTGATTGGTGCTTAACGTAGCCGAAGTGAGAATCACCGAAGGCGTGTTTTTAAACAGGGTTTCTTGAAGCACTGTACTAACATCAATGGGGGCAGCTACTAGGCAGGGCTCCCCATTTTGTGTTTCTGCCCAGTAGACATAGGTGGGATCTTTTCCTAGAAGGATCAGATCCAAAACGTTGATCAGCCGTTCTGTAAATTCTCCGAATTGCTCCACTAACCCGAAGGCTTCTCCCTCTTCTTCTACATTACACTCTTTGAGCAGTTCCTGTAGATCCTGTAGATGCTTGGGTAGAGAAGTCTGACCAAAGTGATGGCGGTTTTCCTCGGTGAGGGGTGTAGTATAGCCGGTAATTAAAGGCTCGATTTGGGAAAAATATTGCCCCGCTTCTTTGACTAGTTCATCCAGCACGATATTGATGTCTTGGATCACATACTCAGGAACTACATCGCGCAAGGCCGCCTGTAGCTGGGTTCCGGTGCGATAATAGGCGAAAAAGCTTTCTCGTTTGAGTTCATGGCTAAAACTACCTGTGGCCACTTCTTCTAGGTTATGGGCTTCGTCAATGACCACCCCATCATAGTTGGGAAGAACATGACCTTCAGTACGGGCATCTGCCAAGAGCATGGCCTGGTTAGTAATGATTAAGTGGGCTTCTGCCAAGCGGTGGCGGAGACCCCAGTAAAAACACTTAGAAAAATGAGAACACAGTTCCTCGGGACAGGTTTCTTTTTCACAACGAATCTCCGCCCACAACTCCCAAGGAATACTTAAAGGTGCTTCATTGTAATCTCCAGTTGTAGTAGATTCTACCCACTGGTTCAATCGCTCTAGGTTGTCCACTAGACCCAGCTGGTTACCGCGCCCCCTCAGCAGTTCGCTCCAACGACGCAGACAGAGATAATTACCCCTCCCCTTAAATACTTCCACGTGAAAATCTAGATCTAAAATCTCCTGTAAGAAGGGGATATCTTTCTGAAACAGCTGTTCTTGTAATGTGATGGTGTGGGTGGCTACCACCGCACGCTTGTCCTCTTCAACAGTATAATAAATTAAGGGAAGGAGGTATGCTAAGCTCTTACCCACACCAGTACCAGCTTCAATTAACCCATGGATTCCCTGCTTTAGGCTCTCATAAACATGATCTGCCATTTGTACTTGTTCTAAACGGTATTCATAAGTAGGAAGCTCCTTGGCCAACAAGCCAGCAGGGCCCAGGAGTTTTTCTGAATTGAAAGCCACATTGCTCACCGCCTTTTTTTTATTATAGCATACAGCAAGGGAAAAACTGACCTAGGGGTGAACTAAAGGTTAAGAAAGGGTATAAAAGCCCCAAGAAAGGACGGAGTACTGTGAAAGTTGCCCTCAGTGTGTGCAGTTTGCGTGAACGGTTCTTACGGGGAGAATTAAACAATGTGTCCTTCTTAAAATATGCTGCGAGTTTAGGTGTAGAAGGTGTGGAATTATGTGACCAGTATGGGGAAGTTGGTTTTCGGGAGCTAGATGAGATTCGCCAGGTCTTAGCAAAGACTCGACTTGAAGTTGCCTGTTATGCCCTCACTAGTAATTTCGAGGACATAGAAATCATCAAACAAGGTCTTGCCACCGCTTTGCAATTGGGTTCTTCTTGTCTTCGTTTGCAGGGAGATCAATCTAGTCCCAAACAGGTGATGCAAGTAGTCTCTAGGCTCCTTCCTTACATCGAGGAAGCAGAAGTAACCGTTTGTTTAGAACATAATGGCTTGGCTACTGCTTTAGATAGTCCTTATATTAAAAGTACCTTCGCCATGGCCGACTCCGTACTTGCAGGCGAACGTCCTACCTCTAGCATTGGTCATGTGCTGGCCAGTGACCTCCGTTTAGCAGACTCCCACGAAGAGACCCACAGCGTCTTAGGAGCTGATGGGAGACATTATGTGGGCAGTGTTCTAGGGTTGGGTTTAGTGCCAGTGCAAGATTTGGTCCGCACTTTGTGGGAACAGAATTATAAGGGTTGGATTGCGGTGGATTTCGCAGGTCTAGAAAATCCCCTCTTTGGAATTGAAGCTAGTCTGAAGAATCTGCGCCAATATCTCCGTGAGCTGTGATTATTTGGAAGGGTAATTGTCACCCTTAGCGAAGTAGCCCTTGAAGTTCATTTTACAAAGGAGAAGGTACATGGGTTTTATTGGTGCTAATGATATTGTTTTGTTTCAGGGTGATAGTATCACTGATGCCGGCCGGGATCGGGACAATCTGCAGTCTTTAGGTAGGGGTTATGCTAACCTAGTGGCGAGTTGGTATGGGGCTTTGTATCCAGAGCAAGGAGTGCAGTTTTTGAACAGGGGGGTTAGTGGAGACCGAGTGCGGGATTTAGAAGTACGTTGGGATCAGGACTGTCTAGAGCTCCAGCCCACGGTGCTTTCTATCATGATTGGGATTAATGATTGTTGGCGACGTTTTTCTAGAAATGATCCGACCTCAACAGAGGAGTATGCTACAGGCTATACAAGGCTGTTAACTCGGGTGAGGCGAGAGACTTCTGCCAGATTGATCTTAATGGAACCATTTTTAGTCCCTGTAAACCCTGACTTAAAGGCCTGGCGGGAAGATTTGGATCCTAAGATCCAAGCAGTACGTGAACTAGCAAGAGATTTTGATGCCCTCTATGTACCCTTAGATGGCCTTTTTGCCCAAGCTTCTACGAGGCAAAAACCAAGTTATTGGGCTCCTGATGGTGTTCATCCTTCTTCTGGTGGGCACGGCTTAATTGCCCAAGCCTGGCTAAGAACTATTGGGGTAGAGTTATAGGTAGGTGATAGTAGTGGACGAGCTACAGATCCTTATAAGTGATCTAGGTGTAGAAAAACAAACACTCAGTTGGCAGCAAAACAAGCTGCTCTGGAAAGACCACAAGCAAACTCTCAGTTGGGATGCAAGTGAGCTAAAGGAGCTACGGGTTCATCATTATGTGAGCAGTATAACTTTGAACGCTGAATTTACCGATGGTCAGGAGCTAGTTTTACTACGTGGCTCTCTTGGACACGCCCGTCAGTACCAGGCTTTCAGTCAAGAAGTCAATAACTATGTGCAAGGCAAAACTGACCAGGTCGATTGGGAAGAAGTGGTGGAACGTTGTCCCAAGTGTAATCTACATTACCCTGATGTGGCCCACCCTATCTGTCCGCGGTGCTTAGATCGCCGTTCACTGTTCAGGCGAGTTTTAGGTTTAACTCCACCCTATGCCAAGCAAATTGGTCTCATGGTGTTCTTGATGTTAACCTCCTCAGTAATAGCGCTTTTTTCTCCCTATTTAGGCGGTCGCATTTTGTTTGACGAGGTCCTAAAACCATCTGGTAAATACGCCCATCGCTTAGGGCTAGTGATCCTGGCCATGTTTCTGGTGCAGCTACTGAGTTTGTTAATCAGTATTTTTCAGGGGCGGATTAACTCTAGGGTCGCGGCTCAAATCGTCTTTGACTTAAAAACCCAGGTTTTTACCGCCATGCAACGCCTGTCCCTTAAGTTTTATAATCATCAGCAAACGGGATCCCTTATGACTAGGGTTAATAACGACGCTACCCATTTGCAATACTTTTTCCATGATGGTTTGCCCTTCTTTATTGTGAACTCCTTGCGGTTAGTGGGTATTACCATTGTTTTATTGCTCATGGATTGGCAGTTAGCCCTCCTAGTCTTAATTCCCGTTCCTTTGATTGTGTTCATCACCATGAAGGTAAGACCCATGCTCTGGCGTTTGTACACTAAACGCTTTCGAGCTAGTTCACGGCTTAACGCAGTGGTGAATGATTCTCTAGGCGGTGTACGGGTAGTGAAGGCCTTCGGTAAGGAAGGTCAAGAAATCGAGCGCTTTACCAAGAGTAATCAGCGCGTTTTCGATGTGAATCAAGAAGTAGGTAAAATGGCCTCTACCGTTTTTCCCGCCCTTTCATACCTAATGAGTATTGGGGCTTTGGTGATTTGGGGTGTGGGGGGCTGGCGCGTACTCAAAGGAGATTTGACCTTTGGGGTGCTCATGACCTTTACTGGCTATTTAGGAATGCTCTATGGTCCCTTGGATTTCATGACGAGAATCGTAGACTGGTGGTCGTCTAGTATGAATTCGGCCCAACGCATTTTCGAAGTGATTGATTCTACCGAGATGCTTTGGACCCCAGAACCACAGGAGATCGTCTCTTTGGGGAAAATTCAGGGTAATATTGAAGCTCGGGATCTAACCTTTGGTTATGAAGAGGGTAAACCAGTTTTAGAAAACATCTCCTTCACAGTTCAGGCAGGAGAGATGATCGGAATCGTAGGGCGTTCTGGCTCAGGGAAATCCACCTTGATTAACTTGGTGACCCGTTTGTACGATCCAACCAGTGGAACCATTTTAATTGATGGGGTAGATGCACGCTACCTAAATCAACAGGAGTTGCGTTCACAAGTGGGCATGGTTTTACAAGACACCTTTCTGTTTAGGGGTACGATCTATGATAACATCGCCTATGGCAAACCCAATGCTGCGCCTGACGAGGTTATGCGGGCAGCTCAAATTGCCAATGCCCATGAGTTTATTAGTAAACTCCCAGATGGTTACGAAACGGTACTTGGTGTGCGGGACATTAACCTTTCTGGCGGAGAAAGACAGAGAATTTCCATTGCAAGAGCCGTGCTACATGATCCTCAGATTTTGATCTTAGACGAAGCAACTGCTTCCATTGATACCGAAACAGAGCAATTGGTACAAGAAGCCTTAGAACGCTTGGTGCAAGGACGTACAACCTTTGCTATTGCCCATCGTCTTTCTACTTTGCGTCAAGCTGATCGCCTTTTTGTGCTCGATCGGGGTAAGCTGGTGGAAGTGGGTAGTCATGCGGAATTATTGAAACAAAAAGGAGTTTATCACAAGCTATTTACCACCCAACGGGATGCCTTATCCCATGTTGGGGTAGCTGGTTAGGTTAGAGGTGAGATTTCATGAATGATCTTCATTATTTAGATGTAGAACAGGCCCGTTTTCGAACTACACCTGGTGGACTGGTTAGTTTAAGTCTCGGTGACGAATTTTATCCCAAAGTAGACTTGTACTTA
Source organism: Firmicutes bacterium UBA4996 (assembly GCA_002396805.1). Lineage (GTDB taxonomy): Bacteria > Bacillota > Limnochordia > Darwinibacteriales > Darwinibacteriaceae > UBA4996. The sequence continues at coordinate 34,120 of DGYW01000013.1, read as the reverse complement.
GCCTTTCCCTTTACTTATCCAGATCGCTTTATCTCCGTGCATGAGCCGGAAGGTGATGAGATTGGACTAATTCGCGAATTGGCGAAGCTGGATTCTGTTTCCCAAGAGGCGATCAAACAAGAACTACAATGGCGTTATTATACCCCGAAGATCACGAGGATTCTTAGTTATAAGGAAGAATTCGGTCACACCTACTGGGAAGTGGAAAGTGACCGCGGCGAACATGAGTTTGTGACAAGAGGTCGGGATCAGACTGTACGCAATATTTCAGAACGGCGTACTTTGATCATCGATGTCTCTGGTAATCGCTACGAGATCACAGATGTGACGAAATTAGATGCCCGTAGTAGGCAGTACCTAGAAACGTTATTATAGGGGTGGTTTAGTGTCTAGCTTGTTTACACTTCCGGCGCCCCTGAGTCCAAGTTTAGAAGAAGTAGATTGGCAGGTACTTGTAAGCCTGGACAGTCTCATTGTACAGGAGCGGACGTCGGGAAAGATTGTGGAAGAGATTCGCCTCGAGGGTGTTACCAAGGTGGAACAGGAAACCCTCGTGGGTTTAGCTCGCTTTGTAGTTTGGTATGACGACGAACCTCAGACAGTTGTCTACTACAGATTAGAACATGTTCCAGAATATGGGGTGGTGGCCAATGCCCTAAATCGCTATTTAGAGGATGGGGTTTTGCCTCAAGTTGAACCATTGCAAACGGACTTCTGTCCTACTTGTCAAAGGCCCTTGCCTCGAGAGTCGAGGGTGTGTCCCAATTGCCTAGATTCACGGGCGGTATTGCGCAGATTGGCGACTTTTCTGCGTCCTCATGGGCGTTTGGTGCTCTTGAGTATGTTGATTTTCTTTACCCTAACACTGGCCAGTCTAGCTACACCCCAATTACAGAGAATGTTAGTTGACGATGTGTTGCAGGCCACCGAACCGCAAGCACTGTTACTCTTGGTTTTGGTGGGAGGAATGGCCTTCGTTCGCCTGTTGATTACGGTCTTAAGTATCTTGCGGGGAAGGATAATGGTGACGGTAGGTGCCCGACTTGGTCAGGACTTACGGGCCACAGTTTTTGAACGGATCCAAGCCCTTTCCTTAAGTTTTATTGATCGGCAACGGACCGGAGATCTGATGAATCGGATCAATCATGATACCGGTCATGTCCAGAGCTTTTTGCAGCACCAATTACCCGATCTAGTCAGTCAGTCCCTGTTATTGGTGGGAATTATAGCCATTTTGCTAGTGCAGAGTTGGCAATTAGCTCTCTTGATTTTGATTCCTGCGCCCTTCATCGTCTGGTTTTCCAATGTGACCCGGCGCCGGATACGACACATGTACCATCAGCAGTGGCGCTCTTGGGATGAGGCGAACTCTATTTTGCAAGACATCCTCACTGGGATTCGGGTCGTAAAGGCTTTCGGCAACGAAGAACATGAGGTGGCCCGTTTTACAAAGGCCAGTGCCGTTTATCGGGATTACACTGCCCGAAACGAATCAACCTGGAATACGGTTTATCCTTCCTTGAGTTTTATCATGGGGCTCGGCAACTTTCTTATTTTGTATTATGGTGGTAAATTAGTGCAAACAGGAGCCTTCCAAATGGGTGAGCTCATCCAGTTTTCGGCCTACGCAGGGCTCATTTATGGTCCCTTACAATTCATGTCTTTTGTGCCTAGATGGTTCCATCAAGCCATGACCGCGGCGGAACGGCTCTTTGAAATTGTTGATGAGGTACCAGCTATTCAGGATTCACCGCACGCGCAGTCCCTGCCCCAACTTGAAGGGGATATTCGTTTGGAGGATGTGACTTTTGGTTATCGTCCGCACGAACCGGTCCTGAAAAGGATTAATTTGCACATAAAGGCTGGAGAAATGATTGGCTTGGTGGGACATTCAGGTGCAGGCAAGTCCACCTTGATCAACCTGATTAATCGTTTTTATGATGTGAATGAAGGGGCCATATACATTGATGGGATAGATGTTCGTGATCTGGTGCAGACCGACTTACGTCACCAAGTAGGAGTGGTTTTACAGGAGTCGTTTCTATTTGCGGGCACGATTTATGAGAATATTGCCTATGCCAAGCCCGGTGCCTCGGTAGAAGAGGTGATCAGGGCGGCCAAGATTGCCAATGCCCACGAATTTGTCGTGAAGTTTGCCGATGGCTATGATACAAGGGTAGGTGAGAGGGGTCAAAGGCTCTCTGGTGGCGAACGACAACGGATCGCTATTGCCCGGGCTGTTCTGCACAATCCTCGCATACTAATTCTGGATGAAGCTACCTCCTCAGTCGATAGTCAGACCGAGCAACAGATCCAGGAGGCTTTGCAGCGCTTGATCGCGGGACGTACCACCATTGCTATCGCTCACCGTCTTTCTACCTTGAAGGATGCGGATCGCATTGCGGTCTTAGACCATGGTGAGTTAGTCGAACTAGGTACTCATGAAGAACTCTTACGGCAACGAGGATACTATTATCGTTTGGTTCAAGCCCAAAAGGAAATGAATCGCATGCGAGCAGTAAGTTAAAAAAATCCCCCAACCTCAGTGACGAGCGATCACTAGGGAGGGGGTTTTTCTTTTACATTAGGGCTTTAGCGATTTCCCCGAGGTTTTCTAAGACGAAATCGGGCTTTATTTCGGAATTCTCGAGATCCTCCAGTTGAGTTTCGCCACTTAGTACCAAGATACTATTGATTCCTGCGGCCTTGCCCATGGCAATATCGGTGTAAAGTCGATCGCCTACCATGGCTACTGTATGGGGGTCTTCGAGACCGTATTTGGCCTGCAAAGCCTCGACCATTTGGGGATAAGGTTTGCCAATGATTTTGGGCTTCACTCCCGTAGAAGCGGTGATCAGCTCAATCATGGCCCCACAGTCCGGGATTGGTCCTTCGGGAGTGGGACAATTAAAGTCCGGATGGGTGGCAATGAATGGTACTCCCTTGCGGATGAAATCACAGGCGATGCGGAGTTTCTCATAGGTGAGGGTCATGTCAAAACCTAAGACGATGGTTTCAGGATCTTCCGCAGTTAAAATGAAACCCGCTTCAGTAAATTCTTCCTCCAGGGCGGGAGTACCCACCAAGTAAAGTTTCTTGGGATAGTTGTACTTTTTCAAGTAAAAGATGGTGGCTTGTCCTGCGGTGAAGACCTGTTCTGGAGTGATATTTACTCCCATCTTCCTGATCTTTTCCACATAGTAGTTTCCATTTTGAGATGAGTTATTGGTTACAAAGATAAAGCGTTTACCTAATCTTTCCATGGTCTCCACAAAGGGCAGTGACCAAGGGAAAAGCTGGTCTCCCAAATAAAAGGTACCATCTAAATCGAGTAGGTAGGTTTCGATGGTTTGCAATTGCTTCATAATGTCCCTCCAAAATAATACTTCGACCACTTTTCTTCGCCATGGAGAGCGGATTACCTCTAAAGATTTCCGGGGAGGTATTTCACATAGTGCGGTGAATTAAACGTGCATAGATGTGGAAGGGGAAGGATATGAACAGAGATAAGCTACTGCGTTTAAGGGAGAATATCGGTAAGGTAATTATTGGCAAGGAAGAGGTTACTGAGCTTTTACTAACCACCCTCCTAGCACGGGGCAATTGTCTCATTGACGATGTGCCTGGTGTGGGCAAAACCAAATTAGCTAACGCCCTGGCGCGCTCCTTAGGTATTGACTTTAAGCGGATTCAATTTACTCCTGATCTACAGCCGGCAGATATTACCGGGATTTATTTTTATAATCAAAAAGAAGGGGAGTTTCAGTTTAGGCCAGGCCCCGTCTTTACCAATATTCTCTTAGCAGATGAGATTAACCGAGCTGTGCCTCGGACCCAATCAAGCCTTTTAGAGGCCATGGAAGAACAGCAGGTTAGCATTGAGGGGACTATCTTTCCCCTGGCTAGTCCTTTTTTAGTGATCGCGACCCAAAACCCCCTAGAACTGGAAGGAACTTTTCCTTTACCCGAGGCACAGTTAGACCGCTTTCTCATGAAGATTCAGATGGGTTATCCAACCCCCAGTCAAGAAGTGGAAATTCTAGGGCGATTTAAGCAGCAAGACCCGCTCACGGAGTTAGAGCCAGTTCTAGACGGGGAGGCTATTTTAGCCGTGCGAGACGAGGTTACTAAGGTGCATCTCAGCTCGGATTTAATGGATTATATTGCCCGCTTGGCCCAAGCCACCAGGGAAAATCGCCATATTCGTTTAGGCTTGTCTCCTCGGGGTTCTCTAGCCCTAATGCGCGCTGCCCTGGCCTATGCTTATCTGCAAGGACGCGACTATGTGTTACCTGATGATTTGCAGTACCTCTTTCCCTTTGTGGCCAGTCATCGCCTTATCTTAGAATATGATAGTGAATACGCTGAGACGAATAAAGCAGAGTTGATTGCCACGATCTTGGCCAAGATCCCCGTGCCCACAGAGGATGTTCTACATGGCTCCTAGTTTTAAAGCTGCACTCTTAATCCTCAGTTTTGGGGTCCTAACACTTTATGCAGGTCTACAGGGCCAAACTGTAGCTTTGGTGGGAGCCCTCTTGGTGTTGGTTGGAGTGAGTATGGCTTATTTATGGAATCGTTTTGTCTTTGCTAAGCTCACTTTGGAACGCACTTTGAATCGGCGTCAAGGGGAGTTTGATGCTGGTTTTACTATGCAACTAACCGTGACAAATCGCAAGATTCTGCCCCTCTTTGGACTGAAAATTGAACACAATCTCACCCCAGGCTTGGAACTAGGGGATTCTCGCAAGCTCGTTGTGGTTAAAGATGGGGCATACAACATTTTTCGTGATTACTTTCATTTAAACTGGTATGAAAAGAGAAGACGGATCTACGAACTACACCCCCAGCGCCGAGGCCGCTTTGAGTTTGGAGGAGGTTGTCTGAGCTACGGGGATCCCTTCGGCCTATTTATCAATCAGAAAGAAGAGGTGTTCGAAGAGACCCAGCTTGTAGTGTTTCCGAAGATCGTCCCTATCCAGGGAATTAGCTCCTTGGATACCTATCTCTTCGGTTCGAGACCCAGAGAAGGTTGGATTTTTGTAGATCCCCTTAACCGGGTTGGTACCCGGCCCTATGAAAGTACTGATTCGGCACGCTTGATTAACTGGAAGGCTACCGCGAGGCATGTACAAACCCAAGTCAATGTGGAAAAGCCTTCCTTTGACCAACAGGTTTACTTAGTACTCGATCAGCCTCCCGATTTAGACTGGTGGACTAAGACAGTGTCCAATAATTTGGAAGTGGCAATTATGGTTGCGGCTTCGTTAGTGCACTCCTACACTGAAGAAGGTTATCAGATTCACCTGCTGACTAATTTAGTCTCTAAGGTGCATGGTGTAGGAAGTCCACCCAGTCAAAGGGCCAAGGGACGTGCCCAAAGATCTAGACTCTTGACCCACCTAGCCCTCTTACAAAACTTTAGTGTGGACTCGTCGACAAAAGTCATCCGGGCCTACCAAAGGCAAATCAAGCCAGGTAGTACCGTAGTGATCATTACTACTGCACAAGGAGAGTTGGATGAACAATTTGGGCAATTCATTCGCCGGCTCATGTTGAAATCGCGAGTGGCGGTTGTGCGGGTGGCTGTAAATAGTTCCCAGTTGACTAAGACCGCAGGGCTTAAAGAATGGAGAATCGAAGGGGGGCAGCCGTGGAATGAACTCTCTACTTTGGAACTATCTTAGGACAGTGTCTTTAGTCTTCATTCAGGGGATCCTTGTGACGATTTTGCTGCATCCCTGGATCCAACTAGCCGCAATCGCTTGGGGCTTTAATCTGTTCATGGCCATTATCTGGGTGTTTATGACTAGTGTGGGTAGTATGGGGCTAGCCAAGACTGTCTCCGGTCAGGGCAAAAAGGGTTTGCCGTTTTTAGCCCTTGGCTTCTTAGCTCCCTTGGGCTTAGCACTGCTCTGGAAATTGCCCTTGGTGTTGTGTTTTCCTCTGATCCTAATTTTACTCTATAGTGGGGCCCGCTTTATGGATTACCCTAGGAGGAAAAGTTTCGCCCTAGATTGGGCTTGGGGTTGTTTGTTATTGGTTCTAACCGCTACTTTTGCAGGCTATTTCGGCTATGAATTAGGTTTGGCTTCCATGATGTTGTTCTTTGCCTTAGGGATGCTAGCTCTGATTATCTGGAACGCTACCGCTTTAGCAGAGGAAGGCTTAACGCCGGATTATGGGGGTCTAGGTCGCACAGTAGCTTTGTTTGTGCTGGTGGTTGGTGGACTAGCTTTGGTTTTGGGAATGTTGCTTTCACCCAGCTTCTTGCAGATGACCCTAGCTCTCTTAGGTAGAGTCTACGGAGTGTTTATGGATGGGGTAGTCTTTTTCATTGTGCGACCTTTTGCTTGGTTATTATCGCCCCTCTTTCGCTGGGCAGAGAATGTAGAAAAACACCAGGTGCCCATGGAACTTCCAGAAATAGAACGGGTACCCCTGGAGCGCTCCGCAGTGGAAGAAGGCCTTGATCCCACCACCGTTCAGGCATTAGGCTGGGGTGGCTGGGTATTTTTGGTCGCTGTCTTATTTGTCCTAGTTTGGCTGGTGGTACGCAAATTACTCGGCAGGCAACAACAAGCCACTACTAAGCCGGTGAAGGAGATGCGGGAATCGGTTTTTTCGGGAGCAGAAGTCTTACAAGATCTCCAAGGTGCACTACGGACTTTGGTGAGGCCCCTAGCGAGATTGCGATCACCGAAATGGTATCGTGGTGAGGATCCTGTTTTAATCATCCGTACCTTCTACGCCCGCTTCGCAGTGAAGGCCCACAAGGATGTACCCTGCCAGGGCGGAATGACACCCCTCGAATATTCCCGAAAGCTCCTTGTAGAGCAGGAAGGAGTGAATGTGGAAGCACTCCAGACTTTAACAATGTATTACAATGAGGCCCGCTATGGAGAACAGGGAGACGGGGAGGCTGTAATGTGCACTGAAAAGGCTTTCCGCCAATTATAGGGTGGTGTTGGATTTTTTGACAAGCTAGCCCAAATATGCTATATTTGGGATGATATCTCCGAATACCGTTTAGGCAGTGGGGGACCCAATTTTTTTGGGGTGAATCTGAGTCTCAGAGGGGCGATTGGGCGCCCCAACCCGTCAGCTAACCTCGCAGGAGTACACCAAGCGCTTGTCTTTGCAATAGATTTGCAAGCAAATGCGCTTTTTGTCGTGAAAAAAATGCTTTTTGGGGGTATGTGCATGGATGTTTTATTTAAACTAGCGATCGTGTTAGTGGTAGGGTGGTTGGGGGGGAAGCTTGCCAAGTTCTTGAAATTGCCTAATGTTTCCGGTTATTTGGTGGCAGGTTTATTTTTAGGACCGTCTTTTTTCAAACTTATTTCTAGTCAGGACATGGAATCATTTACCATCATCAGTGAGGTTGCTTTGGCCATTGTTGCCTTTAGTATTGGTAGCGAGTTCATCATGAAAGAAATGATGAAATTAGGCAAGTCCATAGTAATTATTACCTTAGCTGAAGTTGTGGGGGCCATTTTTGTGGTCTTTTCCGTAATGTTTTTCCTTTTTAAGCAAGATTTTGTCTTTAGTCTTATTATTGCCTCTATGTCCGCAGCTACAGCTCCGGCAGCTACCTTAATGGTAATGCGTCAGTATCGTTCTGATGGACCGGTAACCAGAACCATTTTACCTGTAGTAGCTCTTGATGATGTTTTCGGGATTATGGCCTTTGGAATCGCCATGTCCATCGCCAGAGTGTATGTGGGTGGTACTGACTATACGTTTTGGCGTATGGTACTTCAGCCCTTTCTTGAAATCCTAGGTAGCTTTGGGGTTGGCGCCGTCATGGGTGGAATCTTGACCTTGATTGCCAGAAAAGCTTCTGATACGGATGAGCTATTAATCGTTACCTTGGCCATGATCTTTGCGTCCACCGGCTTATCGAAGATGTGGGGTCTTTCTCCCCTGCTCACCAATATTGTTATGGGTACAGTCTTGGTGAACTTAATGCACAATGCTAATCGAGTCTTCTTCAGCCTAAATCACTTTACGCCTCCCACGTACTTGCTCTTCTTTACTTTAGCTGGAGCCAGTTTAGACCTAGGCATCCTCTTTAGTGTAGGAGCCATGGGCTTAGCTTATATCGTGGCTAGGGCAGCCGGTAAAATGTTAGGGGCACGACTGGGAGCCAAAGCGGTCGATGCAGATCCAATGGTCCAGAAGTATTTAGGATTAGGCCTCTTGCCACAGGGTGGAGTCTCCATTGGACTTTCGGTCTTAGTCAGGCAACATTTACCTGATTATAGCGTAGCAATTATCACTATCATTATGTTTAGTGTTTTGGTTTATGAGGTGTCAGGCCCCATCTTTGCTAAGATTGCCATCGATAAGGCAGGCGAGATTGGAGGCATGGATCGCAAATTCGAAGGTTCTGTTAATTAAGGAGGGTTTTAGAATGTATGCCTTATTTCTTGTGCTGAATGAAACTGACTATTTAGACGAGATTTTAGCAAGGTTCGTGGATGTAGGGGTACGGGGTGCCACCATTTTAGATAGTCAAGGCATGGCCAGTGCCTTGGCCAGTAGTTCAGAGAAGGACTTTCCTTTCTTTGGGTCGCTGAAAGTTCTCTTTGAAGGAGCGAGACCCTATAACAAGACTATCTTCACAGTATTGGACAGCGAAGAGTTAGTAGAGCGAACAGTAGCCGCGGTCAAAGACATCCTTGGTGATGTGAACAGACCAGGTGTGGGTTTCATGTTCTCGGTACCAATCGGCAAAGTGTATCAGCTCAATAAACAATAAAGAGAAGGATCCTCACTTAGGTGGGGATCTTTTGATTGAGATCAGATTGCGGTATCGATGCCTGGGTGTGATGTGGTCTTGATGTGGGCTAAACTGCATAAACTGACCTATGGGTTTTATGAGCAGGAGTCTTAGTGCAAACGGTGAATTTATCTTAGTAATTGTCAACGCCGCGCGTTTGCTGAGATGGGGGGGTGGAATCATGAAGTGCTCGTGCGAACACAAAACTGAAGGGACCTGCATAGAATTGGTTCCTATTTTCCAAAGTCTCACCACTGAAGAAATGTGGGAGATTGCCCAAATTACTCGGGAAATCACTGTGGAAAAGGGTGACGAGATTTATGCCATGGGCGACCAGGTAGAAAGCCTGTTCGTCATTCACAGTGGTCGGGTGAAGATTTATCGTCTCAGTGATACTGGAAAAGAGCAGGTAATTAGAGTTTTAAGAGCTGGTGATTTCATGGGGGAATTAGCGCTGTTTAGCCATTCTCCCATGGGTGACTATGGAGAAGCCTTAGAGACCAGCACCATGTGTGTAATTGAAGGACCAAAGCTCACTGAGCTCATGGGCAAATATCCGACTATCGCCTTTAAAATCTTAGAGGAGCTTAGCCAGCGTTTGGAAAGGACTGAACAGCTCTTAGAAGATATTAGTCTTCATTCGGTGGAGCGACGCTTAGCCCAGGTCTTGCTGGATTTAAGTGCAGACACAGCTCAGATCGAGCTGGAGATGAGTAAGCGCGATTTAGCCTCCCAGATGGGCATGACACAAGAGACATTAAGCCGCAAACTCTCAGCATTTCAAGAAGCTGGTCTCATTGAACAGGTGGGGCATCGCCGTATCTTGATTGTAAATCGGAGAGGTTTGGAGGGAATTCGCGAGGGTGATTAAGAGAAAGGGCTTGACGTACAGGTTTGCTAGCGGATTTGTAATTGGCCTAGGTCTAATCATCCCCGGGGTTAGTGGGGCTGTCTTAGCCATGATTCTAGGTCTTTATCAACCAATTATCGCGGCTGTAGCAAAGCCTTTCACAAATTGGAGAGAAAACTTGAAGTTGCTGGCACCCTTAGCTCTAGGTGCTGGGGTTTGTTTGCTCTTGTTCAGTAGGGTTTTGGAGTTTCTCTTTGCCCAGTATCCCCTACCCACACTGTATCTCTTTTTCGGACTAGTTCTGGGAGCCTTGCCCACCATGGTGGCATTGGCTAATACCAAGGGCTTTCGGCTTTCTTACATTCCCAGTTTCTGCTTGGGTTTAGCGCTCCTGTTTTTCATTACCAGCTTACCTAGCGTTGTGAGGGCAGGAGGACTGGCCGGCGGTATGCTCACCAACTTATTGCTTGGTGCTGTGGTCGGTGTAGGCTTAGTAGTGCCAGGCTTAAGTGCTTCCTTTTTACTCATGGCCTTTGGCTCTTATGAAGCCCTACTTGGAGCCGTAAACCAGCTGGACTTTTCTATTCTTATTCCCCTGGGTTTAGGGGTAGTTCCCACCGTGATTCTAGTATCAAGGGGTATTACATGGCTTTTTAACCAAGCCCACGGTCACACGTCGTATTTGGTTCTAGGCCTCTTGGGAGGCTCACTCTTTGTGGCGTTTCCAGGCTGGCCCCGGACCTTTTTAGAACTCGTAGTTGCTTTTAGTTTGTTTCTGGTGGGCTTGTGGATATCCACCCGATTTAGCCGCCGGTCTCGGGAAATTTAAGGAGGGTTTTAGGTGCAGTGGAACAGAGAGGATTTCTTTAGTTTAGAGGGGTGTCCGTGCCCTACAATCTTTGATCGGGTGCAATACCCTTGGGAAGTTTTGGCCAAGATTCCTTCCCTCTTACTAGAGCTAGTGCAGCAATCGCCGGATGATTACGACCAAATCGCGCCAGGAGTCTGGGTGGGTAAGGGTACCACCATTGCAGATACAGCCCGCTTTGTGGGTCCCGCGGTGATTGGTAAAGATTGCAAAATAGGCCCTAATGCCTATATTCGGGAAAACGTAATCACCGGAGATGGTGTCATGATTGGCCATACGACCGAAGTAAAACAGGCTATCCTCTTTGCTAAGGTGCAAGTACCCCATTTTAATTATGTGGGAGATTCAATTTTGGGATACGGAAGCCACTTAGGGGCTGGTGCCATTATTTCCAACTTTAAATCCACTAAGGAAACAGTAAGAATTCGCTGGGAGGAGCAAGTCATAGAGACGAACCTGCGCAAACTCGGGGCCATTTTAGGCGATGGGGTAGAGGTGGGTTGTAACGCAGTTTTAAATCCAGGGACCCTAATAGGATCCGGATCTTTAGTTTACCCCTTAAGTTCTGTCCGGGGTTATCTGCCCAAAGGGATGATTTATAAGAGCAAGGACGAGATCGTACCTTACCTTGCTGAAAAGGCTCCTTTGGCTTGAGTTTCCGTACTGGCAGTTGACGGTAGAGTTAAAATGAATTTGGTTAACTCTGCTGTGCTTTCAAAGGTGAGTTTACCACCTAGTTCTGCTGCGATTTTCTCGCAAATTACCAAGCCCCAGCCATTGTTTCCGCTGGGGTCTTTTTTCGAAGAAAAGCCCCCTTTGAAGATCTTGCGTGTCAAGTGAGGCGGAATGGGATGCCCGTTGTTGGCTACTTCGAGGGCGCGAGTTCCATTGGATGTGCAGCACCACTGGAGCCTGACTCGGGGGTCGGGGGACTGACTAGCTGCTGTAAAGGCGTTATCGACAAGATTAATGATTAATTTAGGAAGCAAGCGTCGCTCAATATAGTCTTGTGGTGGATCCGATAGGATTCGCACTTCGAAATCGATGAGGCGGCGTTGAGCTTCTTTTTGCTTAAACTCCAAAACCGTGAGCCACGCATCATGGGGCAGGGTAGCATAATTATAGCGATCCGCGAGACTAGCGGCCGCATAGGCAATGCAGCTTTCGGCCTCTTCCCACTTGCGCATTTGTACATAACTAGAAATTAAGGTGAGTTCGTTAAGAAAGTCGTGTCGTTCCTCTCGCAACACTCGGATGGCGCTGTCTTGAATACGGCTTTTCTCAGCATGGTAGTTAATGACCCGCTGATCGTGCTCTGAGCTTCGGATATAGTGGATTAGGGTGATACAAACCACAGGAAGCATGAGGGCGCCAGCATAGAAAAAGGCTTGTCCAAACATATGTTCTTTCAGGCTGTTGTGGTTGCAGATGCAGATGGTAAAGATCTGATGGAGCAACACAAGGGGTAAGATAAAGCCGTAGGCCCGAAGAAAACCATGACCAAAGGGATGGTTCATCTCCCGCACCGCCCTGTGCACTGTTTTAGGTGCCCGAGGCTTACAGAAAAAGTAAGCGGCTAGGATAATGCTGGGCAAGAAAGCAGTCCAAGCAAAGGGCTCTTGGGTGATTCCCCACAGGGTAGACCACGGAGATGATGGACCAAAGATAGTGAGGCACAATTGGGGTACGAACAGTTCACCCAAAAAAGCGAGCAATAGAGGTGCGATAGCTCCAAAGAGAGCTTCTGGAAAGAGGTTAGCCTTAAAAATCCACATTTGAAAGGTAATATTGGTAACTGCTTGTAAGATGAAGCGTAACCCGTGGAGGGGCATAATGTAACTAAGCAAGGCTACAGTCGTAGTTTGGGCCAGGGAAAAGGCCAATAGCTTGATGGGGGTGCTAACCAACTCCATTAGGCTACGGGCCCAGAAAATTTGGGTACTAGCAATTATGAAGATGAAGACAACTGAGTATATTGAAACCGGAATCATCATTGACCATTCTCCCCATTTCGTCTGAGCATCTGATTTCTTAGTTGCTTTTCGTCAGAGAAATGGTAAATCCTTGTGAAAAAATGTCGAAATTACACGAAGTTACACATTTTTTTAATAGTGTTGAGAAATTCCTGTAAACTCTCCGGTTGTGCGAAAAAGACTTGCGCACTGGTGGCACTTCCACCGCCACGTCCACCTAAGGGTTGGGCGTGTTCTTTGACTAACTGGCCTAAATTTAGCTCCTGTGCCAGATTGTGGGTCAAGACTAAACGGTCCCCAAGGTTAATTGATACACAAAAGCTGCCTAAACTTAAAATGGCTCGGGCTAAGTGCTGGGCCTCTTCTAGGCTAGCCCCTGGTAAATCCAGATATAAGGTAGGTTCTGTTGCAGAAACCACAATCTCTTGGGCCTTAAATCTAAGGAGCTCAGCTTGGAGTTCTTGGACTCTACGTTCTAAATTAAGTCTATGTTGTAACTCCCCTTGCACTCTGGTAGGTAACTCTTCCTGAGGTACCGAGAGCAGCGCTACCAATTGGGTACACAGGCTGTGTTTGTTTTGGTAGTCTTGTAGCGCGCGCTGGCCACAGAGAAAGTAGACTCGAGTCATTCCTTTATACTTTTCGACTTTGATGATTTTTAGGAGGCTGATTTCTCCTGTAGTGGCCACATGCGTACCTGAACAGGGCGAGTAGTCAATTCCTTGGATTTCCACGATCCTAAGGTCACCTTCAACTTGAGGTAGCTTGCGGACAGGAATTTGAGCTAGTTCTGCTGGGGTCACATTGTAGGTCAAAACTGGCAAATTAGCAAAGATTAGCTCATTGACCCCTGCCTCTACCTGCTCTTGCTCGCTGGTAGGTAGAGAGGGGGTGGAAATGTCGATACTACAATACTCGGCACCAAGGTGAAAGCTTGCGGTGGCATAACCGAACTTTTGGGCAAAGACGGCGGAGAGTAAATGTTGCCCGGTGTGTTGTTGCATATGGTCGAGGCGACGCGCCCAATCTAAAACGCACTCAACATCTGTTTGTGATAGGGGATTTTCTAACACATGATAAATAATCCCATCTTCTTCGAAGACATCTAAAAGAAGCTCACCATTAAGGGTGCCGAGATCATGGGGCTGGCCACCTCCTGTGGGATAGAATATGGTTTCCTGCAAGACCACTAGATGTTGCCCCGCCCGCTCTTGGCTAGCAACTACAGTAGTGGTTAGTTCTTGTAGCAATGGATGGGTATAATATTTCTTAGTAATGATCCTTCACTTCCTTCTTACTTATAGCGTGTGGGTGAGGGGAGGTTTGCTAAATAGACCTAGTTTTTTAAAGACAAAGGGCGCACCTAAACTTGCCCAGAGTCCTAAGAGAGCATAGCGGACGACTACAGATAAACCCCCTGGTATCCAGCTGACCACCGGTTTAAGAACGATGCGCAGGAGGAATAAGACTACTAGACCTAGAATTATCTTAAGTACATTTTGGACCAAAGAAGCCTCTTCTTGGAAGTCTACATAGATTAGTTCTAAGCGGTAGCCAATAAAGGCGCCTAGTAAGAAGCCTACGGTCATGGGTCCGTCTCCCACGGGCTGGATGAGATAGAGGATGGTTCCTAGAGCTAGCGAACCTAGAATCCAATTTTGTAAGGGGAGGTCCTCCAAATTATCGGGAGCGAAGCGACTGTATATAAAGAGGAGAACAAAACCAATAGTCAGACCACCAAGAATATCAATGGGCCAATGAACTCCCAAATAAATGCGGGAAAAACTCACTAGAGCAATCATGAGCCCCGCTGCCCACCAAGCCCAACGTGTTTTGAGTTTTAGTGCCAAGAAACCCCAAAAAGCCGTACTACCCTGGGCATGGCCACTAGGGAAAGAGTAACCTTCTTGCGTCACTAACCGCAGGGTATGGGGTGGCCGTTCGGTCGTGAAAATATGTTTGGCTCCAGAGTTCAGATAGGCAGAGAAGATAAAAAACGCGGTAAACCGAAAGCCAAATCGCTTGTCGATCAACCAATAGATCACAGGAATTGCCAACATATAAAACTCGAGGGAACCAAGGGAAGTGACAGCAGTAAAAAATCCGGTCAAAGCTGGGGTAGCAAACTGTTGTACCCACAGGATGAAGGTGGTATCGCTCATTTTTAGGCCTCCTATTGATTAGTCATAGTTATTATTCTGAGTGTTGGATCATTGTCCTGCTAAATGAAGGAGGTTAGACCATGAAAGAACCAGTTAACGCCCTGACACATTTTGTCATGTTTCTGGCAGGTTTAGTCGGGTTGGGTTTATTGATCTGGAAAAGCTGGGGAACCGTTGCCGGCGTCACCGTTGGCCTGATCTTTGGGCTAAGCATCATCATCTTGTATGGGGCCAGCACCTTGTATCATTGGGTGCGCACAACTCCAAAGCGAGAATTGTTGTTAAGAAAGTTTGACCACATGTCTATTTATGTTCTCATTGCCGGAACCTACACTCCGATTTTGTACTACGGTCTAGAAGGTGCCTGGCGCTGGGCTATGCTTGCTACGATTTGGGCGCTTTCCACAATTGGTGCTGTTTTGAAGATGTGGTTAGTGGGTTTACCTCGCGTGCTCACAGCAGGTTTCTATTTGCTTTTAGGTTGGTTGGCGGTGATTCCCTTTGGGCAATTGGTGCAGACTCTCGCTAAGCCTGCCCTGATCTTGCTGGTGGCTGGTGGGCTTTCCTATACAGTGGGGGCCATTATTTACGCCACTAAGATCTTCAACTTTTTCCCCAAACGCTTTGGTTTTCACGAGATCTTCCACATCTTTGTGGGGATGGGTACGGTTTTACACTTCTTGATGATCTATATGTTCGTGCTCTAGGGCGTGGCACTAAGATGAGGAGCGTGATTAATGGCTAGTTATCGTGGGATTATTTTGGTCCTCCTAATTAATTTCTTCTATCACACCATGAATCAGATGTTTGTGCCCACCCTACCACTCTATATTACCCAGTTAGGCGGGGGAGAAGTGGTGGTAGGTGTGTTGGTAGGTTTGTTATCTCTAGGCGCGGTGGTAGCCAAGGTTTACTTTGGCAAAGTGGCCACCCGCCGTTCTAATTTATTGGTCTTAAGGGTGGGCTTAGTTGTGGCCACCTTAGTTTTGCTTTTGTACCTTCCGTTTTGGGGATTTGGTTTTTTAGCCCTAGTTCGCTTGTTACAAAGTATAGGTTTGGCCGGATTTATTACGGGCGGTCAAGGGTTATTGGCAGATTATAGTAAACCTACTAATCGAGGTCTACTATTTGGTATTTTTGCCGCCATGATTGGTTTGGGCATGATGGTGGGGCCCATCTTTGGTAGTTATTTGATGGAGAATTTCGGTTTTCCCACCCTGTTTGTGGGCGCTAGTGCGGTGGTTGGTGTGGCGGCCCTGTTGAGTTTTCTGATCGCAGATGAGCCCCAAGAGGATGACCTAAAGCGCGCTGACTACGAACCCCATCCACCGTGGCAGAACCGCAATTTATTGATCATTAGTGCTAGTATGTTATTTGCAGCTACGGTCCAAGGGGCAACTATGTCCATGCTCACACTTCATGCCCTTCAAGTGGGCATCACTAGTTCAGCTTTGTTCTTTGCTCTCTTTGCCATCATGTTTACAGTGGGGGGCGCTGTCTCTGGTCATCTCAGTGATCAGTGGGGGAGAGGTGCCTTGGTAGTTCCAGGTTTTATTTCCCTTATTATTGGATTGGTGTCCTTGGCCAGCTTACAAGGGATGACAACTCTTATTATCGGTGGTTTATGCACAGGCCTAGGTTTGGGTTTTGTCAATGCGGTCTTGTTAGCAATGGTGCCTGATTTTAGCAAGAATCCTGTGGACATGGCTAATGATTTGGCTTTTTTTAGTAATGCCTTTGATGCGGGTGTAGTTTTGGGCTCCTTAGGTTTAGGCTGGGTAGCTGCCCGTTCCTTTAATGTCTTTTGGTTGGTTGTGGCAGGTCTCACCAGTTTTGGTCTCGTTTTTTTCGTTCGTTATAATCCAGAAAAACAACAACTTAAGATGGAGACAGTTCAAAAAGGCTAGCCGCAGTGGCTAGCCTTCTTCTATACTCCGTTTTCTAGGAATTGGTTGGTGTACAGGCGATAATAATATCCTTGGGCCTGCATCAGCTCTTGATGGGTGCCTTGTTCTTGCACCTTACCGTCACGAATAACCAAAATCACATGGGCAGAGCGGACAGTGGAGAGTCTGTGGGCAATGATGAAACTGGTGCGACCAGTAAGCACAGTCTGGATCGCCTCTTGAATAAGTTGCTCCGTTTCTGTGTCAATGGATGAAGTAGCCTCATCCAAGACAAAAATGCGGGGGTCAGCAAGAATGGCTCGGGCGAAGGAAATCAATTGTTTTTCGCCAGTGGAGAGTAATCCACCACCTTCGCCAACCTCAGTCTGATAGCCCTCGGGCAGTTTTGTAATAAATCCATGGGCGTTTACTAGTTTGGCAGCTTCGTAGACTTCTTCATCAGACGCCTGGAGATTGCCATAGCGAATGTTTTCCAAAATAGTTCCCGAAAACAGATGGGGACTTTGGAGTACATAGCCTAGACTACCCTGCAACCAAGCTAAGGGTCTCTCACGGTAGTCTACACCATCAATTAGAATGCGCCCTTGGGTTGGTTCATAGAAGCGACAGGCCAAATTCACGATAGTACTTTTACCCGATCCAGTCTCACCCACTAAGGCCACAGTCTGCCCCGGCTGCACCTGTAAGTTGAAGTCTTGTAACACAGGTTCTTGAGGATTGTAGGCAAAAGAGACGTTTTCGAAGCGGATGGCACCTCGGATCGGAGGCCAGTCTGTTTTAATTCCTGGTAGATCCTTGATCTCAGGTTCGGTATTCAAAAGACTGAGTACCCGTTCAGCAGAGGCGTGGGCCATCTGTAGCTCCGCCAGCACCCGGGCTACTTCGCGCACGGGCTCAAAGAACTGTACCGTGTAGGAAATAAAGGCCACTAACACCCCATAGGAGATGGTCCCTGCTAGCACTCCGCCTCCTCCAATCCAGAGGGTGAGGGTAGTGCCCACACTGGCAAGAACAAGGACAATGGGCAAAAACAGGGCTGAAAAGGTAGCGGCACGAATTCCTGCAGTCTTGAGATTGTTTGTAAGGATCTGGAACTCCTCTAGGTTTTTCTTTTCTCGACTGAGGATTTTGGTTGTGGTTGCTCCCATGATCCCTTCGTTGAATGCTCCAGTAATTTGCGAGTTTACTCGCCTAACCTCGCGGTAGGACCGCAGAATCCGCTTTTGAAAATACACACTAGCCACTGCCAAAATGGGTAAGACTGCCATGGTTAAGAGAGCCAGACGCCAGTTGAGTGTAAACATGACGATCAGATAGGCGAACATAGCCACTACACCCCAGAGTAAATCCACCATACCCCAGGAGACAATCTCCCCCAACCGATTTACATCACTGGTGAGGCGGGCCATGAGCCAGCCCACCGCTTTCGTGTCGTAAAAGGAAAAAGACAGTTTGTGTAAATGGGCGAAGGCCGCGTTGCGAATGGTGGAGGTGAGGAAGGT
Organism: Firmicutes bacterium UBA4996; assembly: GCA_002396805.1. Lineage (GTDB taxonomy): Bacteria > Bacillota > Limnochordia > Darwinibacteriales > Darwinibacteriaceae > UBA4996. Next base: position 16,073 of record DGYW01000013.1, on the reverse strand, counting down.
CTCTACCCTGCCCGCATTACTAATAAATACATAGACGTTGAAAGCCTGCACAGTAATTAAAAGGCCAAAGGCCGCAGCAAACCAACCGATTCCCTCTGTGCTTTTGGGAATCACAAAACGATCAATAGCGATCTTGGTCATGTAAGGGAACAGGGCGTCGGCCATGGCCAAGGCTACGGAGACCAAGACAGAAATGACTATATAGCGCTTATACGGCTGGGCAAAGTGCATGACTTGGCGCCACAGCTTCAGGTCAATTTTTTCTTGATGCAGATCCTCGTGTAACTCCTGCATAAAATCACCTTCCTTCTGCCCTTAGTTCGGCTTCAAGGGAATTTTGAATCTCCCAAATGCGGTGGTAGACGCCTTGGTTGCACATCAGTTCTTCGTGGGTGCCCCGCTCAACAATTCTGCCCTGCTCTAAGACTAAAATAAGGTCAGCTTGGGCCAGACTGGTTACCCGGTGGGAGATTAAAAAAGTGGTAGCTTCTTGGGCCCGGTCTTGTAGAGCGTTGCGAATAGCCAGATCTGTTTCAGTATCTACGGCACTGAGAGAGTCATCGAAAATCAAAATGGGACTGTGAGTTATTAACGCTCTAGCAATGGCAATTCTTTGGCGTTGACCACCTGAAACGGAGACGCCCCGCTCTCCAACCAAGGTTTCATAGCCTTGATCAAAGCTCATGACAACATCGTGTACCGCGGCCTCTTGGCAAATTTGGTAAAGCTCTTGATCCCCAACTTCACCACGGGCTAGGGTAATATTGTCTCGAATGGTTTTAGCAAACAAGAATGGCTCTTGCGGCACTACCGCCACATGTTTTCTGATCCAACTCTTGTCAATGGTGTTAAGCTCCACTCCATCAATAGTAATCGAACCTGCCTCATACTCGTATAGGCGGGCTAATAGGTGGACTAAGGAGCTTTTGCCCGACCCGGTATGACCTAAAATGGCCACTGTTTGCCCCGCCTGGACAGTAAAGCTCACATCCCGCAGTACCAATTGTCCCGGTTCGTAGCCGAAGGAGACATTCTCAAAGACTATTTCTCCCCGCACAGGTGGTTGGGCATGGCTGACTAGAAGTTCTTCCCGAGGTTCAGCAAAGATCTCTTCGAGCCTTTCTACTGCGACCAAAGCCTTACCCATATCTGTTAAGATCCGGCCGAGTTGGCGCACAGGCCAGAGAATCATCCCCACATAGGTGCTAAAAAGGACCATGGTACCAATGGAAATTTGTCCTTGGGCAGTGTAGTAGGCACCTGCCACCATAACTAAGCCGATCTGAAAGAAGGCCAACAAGTCACTGGAAGCCCAGTAACAGGCTAACAGCCAAATCAGGTGGTAAACCTTATCCCGATGCACTTCGTTCTTTTCAGCAAACCGCTTCATCTCATAGTCCTGGTTGGCGAAGGCTCGCACCACGCGGATACCAGTGAGATTTTCTTGCAAAACGGTGGTCATTTCGGCCTCTGTTTCATCCGCGATCCGAAAAGCGGTTTTTACCTTGCGGAAGAAGATGAAGGCAAAGGTGAAGATAAACGGAACCACCAACATGGATAGGAGAGTCATGCGCCGGTCTGCTCTGATCATAATGGAAAGAATAAAGATCAACATGAACAGGGCGTTGCCAACCTCCACCAATTGTTGACCAAGAAAGCGCTTGATGGTGTCTACATCCGAAGTACACCTTTGCATGAGATCACCAGTATCTGCCTGCTTATGGTAACTGTAGGAGAGGTGTTGGAGATGGTCGTAGACTCGATCCCGAATGTTCTTGGCGATGTTTTCGCTGGCCCCGGCAGCAAGTCGGCCCCTGAGGAATATAAAAAGTCCCCGGAAGATGGTGATGGTAATCAACACTATCCCGGGGACCCATAAGTTTTGGCGCAGATTCTGAATCGAACCAGTTTTTTCCACTAGGCCTTGTATTAAGAACGGTGCCGAAAGTGGCTGGTCTCCAATGATTGAGTCAATAGTAATGCGGATCACTAGAGGACCAGAGATTGTTGCCAAAGATGCCAACCCTACACTAAGTAGAGCCCCAAGATATATAAGTCTATTACCTGCCATATGATTCCATAGAATTTTGACGGATTTCATGCTAGGCTGCCTCCTTTCGTCTTGTGTACTTTTTCACTATAGCATCTTTGGGAAGAAGTGGCAACAGAAACAGATGCTAAAGAATTTTTCGGAATGATTAGTGCGTTTAGGAAAAGGGAAACGCGGCCAAATCTTTAATATTAATAAACAATAAGTTAAAAAACCGGAGGGGTAAATTGACATGACCGAATACTTACCAGAACCCTATAAGATTAAGATGGTGGAGCCCATTAAACTGTTGAATGAAGCGGAAAGGTTACAGGCGATTTCGTGTGCAGGATACAATCCGTTCTTATTGCGCAGTGATGAGGTGTATATCGATTTACTCACTGATAGTGGTACGGGAGCTATGAGTGATCGGCAATGGGCAGGTCTAATGCTAGGTGATGAGTCCTATGCGGGTAGCCGCAACTTTTACCACTTAAAAGAGACGGTACAACAACTCACAGGTTATAAGTATGTTCTACCGACCCATCAGGGGCGAGGAGCGGAACAGGTGTTGTTTCCCCTCTTGGTGCAGGGAGATGGTCAATATGTTTTGGGTAACATGCACTTTGACACTACCAAAGCACATATTGAACTAGCTCGGGCAACGGCAGTGAATTTTGTGACTAGAGAAGCACTAGATACTGCCAAGGAATATCCCTTTAAGGGCAATTTCGATTTAGCTGCTTTAGAGGACTTTATCCTACAGAAATCTCCAGAAGCCATTGCCTTTATTGTCACTACGGTGACCTGTAATAGTGTGGGTGGTCAACCTGTCTCTATGGAGAACATGCGAGCGGTCTACTCCATCGGACAGAAGTACAAGATCCCAGTGATTTTGGATAGTGCTCGGTTTGCCGAAAACGCATATTTCATCAAACAGCGAGAAGAGGGTTATGCTGATAAAACTATTGAAGAGATAGTTCTAGAGATGTTTTCTTATGGCGACGGCCTGACCATGAGTGCAAAGAAAGATGGCTTAGTGAATATTGGTGGCGTCTTAGCTATCAAGGAAAACGAAGAATTGTTTCAAAGATGCCAGTCCATGGTAGTGCCCTTAGAGGGCTTTCCCACCTATGGGGGTTTAGCTGGACGGGATATGGAGGCTCTCGCCATTGGCTTGAAAGAAGTCGTGCAAGAAGATTATCTGCGTCAGCGAATTGACCAGGTGGCTTTACTCGGCGAAAAGCTACAAGATGCGGGAATTCCCATTCAATCACCTGTTGGGGGTCATGCGGTCTTTGTGGATGCCGGTAAGATTTTGTCCCATATGCCTAAGACGCAGTATCCTGGGCACGCTTTGGCAGTATACTTATATCTACAAAGTGGTATTAGGGCCGTTGAAATTGGCTCTTTGCTCTACGGACGTGATCCTGAAACAGGCGAGGATGGCTTGGCGGATCTAGAATTACTACGACTCACCGTTCCTCGCAGAACTTATACGGATAATCACATCCGCTATATAGCAGACTCAATTATCAAAGCGTGTCGTTATCCCCAATCGGTCCCAGGGGTTGCCTTCGAATACGAACCGCAAATTCTACGGCATTTTACTGCCCGCTTTAGGCTTCTGTTCAGAAATCGTGACTCGGTTTAGCGCCCTGCGTGTGCTATAATAGATTCTACTGGGAGATGTTTGAGGAGGAATTAATGATGGGCTTAAGTCAAAATTGGGATTTAGAAAGCATCTTTTCTGGGGGTAGTGCATCTGTTGAACTACAGCAACAACTAGATAAGGTGCGCACGGAGATTGGCTCTTTACACACACGGGTCAACGCTTTAGAGCCGACCTTAGATGTGAAAGCGTTTATCGAACTGGTTGAGCATATGCAACAGGTAATGATGGAATTAGGGCAGTGTTCGGCTTTTGTGGGTTGTTTGACTGCTCAAAATGTTAAAGATGAGAAAGCCCGACTTTTGCAAGGGGATCTAGGGCAACTTAGTGCCTATTTAGCTAGTGTTTTAACCGCCGTGGATCATTTGCTCGTAAATATTCCAGAAGGGAATTGGCAGGGATTTTTAGCACATGAGGCGCTGCAAGAGCTAAATTTTTCGCTCGCGGAGAGACGTACTGTGGCGCAAACTAAGATGTCTCCAGAACGGGAGTCTTTGGCTACTGACTTGGCCGTAGATGGTTATCATGCCTGGTCGAGGTTGTACAATACTGTGGTAGGTGCTATGTCCATAGAAGTGGAGTTAGATGGTGAACTGAAGCAACTCTCGGTGGGGCAGGCCACGAATCTACTTGCTAATCCCAATGCTGAGCTGAGACGTAGTGTCTTTGAAAAACTAGAAGAGGCTTGGGCTCAAGAAGAAGAGGTTTGTGCCAGTGCCTTAAACCATCTCGCTGGTTTTAGACTCAACCTCTATAAGAACCGTGGCTGGGATGATGTCCTAAGCGAACCTTTACAGATTAACCGTATGGAGCGGGCTACCCTAGATGCTATGTGGCAAGCGGTGGAAGGCGGTAAACCATACGTAGTACAATATCTCAAACGCAAAGGGGACCTACTAGGCCTAGATCAAATCGCTTGGTATGATTTGTACGCCCCCTTAGGCGATGCTAGTAAGGAAATCCCCTTTGCAGAAGCAGCTACGTTTGTAGTTGATCAGTTGGGCAAGTTTAGTCCTGAGATTGCCCAGTTTACTCAGAGCGCTTTTGATAAAAGTTGGGTGGAAGCAGAAAACAGGGGAGGTAAGAGGCCTGGGGCTTTTTGTACTTCCTTACCTTTAAGCAAAGAATCTCGGGTTTTCATGACCTATTCAGGTACCATCCAAAGTCTCGGCACCCTTGCCCATGAGCTAGGTCATGCCTATCATGGGTATGTATTAAAGGATGCTCCATATTTTCTTAGGCGCTATGCCATGAATGTGGCTGAGACCGCTTCAACCTTTGGGGAGCTCTTGGTAGTGGATGGTGCCATGCAGCAAGCTGCCACCCCAGAGGAGAAGTTGGGGATTTTAGAGGACAAAATTGGCCGGAGCGTTGCCTTCTTTATGGATATTCATTCCCGTTTCTTGTTTGAAACTAGGTTCTACGCAGCAAGAAAGAGGGGTCTAGTTAGTGTGGGAGAGTTAAATGAGCTCATGACCACAGCCCAACAAGATGCCTTTTTAGGGAGTCTGAAAGTCTATCATCCTCATTTCTGGGCGTCGAAGCTGCACTTTTACATTACAGGAACCCCATTTTATAACTTCCCATATACCTTTGGTTATCTGTTCAGTGCAGGGGTTTATGCCAGGGCTAAGGCTGAAGGACCGAGCTTTGCTAGAAGCTATCGTAATTTGCTCCAAGATACAGCCAGAATGTCTGTGGAAGACCTGGCCCACAAGCACCTAGGTGCGGATCTAACCAAACCAGAATTCTGGGAATCTGCAGTACAACTTGCTACTGATGATGTGCAAGAGTTTCTTCGTCTAACTGAGGACAACATTGAGCAGCGAAGATAAAAATTTTCTTAGAGACAAAAATCTTGATGAAAAACGCAACTTACCAGTGTGTCTAGTGGTATATTCGTGAATGTGATTGGGGTTAAGTGCCGAAAAGCCAATCGGGGACAGAGTTTGCAATCTGTCGCCAATTGGGTGCAAGAAGGATTTGGAGTTTGGAGACTGAAGTAAACTAATAGGCAAAATTATTTAGAGGGAGTGTTAAGCGGTGAGAATTTCTCTGGTGAAAACTACTACTCCAAAGACCAAACCCAATGAAGATAACTTAGGTTTCGGACGCTTTTTTACAGACCACATGTTCATCATGGACTATAAAGCGGGGACAGGTTGGCATAGCCCCAGGATAGTACCTTATGCACCTTTACAGCTAGACCCATCAGTTGCGGTACTACATTACGGGCAAGCGGTGTTTGAGGGAATGAAAGCCTTTAGGGCACCTGATGGAAGGGTGCTATTGTTCCGTCCCGAGCAAAACATGGCTCGCCTCAACCGGAGCAATAAACGCATGTGCATTCCCCAATTTGATGAAGAGTTTGCCCTGCGAGCCATTAAGGAACTGGTGGCCCTAGATGCAGATTGGATCCCTTCGGCACCTGGCACCGCCTTGTATCTGAGACCATTTGTTATTGCCACCGATGCAGTCTTGGGTGTGCGTGCATCTGCAACGTATCAGTTTATCGTGATTTTATCGCCAGTTGGTGCCTACTACCCTGAGGGGATTAATCCAGTGAGTATCTATGTAGAACCGCACTATGTGCGTGCGGTACGTGGCGGTACCGGTTATGCAAAGGCAGCCGGAAACTATGCCGGTAGTCTCTTGGCACAACAAGAGGCTAAGGAAAAGGGCTACGCCCAGGTACTCTGGCTAGATGGCTTAGAGCGCAAGTATGTGGAAGAAGTAGGGGCAATGAACGTGTTCTTCAACATTGATGGCGAGCTGATTACCCCCGAGCTAGGGGACAGTATCTTGCCGGGTATCACTAGGGATTCGGTGCTGCACATTTTACGTTCTTGGAATGTACCAGTCAGTGAGCGGCGTTTGGGCGTTGCGGAGATCTTCCAAGCCCATGAGGAAGGCCGGCTAGTAGAGGCCTTTGGCTGTGGGACTGCCGCAGTAATTTCACCCATCGGCAAACTGGAGTGGAATGGAAAGGTCATAGAAATCGGGGGAGGCAAGATTGGAGCTATCTCCCAGAAATTGTATGATACCTTAACTGGCATTCAAAATGGTCTTCTACCAGACGAGTTTGGTTGGATGGTGGAAGCCATAAACTAATTGTTAACTAAAAACGACCCGCTGAGGGTCGTTTTTTTAGAATACAAGAGCGAGTAACCAGATGATGAACAGTAAGGGTGCCGCCGCAAAGGCAATGGGCACAAGGAGGCGGATGAACGCCCAGCCCAGCTTAATAAAGAGAATGGCTGGAATGAAAAGTAGAAAAAGTAGGAAGAAGGGTCCTAACAGACCGAGAACAATTAATCCTACAACTAAAGCGATGAACAGGGCGGGTATCGCCACCAAGACTTTAAACAGGGGTGAATTTCCGTTCACTTCCCAAATCACCTCACCAGAAGGAGTTGTCTTACGATAGGTTTTTGGATCGGCCCGGTAGAGGGCTACGAGTCCTAATGCGATTAAAACCAGCGGCCAGATGATCTCTGGACGGGGCAAAATGTTGAGATTGCGAACGAGTAAATAGGCTCCGAAGATGATTAAGACCAATGCACCAAGATTTTTGGATTCCATGGGCCATCCCCCCTTTTTCTTTATTATAGCAAGGATAGTAGGAAGTGACAATTCGCCTCTAGCCCGTTTTGCCCTCCGTCTACGGACTGAGGTTGTTCAAATTTGTTACTGTTGTGGAGCAACTATTTCGTCCAAGGTGTCTTAATTGGGGCCTTGATAGGTTAATTAATTGCAATGAATTAATGAAAAAACTTAATTCGAGCTACCACTTTGGAAAAATATAACTTGACCTTTTCTCCTTTATATGCAAGGATAGAGACAGGTTACCTGGTCGGGGTAATAATGGTCCGAGAAAGGGACTGTAGCATGGATATTGTAGATTTCGAAGTAAACGCCAGTGCCTTAGCAGGAGCCTTAGCAGGCCTTGATCGAAACACTTATCGCCACAGTCAGCGAGTGCAGCGACTGGCCGTAATGATTGGAAAAATAATGGGTCTCACTCAGGGAGAATTGACTACCTTGAGTTTGGGCTCTTTACTCCACGATGTGGGGAAGAAATATGTACCTCGAGAGATTCTCCTAAAAGAAACCACCCTCGCCCAAGAGGAGTGGGAAGTTATTGAACTCCATCCCGTTTATGGTTGGGAATATGCCAACGCGGTCAACTTGGGCCAAGTGACACAGGAGATTATTTTGCATCACCATCTTTGGTTTGATGGTCAAGGGGGGTATCCTGGTCACGAAGAACCGGTGTGTCCTAGCCTGTTAGCTCAGATTACCACTGTGGCTGATGTGGTGGACGCCATGACTCAGGATCGTCCCTATAGGAGAGCTTTGAGTGTGGAGACTAGCCTGGATTATCTGCAAGAAAAGAGCGGCAGTCAATTTGGTCCCGATGTGGTGGAAATAGTGATTCAAAATTTGGCGGAGATAGTTTCTGTGATGAACGTCTAAGAGAGTGCGCAAGCGCTCTTTTTTGTTTTGCAGGGCTTCGGTGTCTAAAAGGCGAATTGGGAGCGGAGGAGATGATGCTATGACTAGAAGACAGTACCGTAAACCACACCTCATTGCCCATCGAGGCTGGAGTCATCGCTTTCCGGAAAACAGCTTTCCAGCCTTCTCTTCCGCCATTGCAGCTGGTGCCCATGAGTTAGAGCTAGACGTGAGGGTGAGTGTTGATGGTGTTCCCTTTGTGATTCATGACAGCACCATAGATCGCACCACCGATGGGACGGGCAAGGTAGCGGAATTGACCGCAGATGAGTTAAGGCAAGTTAGTCTCAAAGACTTAAGTGGAGAAGTTATCCCGGGTTTAGGCATACCTACTTTGCCAGAAGTATTGGCCAATTTCGCCCGGAAAGTTGGTCTAAATATACATATTAAAGGTATGGATGCCAGATGCACGCCGCTGCATATGATCGCCAGTTTGGCCCCCTTTGAATATCAGCCCTTCTACATTGCGGGTGATCGTGGAGTATTAGAAGAGGCCTTAGAGATTTGCCCCCATATTCCGCGTTGCCTGATTCAAGGTCGTAAAGACACAGACGTAGAGCTAGTGTTCCAAACGGCCCAAGAGCTACTTTGTGAGCGCATTCAGTTTTTCAAGGGTTATTTTGAGGACAAAGACCTGCAGACCTGCTTAGAACGGGGCTTTATCACTAACCTGTACTGGGTAGATGAGCCTAGTGAAGCAGAAGCTGCCATCTTAAAAGGAGTACTAGGTCTTTTGACCAATGATATTGGACTTGTTTATCAGCACCTAGCAAAGCTAGATCTTGTAAGGTAAAGGGGTAGGGTAAGTGGTACAACTTAGAAAAATTCTCTTTGATCATGTTACTCGCTATCCTCAGATGTTGCCAGAGGATGCGGTAAAGTTGGTTTATCAAAACGAATTTGGTTGTGGTCACTATGTGGATAACGAGGTAGCTAGTTTGGCTAGGCTCAGGGAGGAAGTACAAAATCTGAGGCCGGCAGTCACTAATCCAACTGAGCTTTTCGAAGACATTGGTAACGGCTTTTCTAGGCTTCAACTCAATGCTTTAGGTGATAGTTTATCCCTGGAGACAGTAAATCGCTTTTTCATCAATACATCTAGGTTAGAGCCGGGCAGTGAAGAACGGTTTGAGAAAAAACTAGAACTTTTAGTGGCGCTTAGCCTCAAGGGTGTTTTGCCTTTTAATCCTGAGGTTTTAGGAAGCTACCTACAGTCATACAAGAAAGCAGGCTATCCGCCTGTTAGTCATAGTCAAATTTATCGGGAGCTTTACGCCCCGAGTTATCGGGTGGTCAGTAGCCTGTACGCCCATTACTTTTCACTCTTTTTGGAGATTGACAGGCTCTTGGCCAGACAAAAGTCAGTGGTCGTGGCCATTGATGGACCAAGCGGATCGGGCAAGAGTACCTTAGGGGAAATACTTCAGGCGGTTTATGATTCTCCCGTGGTACGCATGGATCACTTTTTCTTACGACCAGAGCAAAGAAATCCTCAGCGCTTAGAGGAACCTGGTGGTAATGTAGATTATGAGCGTTTTCAAAAGGAGGTGGTGGCAAGCCTGAGAAGTAATGAAACCTTTAGTTATAGGATTTATGACTGTAAACAAAACACTCTCACTTGGTCCGAGCCGATTGAAGCTCATCGCCTGAGAGTTGTGGAAGGCTCTTATAGTCTGCACCCCACTTTGAGGGAGGACTATGATTTGCGGGTTTTCTTAACCATTAGCCCTGAAAGGCAACGGGAGCGGATCCTAAAAAGAAATGGACCTGTGATGTTAGAGCGTTTTGTGACAGAGTGGATTCCCCTGGAAGAACTCTATTTCACCCATTGCCAGACTAAAGAACAGAGCGATCTGGTGATCGGAGAGTATGTATAAACCCTTTTTCATTGGGAATAGTGGAAGTGAAGAGGAAGGAGGAGTATAAGTGAGCTCTATCAGTTTTAAGGTGACAGCTAGTAGTGAAAACCCCACTAAAACAGTGGTGCGGGCTCGTAATTTTGAGATGATCATTGATGAGCCAAAGAATCTGAAGGGAACGGATGAGGGACCTAATCCAGTAGAATATGTTTTAGCTGCTTTGGCCGGTTGTTTGAATGTAGTTGGTCATGTGGTGGCTAGAGAGATGGGATTTCAACTGAGGGGTATTACCTTTGAGTTGGAGGGGGATTTAGATCCAGCTAAGTTTATGGGGAAACCCACCGAGAATCGGGCCGGCTATGCAGAGATTCGGGTGAAGGTGAAACCTGATTGTGATGTGAATAAACAGCAGTTAGAAACCTGGCTCCACTCTGTTGAAAGTCGCTGCCCTGTGAGCGATAATATTAGTCACTCCACTCCGGTAAAGATTAGCCTCGGCTAGGAAGTTGAAGTCAAGAAGAAAGCCCTTCGGCATCGAAGGGCTTTCATGCTAGAACTCTGCTACAATCTGGTCTTTTGCTAACCGTTTGGGTACAAAATGGATGTCGTTTTCATCCCGCCAGTATCGGATGTCTCCGTCGGAGCCGACTGTTGTTAGCCGTACTTCTTCGCCTGGGGTACCGAGGGCCACGACTAGCTGAATCTCGAGGTCCTCTGGTAGATTAAGATACTCCTGCACCTGAGGGCGATCGATAGAGCCTAAGAGGCAACCACCAAAGCCAAGTTCTCTGGCACCTAAGAGCATGGTTTGTGCCACTAAGCCCACATCAATTCCGGGTTTAATACTTAATTTGGGATCGCTGAGGATAATGATGTATCCTGTGGGTTGTTCTTCTTCTTTAGGACCTGACCAGCCAGTTAAGTAACCTGCCCACTTAAGGCAAGAAAATACTTGAGCCCGTTTTTCGGGATCTTGCACTAACACGTAGCGAAGCGGTTGTTGATTAGAAGCAGATGGGGCCAGGCGGGCTAGTTCCACCAAGCTTCTTAAGGTAGCTAGATCTGGTGCCGGTTCTTGTTTGAAGCGGCGATAACTGCGGGTTTTCATTAAAAGTTCTTTGAGCATTATGGACCTCCTATGGGTATTTTTTCTACTGTGATCATCTTTTTCAAGGCGGTTACTTGTTGAGGGTCAAAGATTCCGGCTCCGAAGTGGGCTGCATTGGAGGTGGCTAAGGCACTACCATCTCGTAGAGCTTCGGCAAACCCTCCCCCAGCATGCCAGGTGGCTAGCAGCCCGGCCACTAATGTATCACCACAGCCTACAGCACTGACTACTTCAATGGGAGGAAGGCTTTGGATCACATAGCGTTCTTCTCCATGTACTGCTAGGGCTCCCTTCGATCCCATGGAGACAACCACCGTGTTCACGCCACGAGCAACTATTTTTTTAGCCTTCTCTAAAGCCTGTACGGTGGAGTAACAGGGGCCAACCAATTCTTGAAATTCGTCCCAATTGGGTTTAATTACATCAGGTTGGGCTTCGATTCCCGCTTTAAGCCAGGGGCCTCTGGTATCCAGGACCACCTTGGCACCTGCCTGTTGCGCTAGCTTGATTAGATTAAAGTAGACTTGGTGAGAAGTGTCTGGTGGTGGGCTTCCTGAAAAAACCACCCAGCTAGCTGTTGGTGCCAATTCTTCTAACTTCTTACTCAGGCGCGCGAGGGCGCCTCTAGGTATGCTTGGCCCCGGTTCGATCACTTCAGTATGTGCTTTTTTGTTCTGATCCACAATGAGAATACTACAGCGGGATTCGGCTCTAATCCAAACGAAATCATTGTCAACCTGCTCTTCGTTGAGTTTTGCTTGAATTAGTTTTCCTGTGTGTCCTCCCAGAATGCCTGTGGCCACTGTTGGCACCTCTAGTTGTTTTAATACCCGCGATACATTGAGGCCCTTGCCCGCGGGAATGGTAGACATGCTTTGAACCCGGTGGATACCGGTTAAGGCGAAGTTGTCTACCACATAGTTTTTGTCCAAAGCTGGATTTAGAGTTACAGTGAGAATCATGGTGTCACGCCCCCATATTGAGCTATAAAATACCTTCGCAACAGGCCTCCGTTTCCCTGCTTAGAGAAAAGAATTTCACTTTACTAGCAGGAATATTCTGAACATTGTAGAATGTTATTTCGTAATACATTATTTAAGGAGGGAATGGTCTGTATTTAACTGAAGAGTGGAAACCCCTGGTGGATCTTTGTTGTTGGGCCTCTTTTGCAGAATTACATGCCCTGGTTGATGAATTGCATCGTCGTCGGGCAAGAAGGGGGCCAAGTTTGGAGGATTTTAACGCCCAAGCCCAATTAAAAGCTTTGATCTACTTGGTACATTTGTATGGGGAGATGCAAATACCGCCACAGGGGCAGAAAGAAGTTGATCATGATCTGTTGGATATCCTGAAAAGGGCCAGTCGCACGATTTGTACCTTGGAGCCCACGGGCCCACTGCGGATGTTACTTAGTACAATAACTTTAAGTTGGTCGGAACTCTTGAGTTTGTTTGGCCTGTTGATCAGGCGGCCGGGGGTGGAAAAGCTACTGGGGCGCGAATTGCCTCAGGTCCAAAATTACCTGCATTTTAACCGACTCTTGTACCTCCTCTTTGTTCACAGGGTTCTGCAATTTCGCAGGCGCAAAGACCTCGTAGGACAATATGTACTTAGTGATGGAGAATTACAAGAGCTGGTCCAGGCAAGGCCGAATTTAGAGGATTTTTACATGCAACTGAGGACCACAGAAAACGAACCTTGGGTAGATCTGATTCCCTTGCTTCCCTTAGAGTCTAGATATTGGCTTTTGTCTCCCGAACTGCTATACGATGATCTGCTGCAAACGTATCTTGACATATTGGTCAAGTTACCAGAAAACTTTGACAAGTGGTAATAATTGTGCTACAATGAAAACACCTTAACCATTACAACTATAGAGAGGAGGCTTAGTGGGGAAAGGTTGCCGCTAAAAGACCAAAAATATACAAAGATAGACCCTGATCGCGGCAGGACCTAATACAAAGAAAAGAGGCTCTTTGGTGGGCCTCTTTTGTCTTTGCTCTTGGTTAATGTTCATTCCTGCCCATTTATGCGTGTTTGCCTCGCTTTTTATACTCGTTGTGTAAAGGGTGTGCGACCACTGCACAACCATTTCTAGGTGTGATATGATCATTTATAATTAGATTCGATCCACTTGGAGGTGCGGAAAATGCGCTTATCTACATCCACTTGTATTCATGAAAAGGTGTTGTGGGGCAAGGAGCTATTTTATACCTGTGAAGAAAGCATTGAAGCATGTGTCAAAGGGGGCTATCAAGTTCTAGACATGAACTTTGCTAGCTACTCTCGGGGAACTTTACCCATGACCCAACCTGATTGGGAGTATTGGGTCAAACAGCAAAAAGAATTAGCTGATCAGCTTGGCGTGGAATGGGCTCAGGCACATGCCCATTTCTATAATTGGGAAAGCGTCTCGGAGAATGATCGGCAGTGGCATGAAGAATTAATTCGTCGCTCAATTATTGGAGCAGGGATTATGGGTGCCAAATGGCTAGTAATTCACCCTGGAAGTGTTAATGACGACATCTGGTACTCTTATGAAAAATCACTCCAAGCCAACCTAGACGCTTACCGTAAATACGGTGAATTGGCGGCTAAATACAATGTAGGTATTGCTCTTGAAAACATGATCGAAAGGAAGGTCGGGCGAAGATACGCCGCCTCTGTGGACGAGCTGTTAGAGCTCTACGATATCTTAGACGACCCAAAGACCTTCGGAATTTGCTGGGATACTGGCCATGCCCACTTAGCTGGGATTAATCAAGCCGCTGCCCTCAAACAAATCGGTAAACGTCTGACAGCAACACACATCGCTGACAATCGTGGAGAGTACGATGACCACATCGCCCCTTATTTTGGAACAATTGAGTGGGAACCCATCATGAAGGCTTTGAAAGAAATTGAATACGAAGGCGATTTTACGTTTGAAATCCACAACTTTACGAATGGATTGCCTCATGGTCTCCATGATCAGGCCATTCGTTTCACCTACGAACTGGGCACATTCATGTTGGATTTAGCGAAGTAAAGAGCATAAACAAGCAAGGGGACGGTACCTTTAAAGGTTACCGTCCCCTTTTCTATTCTGGGTAAATCACCTCAACCCCGGAAGCCTCTAGGCGAGATAGCCAGAGATCAGAGGGCCGTTGGTTGGTGACCAGATAGTCAATATCCTCAACATTACAAACCAGGCGATAGGAGGTCTTGTCAAACTTGGTGTGATCACATAGAAAAACAGATTTGCGCGTGCCCTTGATCATTTGCTGTTTGAGGTAAATATCTTCTTCGTTAACGTCAGTGATGCCGTCTTCTAGAGAAATGGATCGCGCCGAGAAAAATAGCAGATCTGTGTGGAACTCCTCAATGCGTTGTCTAGCCGTCTCTCCAGTAAATCCTCTGGAGAAAGAGCTCATCCAACCACCTGTGCAAAAAATCTGGGCAGAAGGTAACTTATCGAGGCAATCTAGGGCAATCTGGGCACTGTTGGTTAGAATCTTGAGGTTGGCTTTGTTTTGCAGGTGACGAACCATAAAGGCCGCGGAGCTGGTTGGGTCTAAGAAAATAAACTGGTCCTCTGCGACAAGGTCTGCAGCTAACTCACAGATCACATCCTTTGCTGCTTGGTTTTCGCTCCTGCGAATAAAATAGGGGATCTCACTACTTGGATGTTCGATAAGAACGGCGCCACCGTATGTGCGGCGAATTAACCCTTCTTTTTCCAAAACATCCAAATCTCTCCTGATAGTTGAGGGACTAACATAATACTTCTCTGCTAGTTGGTTAACGTAAACTGCTTTTTTGGTTCTCAATTCTTGTAAGATGTAATCTACGCGTTCGAGGTTTAACATGACTAAATCCATCCTTTGCTCTTTTGTGCTCACTTGTGTTTGTTTTGGTGGCAAATGATGCTTTCTTCTTAATTCTAGCACAGTGCCTTTCAAACTACAATTACTGTTTGTTATACTACAAATAAATAACGACATAACACTACTGTAATAAAAGAGGAGCCTGCGATGTGAACTATTCCACTATAAACCTCAAAGACTATCTGAACCGGTCCTTTCAATGCGAATGTGGGCGCACCCATACAATCCATATTGACACTGTCGAAATTGGCAGGGGCGCTATTAAAGAAGTACCGAAGATCATTAAACAGAGCGGTTACCAAAAGGTGTTTGTAATCTCCGACTGCAACACTCACAAGATAGCTGGCCAACAAGTGCTAGATCTATTAACTGAAGCTAAGATTCCCTACTTGACCTCCATTCTTCGGGACGCAGATTTGGTTCCGGATGAAAAGACTATTGGGACTATCATGATGGATTTTGAACCGGGTTGTGACTTAATCATAGCCGTGGGTTCAGGAACACTTAACGACATATCTCGTTTCATAAGTCATCGGTTGGGCTTGCCCTACCACATCATAGCTACCGCCCCCTCCATGGATGGCTATGCTTCAACAGTAGCTCCGCTTATCAAAAACAATCTAAAAACTACCTTTGAGTGCCATATGCCTCAGGCGATTATTGCCGACTTGGAGATAATCGCTCAAGCACCTCGAACAATGATTGCTGCCGGTTTTAGTGACGTGATAGGGAAGTACACTTGTCTGGCAGACTGGGAACTTTCGGCCATCATTAATGATGAGTACTATTGCCAACGTGTGGCTACAATGACTCGTCAATCGTTAGAGCGAGTTATCTCGTTAAACGACGGGATAGCCAATGGTGATCCGGAGGCCATGGAAGGCTTAATGGAAGCCCTCATCTTGGCGGGCATCAGTATGAGCTATGTGGGTAACTCGCGACCAGCATCAGGTAGCGAACACCACTTGTCACACTTTTGGGAAATGCGTTTTTTATTGGAAGGCAAGAAGCCAATTTTGCACGG
>DGYW01000066.1:11807-12128 GCA_002396805.1 Firmicutes bacterium UBA4996 | reverse complement strand
GATCTTTTGGATGCTGCTCGAATTGATGGTCTTAACGAACTGGGGATCTATTGGCGGATCGCTTTACCTCAGATAAAGCCGGCGCTATCAGCCTTGGTGATCTTTAATTTCCTAGGTAACTGGAATGCCTTTCTGTGGCCTTTAATTGTTGCCCAGTCGGCCCATATGCGCACACTGCCCGTGGGAATTTCCTTTTTTTCTAATGAGGTTACGACTGCTTGGCACTTAATCATGACAGCTGCAACCGGTGCGGTCATTCCAGTGGTAATCGTGTTTTTGATTTTCCAAAGGCATATTATCCAAGGTGTACAATTGTCCGGA
>DGYW01000066.1:11412-11547 GCA_002396805.1 Firmicutes bacterium UBA4996 | reverse complement strand
GTTTGATGCTAGATTTCAATGACTGTATGTAGTTCCTCTCTTAATAGTGTTCGGGCCTTTTGTTCTCGCTGAGTCAGATTGTTAATAGTAGTAAGGTGACAGGCGAGTTTATGATGGTATTTTTTGAAGCTGGCT
>DGYW01000066.1:0-11231 GCA_002396805.1 Firmicutes bacterium UBA4996 | reverse complement strand
TATTTTTTGAAGCTGGCTTCCAAGGCTGAAGGAGCTGGTCCTCCTTGGCAGTTTCTAACTTGCACAAAGTAGGTTGGATCTAGAAGTTTTATAAGCTTTTCTGGAGGGATATTTGGCTCTCGGTCAGTTATTCTGAGAAAGCATGTTGAAAATTGTTTGTAGTCAACGGAATGGAGGTTTTGACCTTGAGCAATAAGGTTACGTACTAGCAGACTCGCCACCTCGTGGGCTGCTCTGAAGCTAATGTTTTCTTCCCTGACAAGGGAATCTGCTAATTCGGTGATAGTCACGAAGCTTGCAGCTATATGTTCTTTGACCTTGGCTTCATCGACCTGCAAGCCGGCCACAAACCCCGCAATCAGCCTCAAACAGCGGCGTGCCTTATTGAAAGCATCAAAACCCACAACCTGAATTGGATCTTCCGCGTCATTCATGTCAGCAAAAGGTGTATTATGCATAGAGTTAACCATGGTATCGCACAGTCCAACGATTATCGAAGCCTGAATTCGGATGTGCTCAATGGCAACGGGGTTGCGCTTCTGCGGCATGATTGAGCTCACCTGGACAAACTCATTGGGCACATAAAGATGTCCTATTTCGAAGGAAGTCCAAAAGTCTAGATCCTGGGCGAAGCGACCGAGGTTAATGAATAAGATTCGTAGTGCGCTATATACCTCCATGAGATAATCTACCGCTGCAATGCAACCGTAGGAGTTTTCTTGAGGTTGTGCAAAGCCTAAGAGAGAGGCGATCTTAGCCCGGTTAAGGGGAAAACCGGAAGTTGTGATGGCCGCCGCTCCCATGCTACACTGATCCGTCGTGGAGTAGGCATTGAGAAGGCGATCCAGATCTCTACTTAATATCTCAATAAGTGCCCCCAAGTAATGACCGAAAGTGGTAGGTTGTGCTGGTTGACCGTGGGTGTAGGCGATTACTAGAGTCTCCTTGTTATCTTCAGCAACTTCCAGGAGGGTTTGCTGTAGTGCCACGACTTCGTTAAGTAGAGCGAGGAGGTGTTGCTTGGTTTTCATTTTGAAAAGCGTGATATTAATGTCATTGCGACTACGCCCAGTATGAAGCTTTCCGGCAACTTCGACTCCTAATTTATTGATGAGCTGCTTTTCAATGAAAAAGAATAAGTCTTCGTACTCACCCGTATATTCTAGACACTCAGGAACCAACTCACTTTCAATTTCTAGCAGGGCACCTACGATTTTTTTGCCCTCTGGTTTGGTGATAATACCTTGTTCCACGAGTATGACTGCGTGGGCGTAGTTAATCGCCATCATTTCGTGATAATAATTGTCCTTAAATGCTTGAAAAATAGGCTCCAAAACAGTCTCTTGATAAATAGGCGAAGGAAACTTGGTAAGATCAATCATCGCAAGGCCTCCTCAGTAATGGTGTTATCACTTAATTAGTCGGGTTAAAAAAGTCCTAATGCTGTTATTTTCTAGTCCTGGCACAAAAATCCTTTTAACAAAGACTATTAATTACTAAAGGGGTTAGTCCTGGGTACGGCTGTGATGTATAAAGTGTACGGTCTAATCAGCTCGGCAAGCTGGTTACAAGGCAATTGTTATATTACTCAGAACCCATTGACGAACCCTGCACAGCTTGTATAATCAGATCATATTCCATCTCCAAAATTCGGTGGAAAAGAAAGGAAGCTGGTAAATGAAAAAAGGTTTGTCTTTGGTTGCACTGTTAGTGATGCTTGGTCTCTTGGTAGTTAGTACTACTGTAGGGATAAGCGGGCAGGCCGTGGAGAAAGCAAAGCCACAAATAATCGATGGACTTGATTACGATGAATATGGCGGAGCCGATGCCTATGCTAACGCTGGAGACAATGCAAGCTCTCGTTATTACGTGAATCTAGACTTCTATAATATGACGTCAGATGACCAGTTAACGATTATCCCCAAGTTTAAGACCATGCAACAAACAACTGAATGGTCCTGTGGGAATGTCACAGCTCTCATGGTTTTGCACCATTTTGGAAACACCGCCTTTACTGAAATGCAATTGGCGGAATTAATGGGGTCGTCGACGGATTTAGATATACCAGATGCTACACCAGGCAGTGCCAATAACTTTTATGAGTACGGCACTAACGTCAAGCAGCTGTACGAGTTCTTCACTGAACTTGAGGGCTTTCAAGTTCTTGAAACGAGTTATAAATCAGAATATGAACCAAGTGATTTGATCACCGAAGAGGATGGTCTCACCCCCAACGATGTGGGAAATCTGTGGCCAACTTTCTCCGCCAATAGTCTGTATACAACTGAAAACGATGATGCAAGTGAAGAGTGGGTGGAGGATGCCAAGGATAGCTTTTTTGTCACCTGGTTAGTCGATCACCTCAATGCCGGCAGACCCATTATGGTGGAGTGGGGTGATTGGGACGGTCACTGGCAAGCTATTATCGGTTATGATAACAACGGTACACCAGGGATCGGTGATGACATTTTGATTTTTGCGGATCCCTATGACACATCCGACCACTGGCAGGATGGATATTACTACTATCCGTTAGAGCGCTGGTTCTATATGTGGAAAGACCGTAATGTGGCTCCCAAACCCTATCAACTGCAACCTTTCATTGTGGTTGATGTAGAAAAATAAAACAGCTTTAATCAGGCCTCTCGGAATCCGGGAGGCCTTTTGAGTGGAGAAATGTTAACGAATTTACTTGGGAGGACCGCATTAAATCTAGCTAACCTGTTCTCCTACTTGCTCCCGGATAGCAAAATTACACTTTGTCTCGAGTTAATCTAATTGGCATTGTGTAAAATCTCGGTAATAACTCGGTCCTTTCTACACATTGTGTAAAAATCCATGCTACACTGGGTAAGTGTTCAACGGCCGTAAGGCGTTGACTAGATTGGAACGGAGGAATTATGGATCAAATTGTAGTGAAGGATGTAGTGAAGGTCTTTGGCAAAAATCCCGAACGGGGCCTGGCCCTACTGGAGGCGGGATATTCCAAGAACGAAATTTTGGAACAGACCAACTTGACGGTTGGAGTAGCCAAAGTGAGTTTGACTATTCCCAAAGGAGAACTGTTTGTCATAATGGGTCTCTCTGGTAGTGGCAAGTCCACCCTTTTACGGTGTATGAATAGGTTACATGAACCTACCGCAGGGCAAATATTTGTGGACGGTGAAGACATTACCCAGATGGATAGGAAACAAGTACGGGATTTACGTCGTGATAAAATGGGGATGGTATTTCAGAATTTTGCCCTCTACCCAAATCGAACAATTTTAGACAACGTAGCCTTTGGTTTAGAAATCAAAGGGGTGGACAAAGAAGCCAGACGAGACGCCGCGGCAGAAGCTATTGGGCTAGTTGGTCTTGATGGCTATGCAGAATCTTATCCCCACGAATTAAGTGGCGGGATGCAACAACGGGTCGGTTTGGCACGGGCGTTAGCTTCGGATCCAGATATCTTGTTGATGGATGAGCCTTTTAGCGCCTTGGACCCCTTGATTCGGAAAGATATGCAACAAGAATTGATTCGGTTGCAAGCAAAGATGAATAAGACTATCGTCTTTATCACTCACGATTTAGACGAGGCTCTTAGCCTAGGCGATACTATAGCAATCATGCGAGATGGCCGGGTTATTCAACAAGGTTGCGCTGAAGATATTCTAAACTATCCAAGAAACGATTATGTAGTGAAATTTACCGAGGACGTAGATAGAAGTAAAATTTTGACGGCCGATGCCATTATGGAACCACCTAAAGATGTAGTGGTATTCGGGCGCGATGGTGTCAATCGAGCGTTGCATAAACTAGAACGCCATAATCTCGCAAATGTGCTGGTGGTGGATCGCAGGCGGCGTTTGCTAGGCACCTTATACCCAGAGGATTTGGTCCGGGCAAAACATGAAAATCTCGAGCTAGATGCCTTGATCCGCACCGAAGTGCCTACAGTCAAAGGTGATACACCTATGCGGGATCTGCTAGACGATGTAGAGGAAACCCAAGGCCCCTTAGCTGTCGTTGATGATCAAATGGTTTTGAAAGGCGTTATCGTCCGGGGTTCAGTGGTAACGGCTTTAACACGCAGGGGGGTGTAAGCATTGAGTTATAAAATTCCAGTAGGAGCCGCGGTGGAAACAGTCGTAACCTGGCTATTGGACCATGCGGGTTTTTTGTTTGCTTGGCTGGACGACCGTATCTATGCACTTGTAGTGGGTGTTGAAACCATTCTATCCTGGCTTCCCTTTTGGTTATTCTTGCTGCTGGCTGTTGCACTAGCTTGGAAAATGGCAGGAAGGGGGTTGGCCCTTTTTACACTCTTGGGTTTTCCCCTAATTTATAATCTCGGTTTGTGGACGGCCAGTCTGCAAACCCTGAGTTTGATAGTAACGGCGCAACTGATCACAGTGGTTGTCGGTGTGCCTTTAGGTGTTTTTATGGCTAAGAACGACATTATTGATCAGGTCATGAGACCTATCTTAGATTTCATGCAGACCATGCCGGCATTCGTTTATCTAATTCCAGCGGTCATGTTCTTTTCATTGGGACGGGTTCCTGGGGTGATTGCCACGATAATCTTTGCAACACCACCTATGGTGCGTCTCACAGCATTAGGGATCAGACAAGTGCCCGCCGACCTCATCGAGGCTGGGCAGGCCTTTGGTTCTACTTCTATGCAAATGCTTTGGAAAGTGCAGTTGCCCCACGCGATCCCAACTATTTTGGCTGGATTAAACCAGTCCATCATGTTGGCCCTTTCTATGGTCGTAATCTCGGCCATGATTGGTGCAGGCGGCTTGGGTTCCGCGGTGTTGAGGGGCGTGCAACGTGTGCAAGTGGGAGTTGGATTTGAAAGTGGTCTAGCGGTGGTCATTCTAGCGATCTACATTGACCGCCTTACCCAGAGCCTAGGCCCAGAATTAGCAAAACAAGGGAGCAGATAGTTTGATAAGCAAGAAAATGCAAATTTTGGTGTTAGCCGCATTGTTGATCCTGGTTATTCCAACCGGGGAAGCGGAGGCGGCTGACCTTACTCTAGGCTACGTAGAATGGGATTGCGCGGTTAGCCAAACCCATATCGTAGCCGCGGTTTTAGAGGAACATTTTGGTTTAGATGTAGATTTAGTTTCGGTAGACGCTGGAATCATGTGGACCGGCCTAGCCCAGGGTGATCTTGATGCGATTGTCTGTGGCTGGTTACCCATCACCCACGGATTCTATTGGGACCGCTACAAGGAACAACTAGAGAATTTGGGCCCCAACTTCCATGGAGCTAAGATTGGTTTGGTTGTGCCCACGTACGTGGAAATCGATGAGATTGGAGATCTCAACAAGCACGCACGTGAGTTTAGATCAGTGATTTATGGTATTGATCCTGGTGCAGGCATTATGGCCGCCACTGATACAGCTCTAGACGCGTACGACCTTAATCTCTCCGTGATAGACTCTAGCGATGCCGCTATGGTAGTGCAACTAGGACAGGCAATCCAACGTGAAGATTGGATTGTTGTTACCGGCTGGGTCCCTCATTGGAAGTTTGATCGCTATGACCTGAAATTCCTAGAGGACCCTAAGGGTGTCTATGGTGAGGAAGAAACGATCAACACCATAGTTAGGAAGGGCTTTCGGGCGGACTTCGATACTTCAATTGTAGACTTTCTAGAGAAGTTCTATTTAACACAACCACAGCTGCACGAAATGATGAACATCATTCGTGTCTCCAACGAAGAGCCACTAGCCTTGGCGAAAGAGTGGATCAAGGAAAACGCTACTGTGGTTGAGAACTGGCTAGATTAGTCGCTTGTGCACAAAACTTTGCGTAGGGAAGAGTCACTATTGGCTCTTCCCATTTTCGTATGCTTTGGTCTCATAGAGATTGGTCGGAAGAGCTTGAACAAAGGGTGATAGGTCATGCGTATAAATTAGGCTTAGGTGGTGGAGTGCTCGGCTACAGGCCACATACAAGAGGCGTCGTTGATACTCTTGACCATACGTCTGATTATTAACCTCCGGAAGAATTACCGCATCGAATTCCAAACCCTTGGCCAAATAAACAGGTACGACAATAATCCCCGGTTTAAAGGTCGCCTTTTCGTGGTCCAAAAGGGCTATATCCAGCTCGGCGTTGTACTGCTTCAATTGATCAAAGACAGACTGACACTGTGACACGGTCGGACAAATGATGGCAATGGTTTCATAGCCAGTTCCCAAGTGTTCGACAAGCTGAGCATTGAGGGCCTGGATGCTGTAGTTCTTGCTGACCTGGTGGACGAGAGGCTTAGAGCCTGTACGCAAGACTGTTTCCGCTGTAGATTTGTCCTGGAGAATGCCATTACAAAAATGGAAGATCTCTTGGGTGGAACGGTAGCTCTTAGTTAGTTGCACTGTTTGCATGTCCAAGCTGGCAAACACATCCTCCAGGTTGGTCTGTCGCCTTTGCCAAACATAAGGGTTTAAGGACTGGAAGACATCGCCAACTAGCGTAAATTTAGCCCTGGGAAAGATCTGGGTTAAAATGTAAAGCTGTAAGGGCGAGTAATCTTGGACTTCGTCAACAATCACATGGCGAATCTCTCGCTTCATAGGATAACCTTCTAACTCACCTTTTAAAAAGAGTAAGGGAGTTATATCTTCGAAAGAGACCAACTTGTTGTTTAGCGAAGCGAGGCTTTCTTCTCCACCTTGGGGGAAGGGAGTATCACCTGCAACTTTTCTCCACAAGTCCTGGTCCTGCCACAGACGTCCGTACCAAGTCAGGCCATCCACCCTGAGGTTTTCTTCTAGTTTAGCAATGAGAGGATCGATTGTGCTTTTCACACGACTGACAGTCTCTCGAGCTATGGTCCACCAAGATTCTTCTTCAAACATAGGGTTTGCGGCTACGTCCTGAAAGACCTCTCGTTGAAGCTCTTTCTTAATTGGACGAAGTTTAAACATTATTCGTTGATAAATTTTGGCTAGTCGTTTGTTTACAGGAAGGTAGTTGTAATTTTCTGCAAACAACTTGGCTTGTTCGCGTTGCGTGATAATTACCTGATCGCCCAATTTAACTGGAAAAAATTGCGTCGCTTCTCGACTCACATAATTGACTAGTTCCACTAAGACTTGTTGAAAATCTTGAGACGACTTAAAGGCTGTGTATTCTAAACGTTTGTTGCGGCTGTCTTTATCGCTCTGTAGGAGATTTTCTAAGAAAGCCATCATGGTTTCTATATCCCACTCCCAGCCGAGAAAGGGTTCTGCATATTCCTGGAAGGTGGTTTGATGAACATTCTCTTCGCCCAACTCGGGTAGCACATGGGAAATATAGTCACTAAAGATTTTGTTGGGTGAAAAGATCACAATATTTTCGGAGCTAATGCTGTCTCGATACTTGTATAAAAGATAGGCGATGCGATGAAGAGCCACAGAGGTCTTGCCACTACCAGCGGGGCCTTCAACTAGAAGTAAGCTATCTTGATCATTGCGAATAGCTTGATTTTGCTCTCTTTGAATAGTGTTCACGATGGTGCGCATTTTTTCGTTGGCACTTTGTCCTAACGCTTCCTGTAAAACCTCGTCATCAATTTTGAGTTCGTTATCGAACATATAAATTAGCTTACGATCTTTGATCCGGTACTGACGTTTAAGGGAGATTTCTCCCTTGAAAACTCCGCCAGGGCCTTCGTATTCGGCGTCACCTAACCCATAGTCATAAAACATGCTGGAAACCGGGGCACGCCAGTCGTAGACCAAAGGTAAGCCAGTGCTCTGGTCGATCAAGGAGCCAATACCTATATACATGGCCTCTACCTGGGGCAATCCCGTTTCATGAAAATCCATCCGACCAAAGTAGGGGTTCTTTTCCATTGATCTTAGTTGCTTTACTCGGCGATGTTGGATTCCGAAATTACCGCTCCGTTGGCGTAGCTCGTTTATTTGCTGAGCAACATCCATCATCTGATTAGAGCTAGCACTATTAATTCCATAATCTTCCCACAGGGAGGTGCGAAGCTCTCGCATTTGTTCGCGGTATGCTGTGGCACTTTGTATACTCTGGGATTGTTGGTTGTCTAATTCTTCGTATACATGTTCTAACCATTGTTTTTCTTGTTCTAAGTCTTTTGCCTGCAAAAGGACACCTCCCAAATAAACGCCAATGGGCTGTTATGTGAGTTTCGAGCCCCAGAGAAAGAATCCTGCTTTTCCCTAATCTCTTCAAGTGTAGAAGGTGTAACGTATTAGTTATGTTAGTTGTGCTTTTAGGAAGGTTTTTTGATTGTGTATACAGAATAGTAAAATTAAGTTGAATTCAACCTTAGGGGAGGGCAGTGTTGAACTGTTGTGGGTGTTGAGACCAAAATTTTATAAAGGGGGAACGCAAGTTGTTTAAAAAACAGGTTAAGTGGGCGGTTGTCTTAGTCTTGGTGTTGGTTTTCGCGAGTACGGTCTTAGCTAAACCCGTCTCGATCTGGAACTGGCGTGGCGAAACAGAGTTCTGGGCAGCTGTTGAAAAGGAAATTCAAAAAGAGCATCCCCATATTACGATTGACTATCGTAGCTTCATTCCAACCGAATACGATTCTATACTCATGGTGGCAATGCAGGGTGGAGAAGGGCCCGATATTATCACTCTACGGGGTGGTCCGGGGGTAATCAAATTTGCTGAACCCGGTATGGTTGAGCGTCTTGATGACAAGCTTAACTTTGCTTTATTCCCCGAAGGTGCGTTAACGCAAGCAAGTATGGAAGGAGAAGTATATGGTGTCCCGTTTGCCCTGCAAACCTATCAGATTTACTACAATAAGGAAATGTATGCTAAATATGGTTTGCAGGAGCCTGCGACTTGGGATCAACTGATTGAGAATTGTAAGGTACTCCAAAGTAATGGTGTAACTCCTCTCTATTTCCAAGGTCGCGAAGGATGGGGTTTATCTTTGGTGCAGACCACCATTGGCGCTAGTATTTTAGGAGCGGACTGGATCACTGGTTTGGTTAATGGTGAGAATGCCTTTACGGATCCTGAGTTCGTCGATTCGTTATATAAAGTACTGGAATTGAAGCCCTTTATGCAGAAAAACTTTGAAGCAGCTTCTTATACTGATATGCAAATGGCTTTTCCGATGGAAGCGACAGCTATGACCTTTGCTGGAATGTGGGATGTAAAGTCCTTTGATCAGCTCGCCCCAGATAAGGAATGGGGAATGTTTTTGGTGCCTCCTTTAAAGGAAGCGGATAAACCTTATGCGTATGCCTATATGGATGGAGCCTATGGCTTGAACAGCGATTCCAAGGCACGGGATGATGCTCTTAAAGTACTGGAATTCACTACAACAAAAAAGTTCGGACAAATGTTTGTTGAGTTTAACCAGGAGATTAGTCCTATCGCGGGTATCCAAGCGCCTCCCGAGTTGAAAGAACTCCAACGCGGCTTATATTTTGTAGAAAACCATGCTCTACCGGATATTTACGGTGTACGATCTGTACTTACCTTTGGCATGCCTGACATTCATACCCTGCTAGGATCGGGTATGCAGGCTATCCTGAGCGGTGAGAAGACGCCTGAGCAATTGGCCAAAGAACTCCAAGAGGGAATTGGCTCTTGGTATGAGCCGTTTCAGAAATAATCTCAAAGCAAAAAAATCACAGAGCGGTAGGCTATAGGCATTCTGCCTATGGCCTATCGGTTTAATGGGAGTGTGATTGAGATGTACAAGAATCAATTGAGATCGACTCTACAGATTCTTAAGAAGCATAATTATATCATCTTAGTGCTTCCCGCCCTTTTGGTTTATGGTATCTTTATCATTTTCCCGTTCTTAAATAGTATTCGCTATAGTTTCTATGAGTGGAGCGGGGTGGGGCCAATGACGTTTATTGGTTTAGGCAATTACCATACCGTCTTCTTTGGAGTATTACGAGTATATTTCTTTCGGGCGGTGCAGCACAACCTATTTGCTTTTGTAATGAACTTTGCTCTACAGACAATTTTTGGCCTCGGTCTAGCTTTGGCGTTGTACACGGTCAAAAAGGGTAGTAATTTGTACAAGACGGTCTTTTTCATTCCGAATACGCTGTCAACGGTAATCGTTGGTTTTTTGTGGAACCTTTTGCTTAACCCCCAATGGGGTATGATTAATCGCTTCTTTGAGCTTATCGGTTGCGGTTTTTTGGCAAAACCGTGGCTTGGCGATCCCAAGTTGGCGTTGCCAACCATACTTGTGGTCAGTGCCTGGAGAGGTATGGGGTTTCCCATCTTGGTTTATTTAGCTGCGTTGTTGGCCATTCCCGAAGAACTTGTTGAAGCTGCTAGGATTGATGGTGCCAAGGGACCGCAGGTGGTTCGCCACATCTATTTCCCCTTGATTCTACCAACAATGTTTACTTTGATGACCCTGAGTTTTATTTGGACTTTCAATATGTTTGATTTAATTTTTGCCTTGCAAGGGGCCTCTGCAGGTCCCAATTACGCCACAGATGTCTTAGGCACGCTGTTTTATCGTATTACGTTTGGTGGAATGGGGGCTACGGCAACGGGCATGGGCCTTGGAGCGGCCATCGCAGTCGTTACCTTTGCAATTCTGCTCCCAGTATCCTATCTTTTGAATAGAATTTCTCGACGTTTTGAACTGTAAGGGGGCAACGTGAGATGCGATCTTTGCGCAGACTGATACCTACTAGCACCAAGATTACCCAATTGATTCTCCAGATGATTCTGGTTGCATATTCGTTTATCGTCTTGTATCCCATCGGGATAATGCTTTTGTCTTCGGTGAAGAGCACTAGGGAGATCTTTATGGATCCTTATGGTTGGCCAGCTACTTTGCGTTGGGAAAATTTTCCCCGGGCGTGGAGAATTGCCAACTTTTCGGCGTTCTTTCAGAATAGTTTTATCGTTAGTACCATGACTGTGCTTGTGTTGCTCTTTATCTCGTCCATGGCCGCCTATGTTTTGGCTCGCTTTGAGTTCAAAGGCAACAGGCTGCTTTACATGATTTTCATCAGTGGTCTTATGTTACCTATCCGATTAGCGGTGGTTCCTATTTTTACAACGATGCGTGATGTTCGCCTATTGGATACAAGAATTTCGCTAGTGATCGTGTATGTGGCTTCAGGGATTCCCTTTTCAATTTTCCTGTTGGTTAATTTTTTCAAGACGATCCCTAAAGAAATTGAGGAAGCCGCCATCATTGATGGATGCACGCCTTTTTCTGTATACCATCGGATCATGTTGCCCTTAATTCGACCCGCTTTGGCCACTGTGG
>DGYW01000058.1:240729-243026 GCA_002396805.1 Firmicutes bacterium UBA4996 | reverse complement strand
CGGCCAATAGTGCCACCTAAGTCACCCTCGATATCTAATACACGAGGATCCAGTAGTTCAACGGCACTTGCTACTCCAGCACTAACAACGAGTGCTACTAGCAGTGTCCATACAAAAAATTGTCTTTTCATATCTTATTTTTCCCCCTTTAAATAATTTCACAAAGCTGACGTTGTGGGTGAACCTCCTCTCATTAGTCATAAATTTGCTTCTTTTATACGAAACAACACCTTGATCTTCGATTTCAGTCAGAAAATCGTCACAGGTGATATGTCTTATAATTCTACCTAGGGATTGTTTGTCCTGCTAAAAACTTGGATTTTATCGGAACTTTTTTCAGTTAACAATCTTAACGCGCCCTCAACAGAGAGCTGTTTACGCTTAGCTAAAGAGGGTGAAACTAAATAGTCCACCCTCTGTAAGTTGTCAAGATCAGGTCTGAGCTTTTGGATCTAGTGCATCGCGTACACCGTCACCGAAGAAACTATAAGACAGAACAGTTATGAAGATAAAGAACCCTGGAATTAAGAGCCATGGATATCTCGTTAAGGCCGAAAGGTTTAAAGCCTCAGAAAGCATATTACCCCAACTGGCCAAAGGATGCTGAATACCTACACCAATAACACTAAGTCCGGACTCCGAAAGAATAAATCCAGGAATGGACAAGGTAGCATTAACAATCACATAGCTCAAGGTGTTAGGAAGAATATGGCGGATGATAATTCGTGGTTGAGAACAACCAATAGCTTCGGCCCCGGCAATAAATTCGGTCTTAGCGATAGAAAGTACCATTCCCCGAATAACTCTTGCCAACCCGGCCCATCCAATAAAACTCAGAATAAAAGTGATCATCATAAAACGCTGGTCAGACGGGAGGTCCGGCGGCAACACAGCACTCAAGGCCAGGAGCAGGTAGAAACTGGGTATGGAAACGATGATCTCTGAAAAACGCATCATAAGGTTATCCACCCAGCCTCCGAAGTAACCGGAGACTCCTCCATAGAGCATACCAATGGATAAGCTCACCACAAGACCAATGATACCAATAAAGAGCGAGCGTCTACCACCGTAAGCTAGACGGGAGAAGATATCTCGACCGTACCGATCTGCACCCATCAGATATACTTTTCCAGGCGCATCTACCCCAAAGAGACGTAGGTCTGTTTCCAGTCCAAAAAACTTATAACTATCTCCGCGTACAAAAAAGCGAATTGGATATACTTGTGAGGTATTCTCTTCGTAACGATTACGCAAAGTGTCTACACGATCATAACCGTAAACAAACGGTCTCGTTAATTTGCCCTCAGGCGAAACAATGTGGATCTTCGTGGGCGGATGATAAGTCCGACGACGATCCGTTGTCACCTCACTATATGGAGCAAAAAAATCGGCGAAAATAGCGAACAAGTGAAGAAGAATTAAGACCCACATTCCTCCAATTGCCAGCTTGTGTCGTTTGAGTTTGCGCCAAGCCATCTTCCAAGGAGACCTAATGGCACCACCGTCGCCGTATTCCAGCACTTCTCCGTTGTTAATCGGTTCTATAGTTGTTTTGGCCATTGTATTCATCTCCCCTATTCATACCTAATACGTGGATCACTTACTGCCAACAGGACGTCAGCGAATAAGTTACCCATAATCAACATTACCCCACCGATGATCAAGTTGCCCATTACCAGGTAGTAGTCAAGGCCTTGTACCGCATTGAGCATCAAGCTACCAATACCTGGCCAGTTCATGACGATCTCAGTCAGAGCTGCGCCGCCCAAGATACCACCGAGTTGAAAACCGAATATGGTAATTAAGGGATTAATGGCATTTCGCACAGCATGCTTATAAATGACAACTCGATTAGACAATCCTTTGGCACGGGCAGTAGTAACATAGTCTTGACGAAGTACGTCCAGCAAGTTCGAGCGCATATAACGCATGAGGCTGGCGATAGTACCCGTACTTAACACCACCACAGGGAGGAACATATGTCGACTTAGGTCCACTACCTTTTCCCAAAACGTGAAGTCGGCAAAGTCAACGCTGGTCATACCACCGATAGGGAAATTCCATCCTCGGACAGTTGTAAGGTATAAAAGTAAGAGTCCAAAAAACCAGCCAGGCAAAGACACGCCGATAAAGGCAAAAAAGGTGAGGACTTTGTCACTCCAAGAATATTGGTTAACGGCTGAGTGAATGCCGATTGGAATAGCGATGACCCACCCAATTACTAAAGAGACACTTGTTAGCAACAAGGTGTTTAAAAGCCGTTGTTTTATAACCCAAAGCACGGGAGCATGCCATAA
>DGYW01000058.1:219890-240511 GCA_002396805.1 Firmicutes bacterium UBA4996 | reverse complement strand
TGTGGAGGCTGATCTAACCAGAAACGCGCCAACATCGCATTATAAACCTCCTCGGAAATATCTGGGCTCATAAGCATTGTGGTTAAAGCGTTACCCGGTGCTAACTGCATAATAAAAAAGCTTAGTGTTGAGATTCCTAGCAGCATAGGAAAAATGTAGAGAATTCTCCGTGTAATATACCTAAACATCCATGATCTACCTCCTAATTTACGACAGAGCCGAAGCCCCTCTCGGGATGGCCTAAGATTCAACGGAATATCCTACGCCAAACGTCTCAAGTATAATTCGTTCTCCAGCTCAAAATTCCTGCTATCTCACCAAATTTGTCCGGAAAGGGGGCCCCTTTCATAGTAATTCGCAAAGAGGGGTAGTCTTTCCTAAAAGGAGCTGAATATAATGCGCCAAACTTTTACGAATTTAGTAAATGACGAGCAAGAAGCCGAGTTGTATCAGCCCTATCAAGTAGAAATATCTGCCCGCGGCTTTCAGCTAATCGTTAATGAGCTCCGCAAAAAGCGTTTTGATACTTGGGACTGGTTCTCCTTGGCGGAACAGGGAGATCAACTAGCTTTGAATCAGCAACAGTCCTCTGAATTGTTAGCCCTAGAGTATTTGAAGGAACGCTGGCAGCAAACGGGGGTTGTACCCTATCCCCACCAGATCCAAACTGCCCAGCGAGTCGTTAACGAAATGCAAGGTCAAGCCATTTTGGCCGATGAAGTTGGTTTGGGCAAGACTATAGAAGCGGGACTGATTCTTAAAGAGTATCACTTGCGTGGGTTAGCCAAAAAAATCCTAATCCTCACTCCAGCCAGTTTACTCTGGCAGTGGTATCACGAGCTCTATGAAAAATTCGGGATTATTGCCGGAATCCAGCGTACCGAATGGGACTGGGAGTATGCGGACATCCTCATCGCCTCATTGGATACGGCCAAGCGAGAGCCCCACGCTCCCATCATCACCTCGATCCACTACGATCTTCTGATCATCGATGAAGCTCACAAGCTGAAAAACAGCAATACCCAGGCCTATCGTTTTGTCAATTCAGTTCAGAAAAAGTATTGTTTGATGTTAACTGCCACACCCATTCAAAACGACCTAAAGGAACTTTACAATCTCATTGGGTTAATAAAACCTGGGCAGCTCGGTAGCTACCGTTCCTTTAAGGAACGCTTTGTTGAAGACAAACGCACCCCGAAAAATCCTCAGGATTTGAGACAACTGCTGGATCAAATAATGATTCGTAACCGACGCGATGAGGGAACTGTGCAATTTACACAACGATTAGTCCACCCCATCGTGCTTTCCCTAACACCAAGGGAGCAACAGATCTACGAACAGGTGACCACATTCGTAAAATACATTAGTCAACGGAAAGGTGGAATAAACATTCTACCTTTAATCACTTTGCAGCGAGAAGTGTGCTCAAGTTTTCTTGCCACTGCCCTTACTTTAGAAAAAATGATGTCAAATATGGAACAAGATGATCTACCTATGGTTGCTGGACTACTCAAAGACCTGGCCGAAGTAAAACAGAATAGCAAGTGTGACGCCTTAGAAAAGTTAGTTGCGGGACTGCAAGACAAAATAATCATCTTCACTGAGTATAAGGCCTCCCAAGAATACATCCGTTACCGTCTCGAAAAGGCTGGTTATCACACTCTTGCCTTTGACGGTACTCTATCTCGGGGCAAAAAACAATGGATCCGCTATATGTTTCAAAAGGAAGGTCAAATTCTTGTGAGTACGGAATCTGGAGGCGAAGGCCTTAATTTCCAGTTCTGTAATCAAGTAATCAACTTTGATCTACCCTGGAATCCAATGCGCCTAGAGCAACGGATCGGGCGCGTGCATCGCTTAGGCCAAGCTCGAGACGTCCATATTTATAACTTAATTACTAAAGATACTATCGAAGAACATATTATGTACTTGCTCCATCAAAAGATCAACATGTTTGAGTCTATCATCGGTGAACTAGACGCTATTTTGCTCCACCTCAAGCTTGGCAGATCATTCGAAAGCGAAATCATGGAGATCTTCTTGGCACACCAAGAACAAAAGCAAATTCGGGAAAAGTTGGATCTCCTCGGGGAGCAAATTCTACAGGGTCAAGAGCAAATCAAAGCAACCACCTGGGATTTATATTAGTTGGGGGGTAATGGACACGATCACTCAATTTGTTTTCGACTTCTTTCGATTATGCAACCTAGAACCAATGCAGATTCGCCATGGGGTGTGGCAAGTTCAAGTAGGCGACGCTTTGATGAAGGAGCTAGATGGGTGGAGGGCTCAAGGACGCCTCCTTCAGTTCACCTTCGACAAACGGTTAGCGGAGACTTACGGGGCAGATTTGATCTCCCAAGGTAGTTATCGCCTGAATACAATCATCCAGGTGACCCGTAAACAAGGCCTCTTAAGCCATGCTCATGTTCCCCACCATATTTTTCACGAACCCAGCATCCGCAAAAAGGTTCTGCAAAACGTAGGTCCCGCTCAGCGCGCGTATGTAGTGAATAATTCTTTGTCCTACGGTCAATATTTGCTTTTGCACATTGCCGTGAGTCAATTGGGCCTAGAAAAAAATGAAAGTATCCACAGTGCCATCGTAAATCTTTCCAACGGTGAAGTGTTAAAATTCATCATTCCCCCCCACCTTGTACAAGGGGGAGGAGTAATTAGTCATTCAATCCGCAAGCGCAAATGCAGCTTCAAAAAGGCTTATGCCAACGCCGTAGCCCAGATTAGTGCAGAGCTATCCGAAGGGAATCTGACATGGACAAGGCGAGCCCGAGATAAACTAGCTATGGAGACGGACCAACTAGCTAAGTTTTTTGAGGGGCAAACCACTTCTCCTGAGTATAAAGCTAAACTCCAAGAACTCAATAAGCGCTTTGCCCCCAAAATACAAATGGACGCCTTAAGGGGCGCCATTCTGTATGTACCTGTCTTCTATTATCGACTAGTTGTTGTTGAAACAAACGGAAAAGAAAGGATCCAAAACCTTTACTATGATCCTATCAGTAACCTCGAAGAATTAGAGTAAATCTCGAGCTACTTTCCAAATGGGACCTGCCCCCATAACCAACACTAAATCTTCTGGGCCTAACCACTCCCGCAAAAATGGCGCCACATCGTCTTGGTTGGGTATTTGATATACTGCCTTAGGTCCTCCCTGTTCCTCAATACGCTGGGCCAACTTTGCCGAGCTAATTTGAGGAATAGGTTTTTCAGGCGGTGGAGCATAGATATCGGTGAGAATTACTACGTCAGCTTCTTTAAATGCTTGGCCAAATTCTTGAAATAGCAACTTAGTTCTTGAATAACGATGGGGTTGAAACACAGCCACCACCTGCCGTTGCCACCCATCCCTGGCTGCTTTAATGGTGGCCATGATTTCTGTGGGATGATGGGCGTAATCATCCACAACAAGAGCACCATTTGTCTTGCCCACAATTTGAAACCGCCGTTGGGCGCCTGTAAATTGCAGTAGAGCATGCCTTATTTCTTCCGGAGAAAGGCCGACGTAATGGCAAACTGCAATACAAGCCAAGGCATTCGCAATATTATGACGCCCAGGCACATTGAGGGCAAAGTCGCCAAAATGAACGTTCTGATGAAAAACCTTAAACTGTGAAGTGTTCTCCTGCAACATTTCTACCTCCGCCCGCCAATGGGCGTGAGGCGAAAAACCATATGTGACGCAGTCGAATTCTTCGCTTACGGAAGAAGCCACCGGGTCGTCTATTCCAATTAGTCGCAGACCATGCTCCTGACAATTAGACAGAAACTCGCGATAGCCAGCGATCAATGCACTAAAAGTTCCGTTATAGTTTTCCAGATGATCCGGTTCTATGCTGGTCACAATAGCTACTTCCGGACGATAACGGAGAAAGCTTCCATCACTTTCATCCGCTTCGGCGACCACAAATTCGCCCTTCCCATATTTGGCACCAGGACCAAAGGGGGTAAAGTGCGCACCGATGAGGACGGTGGGATCACGACCGGCATCTTCTAAACAAAGAGAAAGCATTGATGTGATCGTTGTCTTCCCATGGGCCCCGCCCACAGCAATTCCCCTCTTAGTGTTAAGAAGTTGAGCTAAAACCTCAGAACGATGTAGAATCGAGATCCCTTTTTGGCGAGCAGCTACCATTTCAGCGTTCTCGTTAGGTATTGCACTTGAGTAAATCACACTAGTGGCTCCGTTAACATTCTCCGCCGCGTGCTTGAAATACACCTTGGCTCCTAGGTTCACTAGATAATCAGTGGTGTCAGATGATTGCAGATCGGATCCGCTCACTGTGTGTCCCATTTCCAGAAAAATTTTCGCCAGTGGACCCATACCCGTCCCACCGATCCCAATCAGATGTATATGTTGGTTCATCAATGTCACTCCCACAAACTACTTTATCATTGGTGCTATTACCCTCGCCAGTAGTCGGGCTGCCTCCTGTGCTTCTGCTAGAGAATTACCTCGCCAGTCCCCTATCAAGACCATGATGCTATTAGGATGCAACTCCCCACTATAATCCGATTTAAAGACCCGCACTCCCCTGGTTACACCAGGATACTGTTTTTCAAGGGCATCACTAATCTGTTGGGCGAAGCGAATATTCTGCTCCAATAGGTCATTTTCTTTATCGCCAACAACAAAGAGGATCTTAGCCACCTCTACACCATTCGCCTGTGCTTTAGTATAGTCGTCCGGTTTATCTTGTAAACCATCACGATGAATATCTAAAAGCATCTGAATCTGGGGATTCGCCACTAGTAGCTCGTTAACCTTTTTCTCAGAATTAATAAAGGCTTCACTATAACGAGGCTGATCGTGGATTGTCTGATCGTGTAGTGCTGTTATGCCGAGACTTGCTAACTCCGTGACGAAGGCTTCACCCACCCGAACGATATCACCAGCCATACCACGCTCGTGACTATCCTTGGGCTTGTAGTTTTCTGAAGCGTGGCTATGAAAAACCAAAACTTTAGGTATGGGGTCCACTGGCCCACCTTGAGGTGGTTGAGGTTCATCCGTCCTTACCGTTGGGGGAAGGGGCGGTTCTTTCTCATCACCAGGCATAAACCCGAAGAACCTTGCTCCCACAACTGCCACAACGATCAACGTAACTACGATAAACAGGAGACCCGGTCCATTCTTCTCATTTCTTCCCATTCTAGCCATTACTATTCCTCCTTCCACACACAATATATGCGGAAGGATCAGGCGTTTATTCCCTAGGATTTGCTAGCTTGACAAGTAGCTCTTCTAATTGCTCTGTGGTGAAATGATATCTTTCGTTGCAGAAGTGACAAACCGTCTCTACTACCTCATTTGTAGCGACTAACTCCGCAAGCTCTTTTGAGCCAAGGGTCACTAGAGCCTGTTCAAAGCGTTCCCAAGAGCAGTCACAGTGAAAACGCACTTCTTGAGAATCAATAAAGCGCACTCCCAACTGTCCAAAGGCAGATTCTACGATTTTCTCTGGGCTTTGTTCTCCAGCGAATAACGAGCTGATGGCGGGGAGCTCCCCCAAGGACGATTCAAGTCTAGAAATAAACTCATCATCGTGAATGGCATCCGGCAGTAACTGGATGACAATTCCTCCGCTTCCCATGGGAACGCCATCCACTCCAACTAAGACCCCTAAAATTACTGCGGAGGGAGTCTGCTCAGAATGGGTGAAGTAGTAGGCAAAATCCTCGCCGATCTCACCTGTCTGCAAAGGGACCGTACCTTGATAAGCCTCTTTCAAACCCAAGTCTCGAATCACATGTAGATTGCCGTGACCCACAGCTGTACCCACATCTAGTTTACCCAAGGAGCTCAATGGTAAATCCACATAGGGATTGCCCACATAACCCTTAACGACACCTTGTGAATTTGCGGAAACCACAATTCCCTGCAAGGGTCCGTCCCCCTTAATCTGCAGAGTGATCGTTTCTTCACCCTTCAACATGGCTCCCATTACTAAGCCCATCGTTAAAGTTCGTCCTAAGGCCGCAGTCGCTACTGGGCTTGTATCATGACTGCACTGCGCCTCTTGGACCACGCCCGTAGTACGTAAAGCGAACAATCGGGCTTGATTTTCGCCAAGCATGGCCCTTACCAGATAATCTCTTTGCTGCAAATTTTTTCCTCCTATGCCAAGATCAACTTGTATAATGCATATCCTATACCTGCCAGAACCATGACAAGAACTAGTAGGCGAAAGCCGAAGCGTCTACGCTTCTTAGCCCGAATTTTTTCTCTATGCTTGTGAATATTAGCTAGTTCAGCAGACGATGGTAGCGAACGGGCGTCGAATTCCAAAAGTATCTGCTCCCCGTCCAAGCCTAACGCTCTGGCATATGTACGAAAAAAGGGCCGCACATAAGCTTCTCCAGGCAACTCGGCCAAATCACCTGCTTCCATGGCACGCAGAAAATGGGGCCTAATATTTGTTTGTTCTGCAAGATCCTCAATTGATAGACCCTGCTCCTCCCTTGCCTCTTGTAACAGTGTCCCCAATCCTGTCACCTTTTTCACCTCTCCTCTAAGATTGCACTATCCACTAAGACTTCCCGGGGCTTGCTTCCTTGATGGGAGCCAACAATCCCGCGCAGTTCCATGACATCAATGAGGCGCGCCGCCCGGCTATAGCCAATGCGAAACCGCCTTTGCAACATGGAAATGGAAGCCTGTCCGTTTTCCACAACTAAACGAATAGCATCTTCCAGCAATTCATCTTCTTCATCTTCTTCGCGGAGAGCCAAATCGACCACTTCTTGTTGAATCGCTTCCTCATAGCTTGGCTCACCCTGTTTTTTCCAAAAATTCACCAGGGCTTCTACTTCTTTATCTGAGATCCAAGCTCCTTGGGCCCGGACTGGCTTTGAAGCTCCTATGGGATAGTAAAGCATGTCTCCTTTACCAATGAGCCGTTCAGCTCCACCCATATCTAAGATGGTTCTTGAGTCCACTTGACTGGAAACGGCAAAAGAAATGCGAGACGGAACATTAGCCTTAATCAGACCTGTGATAACGTCAACAGAGGGTCGCTGAGTTGCAATAATAAGGTACATACCCGCAGCGCGTGCCATTTGGGCCAAACGACAAATGGCATCCTCCACTTCTGCGGCAGCTACCATCATAAGGTCAGCTAGCTCGTCTACGATAATAACGATGTAGGGTAATTCTTCGAGAGGCTCCTCCCCCGACTGCGACTCTCTAGCTAACTCCAAGTACATGTCAATGTTTCGCACCCCGGTATCAGCAAAAAGTTGATAACGCCTTTCCATCTCCACTACTGCCCATCGCAAAGCAGTAGCCGCCTTTCTAGGGTCAGTTACGACTGGCGAGATGAGGTGGGGGATCCCATCATAAACTGATAGTTCTACCCGCTTAGGGTCAACCATCAGCAACTTAACTTCCTCCGGATGAGTTCGAAAAAGGATACTAGCGATCATTGCATTCAAGCAGACACTTTTGCCCGAACCGGTGGAACCAGCTACTAATACGTGTAACCACTTTTTCAAGTCGGCAATAACAGGCTTTCCAGCAATGTCCTTACCTAAGGCTAAAGCCACTGGAGAAGGATGTTCAGAGAACTCCGTAGTCTCGAGAACATCGCGTAGTAAAACGGGCTCCGTATGCTTATTGGGAACTTCGATACCTACCACTGGTTTACCTGGTACAGGGGCCTCAATTCGCACATCCTCTGCGGCTAGCGCTAAAGCGAGATCATCGGCTAGGGCAGTAATTCTAGATACTTTGATACCCGGCGCTGGTTGCAATTCATAGCGTGTTACCACTGGTCCTTGAGAGACGTTGACAACTTTGGCTTCAATTCCAAAACTGGCGAAGGTCTGCTCCAAAAGATCCTTCTGTACCCCTTCGGTTCTTCTTCCCTTGGTGCTAGCCTTTTTCAAGAGATAAGTAGGTGGTAACTCGTATTGGCCTGGAACTGCTGCCTTGGGTATGTTTAACACCAGTGGTTCGTTACTACTTTCGGGGACCGCTTTTCCCTGGGATTCGGCTTTGGACACCGCCGGTTCCCCTTTAGATGTTGACTTTGGTTTTGACCGTGGCTTTTCTTCCACCACAGGCGGATCCGGTTCAATATCAGACATAGTCCGCTCCTGCCGCTTTTCTAAGCGCCTAATCTTGCGTTGTTCCCAAAACTCCCGTACACCATCTAGGCGGCTTCGCCACCAACGACTCACGCCACCAGCGATTGCTCGAGCTAGAGTCCGAACTAATTCGATAATGGAGATTTGAAAAAAGAAAATAATACCGATCAGTAAGGTCGTTGCGACAAGTACATAAGACCCTTCAATACCAAAGGCGGAGTAGCTAAAAACCAAAAGTAGGGCTCCTAGGACACCTGCTCCTTCACCCCTTTTTGCATAAACAATCTCTTCAGCCAATTGGGGAGGAAACTGGTAGCCTCTGTGGTAAAGCATATGAAAAACCAAAGTCACAGCACTTACTAGCAGCGTTAAGCCAAAAATCCGTCGCGGTGATGGTGGCCATTTTCGACCACGAAAAATATGTAAGGATACAAAAAAGAGCAATCCCGTAAACATGATAGCCAGATCACCAAAGGAAATTCGCAGGGCTCTCCGCAAACTCAAACCTACCCAACCCGCTGTATCTGCATACAGGGACAAGATGGAAAAGATCGATAAAGCTAAGAGTAAGATGCCTATGATTTCTCGGGACTTGACTCCCCGCTTTTGCTGATGAAGTTTTTCTTGGTCCCTACTAGTTTTGTTTGATCTCACCTTGTCCACCACCTCCAAAACACTTTATTATTCTACGTTACTAGGGGAAACTCCTTGCTAGATTGAACCTCCGTTGCCTTCCTTCCTAAGTTGCTGTAGCTCCTCAATAAATCGATCAATATCCTTAAACTGACGGTAGACAGAGGCAAAGCGCACATAAGCCACATCATCCAGTTCTCGTAGCTTGTCCATGACAAGTTCTCCAATATGTTCGGAAGCAACTTCGCGCTCTAATCCCGAGCGAACCTCCCTTTCAATATCAGCCACGACTTCTTCAATATCTTCTAATGAAATAGGCCGTTTCTCACAGGCCCTGAGCATGCCATTGAGGATTTTTGTGCGCGAGAAAGGTTCTCGACGCCCATCTTTTTTCACAACCAAAAAGGGCATTTCGTCTAAACGTTCATAGGTTGTAAAACGCTTGTGACAAGCCATGCATTCCCTGCGTCTGCGAATTGACGCACCTTCTTCAGTTTGCCTGGAATCAAGGACTTTACTATCTAAGTACAAACAAAACGGACACCGCATCATTTCAACCTCCCACAGACATTATACAGCAAAAACACTAGCTATGCCATGTTCTGTTTTTCACTAATACTACATCTGTGCCCACCAAGACCACATCTTTCCAGGGTATTTCCAGGTCTACCCACCTTGTACGCCATAACATAAAAGGCCTTGGCTGTTCTACGATGAGAAAATTGACCCGCCCTGTGTCGGGATCCAAATCTACATCACAAACATTCCCTAAATAACTCCCCTCTTCTAGATTAATCACATCCAGTTTTCTCAAATCAGAAGTTGCGATCATGTTCTTGGTCATGCTTGTAGCCATTGCTTCCCCCCCTTATCCATTCAGTATATGCACATGAAGCAAAAAAGAAACGGCGTGCTCGTTAGGGCACCGCCGCTGAAAACATAAGCTAATTGTCTAGTCTAAGATGGAAGGATAACTAGCGGCGGATGCTTGCCACCACTTCTGAATTGTCTGAGCATACTGAGTCTGGGTCAGTTGATCCCAGAATTTCCAACGAAAAGAAAAACGCTCATTGGCACTTTCTTCATTTACTTTGACCAGCCCGGATTGGGAGCTATCCAACTCCCCCAAACAGAGGGGGGGAAACAATACACACCACCAGTTTTCACCTACTGAATCTCCAATCTTTACTCTAACCGCATCATACCATCCCTCGGGTAAGGACAAAGACCCGTAGGTTCTTTCCGGAAAAGGAAAGTAACCTATTTCTACTTGCACAGGATAATCAAAACCTTGAGAGGCGACTACCTCTTGCGCCACGTGTTCGAGTAAAGGCTGTTGCTGTGAGATAATTGTCTGGGCCTCCTCTTTTTCTGAAACCTGGGCCAACAAAGTCCTCGCTTCGGCGAGGATCGCATCTCTTACAAGTAGCTTTAAGTCTTGATCCTTGGGTAGGTTACTATTGGCCAAGACGTGAATGCGAATGAGATTTTGTTCTGCGAAGGCGGTGTCGTGCGTCACACTTGTGGAAATAACGGTTAGCAAGATAGCGAGAAACACCCCGATGATCAGGAAAATAGTGCACAGCATCAAGCGGGTTCTGAATTTCCGAACCATAAACTTTCCCCCTTATTTAAGTTAAGATATGGCCATGTATTTTCGTAAATGCTTGAGGGCAGCCTTTTCCAAACGGGATACCTGAGCCTGAGAAATACCGATTTCCTCGGCCACTTCCATCTGAGTTCTTCCCTCATAGAAACGCATTGTTAGAATAAGTCTTTCTCGATCCCCCAAATGAGTCATGCCTTCCTTAATGCTGACGCCCTCAATGAGGGTGTTATCTGTGTTTTTGTCATCGCTTATTTGGTCCAAGACGAAAATTGGGTCGCCTCCGTCGTTGTAGATTGGTTCAAAGAGGGAGATGGGATCCTGAATGGCATCAAGGGCGAAGACAATTTCTTCACGAGGGATCTGTAATTCTTCCGCAATTTGGCCGATAGTTGGTTCTTGCGAATACTTGTTGGCTAACGCATCTCTAGTTTGTAAAGCCTTATATGCAATATCCCGCAAGGAACGACTGACTCGAATGGGATTGTTATCTCGTAAATAGCGCCTAATTTCCCCAATGATCATGGGCACCGCATAGGTAGAAAACTTTACGTTCTGACTGAGATCAAAATTATCAATGGCTTTCATTAGGCCAATGCAACCGACCTGAAACAAATCATCTACATATTCTCCGCGGTTGTTAAACCTTTGAATCACGCTGAGCACTAAACGTAAGTTACCTTGAACCATCTCTTCCCGAGCTTGTTGATCACCTTCTTGAATTCTCGTCAGTAATTCGCGCATCTTTCTATTGGGCAAGACAGGCAATTTCGCTGTGTTAACACCACAGATTTCCACTTTATTCACTTGTATTCCCTCCCCAAAAATGCCGGCTACAGTGTTCAGTATTGCCACAGTCAGAGTGAACTATTCCAATTCGTCTGCCTTCCTTTCATCTGCAAAGAAGGAATTTAGGTCATCATCGGCTAATATTCTGGAATGAATACCCATCTAGGGAGGAAAGCGTATGCCCAAATACACGCTCTATGTCGATGTTTGGCTATTACGTCTCGGGTGCAACTTTCTCTTTGAGTATCTCCTGCTCTGGGCCACTGCCACCATAACAGGTACCCGCACTAGTTCCCGACGTCTGTTCTTGGCATCACTAGTGGGCACAGCCCACTACTTCTTGTATCTCCTAGCCAGCTTGGGATTAATTCCGTTTTATGGTTTATTACGTTTTCTCCCAGTGATCTTGATAGTGTCACTATCCATGCTCATTATTGCTTTTCGACCCCCGATTTGGTCCCGCCTTACGACGGTTGCGGGTTACTTCTATGCCATTGGCTTTGTGGCTGCTGGGGCAGGGATGGCCACTGCTTACCTTGTAGGACACTCGGGAGCACCTCAATTCACCCTCGGAACCCTAGTGTCAATCTTGACTATCTTGATCATTGCGGAGCTGGGCTGGGGAATTGTTCATGAACGTATGGTAAAACACGTCTATCAAATCCCAGTAGAAATTTCCTGCGATGGAGTCGTAATTAAAGTGCCCGGCCTGGTAGACACGGGCAATAACCTAAAAGATCCCCTCAATCGGCAGCCTGTAATCATTGTGGAACAGCGAGCACTCAATCCCCTGTTGCCCTTGGCACTCCAGGAGATTATTGGTCAACTAGATCTAGGTGAACTGGAAGCCATGGATCGATTAGCTGATTTGCTAGAATGGCAAACCAGGGTTCGTCTGATTCCGTTCAGTTCCATTGGTAAGAAAAACGGCCTCTTGGTGGGATTTCGTCCCGATGAAATCAAAATCGCCAACCAGCCCATAAGTCAAAACCTGCGACCAACCATTGCCATTCACCCCCACAATCTTGATCCCAAGGGAGAATATGCGGCCCTAGTTCCCCCCACCATCGTCGAAAACTTTCTTGGTTTGACCAACCTCGATCAAGGAGAAAGGGGGGAATCCCATGCTAGTGCCACACCTTCAGACTTTTAGATTGAAAGCGCGTTTTAGACTACTTCGTCTGTTACATACCTTAGGGCTACGACCAACCGTCTACTATGTCGGAAGCAACGAAGTTTTGCCACCTCCCCTAACGCCAGAGGAAGAACAAGAGCTTCTCCAACGCCTCCAGGCCGGAGATTTGTTGGTGAGAACTCCCCTAATCGAACGTAACTTGCGCCTTGTGGTCTATATTGCCCGAAAGTTTGAGAACACCGGTATTTTCATTGAGGATCTTGTCTCCATCGGTACTATTGGTCTCATCAAAGCAGTTAATACCTTTGATCCCTCTAAGAATATAAAATTAGCTACTTATGCCTCCCGGTGTATTGAAAACGAAATTCTAATGTACCTTAGACGAACCAGTAAACTAAAGGCAGAAGTATCCTTTGATGAACCTTTAAACGTAGATTGGGACGGGAATGAGTTAGTATTAGCTGATGTTGTGGGCAGCGAAAGCGATATTATACGCCATATTGAAAAAGAGGTCGACAAAGCCCTGTTAGCTACTGCCTTGGAGCAACTAACAGGGCGAGAAAAAAGAATTATGGAGTTGAGATTCGGCTTAAACAGCGAAAAGGAACGCACCCAACGGGAAGTGGCTGACTTGTTGGGGATCTCCCAGTCCTACATCTCTAGATTAGAAAAGAAGATTCTCAAAAAACTCCGTAGAGAGATGAAAAAAATGGAATAAAAAAAGGCCCACGGGCCTTTTTTATTTACGTCGAAGAAATGCTGGTATGTCCACCTCATGATCAAAGGGGCGTACATCGAGTTCTTTGGTAATTTTATAGTTTTCACGACTCTTCGGCATGTCAAAACCAGTGGCAATAACCGTAACCCGCACCGTTTCACCTAGACTTTCGTCAATAACGGCCCCAAAGATGATGTTAGCATCAGCATCAGCTGCTTGAGATACTACTTCAGCTGCCTCGTTTACATCAAAGAGACCCAAATTCGAACTACCAGTTAAGCTCAAGAGAATGCCTTTAGCGCCTTCAATAGACGCCTCTAAAAGCGGGCTAGAAATGGCCTGTTGAGCAGCTTTGACCGCCCGATCTTCACCAGTGGCTTCCCCAATACCCATAAGGGCTGATCCAGCCTCGGTCATAATGGTGCGGACGTCTGCAAAGTCAAGGTTAATTAAGCCTGGAACGGTGATTAGATCAGAAATTCCCTGAACCCCTTGACGTAAGACATCGTCGGCAATCTTAAATGCATCTAACATGGAGGTACGTTTTTCCACCACTTGTAAAAGTCGATCATTGGGGATGGTAATCAGGGTGTCAACCTTGCTTTTGAGAAGTTCAATACCCTTCTCGGCCTGATCCCTACGGCGTTTGCCCTCGAAAGCAAAGGGCTTAGTGACTACCCCAACTGTGAGTGCGTTAAGCTCTTTGGCAATTTCTGCCACTACCGGGGCGGCACCGGTTCCGGTTCCACCACCCATACCCGCGGTAATGAACACCATATCGGCACCTTCCAGGGCTTCTCTAATTTCATCACGCGATTCTTCTGCAGATCGTTGCCCTACAGTAGGATCAGAACCAGCACCCAAACCCTTGGTCAGTTTTTGCCCTAACTGAATTTTGTGATGGGCTTCGGACATTTGCAGAGCCTGGGCATCGGTATTTACAGCGATGAATTGAATGCCCTTTAAATCCGCCTCTACCATGCGATTGACGGCATTACTGCCTCCACCGCCACAACCAATTACCTTGATATCCGCAAATTGCACATTATCCAGATCAAATTCAAACATGGGATCCCCCTTCTTCAACATCGATTTACAAGTGTCGATTTGTCTAATTTCCACATTCAGGTTGCATTTCCCTTTTAACCCTGAAAAAAACTATAAAATACTGACTACGGGATTCTTCGGCACCCGCAGATCGATTTTTCTAGCCTGCTCCTGCCTAGAGGCCAGATCATCCACAATCTTTTCTAGCAAAAGAAACTTTTCTTCCAGATCCACCTGGGAGCCAATGAGGATCTCGGTCCCCGAACGACTGATAAAAGATCGCGTTTGGGTATTCCACTCTGAAATAATAGGCTTCAAAGCTGGAGGAATTAGGGTCATCAGCCGCGCTGTAGAAACTAACTGTTCTTTCGAGCCTAAATCTAAGTTAGTCACAACTGGTAAGGGCAGAACTAGATCGCCTTGGATGGCTGGTAGAAGATTGCCCTCTCTATCTAGCAAAAACCAGCCTACTTGGCCAGGAATTTGCGCGACAGGAGTTCGTTCCGTCACCGAGATAATCACCTGATTAGGCCAACGCCAAATCACTCGCGCCCCCTCTATCCAGGGATGTTCTAACACAACCGTTTCTAATTCTTTCGTATTTAAGCGCCAAACGTTGACGGTAGAAAAATCAAGATAGACATCCAAC
Source organism: Firmicutes bacterium UBA4996 (assembly GCA_002396805.1). Classification (GTDB taxonomy): domain Bacteria; phylum Bacillota; class Limnochordia; order Darwinibacteriales; family Darwinibacteriaceae; genus UBA4996. The sequence continues at coordinate 225,828 of DGYW01000058.1, read as the reverse complement.
TGTGCCTGGTCAAGATAGACTAAGCCTGTCCATTCCACGCGATCCGCTTCAAAGAAGGCGGAGTTGGCAAAGAGATAAAAGACAAGAGCTACAGCTAGAACTAAAATAGATATTGCAGTTTTACCGCCTGAAGTATCATAGCGCACCCTATTCCCCCCTACTAGGGAAGCCGTGAAATTTTGGCACCCAGTTGACTTAATCTCTCTTCCATTGCTTCGTATCCACGATCAATATGTTCTATTCCCTTGATAACAGTCTTCCCTTGGGCACCAAGTGCAGCAAGCACCAAGGCTGCACCGGCCCTAAGATCTCCCGAGGACATTTGGGACCCCACTAATCTAACGGGACCCTGAACCGCTACTGAATTATCTCCGAGTACTTCAATCTTAGTACCAAGCTTGCTAAGCTCCGAAATGTAACCAAAACGCTGATCAAAGACTCCTTCAGTTAGAATACTAACTCCCCTTGCCTGTGTTGCTAAGGCCACTAGTTGCGGCTGCAAATCAGTGGGAAACCCCGGATAGGGATTGGTAGAAACCTGAAAAGTCTCCAACATCGCAGGAGACAATATCGTCAAGGTACTGTCTTGAACGTCAATTATCGCACCCATACCACGAAGCACATCTAATAAGGCAGTTATATGCCCGGGAATGACATTTTCTAGGGTCCCCTGTCCGCCGGTGATTAACAACGCTATTAAATAAGTGCCAGCTTCAATGCGGTCCGGAATCACCCTGAAATTGGTGGCACCTAGCTCGGGCACCCCCTTAATTCTTATTACTGGAGTGCCTGCACCTTTAATCTGTGCACCCATGCTATTTAAAAATTCCTGAATATCAACAATCTCAGGTTCCTGAGCAGCGTTACGTATAATTGTTTCACCATGGGCCAAAACCGCTGCCATCATGATGTTCTCTGTAGCCCCAACGCTAGGATAACGAAAGGAAATATCCGCTCCCTGAAGTTTTTTGGCCCGAGCCACGAATAACTCGTCCCGCAATTCAATCTGGGCACCCATCTGAGCTAGGCCACTTAGGTGTAAATCTAGAGAGCGAGTGCCGATCGCACATCCTCCCGGCTTAGCCACCTCCACCCAGCCCAATTTTGCCAGGAGGGGACCCATAACTTGCACTGAGGCGCGCATGGACTTGGCCAATTCCTTAGGAGCACGCCCCTGTAAGGAAGAGACATGGAGATGCAATTGGTTAGCTTCTAGGTGGGTTCGCACTCCCAAAGCTTCCAAAACACCACACATAGTAAAAACATCGGTAATGTGGGGTACATCGTCAATCCGAAAGTCGCCCTGACCTAGCAAGGCGGCCACCATTAGCTTTAACGCAGAATTCTTGGCTCCATTGATTCTCAGCTTACCTCCTAAACGCTGCTTCCCTTCAATGACAAACTGGCTCATTAGATCACCTCTACCCCGTTTCATTACCGTTCATAGTATGCGGTCTGGGGTAATAGGTGAAAACTACCTACTTAATCAGCACATTGACGAGAGATATTGAGCAAGATACCCACAGCGGCCAAGCTCATTAATAGAGAAGAACCACCGTGACTAATAAAGGGCAAGGGAATTCCGGTGACGGGCAAGGAACCACTCACAACACCAATATTCAGCATGGCCTGAAAGGCAAGCATCGAAGTGATTCCAATTGCCAATAGACTTCCGTAAAGATCAGGAGCACGCATAGCAATACGTAAACCTCGCCAAGCAATGATAAAAAATAGACTCACCACCGCAAAGCCACCGATAAAGCCTAACTCCTCGCAGAGGATGGCAAAGATAAAATCGGTGTGGTGTTCAGGCAAATAAGAGAATTTCTGGCGACTTCGTCCCAATCCTAAACCAAAAAGACCGCCGGATCCAATGGCCAAAAGGGATTGGATGACGTTCCATCCTGTGTCCGTCGGATCCGCCCAAGGATCCCAAAAGGCAAAAAGTCTACGCATGCGATATTCTTTCATGGTCACTAAATAGTACAATACTGGAACAGAAGATAGGCCCACTAAAATGAGTTGACCAAGATGGGCTCCACCGGCAAATAACATGACCAGAACTGTGAAAACTAAGGCCACGCCGGTGCCAAAATCCGGTTCCAACATGATCAATGCGAATTGCGCACCTGTGAACAATAATATCGGTAAGAGTCCACTAAAGAATTTCCGTGTGTTCTCCCGCTTATGGGAGAGATAAACGGCCACATAATTAACCATAATGAGTTTTGCCACTTCTGACGGTTGTAGATTGAACCCTGGGAGCCTAATCCAGCGAGTGGCTCCTCCAGTACCAGTTCCTACAAAGAGCACTAGTATAAGAAGTGCAAATGAAATTAGCAAGCCCGGTAAAGCTAAGGGCCTAAAGATGTGATAATCTACGCGCATCAAAATAAACATTAGAACTAAGCCCACTAAGGCAAGGATGCTTTGTCGATGTACATAGTGATAGGGGTTACCATAATCCGCCAGGCCCATCACAGACGAGGCACTGAAGACCATAACCAACCCTATGCTAAGTAACGCAATCACGGCAATAAAAACTAACAAATCCGGTTTGCCACCCTTTGTAAACATGGTCCTCTCCCCCTTCTTGATTTATATGCACCTAGAGGATTGCAAACAACCCTAACACTGCGAAAATTAGCGAGATTAGCCAAAACCTGATCATGACCTTGCTTTCGGCCCAGCCTAATAACTCAAAGTGGTGATGCAACGGGGCCATGCGAAACAAGCGTTGACCTCGGGTGATTTTGAAATAAAGCACCTGAAAAATTACTGATAAAGTTTCAATCACAAAAAGGGCGCCAATAATCGGCAAAAAGAGGGTGGTCTTACTTAAAACGGCTATGGTTCCTAAGGCAGCCCCTAAACCTAAAGATCCCGTATCGCCCATGAAAACTTGAGCTGGTGGCGCATTAAACCAAGAAAAACCTAAACAGGCACCTACCAAAGCACCTGAAAACAGGGCCAAATCTGGGTAACCTAAGAGCCAAGTTATCAAGCCAAAGGCGGTAGCTGCTATGGCAGTACTGCCTGCTGCCAAACCATCTAAACCATCTGTAAGATTAACCGCATTTACTGTACCTACCAAGACCAAAACTGTGAAGGGCAAATAGAGCCATGGTGGCAAGACTATGGTGTTCTGAGCGAAAGGAACGAACAAATCCGTCCCAATCCTGGCCCACGCATACAAAGCCACCAGCACGGCAATTCCAAATTGACCAACAAGTTTCTCCCTCGCTCTCAAGCCCAGCGAGCGCTTGGCCACCACCTTGATAAAATCATCAAAGAAACCTAAGGCTGCGAAACCTACCGTGGCGAACAGCAGAATAATATTGTGATCACTTAATGGAGGAAATACGACCACAGCAATAACAGTCGCTACGATGATCAGAATTCCACCCATGGTAGGCGTACCCGCCTTGCCTAAATGGGTCTTCGGACCATCCTCACGTACTTGTTGGCCTAGTTTGAGACGCTTCAAATAGGTGATTATTCTGGGCCCCGCCATTAAGGAGACAATGAAAGCAAGTAGGGCACTAAATAAAGGGGTGTAATGGGCAGGCAAGTCTATTCCCCACCTTTCATCAGGTGTTCCACAATCCGTTCAAAATGTAAACCTCGGGAGGCTTTGACCAATACCAAATCGCCCTCGTCATACTTCAAATCGGTCAACAAAAACTCCTCCACTGATGAATATACTTCTCCTCGTCCCGCACCTTCCTGCATAAAAGAGGCGTTCTGACCAATAAACACCAACTGCTCCGCACACTCCTGGGCATGCTGTCCCACTTCTCTATGGGCTTGTTCCGAAAGATCACCCAGTTCTAGAATATCACCTAAAATGGCCACACGCTTACCAGAGCAATACATGTGGGCGAGCGTATCTAAAGCACCTTTCATCGAGGCCGGACTGGCATTATAACTATCGTTTACAATGATAACCCCTTGAGAGTTACGTTGGATTTCTAGACGCATGGCGCTAGAAGACAATGCTTCTAGAGCTTTGGCACCTTCCTCCAACGATACACCATATTGAAGTCCAACCGTCAACGCCGCACAGGCATTCCAAACATTATGTAGCCCTGGTACAGCCAGGCGAACTTTTACCTCGTCTTGATCGTGACGAACAGCGAACGAGGGATTACCTTCGGGACCCATCATTACACCCCTAGCCACCACTTGATTGGCTTCATCTAGACCAAAAAAGACGACCTTACCTTTAAAAGAACGGGCCTGACCCCGGACAGAGGGATCGTCGCCGTTGAGTACGGCGATTCCGTCGGGTCCGAGCCCATCTAGCAGCTCGCCTTTAGCCTGGGCAATGTTGCCCATACTACCCAAAAGTTCTAAGTGCACGGGACCAATATTGGTAATGACGCCCACATTAGGAGGGCAAATTTCAGTCAAACGCTTAATTTGACCCAGACCACGCATACCCATTTCCGCAACTAGGATCTCATGCTGTTCATTTAGGCCCAAGACGGTTAAAGGAACTCCTAGCTCGTTATTGTGGTTACCATGGGTACTATGAACACAATGGCGACTACGCAAAACTTGAGCAATCATATCCTTGGTCGAAGTCTTTCCATTACTGCCCGTAACTGCCACTACTGGAACGGGGTATCGAATCAAATACTCGGTGGCTAAAGTTTGCAGTGCCACAAGGGGGTCCTCAACTTGAACTACCCCCGGTCCTGTAAAACTACCCTTCTTGACTAAACCATAACCACCCTTGGCCAAAACATCAGCAACAAATTGATGTCCATCGACCTTCTCACCTGGTAAGGCCACAAATAGACTTCCGGACGTAGCTAGGCGACTATCGATGGTCACCTGATTAACTAAACCAGTCCCTTCCGCACTCCCCTTAGTAAGATCTGCGATTTGTGCAAGTGTTAATGAACGCATTAGTACTTCAGCTCCTTAATGGCCGCTCTGACCTCTTCCCCATCATCAAAATGAACTCGTCCTGTGGCGAATTCCTGATACGTTTCATGGCCCTTGCCGGCAACTATTACCACATCTGCGGGAGTGGCCAGTTTAATCGCGCTGCGAATAGCTTCTTGGCGCTGTACGATAATTTCATAGTGGGCTTGGGGATTAGTGGTTACCAGACCGGTTTCAATACTAGAGCAAATCTCCATGGGGTTTTCGGAACGGGGATTATCAGAGGTAATGATGACCCAATCCGCTAGTCGTGCCGCAACTGCACCCATGAGGGGCCGTTTAGACCGATCTCTGTCTCCGCCGGCACCAAAAACCAAAATAACCCTGCCAGATGTTGTCAAGTCTCGAGCAGTGTGTAATATGTTCTCCAAGCCATCGGGAGTATGGGCATAATCCACGATCACATTCAACCCCATATCGTTGTGAATCCTCTCAAAGCGACCAGGAACCCCTGAGACCGCCTCTAAACCAGCCCGAATATCCTCTAGGGATATTCCCTGACTCCAACAAAGGCTAGCTGCCCCGAGAGAATTATACACATTAAAATACCCCGTAAGCCTCAGGCTAATGGGAATTTGCCCTACTTCACTATCCAGTATATAAGAAACTCCCGATTTTTCCAACTGAATCTTCTGAGCCTGAAAATCCACCTGGCTTTTCACCCCATATACTACCACCGGCCCAGGAGGGATGTACCTTAGTCTCTGTCCCCATTCGTCATCACCATTAAGTACAGCTGTGCCACTAAGAGTACGAAATAGTTTTGCTTTAGCCAGAAAATATTCCTCTATGCTGGCATGAAAATCAAGATGATCTTGAGATAAGTTGGTAAAAAGAGCACCTGCAAACGAAAGACCTACCGTGCGTTTGAGTTCTAAGGCGTGTGAAGAGACTTCCATAACCACAAAATCCACCTCCTCCTCCACCATGCGAGCTAATACCCGCTGTAGATCGAGGGATTCTGGTGTGGTTCGACTAGAATCTA
>DGYW01000058.1:181650-219672 GCA_002396805.1 Firmicutes bacterium UBA4996 | reverse complement strand
TTCCAAAATGGATTTCACCAAGTAGGTGCTAGTGGTTTTTCCATTAGTTCCAGTAATTCCTAAAACACGTAATTTCTTAGCTGGGTGGTGGTAAAAATTAGCACTAACGATCCCCAAGGCATACCGGGTGTCACTCACGATCACTTGTGGCAGAGCACAAGTAGGAAGCTCATGCTCTACCATTACGGCCACTGCGCCATTTTGCTGGGCTTGGCGAACAAAATCATGGCCATCTACTTGAAAACCCCGAATGGCTACGAATAAGTCGCCAGGTTGCACCTGGCGCGAATCGTAGCTTAGCCCAGTTATTTTCGACGGGGCACCCTGTAATTCATAGTCCAATCCTGCTAAAAGTTGTTGAAGATCCATTGCGTCCTCCTTGGGGATTTAGAGTTTAAAATTGACTTCCACTGTTGCACCCTTAGGGAGCTTTGTACCCGCTTTTGGTGACTGACTGTTGGCAATTCCACTTCCGTCAATTCTAATTTTGAGCCCAGCTTCCGCCAATTTCATAGAGGCATCGCGCATGCTCAAGCCCAGCACCGACGGGACAAGTACCTCTTCCTGTGCTTCAGGATCATAAAAGAAGAGCGTAACAGTGGTCTGAGCGGGAACCCGTGCCCCCGGACTAGGGGTCTGATCAGCCACTAGGGCTCCCTCCCCTTCAAACGCCCAGCGTAAGTTATCTTGGTCTAAACGAACTTGTGCCTCCGTTTTGGAAAAATTCGAGACGTTAGGGACAATCACCAGTTGAGAACGCTCTTTGTCGACTTGACGTCGTTTGATCCCTAGATATTCTAAACTCTCACCCATAATGTCTCTAAACACAGGCGCCGCCAACACTCCTCCGTAGGCAGATTCTACTTTGGGATTGTACAGAACTACCAAAATTGCTAAGGCTGGATCATCTACAGGGGCGAAACCAATGAAGGAAGCTATGCGTTCTTCTCCGTAAGCGCCTCCTTTAGGCACTTCAGCTGTGCCAGTCTTTCCAGCCACATAGTAGCCAGGCAAATCTGCACGGTTACCATTACCGTTCACTACCACCGAACGCAAGAGTTGACTAACTTCCATGGCAGTGGATTCACTGATCGCTCTCCCGAGGATCTGTGGTTCTACCGCCTGCACAAGCCTTCCTTGACTATCCCTGATCTCTTTCACAAATTGCGGTTGCATCACCATTCCGCCATTGGCAACCGCACTTATAGCCGTTAGTAATTGAAGGGGACTAACAGCAATCCCTTGCCCGAATCCAGTGTTCGCCCACTGCAAGAGCTGTCCACTGCGGGTAGGCGAAGCCACTGTGCCACTGACCTCTCCGGGAAAATCTACTCCAAGACGTTGCCCAAAGCCAAATTCACGAATATAGGGATAGAATCGTTCGGCCCCCATTTCTACGGCTAACTGGGCGAAAACGATGTTGTCAGAACGCTCTAGGGACTCCAAGAAGGTGATATTCCCATTTGTTCGTCCGTCAGAATTACGAACTCGGCCTCCTCCAATCTCCCAGTAAGCTCCACTATTAAACGTGCGGCTATTATACGCAAGACCTAAGTCAAGACTAGCCGCGGCCGTTACAAACTTAAAGGTGGAGCCAGGCTCATACTGATCGGTAATGGCCACATTACGACGACGATCAGTCGTTACTTCTTGATAATTATTCGGATCGAAGGTGGGAAAGATGGCATTTGCCAGAATTTGACCTGAATTGGGGTCCATTACCAGAACTAAACCACGATCACTTTTGCTAGACAGGACTGCTTCCTTAAGGTGGCTCTCAGCTACATACTGGATCACCGAATCAATAGTCAAAACAAGATCATGTCCAGATTGGGGCTGAATAAACTCACTTGCCCCACCTGGAATGTGCCTTTGTGATGCATCCCGTTCTGTAGCTAATTTGCCGGGAACCCCCTTTAAAATCGACTCATAATAGTACTCTATTCCCTCAAGACCTTGATTATCCGAACCGGCAATGCCCAGCACATGCGCTGCCAACGAACCCTGGGGATAATAACGCTGAGGCCGTTTGATAATCCTAATACCTGGTAGGGCCAAGGTTTTTATGGCTTGAGTAGTCTCAGGACTAAGCCCACGGGCTAGCCAAACACTTCCACTCTTTTTTGACTGTAAAAGTTTGAGTAGGCTAGCTTCTGACATATCGAAATAAGGAGCCAATTGCTGGGCCGTTCCCTCCATGTCCTTAATACTCTCAGGTAGGGCGTACACCGCATCGGCTCCTATGCTCATGGCTAGGACTTTATAATTGCGATCTAAAATATTGCCCCGTTGGGCATCGATAGTCTGAGGACGCATCCGTTGGGCCACAGCCATCTGTGTGTATTGTTCACCATGAATCAGCTGCAAATAAAACAAACGGCCCCCCAAAGCTATAAATCCAAGGCTCCACAGGACAAAGACTATAAGTGTGCGCTTTACACGCAGTTTATTGACGTCGTAACGTGCCAGCTTCTACTCCTCCTAGCGGGAACGCCTTATTAAACCACCCCGCCAAGGTGGCAAAGAAACCTTGACTGGCCATGCGTTCCGGAGAATTACTCATCCAGCGTCCCCCTTCTCCACCATTAACTGGAGGGGTGAGTTCAAGAACTATACTGGTAACCCGTTCAGGGTCCACCATACCTAATTCTTGGCGAGCTAGTTGCTCGATCTTGTTCAACGAACGCTGAGACTCCAAATTGAGCATTAGATGATCATTTCTCTGCTCTAGGACATTCACCTGCTCTTCTAACTGCACCAACTCCATATTTAGATAATAAAAAGTAACTTGTTGTTGCAGATACAGCAAGGAAATCACCACGCAAAGGGCTGCCACCAAGCAAACCTTGATCGTGGCCGGAATCCGCCGTTTTTTTCGTTTGCGGCGAGGACCAGGGTTCTGGATAACCTGTTCATCATGCTCTATGTAAGGATCCACAAGTTGTCTGGCTGCAGTCATCTGCTACGCCTCCTCATAATTTCTCCAGTACCCGTAGCTTGGCACTTCTAGCTCTGGGATTGGATTCAACCTCTCGGAAAGATGCCACAATGGGTTTGCGATTCACCAGTCGAGCCACGGGCTCGTTCTGACAAACACAAATTGGTAAATCCGGTGGACAAGTACATTTACCCAACTGTTCTTGAAAAGCGTTCTTGACAATTCTATCTTCCAAGGAGTGAAATGTGATTACTGCTAACCTACCACCAGGATAAAGAACCTCCACCGCTTGCTCTAGGGCCTCTTGAAGCGCACCTAATTCATCATTTACGGCAATCCTTAGAGCCTGAAAGGTACGTCTAGCTGGATGTACTCCGCTTTCTCTTGCCCCTGCTGGGACCGCCTTTTTGATGACCTCAACAAGTTGTCCGGTAGTCTCGATTGGATATTGCTCCCGCTCGGTTACGATAAACTCACTAATGCGGCTGGCCCAACGCTCTTCTCCATAGGTGGCAATAAGTTTGGTCAACTCTGCTTGGCCATAAGTGTTAACCACGGTCCAAGCATCCAAGGGATTTTCAGGATCCATCCGCATATCCAGCCTAGCATCCTGGTGATAGCTAAATCCCCGTTCACCATCATCTAATTGTGGTGAAGATACCCCTATATCCATGAGGATACCGTGGACGTTCTTGATTCCTATGCCATGTAAGATGTCTCTCAAATGTCGGAAGTTATCCCGTATCAAGGTCACTTGACCGGCATAGGTTGCCAAACGATATTTAGCCCGTTCTAGAGCCTGGGGATCTTGGTCAATACCCACCAGCTTGATGGATGATTCGGTAGCTAGCATACCAAGACTATGACCCGCTGCTCCCAGGGTACAATCTACATAAATTCCCTCTGGTTTTAAGTCTAAAGACTCAATTGTTTCTTGAAATAGTACTGGTTCGTGGGCGAAATTCATTAAATCACCCTCTTAGCTTAAATTCCTAAATCCACGATGTTTTCTGCAATATCTTCAAACGATTCTTCCGCACTGCTCACATAGGATTCCCAATTTTCTTTGCTCCAAATCTCGATTCGGCTAGAAACCCCTATTACCACAGCATCTTTGTCTATGGTGGCGAAATCTCTAAGGTTCTGGGGTAAAATGATCCGACCTTGTTTATCCATCTCGCATTCTGTAGCCCCTGAAAAAAGAAAGCGGACGAATTGGCGCGCATCACCCTTGGTTAATGGTAAGGTCTTGAGCTTGTTTTCCAAAATGCTCCACTCTTCTGCTGGAAACAAAAACAAGCAGTTATCTAATCCCCTAGTCAAGACCGCACCTTCTCCAAGCTCTTCCCGGAACTTTGCAGGAATGATCAGACGCCCTTTAGCATCTAGGCTGTGTTGATATTCGCCCATGAACATCCTAATCACACCCTCCCGAGAAGTCCGCCCCACTTTCCCCCACTTGTCACCACTTTATTGAACTTATTCTCTCTATGGCTACCAAATCCTGCTAGGAAAAGTAAAAATTTCAATAAAAAAACCCGGTTCCCATAGTATTCTAGTAGAATACAACAGGTTCCAGGTTCGCTATTCTTTTCTGAGTGGACCGATAAGCCGAGTTCTGTCGTGGATGATCATCTATCTAGGATCCTAGTTACCTAAGACCTCTTGCGGTCAACCCGGAAGTGTAACGAGACGAGCCGCCTCTCCTTCCCTATTTGACCTTGCTCCGAATGGGGTTTACCTAGCCAATTAGTCACCTAATCGCTGGTGAGCTCTTACCTCACCTTTTCAGCCTTACCTCCAAAAGACTATGTCTTTAAGAGGCGGTTTGTTTCTGTGGCACTAGCCTTAAAGTCACCTTCACTGGGCGTTACCCAGCATTCTGCTCTTTGGAGCTCGGACTTTCCTCAAAGGGTGATACCCTTCGCGATCACCTAGTCCACTCAGCATTTACATTATATCATAATCTCCTCCGCTTTAAAACTGAAAGGGATTGGCACTAGTTTCCTCAATAACCTGTAAAGACGGACAGTGGTTACGCAAATAACTAGCAACTTCTGCCACCATGATTTGCTCTGTGCCAAAGTGTCCCCCATCTAGAAGACATAGTCCCAAACCTAAAGCATCAACTGCCTGATGATAAGAGATATCACCAGTAATGAACACATCTACACCGGCCTGCTTCGCCTCGCCAATAAAACCTCCCCCGGACCCGCCAAGCACCGCGATTTTCTCGACGATCCGCTGAAGATCCCCCACCACTCTGATGGGATGACCCAAAAGTTGTTCAACTTCGTCCTTCAGCTGGGCTAGGGTCTGGGGAACAACACGGCCAACCCTACCTAAACCAACCTCTGCATCAGACCCATGAACTAAGATCGTTGTCTCTTGCAATTGAAGCTCCTCCGCCAACCAATGATTAAGACCCTTCTGGGCTTGGTCAAGGTTAGTGTGGCTCACGTAGAGAGCTATATCATGCTTGACTAGTGTCGCGATTAGTGATCCTAGGGGTTGATCTTGACGGATCTCTTTTATAGGTCGAAAAATCAAGGGATGATGAGCAATGATTAAATCAACCCTTGCATCCAGTGACCTGGCAACCACATCTGGAGTTACGGTGAGAGTTACCAACACCGTAGAAACCTCCTTCTGGGGATGGCCAATCTGTAAACCAACATTATCCCAATCTAGAGCCAAACCGGTAGGTGCTAACTCTTCCATGAGCACGCAAAGGTCGTCAACTACATACTGCAACCTAGTCACCTCCAGAAAAATGAAAACCACCAGTTTTTTACTAGTGGCTGTAAGTTCATTGTGGTGGACCCCCTGGGACTTGAACCCAGGACCAACGGATTATGAGTCCGCTGCTCTAACCACTGAGCTAGGGGTCCAGTTCGGATTAATTATATGGGAGCTAGCCTCAACTGTCAAGGCAAAATTACTGCTCCAGGAAATCTTTTAGCTTTTTACTTCGACTAGGATGCCTAAGCTTACGCAGGGCCTTAGCTTCAATTTGGCGGATCCGTTCTCGGGTTACCCCAAACACCTGACCTACTTCTTCTAAGGTGCGTCCACGCCCATCATCTAAGCCAAATCGCAAACGTAAGACTTGCTGTTCTCGTGGTGTTAAGGACTCTAGGACCTCATTGAGTTGCTCTTGGAGCATGGTAAAGGCCGCTGCATCAGCAGGTGCAATAGCCTCTTGATCTTCAATAAAGTCGCCCAAATGACTATCCTCTTCTTCTCCAATGGGTGTCTCCAGAGACACAGGCTCCTGGGCAATCTTCATAATCTCCCTTACACGCTCTACTGGTAGATCCATTGCTTCAGCAATTTCTTCCGGCACTGGAGCACGACCCAGTTCTTGTAAAAGCTCACGTGAAACACGCGTCAGTTTATTAATGGTCTCAACCATGTGAACCGGGATCCGAATTGTACGTGCTTGATCCGCAATGGCTCTAGTAATAGCCTGGCGAATCCACCAGGTGGCATAGGTGCTAAATTTAAAGCCTTTGCGGTAATCAAATTTCTCCACAGCCTTAATCAGACCTAGGTTGCCTTCTTGGATTAAATCCAGGAAATGCATACCACGGCCAACATAACGTTTGGCGATACTTACAACTAGACGTAAATTGGCTTCGGCAAGTTCACGCTTGGCTTCTTCATCACCTTGCTCAATACGCTTTGCCAACTCCACCTCTTCTTCAGCAGTCAAAAGGGGAACACGGCCAATTTCTTTTAGATACATTCGGACAGGATCATCTAGCGCGATGCCTTCCGGAACAGAAAGATCGTAATCCATTTCTTCTTCGTCATCGAGATCAATATCTTCGTCCTCCCCATTTTCCGCTGGGGATTCAGTTTCATCAACACTATCCTCACCAGAATGGGGAATCACGTCTACGCCCATGGCGGAGAAACTCTCATAGATTTCATCAATTTGATCTGGTAAAAGCTCCACATCTTGTAGACTGTCCATTATTTCGCGATAAGTAACCACGCCACGTTTCTTGGCTTTAGCCATTAACTCGGTCACAGCTTCAATATTAATTGCATCTTTATTGCTCAACATGACAACCCCCTTTCTCGCGGATATTTTCAGGACTCTGTGCTAAGAATGTCATAGTACTCCTTTAATAAACGATATAATTCCATCTGGGTATCAAAACCTTTTCTATCATTCTCCAAGGAAGAAAGCTTTTCCTCTATCTTTTGTAATCTTCGTCTCTTCAAAGTCAGAATAAACGACTGTAAATATTCTTCCCAGCTTCCAGTGGGTTCAGACAAGGCATAGAGGCGGTCAGCAATTGCCGTTCCTCGCTCATCTGATTGGTTTTGGTTCAATAAGACAAATAAATGCCGGTAATCAGGACTTTGAAAATCTTGGGCAGTAATCCCACTTTTTTGCAAATCGAGCAAATGATTTGGATTACCCAAAACGCACCTCAATAACTCGCGTTCTACGAGTTCATCACCACTGGCAGCACCGCTGATCTGTGATTCAGGCACTGCGTTAACAATACGCCTATTTTGCACGGGCTTCCGTGAATCTATGCCCATCTGTTGGATGACATCGGCTGCTAGAGATTGGCCTTGCACACCCAGACGCTGGGCTCCGTACCGAATATATTCATCACGTTCGATGGCATTATCTAATTTTGCTAGTACACTAACAAGTTCGTTAGAAGCGGTCAGTTTTCCTTCTCTAGTTTCTACATCATGCTGGGAAATAATTCTATCGATTTGATATTCCCGAAAAGGCTTGGCCAAGCTTAACCACTGTTCTACCTCACGAACAGAACTATTCCGCACAAAAGTATCGGGGTCTTGACCTCCAGTCAAAGATGCTACCCGAACCTGCAAACCATTTTCGTGAAGAATCTCTATGCTCCTCAACGTAGCCCGTTGTCCCGCAGTATCACCATCGAAGGCAATAATTGCTTGCGAACCAAAGCGTTTGAGTAGTCTGCTGTGCTGGGCTGTGAAAGCTGTGCCTAGCGAGGCCACCACATTTTTCTTACCTGCTCTAAAAAGAGCAATTAGATCCGTATAACCTTCGACAATAATTGCTTGATCCTGCGCCTTGATTTCTTCTTTAGACCAATTAAGACCATAGAGGACAAAGCTCTTGTTGAACACCTCGGTCTCGGGAGTGTTTAAGTACTTTGGTTGACCAGGCTTCGTACTTCTCCCCCCAAAGCCAATAAAGCGTCCCAGATGATCGCAGATGGGAAACATAATGCGCCCACGAAAATAATCTATGTAACCCTGGCTACCTTGGGATACTAGACCTGCCGCTTGGGCTACTTGTAAGTCAACACCTTCTTTTTCCAGAAAGCGCACTAAGCCATCCCAACTATCAGGTGCGTAGCCAATGTAAAAGTCCCGAGCGAGACTTTCGTTGATACCCCGCCCTTCCAAATAGGCACGAGCCCCCTCACCACCGGGTGAACGTAGGCTGCGGTAGTAAAAACGTCCAGCCAATTGGTTTACTTCGCGAAGGTGTTCTCGTCTAGCCTCGCGCTGTTGCTCCTGTGGCGAAATCGAAGGAACGGGAATCCCCCGTTCTTGTGCTAACTTAGTAACTGCCTCTGGAAAAGAAAGATGTTCCGTTTCCATGATAAAATTGATAACGTTACCCCCACTCTGGCAGCCGAAGCAATGATAAAACTGTCGCTCAGGGTTGACCGAAAAAGAGGGTGTCCGCTCATCATGAAAGGGGCAGAGTCCCACGAAATTTCGTCCCGTCTGCCTTAACTGAACCTTCCGTCCAATGACTTCCACAATGTCCACGGATGACTTCACCATTTCGATCCACTCATCAGAAAAACGTGCGATGCCCCTCACCACCTTTCTTCATCACGCCAACCCCAACCCGCGGGCAAGAATCGCTTTTGAAATTCTTGAATAGCAAAACGATCCGTCATACCTGCAATATAGTCAATTATCTCCACTCCGCTACCTGCCGCCCGGATAAATTCTTCAGGGTATTCTTGATAATACTCATAAAGAAGACTAATTACATCATAAACTTTATTCTCCTCTTGCTTAGCAATAGAACCCAAATAAAAGTTTTCAAACAAAAATTGCCGTAAAGTGTTGGTAGCTTGCCCAACATCGGAGCCCATGGCTATGAAGTTTTGCCCACTACTAGTTTCTAAAATATCCTCGATCATTACTCGGATCCGTTCTTGACGACTGCGACCGAGCACCTCAACTACCTCACAAGGGAGCTGGTTTTCTCGGAGAATTCCGCCTCGCACCGCATCTTCCACATCGTGGTTCAAATAAGCAATGCGATCACACAGACGCACAACCTGTGCTTCTAGAGTTCGGGGTGTTGTTGCACCTGTATGATTGAGAATGCCATCTCGTACTTCTGCAGTGAGATTTAGGCCTCGGTGATTAGGCGAAAATTCCTCCAAGACCTCCACTACCCGCAAACTTTGCTCATTGTGGCGAAAGTGACCTACAAGACGGTTTAGCGCCGCTTCGCCCGCATGACCAAAGGGAGTGTGACCCAAATCGTGCCCCAAAGCAATAGCTTCCGTCAAATCTTCATTCAAACCTAGGGCCCTCGACACCGTCCGACTAATTTGCGAAACCTCCAAGACATGCGTCAAGCGTGTGCGATAGTGATCGCCCTTAGGGGCGATGAACACTTGGGTCTTGGACTTGAGCCGTCTAAAAGCCTTGGAGTGGACTATACGATCTCGATCTTGCTGAAAACAGGTAGAGAAGGGGCATGGTTCTTCTGGATACAACCTACCTAGACTATTACTAGTCTTAGCTGCAAAAGGAGAGAGATAGCGTTCTTCCCATTCTAGAGTTGCTTCCAAGAATTTCATGAGATAACCCCCTTCGAAAAAAAAGAAACCCACACTAATCTTAGTATGGGTTCCCCATAGGGGGAGGTTTTTCCTCCTCCCCCTTAGTGTTCATTCCAATTAGCGGGGATTGCGGATGTTAGCTTGAGCAGCCGCTAAGCGTGCGATAGGCACCCGGAAGGGGGAGCAACTCACGTAATCCAACCCAGCACGATGGAAGAAATCTACAGAGGCGGGGTCACCACCATGTTCTCCACAAATACCAACCTTGAGATTCGGCTTTGCAGAACGTCCCTTTTCAACACCCATCTGTACCAAGCTACCTACACCAACTTGATCGAGGGTTTGGAAAGGATCTCTTTCCAAAACGCCTTTGTCTACATATTCAGGCAAGAAAGTACCGGCGTCATCTCGGCTAAAGCCAAATGTCATTTGCGTGAGATCATTGGTTCCGAAGGAGAAGAACTCGGCCTCTTCAGCAATGGAGTCAGCAAGGATACATGCTCTTGGAATTTCAATCATGGTTCCAACGAGGTAGCTAAACTCTACACCGGTTTCCTTCATGACTTCTTCAGCCACATTCACACAAACTTCCTTCATAAGCTGCAACTCTTGGACAGTCCCAACCAAGGGAATCATAACCTCTGGGTGAACCTCAACGCCATCCTTAGTCAGTTCAGCGGCGGCCTCAAAGATAGCCCGTGCTTGCATGGCGTAGATTTCAGGATAGGTTACACCTAAACGACAACCGCGATGCCCTAGCATAGGGTTGATTTCCTCAAGTGACTCAATGCGGGCTTTTAATGCTTCGATGGAAATACCCATATCAGAAGCAAGTTTTTCGATAGTAGCCTCATCTTGGGGAACGAATTCGTGTAGAGGAGGGTCAAGCAAACGGATGGTTACTGGTAAGCCCTTCATGGTCTCTAAGATACCCTTGAAGTCAGCTTTTTGATAGGGCAATAGTTTAGCTAAAGCCTCTTCGCGTCCAGTTGCATCGCTGGCAAAAATCATCTGACGCATGACACTAATGCGATCGCCTTCAAAGAACATATGCTCTGTACGACAGAGACCAATACCCTCTGCGCCAAAGTCTAAGGCAGTTTGGCTGTCGTGGGGAGTGTCCGCGTTGGTGCGTATACCTAAGGATCTGTACTCATCAGCCCACTCCATCAAGGTACCGAAGTTACCTTCTACTTGCACTTCAACCATGGGCACTTGACCTACAATAACTTCACCTGCAGTACCGTTAAGGGTGACCCAGTCACCTTCCTTCAATACGGTGTTACCAAAGGTCAAGGTCTTATTAGCTTCACTAATTTGAGCAGAAGCGCAACCGGCCACACAGCACTTACCCATTCCTCGAGCAACTACTGCTGCGTGAGAAGTCATACCACCGCGGGCAGTTAAAATGCCTTCGGCTACGTCCATACCACCGATGTCCTCTGGGGAAGTCTCGTTGCGGACCAAAATTACAGTCTCACCGCGCCCAACCCACTCTTCTGCCTCTTCAGCAGAAAACACAATGCGACCAGCAGCAGCACCTGGAGAAGCAGGTAACCCTGTGGCGATTACATCATATTTAGCGTTAGGATCGATCATGGGGTGGAGAAGTTGATCAAGCTGCATTGGTTCAACACGCATTACTGCAGTCTTCTTATCGATCAAACCCTCTTCAACCATTTCAACGGCCATACGTACAGCAGCAGTAGCGGTACGTTTACCAGCTCTAGTTTGGAGCATGTATAATTTGCCCTCTTGAATGGTAAACTCCACGTCTTGCATGTCTTTGTAGTGGTTTTCAAGTTTCTTGTAAATGGCAACTAACTCCTGATAGACTTCAGGCATTTCTTCCTTCAGATCCGCAATTGGATGTGGTGTGCGGATTCCAGCTACTACGTCTTCACCTTGAGCATCCATGAGATACTCGCCATAGAAAACGTTCTCACCAGTGGATGGATCACGAGTAAAGGCTACACCGGTACCGGAGTTTTCACCCATGTTACCGTAGACCATAGCTTGCACGTTGACTGCTGTGCCCCACTCGTGAGGAATGTGGTTAATTTGACGATAACGAATGGCTCTGGCAGTATTCCAAGAACGGAAGACGGCATCGATAGCACCCCGAAGTTGCTCAAAGGGATCATTAGGGAACAACTTGCCGGCGTGCTCTTGCACAATTGCCTTGTAAGTCTCTACTAACTCTTGTAATGCTTCAGTCGATAGCTCGTTATCGAGTTTCACACCTTGCTCTTCGCGTTTAGCGGCAAGGGCTGCCTCGAACCGACCATGATCAACACCCATTACAACGTCACCGTACATCTGAATAAAGCGGCGATAAGAATCGTAGGCGAAGCGGGGATTACCGGACTTTTTCGCTAAAGCTTCTACCGTCTCATCATTCAGACCAAGGTTAAGAACAGTGTCCATCATACCCGGCATAGATACTCTAGCACCGGAACGAACGGACAGGAGCAAGGGATCTTCTTTATCGCCAAATTTGGCAGCCATAGACTGCTCTAAACGGGTGATGTTCTCTTTAATCTGTTCTTCAAGACCATCTACCCACTTTTCGCCATTGCGATAAAACTCAGTACAAGCATCGGTGGTAATAGTAAAACCACCTGGTACAGGAATGCCTAGGGCAACCATCTCAGCTAGGTTAGCACCTTTGCCCCCAACTAGATTCCTGGAATGTTCTTGGCCATCAGTTTGGCCAGCACCAAAGAAATAAACCCACTTGGTGTTCATTACTCATCCTCCTTCAATCTATAAGCTTATCTATGTTTCCCCACAGGGGAGCATATCAAATGAAAAGAATGGGGATAAAAATACCATCTGTGTTATTCTGTATCCCCTACCAATCTCCTTCTTGTACCCCATCTATTTACTTATTAGCAACAATCTGGTGAAAATCGCCATACAAAATATATACTCTATAGGCTTGGTGCAAAAGAGCAAGACGATTACCACGAATTACTGGATCGGAATCCATGATCATAACTTCCGTAAAGAAGTGATCTATCGGAGCTCTGAACTGGGCTAGAGTTTCTAGAATTCCGCTATAATCTTTGGCTACGAACTGAGCTCGGCACTTCTGTTCTAATTCTTTTGCCGCTTGGGCGAAGTCTGCGTCCTCAGGCGAGAAAGCCGCGGATTCAAGGCTTTCACCTTGGTACTTGCTGGCTAAATTGGCCACCCGTTCGAAGCCAGTACTCAGATCCACAAAAGCCTCGGTTAAGCGGAAACTAGCCAGGGCCTGTATTTTGCCTAGCAAGTCGGGAATAATGATCCCCTGGCCTTTTGAAGCCATGACCGCATCTACTTCATCGTAGGCGTAGCCTTGATCCAAAAGAGATACTCGAAGTCGAGCCAAGAAAAAATCCTCAAGAGCTTGAGTGTTTTCTGCGCTAAGACTGATTTCTGTGTAGCCACCAGAGGCCAACTCCACAAGGGAATGTAGAGATAGGTCGAAACCTGTCTTCATTAGGATTTGCACTACTCCCTGGGCCTGTCGTCTCAGGGCGAAGGGATCCTGGGAGCCAGTAGGAATTCGTCCTAAGGCGAAGTAGCCCGCTAAAGTATCCAATTTGTCGGCTAGGCTAACCACAATGCCCTCCGCTGTGCTCGGTAACTCATCACCTGCAAAACGTGGTAAATAATGCTCCCTAATACCAGTGGCAACCGCTGGATTCTCCCCTTGAATCAGCGCATATTTCTCACCCATAATGCCTTGCAACTCAGGAAACTCGTAAACCATCTGTGAAACCAAATCTGCCTTGGCAAGACGGGCGGTGCGTAGAATAGTATCACGATTAGCGTTTAACCCTAAGTGTTCAGCCAAGAGTAGGCTCAAGCGTTCAATCCGTTCCACCTTGTCTCCCATGGAGCCTAATCCTTCTTGGAACACAACCCGCTCTAGCTTAGAAATGTTGTCCTCCAAGGGTGTTTTTTTGTCTTCGTCAAAGAAGAACTTCGCATCCGACAATCTAGCCGCTAGGACCTTCTCGTTGCCATGAACTACGGTTTCCAGGTGATTATCGGCCCCGTTACGTACGCCCACAAACTTTGGTAACAACTGTCCCTCGCCATCCTGTACGGGAAAATAGCGCTGATGCTCCTTCATGGATGTCACTAGCACCTCCGAGGGAACCTCTAAATACTCTGGATCAAATCCTCCTACAAAGGCGGTTGGATATTCTACTAGGTTCACAACTTCTTTCAGCAACTCTACATCCCGCTCAACCTGAGCACCTTGTGCCCTTGCTAGGCTTTGGACCTGTTCGCAGATGATGTGATTACGTTGGGCAGCGTCTACCAATACATAGTGGTCTTTTAGAGTGTTTGAGTACTCCTTCGGTTCACGAATAACCACGGCTCCAGGGCTCAGTTGGCGATGTCCGTATGTGGTCTGTCCCCCTGAAACTGCTCCCACTTGTACGGGGATTACCTCCGTTCCAAAAAGGGCAATGATCCAACGTAAAGGGCGGGCGTAACGGAGATCATAGGTTCCCCAACGCATATTTTTAGGGAAGCTTAGATTCGTAATAATCTCTTCTAAGAGAGGTTTTAGCACAACTGCAGTCTTCTGTCCTCTAACTTCTTTGGTCACAAAGAGGTAATCGGCACCCTGAAACTGTCTTATTCTGATGGATCCTTCGTCAACTCCCTGAGACCGCAAAAAACCTTGCCCCGCCTTAGTCAGATTACCGTCTTCGTCATAGGCGATATTCTTAGGTGGTCCTTTGACCTCGTCCATCAAGTCGGCTTGTTGCAGGCGTAAATCTTTCACCAGTACGGCCAAACGTCGAGGCGTGCTGTAGAGTATCACTTTCCCATGATCTAGTCGCTCTTGCTTTAGCCTCTTTTGCAGTGTGTCGGCTAGTTGTTGGAGGGCACCCTCTACAAAACGGGCGGGCAGCTCCTCAAAACCAAGTTCTAATAAAAAGTCCTGCATTAAGCACGCCCCCTTTGCAACAATGGGAAACCCATCTTCTCTCGTTCAGCCAAATAACCTTGGGCGGCCAGTCTGGCCAAAGCCCTTACCCGACCAATAAAACGGGTCCGCTCACTAACGCTGATTGCACCACGGGCATCCAGAAGATTAAAAGTATGAGAGCACTTCAAAACATAATCGTAACCTGGTAGAACAAGGCCAAGGCCCATCAAACGTTGGGCCTCCCCCTCATAGAGATCAAACAGAGTAAAGAGTTTCTCAGTGTCGGCGGCTTCAAAATTAAACTTAGAAAACTCTAACTCATTTTGGTGAAAGACATCGCCATAAGTAATATCGTCAACCCACGTTAAATTGAAGATACTGTCGACACCTTGAATAAACATGGCCAAGCGTTCTACACCATAAGTAATCTCAGCGGCAACGGGTTGAACATCAATTCCACCTACTTGTTGGAAATAAGTAAACTGAGTAATTTCCATCCCATCTAGCCAAACTTCCCAGCCTAGACCCCAGGCGCCCAAGGTTGGTGATTCCCAATCGTCTTCCACAAAACGTACATCGTGTTTTAGTAAATCGATCCCCAAAGCTTCTAGGCTACCCAAATAGAGTTCTTGAACATTGTCTGGCGAAGGTTTCAAGATCACCTGATATTGATAGTAATGTTGCACCCGGTTAGGGTTCTCGCCATAACGTCCATCTGTGGGACGTCGACTGGGTTGCACATAGGCCACGTTCCAAGGTTCGGGTCCTAATACTCTCAAAAAAGTAGCTGGTGACATGGTCCCAGCCCCAACTTCCAAATCATATGGCTGATAAATAATGCACTGCTGCTCAGCCCAATATGCCTGCAACTTTAAGATCATTTCCTGAAGATTCATTACCGACCACCCCTCACTTCGTTCAAAAAACCCTTCGTCCCCAACAGCAAGGGACGAAAGGTCTCTTCAGAGGATCCATGTTCCGTTACTTGTTCCCTGTGGAGGAACGTTCTTGTTTGCTTAATTTATATCAAATTCACCACTAATTGTCAATCGTTGTCCGCATCGGTTGGCACACTAAAGTCGCCTGCATCGAAATTCGACTGCTTGTGTAACTGTAAAGAACAGCGAGTCAGCAAACAAGTGGCAGCCCCTAACAATGCCACCTTAGGGGCTAGAACGGCTCCCAAAATCCCTACTGTGACAGGTAACTCTACCACCGTATCCTCTTTGGCTTTAACTACAATTTTCGTTTTGTTACCTTGATCAAAAATCTCCTTCACTCGATCGAGCATCTGGTTCCCCCAAGCGTTTTTACTCGCTTCGTGATTAGTTAAGGCCTCTAGAAGATCCCAATCTGCCTCCTCTAGTAGATTACGAGCTTCTGCAAAGCTTAGGCCCGTCCTACGCCTCACCAAATCGACCTTTTCCAAATATCCTAACTCGTCATTCATTGTTTTCACCTCCAAGGGGTGGAATAACTTGTAGTGTCTCTAGAAAATCTAGGGACTTCAAAGGATATTCTAGCCGAAAATCCAGATACTTACGCATCAAAACACGCATTTCCTCAATATTACTGGGAGCAGGGTGCAAAATGCTCAAGCGCGAAAGCTCCCACTCTTGCAAGCGCTTCATTAGTTCCCACGTTCCATTGGTTAGAGGCCTAATTCCAGGAAAATGACCAATACAATTGGGGCATACTACCCCACCTTGCTCGCTAAAAAAAATCTGGGTCTGCAAATTATCTCGACAATGCAAGCATTGATAGAGTTCTGGGGCATAGCCTAATTCACCCATCAACCTTAGCTCAAAAGCTCGCACTGCTAAAGGAAAGCGACCCCGCTCGCCTAGAGATAATGTTCCCGCCAGCAAGGGGAAAATGGAATCTGTGGGATCCTCCTCCGGAGTCAGTGCGTCCACAAGCTCCGTAACATAGGAGGCGTAAGCCATTTTCTCCAAATCTTCCCTCAGGGCCTGACTACTATGGATTATTTCCCCCTGACTGAGATTATGAAGACCCTTTCCGGGAAAAATCAAATAGCGACCATGGGTAAAGACTTGGGTGGGACTTAGTAGGCGATTTCTAATGCGCCTCGCACCTCTGGCTGTCGCATTAATCTTGCCCTTATCTTTGGTATACATGGTTACAATGCGATCAGCTTCGCCTAAATTACGGGTGCGTAGCACTATCCCTTCTGTTCTCCAAGTCACTCATGCTCACCTTCCTATATCTTCAGGCGGGGCGATTCCTAAGTATTCGTAGCCCAAGGACGTAAGACAACGACCTCGAGCAGTCCTTTGCACGTAGCCTAGTTGCATTAAATAAGGCTCATACACATCTTCAATGGTATTGGCCTCTTCTCCAATGGCCGCAGCCAGGCTCTCTACCCCTACTGGCCCACCACCAAAAACTTTTTGGATAGTCAGGAGAATACGTCGATCCAAGTGATCTAGGCCATTGGCATCTATTTCAAAAAGGGCTAAAGCCTCTTGGGCTACCTGGTGCGTAACGCAATTGTTAGCCCGGACTTGGGCATAATCCCGCACCCTTTTTAATAATCGATTTGCTACTCGAGGCGTTCCCCTAGAACGACGGGCAATCTCTACTGCTCCCTCAGGGTCCACATCCACTCCAAGGATTTGGGCCGCTCGCTCCACGATTGCCTGAAGATCCTTAGTCTCATAAAGCTCTAGACGGCTGATTACGCCAAAACGGTCTCTTAGTGGAGAGGTCAGCATCCCAGCCCGGGTTGTAGCTCCTACTAAGGTAAAAGGAACTAGATCTATGCGCACAGAACGGGCTCCGGGCCCCTTACCGATAATGATATCAACCGATGAATCCTCCATCGCCGGATAAAGAACTTCTTCAACAGAGCGGCTAAGGCGATGAATTTCATCAATAAAAAGCACATCATTAGCCTGCATACTAGTGAGAATCGCTACTAAATCACCTTGGCGTTCGATGGCCGGACCTGAAGTGGTGTGAATCCCCACTCCCATCTCGGTGGCTATAATGTGTGCTAAGCTAGTTTTTCCTAATCCAGGAGGCCCATAAAGCAGGACATGATCAAGGGCTTCACCTCGTTGTTTGGCTGCCGTAATAAAAAGAGACATATGTTCTTTTACTTTATCCTGTCCAATATACTCAGCCAAGGTGCGGGGACGCAAAGACAACTCTACATCCCAATCATCGGGACGTTTCCAACCACTAACTAATCGTTCCGTCTCCATGTCCTTTCACCCCTTGCTTGATTGTTCGTGGCCAAGGCGACCTTTAAAAGCTCCTGCAAATCATAGTTTTCCACCAGGTGTGGTTGGGCATTTTGCACCATTCGTTCGGCCTCACTGGCACTATAGCCCAAGGCAATCAACGCTTGAACCGCATCTTCTAACACGCCACCAGGTACAACTGGAAGGTCATCTTCTGCCCCGACCCAGGTTGTATGTTTGAACTTATCCTTTAACTCAAGTAAAATGCGTTCACCCGTTTTCTTCCCTATCCCAGGCAGGCTAGTTAGGGTTTTCAGTTGCTGTTGTTGAACGGCCTTAATAAAGTCCTGAGGAGAAATATTAGAAAGGATAGCAAGACCTGTTTTCGGTCCGATACCCGCAACTCCAATTATCTGTTGAAATAGGTTCCTTTCTTCCCAGGAAGAAAACCCATAGAGCACGAAAGCATCATCCCGAATCTGTAAAAAAGTTGGGATTTGTAGTTCTTGACCTAAGGGTGGTAAAGAGCGAAGCACTGCACCTGTTACGTTTACCTCATAGCCAACACCCTGCACGTCTAAGACCACCGTCTGCTCCGTTATGTCTTCTAAGCGTCCTCTTAAAGAAACGATCATCCTGATCTCCCCCAATTATGTGCATTGTAACCGTGGCATAAGCAAATAGCCAAGGCATCGGTAATGTCATCTGGCTTGGGAGTCTCCGTGAGGGCTAAGAGCATCGATACCATGTATGCCACCTGCTCTTTCGTGGCGCGACCATAGCCAGTCACCGCAGTCTTAACCTGAAGTGGAGTATATTCAGCCACAGGTAGTCCTGCGTGAGTAACGGCTAAAATCGCTACGCCCCGTGCTTGTCCTACCGCTAGAGCACTTCCTACGTTCTTATTGAAAAACAGCTCTTCAATGGCAGCGCAATCGGGATTAAACTCGGAGACTAGCTCCTCTACCCCCCTATAAATGGCTTCTAACCGCAAAGCGGCAGCCTGCTTCGGAGGGGTGCGAATAGCTCCATAACCTAAGACAGTATTCTTATTGTTCTCTACACGCACTACACCGTAGCCGGTGATGGCCGTGCCTGGGTCAATACCCAATACAATCATTGTACCACATCCCTACCTAGATGGTATTCGACATGAGGCTTTTTACTCCTTGCCCCAAAGCCTCGATCAAAAAAGCCCCAAGCCAAACTTGTTGGTTGAGGCTAACCAATTCCAATGGTAGGACCACGTGGGGAGCGGGAAAAAGTCGTCGTGCTACGAAGAAACCGATCAAAAAGAAGACGAGACCGAGTAAACACAGAGCAAGAATTCTCTTCATGGCATCACCCCTTAGCGTAGGAGTATGCCCCTACCATGGCAAATTATTCATACTATACTTCGAGCTCGTAGTTAGAGTAAACCTCTTGAACCTCGTCAAGCTCCTCAAGCACTTCAATAAGCTTTTCTAGACCCTCAACTGCTTCTTCTGGTATGACCACAGTATTTTCGGGAATAAAGCTAATCTCCGCGCCTAAAAAGGTGAGACCCTGCTCCTCCAAATCGGCCTTAATCTGCACAAATTCACTAGGCTCTGTCAGAATCTCAATAACATCCCCGTCTGTCAAAACGTCATCAGCCCCAGCTTCCAAAGCAAGAAGCATCACTTCGTCTTCGTCCACTTCACTGCGCTCCACAACAAGCAGACCCTTCCGTTCGAACATCCAAGCTACACAGCCACTTTCACCTAGGTTTCCACCGTACTTAGAAAACCGGTGACGCAATTCTCCTGCTGTGCGGTTGCGATTATCAGTGAGGGTGTGCAGCATAATCGCCACTCCATTAGGACCATAACCTTCGTAGAAAACCTCACTATAGTTCGCACCATCTACCCCTCCAACACCACGTGCGATTGCTCGCTCAATGTTGTCATTGGGCATATTTACAGCTCGCGCGCTATCTATGGCCAAGCGCAGGCGAATATTAGATTCGGGATCAGGTCCACCTTCTTTAACGGCCACAGTAATCTGGCGTCCTACCTTGGTGAAGATCTGTCCGCGTTTTGCGTCTTCCTTAGATTTCTTGTGTTTAATATTGGCCCACTTGGAATGCCCTGCCATAAGATCACGCCCTTTCTTCCTTATTTTAGCATGGAAACATTATCTAGACAAGGACTAGCTTAAGGGCGAAGAACCCAAGGCCTGGCGGATACCATGTAATAGCCAATAGTGAAGTGCTAAAATGAACAATACTAGTACTACGGGCGAAGCTATATGGGTTATCAAGAGGAAATCATACAGACCATGCAAGAAAGACGCCAAAGTCAACCCTTTCAGTAACTCGTATTTTGGTCGCGGAGAAAACTTGGCCTTGCCTAAGTAAGAGCCAGCCAAACCTGAAAAAGCAATGTGTGCTAAAGTAGCTATTGTCCCTCGTAAGGGAGCGATTGTCAAACCAAAGGAGCTGATATAAAAAATATTTTCAATCACCGAGAAGCCAATACTGGTGGCAATGGCATAGACAATGCCGTCCATGGGTTCGTTAAATTCAGGTGATTGTGCAACTGCCAAATACGTAGCCAGCAGCTTAAAGAACTCCTCCCCCAAGCCCACCACAAAAAAGGACAACACTAACTGAACTACCAGAGAATTTGTTGTTTGCAGCAGTTTTCCGAAGGGGGCTTCCCAAGCCAAGGCCACTAGGACAACCAAAGCACCAAAGAGAAGGCACTGGCCTAACTTAGCTAGGGGTTCTTTGTCGAAGATATCATATCGGTTGAAATACCACAGCCAGAACAAACCAGGTAACAACGAGGCGAGAACTACCGAGAACAAAGTGTCACCCTTTCCAATTTACTCTTCCGGCTCTGGCTCAAAGGTTAACAAACGTTCGCCATACTCCCAATAGACAGCCTGCTGAGCTTGGCAGGCTCCACAACGAAACAGATCTGTAAAGGAATCTTCAGGCGTTTCATCTTCCATAATCTGATTACAAAACGGACACTTAATCACGCTTTCACCCCCTTGAACATAGCATGCACAGGTTGGGTGAATTTCATTATCAAGAATCATTGGCAGGAAAATGAAACCTCTGTGGAGAAAATAAGTAATATTAGAACAGCAAATCAAGGAGGTTGTTTAATGAAATTCGGTGAAATCTTACGTAGTGGTGATTGGAAAAACGAAAAACACGTCCCTGTGATTACTGCCCCAGAGACTGTGAAAGCCAACCAAGCCTTTGAGATCGGTCTAAGCATCGGTGCAGAAGATCCCCACCCGAACACAGCTGAACACCATATCCGTTGGATGAAACTCTTATTCCAACCAACTGAAGGTTTTACTTTTGAACTAGCTGACATTCAACTAGCAGGTCATGGTGAAGGGCTAAAGGGTGGACACGAGGGTCCAGTCTACACCGACCCTTTTGCCAAGGTAACAGTACGTCTTAAGGAATCCGGAACTCTTTTAGCCATGAGCTACTGCAACATTCATGGTCTCTGGGAAAACAGCAAAGCAATTAGTGTCGAATAAAAAAGCGGTGCCTTCTGAGAGGGCACCGTATTTTTTAACTGCTTTAGCGGGCAGCTTCTTCTATTATCTCCAGCACATTATGAGTCCCATCACCTATTTTCGAGGATCTCATAGCCTCCACAAACTTCTCTCGATTAGTTGCTAAATCGGTTAACTGATGGAGCAGTTCATCCACAGTGAGTTCTTCTTCTTGAATCACTAAACTGAATCCCTGCCTAGCAAAAGACTCAGCGTTCAGAATCTGATCCCCCCTACTAGCTTGCCTAGATAGGGGTACTAAAATATTAGGTTTAGTCAAGGCTACAAGCTCAAAGATTGAGTTGGCCCCGGCCCGAGAAATAACGAAATCGGCCGCTGCAAAAAGATCGGGTAATTCTTCTTGGGCATACTCCAGCTGACAATAGCGGGGGTTTTTGATTTGAGGATCCAAGTTGCCCTTACCACAGAGGTGAATTACCTGATACTGAGAGACAAGGATCCGCAGGTTGTCACGAATGGTCTGATTCAAGATAGCCGATCCTAGGCTTCCTCCCATGATCAGCAAGGTGGGATAGTTTTGGGAAAACTTACAAAACTGTAAACCCCGTTCTCTAGAACCTTGGAAGAGTTCTGGTCGAATAGGTGTACCAGTGACAATGGCTTTTTCCTTCACATGATTTAATGAGTCGGGAAATGTCAAGCATAGCCGCTTCGCGAATGGTAGGCTTAGACGATTTGCCAAACCAGGCGTTAAATCCGACTCGTGCAAGACGACCGGGATACCCAAAAACCAAGCAGCGATGGTCACAGGGACGGTCACAAAGCCTCCCTTGCTGAAAACCACCTGAGGCCGTATTTTTCTCAAAATACTAGCGGCATCAAAGACTCCCTTGAGCACCCGAAAGGGGTCGCTGAAATTCTTCAAATCGAAGTAGCGCCTGAATTTTCCGGCACTAATAGCGTAGTAGGGCAACTGAGTACCTACGAGAGTACGTTCAATCCCGTCATGCGTTCCAATATAATGGATTTCCCAACCAGCTTGCTGCAAATGAGGTACCAAGGCAAAATTTGGTGTAACATGACCTGCAGTGCCACCGCCAGTTAAAACTATCTTTTTCATTAAATAAACCCTCCCGCCATGAGCAGGTATTTTCCTCCATAGGTGGAATAAGCTCAGAGAAAACGAGTAAATGAAAGTCCGAGGTGATTTGAGTGCACCCTATCGCGTTTAGTATTGGTTCAATAGATATTTATTGGTACGGAATACTCATGGCCGCAACCTTTTTAGGGGCCTACTTTATCGTACACTATTTTAGCAAACTGCATGGATTTAACACCAAGACAATCGACGATCTCTTCTTTCTTGGGGCGTTCTTTGGTTTAATTGGCAGCCGCTTAGGGGCAATCCTTCCTTACTGGCGCTACTTCCTGGAAAACCCCCTGGAGATCTTCTCCCGGGGTGGCATGGCTTCTCACGGAGCTATTATGGCCATTATGCTTGTGGGAGTAGTATTTGTCCGCAAACATCGGCTCAATTATTGGCGCCTTGCGGATCTAGCCGCACCTGTTCTACCCATGGGCCATATCTTTATTCGCCTTGGAAATTTCCTCAGTGGGGAGCTATACGGTCCTCCCACCAACTTGCCTTGGGCGGTCAAGTTTCCTGATACACCTGTACCGGTACATCCCAGCCAACTGTATGAAGTCTTGGCCTCCATAATCATCTTACCATTTGCTTGGAAATGGGCCAAAAATCCACGCTATCCCGGTTATGCTTTTCTTCGGACACTCTTAGCCCACTCGGTGGTCCGTTTTTTCTTGGATTTCATCCGGCAGCATAGCCAACTCTACGGTCCCTTCGTGTTAAGCCAAATTTTGGCCCTGGGCATCTGTCTAGTTACGATTCCCGCCATTATCATTTTGGAGCGCCGACACACGGGAAAGTAGTTCCGTAGCTAGAAAAGGAGCATAAGGCCGCAGCAAGCTAGCAATTGAGACCAGCTCCCCAACACTTAGGGTCGTTCTGTCCCTTAAAAACTCCATGATGGCCGCCAGAGCCGTGTGGGGTTTTTTCTTTTTAAGACGCTGACTCACCTGAAGTTGCAACGTTCGTAATGATTCCTTGTCCCCAGATTGTTGATTGTGGTGCAGTGCTTGACCCAACCTCCAAATTTTCTGTAAAAAACGATAAGCTCCAGCTAGGTTGTTCCAGTTCAATTCATAATCTCTAGTTGGAGGGCCTTGATACAGAAAGAAGACCCGCAAGGCGTCCAGACCAAAGTCGGGTAATAGTTCCAAAACAGGAGTCTGCCCCCAGAACCGCCCGCAAAGTAACTTGTTAGTACTGTCTAAATCCGGCGCGAGAAATGTGAAATCTCGCGGTAAAATCGCTAAATCGCAGGGGGCTACCAGTTCCGAGTAGGAGGACAGCCGCATACCCAAATTTTTTGCCTCGGAGTGCTGCCGCTCCCCCGCCCCTATCCAAAAGATCAAAGGTTGAAAACCACTTTCACAGTAACCAAAAAAATCAGCGAGCACAAGTAGCCTGAGGTTCTCTAGGTCTAGTTGCACACTCTCTGTAGGAATATAAACTGTGCAAGCGGTGGTTACACCTTGACCTGGTTCCTCTTCCGCCCAAATTGCACGCCATTTTTTCTCTAATACACGATGATTATAACGGGACATACTCCATCCTCACTTTAACGGAAACTCCAACCGTCCGTCACTTAAACTAAAACCATCCCGTGAAGCAAAGTACCAAGTTGGCACAGAACCAATGAATACTTCTTCCACGATGGGCACTTGGGTTGAAACTAAGATTTCTTCAGACATCAAGGGTACAACAATGCGCATGCTCACTGTGATGTCCAAAAGAAGACGATGCCAAGTCTGGTTGATCCCGGCACTCTCAAAACTGGCCACAGGAGTAGTGGTCAAGCCACCGACAGGAATCATGCGGACCGGTATGCCTGGTCCCCAGGATGCCAAGAAGTCAAAACCAGTCAGTTGTCCTAGGGGAATGGGAAAAACCTCTTCCCCCATATTATTCAAGGTTTGCAGAATTTTGTGGGTAGCCTGACTGCTAACTCGATTGACCTCACCCATGTCGTACTGAACGCCTTGTAAGTTACCCTCACCATCTCGTAGTAAGTAGGCCATGTTCGTACTGCTTAAACTCACAGCCATCATTTCCTCTACGGCCACATTAATAGCTCTGGTGGCAAGAGACATGGCTCTGGTCTGAGCCCAAGCATGGAGCACGGGCGCTAAACGTCTTTCCACAACCATCAGAGTCAACACAGAAAATAAGACAAGAATTAACAATACTAGTCCTAGGTATGTTCGCCATGTTGGTCGTTTATTCCACTGCCAGTGTATCATGGAACATTCCCCCTCTCAAGTGTTCTTTGGATGCAACGAGAACACCCCAGTTATTAGGACTATTTCACGAATTCTATGTTATAATAGAAAATGAATTATCCCCCGGGGGTGTCGTTGTGGCAAAAGCAAGTCATAAGAAAAGAACAATCTGGATTTATCTATTAGTTGTTTTAGGTTCCACCATCCTAGGAGCTTCTGTAGGTGTTTTTTCCGCCTACTTAAAAAGTGCCCCTAGCTTGGATCAAGTCAATATTCAGCAAGACTTCTCTACTTACATCTATGACATCAACGGTAGATTAATCACGGATCTCTATAAAGAAAACCGAGTGCCCGTGGACATAACGGAGTTGCCGGATCATGTAAAAAACGCAGTTGTAGCCATTGAGGACGATCAGTTTTACAACCACCATGGCATCAATTTTATCGCCTTTGGCCGAGCGATTTTAGTGAACATAAAAAATTGGTCATTTAGCCAAGGTGGTGGCACTATTACCATGCAGTTGGCCCGCAACGAGTTCTTGACCCAGAAAAAAACCATCATGCGCAAACTCGAAGAATTTCTCTGGGCGGTGCAGATCGAAAGGAAATATTCTAAAGAAGAAATCTTAGAAGCATATCTTAATGTATTCTACTTAAATCATGGCGCTTATGGCATTGAAGCGGGGGCGCGTACCTTCTTTGGGAAAGCCGCCAAAGACCTTACAGTGAGCGAAGCGGCCCT
This sequence comes from Firmicutes bacterium UBA4996, assembly GCA_002396805.1. GTDB lineage: Bacteria > Bacillota > Limnochordia > Darwinibacteriales > Darwinibacteriaceae > UBA4996. The sequence goes on along the minus strand of DGYW01000058.1, from coordinate 194,156 downwards.
TATTGCAGGAGTGATCCGCTGGCCCACGCGCTACTCACCCTTTGTTAATCCTGATATAGCAGTGGACAGACGCAATTTTGTGCTCAGTCGTATGGAGGCAGTGGGTTACCTTACCCCAGCGGAAGCTGCGGAGGCCAAGGCAGAACCTCTTAACTTAGCGGAACGGAAAGAACGTGTTGTTGAAGCTCGATATTTTGTAGACTACATCACACAGCAGTTAATTGAGACCTACGGTGAAGCCGCTGCCTTTGGCGGTGGACTCCGGGTGTACACCACCCTAGATTTGGATATGCAAAAGGCGGCAGAGAAGGCTTTGCTCCAAGGTTTGCCTGTTAACAAGAGCCATCAAGGGCCCTTAACTCAGCCCCAAGGTGCAGTTCTCGCCTTAGTGCCACAAACAGGCGAAATTCGGGTGATGGTCGGTGGCCGTGGCGAAGACCGTTTCAACCGTAGTGTGCAGGCCTTGCGCTCACCTGGTTCAGCCATTAAGGTGTTTCCATACACAGCAGCCATTGACAATGGAATAACAGCCGCCCATGTCTACATGGATGAACCCACCGATTTTGTACTGGCAGATGGCCAGGTTTGGAGACCACAAAACTATTACGAGACCTTCGCTGGTGAGGTTACGGTACGGGAAGCCATCGAAGACTCTTTAAACGTCATTGCAGCACAAGTCGTGCAACAGATCGGACCTAAAACAGTTATTGATTACGGCAAGAAGATGGGCATTACAACCTTTGTGGAACAAGGACGCGTCAACGACATGGCCTTGGCTCCCCTGGCTCTAGGTGGCATGACCAAAGGGGTCTCGCCTTTAGAATTAGCTAGTGCCTACGCTGTTTTGGCAAATCAAGGTATTAAGACCAAGCCGGTGTCGATCTTGCGAGTTACCGATTCTAATGGAACGATTCTAGAACAACACCAAATTGTGCAAGAAGTAGTTCTTAGTGAACAAACAAGCTACCTGATGACGGACCTTTTGCGAGGGGTGATTGAACGAGGTACAGGTAAGAACGCCAACATAGGCAGGCCTGCGGCCGGCAAAACAGGTACCCACTCCGACTATCAAGATGCCTGGTTTGTGGGCTATACGCCTGATTTAGTCAGCGTGGTCTGGTTTGGTGAAGACACTCCCCAGCGCATGGTGTATCAAGGGGTACGCTACGGCTCTTGGAATGCAGCCACCATTTGGGGTAATTTTATGCGGGAAGCTCTAAAGAATATCCCAATTCGGGACTTCCCGAAGCCAACTGGATTAGTAGAAGGAGTCCTAATCGATACTAAGACAGGTCTTTTGGTGAAGGATGACTGCAACTTACCTGCCGAGGAGACTCGCCGTGAGATCTTCATTAAGGGTACTGAACCAACAGAATACTCCCCTCGCTGTTCTAGACCTTGGTGGCAGAGCCTACCGTTCTTGCGCTAAGCCACGCTAGTAAATACGCACACAAAAAAGGAAGCTCTGTGCTTCCTTTTTCTGTCTACAGTACACCTACTCTGGTCGCTGGCCAATATCGAAATATGGCCCGCCCCACTATATTCTTGACTGGCAGAAAACCAACCGTTCCTCGACTATCATCACTCCTCGGTCGGTTGTCTCCCATGACCCAAACGTGATCCTCAGGTACTAAGATAGGACCCCAAGACATGTTGGTTTTGTTATCAACATAAGGTTCGTCAACAGGAGACCCATTAACGAACACAATACCATTACGCTCCTGGATAACGTCTCCGCCCACCGCAATAACCCGCTTAATAAACCTACTACCAGGCACATTTAATACGATAATCTCACCACGCTTGGGTTGTCTAAATCGATAGGTGAGTTTATCCACCATTACCCGTTCGCCATGATACAAAGTGTTTTCCATAGACGCTCCATCCACTCTGAACGATTGTCCAATAAACACAATTATTAACAAGGCAAGAACCACTGCACTAAGTAAGGGCCGAATCCATTCTTCCCACAACCATGACCAACTTAACACCAGCTACACCTCAATTCGTTTGGCTATACAATATTATTCGCCGACTCTTAAGTTATTTAAGTCGGTAAATGAAGATCCACTACAGTGACCCCATGACCTCCTTCATTTGGATGGCCATAGCGGGCACTTTGTACATGAGGATGCGAACTAAGAAAGTCTTGGATGGCGTCTCCCAAAGCACCAGTTCCCTTTCCGTGGATGATGCGGACCCTGGTCAGCGAAGACAAAAAAGCATCATCTAAATACTTATCAACCAAGGTAAGACCTTCTTCCACTGTCTTTCCCCGTAAATCGATTTCGCTACGAATGTTGCTACTTTTGGACAAATGGGCCCTACTGGCCCCTCCAGTCTTACGCAACTCAGGAGTGAGCGGTGTATCTACCCGTTCTAGATCTTCTACTTTCACCGTGATCTTCATAATCCCAGCCTGTACCTGAACTTCTCCACTAGTTGAAGGTGGTTCTAGAACAAAGCCGGTTTGGCGCAGACTCGTGATCCGGACTTCTTCCCCTGGTTTCAAATTGGCCGGACCGGACACTTTGGGCTTAGGCTGCTTGAGTTTGCCCAGAGTCTCACTCCGAGACGAGATTTGCTCCCGGTAGTCCTTTACGCTCGCCTCTAGCTCTTCTCGACCCAGACGACGCACTTCACCTAAAATTCGATTTAGCTCATTGTGGGTTTCACTAAGCATTTCTTGAGCCTCTAAACGAGCTTCATCCAAAATTGTAGCTTTTCGTTCTTCAAGATCTTTAAGTGAGTTCTCGTACTTAGCTTTAAGCTCCTTGTACTCCTGACGAAAAAGCTCTCCACTCAGGCGATCTTGTTCCGCCTGGCGACGATTAGCTTCCATCTCTCCAATAATGTCCTCTACCTGTACATGCCCAGCGGACAAAAGGGACTGGGCTTTATTAACAATATGTTCTTGCAGACCGAGTCGACGCGAAATGGCAAATGCATTACTTTTACCTGGAATGCCAATCGAAAGCCGATAGGTGGGCCGTAGAGTTTTCAAGTCAAACTCTACGCTAGCGTTTTCTACACCCTCGTGGGTGTAGGCATAGCTTTTCAAGTCTGAATAATGAGTGGTAGCGATGGTATGAATACGTCGACTACGTAAATACTCCAAGATTGCTGTGGCTAATGCTGCTCCCTCCGTGGGATCTGTCCCCGCCCCTAGCTCATCTAAGAGTACTAGGGAGTTCTCCTTTAACTGTTCTAGGATACCCACGATAGTGGTCATATGGGAAGAAAACGTACTCAAGCTTTGCTCAATACTCTGTTCATCGCCAATATCAGCATAAATGCCTTGAAACACAGCGAGCTCTGAACCTGGCGAAGCTGGAATATGTAAACCTGCCTGGGCCATAACCGAAAAGAGACCCACCGTTTTTAGCGTAACTGTCTTTCCACCAGTGTTAGGTCCGGTAATAACCAGAACATGAAACTCCTCGCCCAGCCAAACGTCAATAGGCACTACATTACCTGTCAAGAGAGGATGCCTGGCCTGTCGAATTTTGATTACACCTTGGTCGTTCATTATAGGCTCGACACCATTAATCTCTCGGCTATAACGGGCCCTGGCGAAGACACTGTCTAGTGTCGTAATAGTTTCTAAATTAAGGAGAATAGCCTCCGCTTCTTCGGCAACTAAGCCACTGAGCCTCTTGAGGATCCGTTGAACTTCAGCCTGTTCCTCCTGAGCAGCTACATTTAGATCATTGTTTAGCTCCACAGCAAAGGCCGGTTCCATGAATAAGGTGGCTCCACTTCCCGATTGATCATGAACAATGCCTTGAAACTTACTGCGATATTCGCTCTTTACCGGAACCACATAGCGACCATTGCGGATTGTTACGATGGGATCTTGTAGGATCTTCTGAACATCGGCTGAATGGATTAGATTATCTAAACGTTCCCGAATACGATTAGCTAGGGTGCGCATTCTGCTACGGACCCTGCCTAGCTCTGGCGAAGCCGCATCCTTAACATAGCCATCATGATCAATACAGCGCTCGATTTCTCTTCTCAATTCTGGGAGCGCAACTAGAGAAGCGCCCAAGTCAGCGATGGGTCCCTCTTCTTCCACGAGATACCTTTGCAACTGCGCACTGCAATACAGCATATCTCCAATAGGCAATAGTTGATCAGGATCCAAAATGCCACCAATACGCACCTTACTCATAACTCCCCGAATATCGCTGGCTCCCCCAAAGGGTGCCTCACCATGTTTCCACAAAAGGCGCAAAGCCTCACTAGTTAAGGTAAGCTGATGCACAACTTCATCAAGCTTGGTGCTTGGAGAAAGCCCCTCTACAGCTTCCCGGCTCAAAGAAAAACTGGCCTTAGCCGCCACTTGCTCGCGCACCTTGGACCATTCTAATACTCTCAGACTCTTTTGATTCATACTCTGACCTCCAACACTTACAGAACTCCTCGGAAATAGTGTCCTTTAGTAAATTCTTGATTTGGCAACTCCACCCTGTCCCCCTGTAAAGCTAGGCAATAAAGAGTGACAGTCTCGTGAATCCACTGGGGGCTCTTAGTGCGTCCCTCAATTCTTAGATAACTTATTCCGCTTTGTCTAACCTGTTCTACATGGTCTAAGAGGGATAACTCTCTAGAGTTAAAGATGTGCATATGACACCAGCGATCAAAATAGACAGGAAAACTATAGCCTTTTTTGTCTTGAAGTTCTAAAGGTGCTTGGGTTTGACACTGGAAGCGACACCCTTGGTCCCTAAAAACACAGTGTTTGGTAACCATAGACTCTAGGGGTCCATGGGCTACAATACTCACTGGCACAGTAACCTCCGCACAGATCTCTCCAATTTGACTTAGCCGCAGTTCTAAGGATGCGGTCACACACGTGGCACCTTGTTTTTCCAGAAAATCAGCAGTAGTGGAGTTGAACACATTGAAAGACCAGTCGGTGTGAATGGGGCATTCAGGGGCCAGACCCCTGACCACTTCCCAACTACCCAAGTTGCCAACCAACACCCCATCATAGCGGTGTTTTCTTAGCAATCTCTCTAATTCACCTAGAACCAGATTCTCCGTAATTCTCTCTAGATGGGCAAAAACGGGCACTCCAAAGTTTTGCCCTAGTTCCCAAGCGGCGGTCAACTCCCCTAACCAATCAGGCGGTGTCCGTTTGTACACCTGACCAGAAAAATAAACGAGTTGAGCACCAGCCTCCAAGGCAGCCTTTACACCAGCCAAGTCCGAGACAGCCACTGCTATTTGAGGGCTAATATCCCGAAGCTTATTAGTCTCACTTATTGCTTGTTGTGGCCTAAGTTTAGGCAACGTTCGTCTCTTGTAAGGGGCTAATCTTGCTTGTTTCCAAGCCTCCACTAGTTTGCGTCTAGTATTGTTGAGCTCACTAACGGGAAGATACAGATTGGGCTCTACGTCTACCTTGAGATGAGTAACTGCTAAGGGATCATTTCCCAGGCGTAACAGTTTCTCCTGAAGCACTTCTGTAGTCAGGGCTTGGTTGCGAGCTGCCGATGCAGCAATCTCACTGCTAATCTCTACATGAACACCATCTTGGTCTAGTAAATTTAGCTCCAAAGGTTCACCTAGTCTGCCCTTTACCCATAAAGAAGCAGAAACCTTACGGAAGGCCCGGTCTGACGTATAGCTTTCTACTGCGGTACCTGTTCTTTCTTCCTTTACTGGCGGAGTATAGGTGATCAACTCTGGTTTGCTAGCATATAAATAAGCAGTGGTAAACCCCCGATTAAACACGGTAGACAGATCTGTTTCCTTATACTCTCTTCCATCCAGGGCTGCCCGGTAAGTCCTCACCACTACCCCAACATAATCGGGACTCTTCAAACGCCCCTCAATCTTCAAAGAAGCTACGCCTGCTTCACGTAATGAATCGATGTGATTTATTAGATTGAGATCCTTTGGAGAAATCACATATTCGCCCGGTAGGTCAAGACCCGGAATAGTATAGGTCTGGCGACAAGGTTGGGCACACTGACCCCGATTACCACTCCGTCCACCAATGAGACTACTCATGAGGCACTGGCCAGAATAACAAATACACAAAGCACCATGGACAAATACTTCTAATTCCAGATTAGTCTTCTCCTTGATCTCTCTAATAGCTTTCAAGTCCAGTTCCCGAGCTAATACTACGCGGGTCAAACCGAGGCGTTCTAAAGGCTGTAGATCGTGGTAATTATGTAAGGTCATTTGTGTGCTTCCGTGGATTTCTAGGTGGGGGACTTCCAAGCGCGCTCGTCTAGCCAAGCCTAGATCCTGAACGATTACCCCATCTACGCCCCATTGGTATAACCGGGCCAAATACTTTATTGCCCCAGTCAGTTCGTCATTTCGGAGTAGAGTGTTGACGGTAACATAGACACGTACACCCCGAATATGACAATAATCTACGGCCGACTGTAGTTCTTCATGGGAAAAATTGGTGGCCGAGGCCCGAGCACTATAGGCCTTGCCACCTAAATAAACTGCATCGGCTCCATTTTCCACTGCCGCACGTAGGGCATCAAAAGAACCGGCTGGTGCCAATAACTCCACAAGGTTTCCTCCTCAAAACTGTCCCTGAAAATAATCGTTGATTCCAGCTAGAAGCCCCCTGGCTACTTCTAAGCGATAATTCGGTTTGGCTAAGCGTGCCGCCTCCTGAGGGTTACTCAAAAAACCAACCTCTACTAGTGCCGCGGGCATGTTAGTGTTCCTCAACACGTACAAATTACCCTGTCTAATCCCCAAATCAACTGTCTTTAGCTGTCGAACCAGGGCCTTCTGTAAAGATTCAGCAAGACTTAGATCCTGGCTTTTGTAAAAATACACAGAAGTCCCTTGAACATAACTATTTTCATTCCAATCATTATGCAAAGAGAGAAAGATTTGCCCTCTACTACGATTAGCTGTCGCTACCCGAGCTGCCAACTGACCATGCTGTTGACTACTAAAAGCACTACCTTGGGCAGGATTTAAGTTGGCTTGTCTAGTCATAACCACTTCTGCCCCAGCCTTTTCCAACATAGTCTTTAGTTCCCAGGCAATGGCTAAGACATTCTCTGCTTCAGTTGTGGAACCCACCCCAACCGTCCCTGGGTCATTACCACCATGACCGGGATCCAAGACAATCACTTTACCCTGCAGACTTCTGGGCCCGGATAAAATGGGCCTTGTTGTATCTCGCCAACTAGAACTTTGGGGTGCAGGCGAGCCAGTGAAACTAGAAAACACGAATAAGGCCAACATCAACAGTGTAGCCCACACATTAGAGTATAGGGTCAAGCTTCTTTTCACAATTGTTCCTCCCCCCTCTTCTGTTATTCCAGCGGTGGAGGAAGAAGCCTTCAAGCAAGTATAGGAGAACTTGCCAAAGGAAGGCATGCTACCCAAGAAAACCCCGCCGAAATCGCGGGGTTCTGTGTCGGATACAGCCAGAGCGGGCGTTGCCACTTCTCAGGCCAATATTGCTCCAAATAGTCATAAACAAACGGCAAGAGCACACCAATCTGTTGCACTACTGTGGATTCATCGAGGATGAGATTAATGGTGGCTACATTAATGGCGCTAAGAAAAATCAGGAGAATTAACACCACTAACCCAACTTTGGCAACTCCAAAGGCGGCACCACCAATCTGGTCCAAGATGGCAAACGCAGTATAACTAATTGCCTTGGACCAAATGTAACCCAAAAAAGCGCCCACGAGACTGATCCCTACGATTAGTACGACAAATGAGATGGTCTGGGCCTGCCAAACGCTCAGCGGGTATCTCTCCAGAAGCATGACGGAAAGCCCTTGATAGCTATGGTAAGCAATGACAATGGCTAAAATAGCACCAACAAGGCCGAAAAGCTCTCGTATTAGGCCCTTCTTGAATCCCTTAAGTAGACCGAGGGCCAAAAATACTAGTACCACGAGGTCAATCCATTTTCCAACCACGTCACCACTCCCCACTCAATTGGCTTCCTCTAACAAAGCCAAAAGCTCGTTGTACTCAGTCTTTAGCTTCTCCAATTCGTTCGCAAGATTGATGGCCACTAAGATGGCCACTTGGTGGCGGGGAAGCATGGGATTGCTTTTTTGGACCTCCTCTAAACGAGCATCGACTGAGAGTGCCAAGTCTTCGATATATTCTGAAGAAGCTTGCCCCCTTATAATATGCTCTTCGCCCAAGATTTGCACCCGAACCGAAATAGTATCTGGCGTAGAACTCATGCCCATCCCTCCTCCCTTGTCCAATTCTACTTGACCCACTCTTTTCCTTCTAACGAATTTCGGCATCGAAGTCCTTTTGTAAGCCTTGCAAGCAACGATCCATGATTAAGTTAATTTCGTCATCGGTTAAGGTACGATCACCTTGGAACCGGAAGGAGAAAGCCACACTCTTCTTGCCGTCAGGAATCGGTTTACCAATGTATAGGTCAAAAACTGTTACCTCTTGTAGCAACTCTCCCCCAAGTTTGTAGAGTTTGGTGATCATCTCACCGACTGATTGATTATGATCCACGATAACTGCCAAATCGCGTTCCATAGCAGGATACCTAGGCAAGTTTTGATAGACAGGGGTTACGTCATACAAATCTAGAATCTTTTCGAAGTCGATCTCAGCCACATAGGCCCGTCCGGGAATGCGAAAATTGCGCGCCACGGCGGGATGAACCTCCCCATAATACGCGATGTGTTGTCCTTGATAGAGCACAGCTCCCTGACGTCCAGGATGCAATGAGGAGTTAGTTCCCGTAGTCCACTCCAGGTCTGAGGCCTTAGGTAACATAAGTTCCAAGAGACCTTTCAGATCATAGAAATCAAAATTCTCTTCTGTTAAAGCCCAATTAGGCATGCTCCGCAAACCCCATAGAGCGATTGCCACTTTGCACTCTTCCTTAGGCTGTTGGGTGAGAGGCAATTTTCCTAGATAAGTTGCTCCAACTTCAAAAATCGCAACCCGTCTTTGCTGGCGGTTAGCGTTGAGGCTAGTCGCGGTTAGTAAGCCCGGTAAGAGACTATGGCGTAACGCCACTAAATCCTCGGAAATAGGATTCTGTACCTCGATCATGGGTTGATTATCACGAAGTAACCTTTCATTATTATCGCTACGACCAAAGCTATAACTCATTGCTTCCTGCAAACCAGCTCCCACCAACACCTCTCTAATGTGGTCCATAACATTAAGCCTGGGGCTTTGCCCACCCGTTCCCACTAGATTACCAGGTAAAGTGCTGGGTAAATTTTCCAAACCCCAGATGCGCACAATCTCTTCAATAAGATCCGCGGCAATTTCAACATCGCCACGGTGAGAAGGCACAGTAACTACCCAGCCCTCCTCACTAGTTTCTTGCACTTGAAATTCGAGAGCCTCTAAAATCTCAACCACTGTCGTCCCAGGAACGGGCACTCCGAGGAGACGATCAATTTCTTGCAATTTTAGCTCGATCTTGGTTTGCTGATTACCCACTGCACTTTGATCGATGTGACCTGCAAAAACTTTGGCGTGGGCGTAAGTTTGCAGCAAATGGGTTGCCCGTTGACTGGCAAAAACAGTTCCATGGGGATCTATTCCCTTTTCAAACCGAGCGGAAGACTCAGAACTTAGGCCAAGGGCCCGACTGGTTCTTCGAACGCTTAATGCAGAAAAGCTGGCTGCCTCCAAAAGGATGGAAGTAGATGATTCCGTAACTTCACTATCCAATCCCCCCATTACTCCTGCAATGCACTTAGGATTACGCGCATCACAGATCACCAACATTTCAGGTGTCAAGGAGCGACTCTCACCATCGAGGGTTATCATGGTCTCTCCTGGCCTCGCAGGGCGAACGACTACCCGTTGTTCTGCCAATTTTTCAAAATCAAAGGCATGTAAGGGGTGCCCCGTTTCCAACATCACGTAGTTTGTAATATCTACCACATTGTTAATGGGACGCATCCCCGCGGCCCGTAGACGAAACTGCATCCACAGGGGGGATTCTCCCATCTGAATTTGCTCCATCAAGGTAGCGGTGTAGCGTGGACAGAGCGTCTGATCCTCCACACTCACACTGGTCCTTTCGGTAATAGGAGTATCAAGAACCTCATAGTCTGTGGCTGGAAACCTGAGGCGCCCCCCGGTGAGGGCCGCCACTTCCCGGGCAATTCCTAACATACTCATGCAATCAGGTCTATTGGCATAGATAGACACATCCAAAACCACATCATCCAAATCAAAAAGTTCGACCAATGGTGTACCTGGTATTAAGTCTGCGGGTAGAACCCAAATACCCGTCTCGTCCTCCCCAAGACCCAACTCCGCCAACGAACAGATCATTCCAGCTGAGGGAACCTCACGAATTATGGTGGAAGCGATTTCCAAGCCAATAGGTAGACTAGCACCTGGTAAGGCCACCGCCACTTTCTGGCCCATAGCCACGTTAGGGGCACCGCAAACAATCGAATGTCTACCTTGATCACCCACATCCACTGAACAAATCTTCAGCTTGTCTGCATGGGGATGCGCCACTGTTTCTTCCACCAGGCCCACATACACCCTGTCTAGGCCAGGTGCAACTGGCTCAATGCCCTCGACCTCTAATCCCGCCATGGTTAGGCGTTCTGCAAGCTCTTGGGGCCCCCAAGGAACGTCAACATATTCTTGTAACCAACGATAACTCACTAACATCAAGGATCCCCCTAACTGGTAAATTGCTCCAAAAACCGAACATCATTTTCAAATAATAGGCGAATATCATTAATGCCATACTTGAGCATGGCCATGCGCTCTACTCCCACACCGAAAGCAAAACCGGTGACCTCTTCCGGGTCATAACCTACCTTAATCAAAACCCTAGGATCAACCATACCAGCACCTAGAATCTCAAGCCAACCAGTTTCACTGCACACTCGACAACCTGTGCCCTTACAGATGATACAAGAAACATCTACTTCCGCACTCGGTTCAGTGAAGGGAAAGTAACTAGGGCGTAAACGGATCTTGGTCTCAGGTCCAAACATTCGTTCCGCAAATAGTTGCAGGGTTCCCTTTAAATCCGCAAAGGTAATTCCCTTGTCCACCACTAGACCCTCTATCTGATGAAACATAGGAGAATGCGTCACATCTGAGTCGGCTCGATAGACTTTTCCAGGAGCCAGAATCCGGATAGGCGGTTGCTGCTTTTCCATGGTGTGAATCTGAACTGGAGAGGTTTGACTGCGCAGAAGCAACTCCTCAGTGATAAAAAAGGTGTCTTGCATATCCCTAGCTGGGTGATCAGGGGGGATATTTAAAGCTTCAAAGTTATAGTAATCCCATTCCACCTCAGGCCCTTCTACAATCTCATAACCCATTTCCATAAAGATGGACTTGGCTTCGTTGATAATCTGAGTAACGGGATGCAATGTGCCCCTAGCAACCCTACGACCAGGCAGAGTGATGTCAATGCTCTCTCCCAATAGCCGTTCCTGTTCTTCAGCGGCCGCAAGCTCCTGTTCGCGACCTTGTATCGCCTGCTCCAATTCATCGCGGACCTCATTAACTAATTTGCCGAACAAAGGTCGCTCCTCGCTAGGTAATTGTCCCATACTTCGTAAGATTAAGGTCAACTCACCTTTCTTCCCCAGAAACTTGACCCGTGCCTGGTTTAATTCCTGCACCGTGGAGGCTCGGGAACAAGCTTCTAGTGCCGCAGTTCTAATTTCTTGTACTTTTGTCTGCACAAAAAAACCTCCTCAATTATGCTAAAAAAAACTTCCTGCATCCTAACATAGTGTTAGGGACGCAAGAAGTACGTGGTACCACCCTAGTTGGCATACACTTAAAGAATCCTTAAGTGAGCCCGCTCAAGTCCTGTAACGGAGGAAACCGACAAAACCTACTCTTAGTTCAGTTTGTAGCTCGGGAGTGAATTCGACCTAAGTTTAGCTCCAAGAAGACTCTCAACCAATGGTCTTCCCTCTCTGTGGAGGCCTGTAGGTGTACTACTCTCTTTCATCGCTTTTAGTCTATCAATTTTAAAGCACTATTAGTCAATCCTAGTAACTGCCTATAAAGCAGATAAGCATGCACAGAACCTGTGCTAAGAAAAATCCGCCAAACAACTTGTGGTGTTAAATGCATGCAATAACCTCCCACGTGTTCAGTCTACTAGATTTATTATAGCACAGAAGTGGTAGGGTTACAATGATTGCGGGGCAAGAACAGAGAATCCACAAAAAGGAACTGGCAATCATCTAACGAAAACTTAACGTGCATGTTTGAACTATTAGGGCTATTTCGCCGACTATCAGAGTGAAAGGGTTGAAGGCTATGGGATTCGAAGGGTTGTACGAACTCTATGCGGGCACGGTATATGGGTTTCTCATGTTCAAGCTAAACGACGAAGATCTCGCGGAAGACATCTTGCAGGACACCTTCTTAGCGGTTTACCAAGGTATTCACACCTTGCACACTATTGAGTCTCCCAAAGCCTGGATCTTAGCCATTGCTCATAACAAAATGGTCGACCATTTGAGAAAAAAACAGCTTGTTGAGCAAAGTCACGTTATAGA
>DGYW01000058.1:118746-181416 GCA_002396805.1 Firmicutes bacterium UBA4996 | reverse complement strand
TCTCTTTTCAGAGGAAGGGGCTACCACCATGAGCAAAGCGGTTGGCACCTTCTATAGAAACCTGATCGATGCTGAAATGGATAAGGAGGATGCCATGCGCCTTACCCAAGAGTATATGAGTACGCTACAGACTTTGACTAGCCAGTTTCAAAGCTCTTAGGTGAACTAAAATGCTCAAGACAATTGGGAAAACCCTTGTTAGTGCAACCAAGACTATTGGGACTATAGTCTGGATGACCCCAGGCCTGGCACTACAGAAAAGACGTGCTATCACGATTTTTCAGAGCGAACTTCGCGCCTATGGGTTGGATAACGAGACAATCCAAGAGCTCACTAAAACGTATAGGCAAATGGGCGAAATCAAGCATTGGGTTAGCAACATTAACAATGTAAGTTAATATTCACAAAGGAAGCGGTATTCCGCTTCCTTCTTCTGTACGAGCAGAAATTCTTTCTGTATCTGGTTCTAGATTTGAGTATAGACCCCATGCTAGCCCATTCTTGGTACAACCTCGCATCTTATACCCAGAGCTACAATAATTCACCTAGGATTAAACAGAACCATTCTGTCGTAGTATCTCATAAAGCAACACACCGGCGGCGACAGAAGCGTTAAGGGATTCAACCGGACCAATTAAAGGAATCTTCACTCTTAGGTTGGCCCTATCTCGAAATTCGGGGTGCACCCCCCTGGCTTCGTTGCCAATCACTACTGCCAGATTTTGAGGGTAAGCTACATCCCAATAATCCTTGGCATCCACTAAATCGGCTACCACCAGAGTGGATCCACTTGTGGCTAATAACTCCAAAGCGGCGTCCCTGCTAAAAAACCAATGGGGCAAATGAAATATAGCACCCATACTGGCCCGAAGTACCTTGGGGTTATACAAGTCTACCGAACCATCCACAACCAAAAGACCACTCACCCCAGCTCCTACCGCAGTGCGGAGTAACGTGCCCATATTTCCTGGATCCTGAATTTCGTCTGCTACAAGAAGCACTCCTTGGGTTTTCATTGGCCAGGTTGGCTTATGTACTATGGCCACAACTCCCTGGGAGTTAACTGTATCGGTTAACTCGGACAACACTTGCTCAGTACACTCCCAACGAGGAATATCCAGTTTCTGAGCTTGTTCTAGTAGACCTTTTCCCCGTGGCGTAGTCAATAAACGCTCGCTAAAAAAGAGGCTTCGGACAAGATCGGTTGCCAACGCCTCTTCTACCACACGCACGCCTTCAAGGTAGAACGAGGCTTCTTGATCTCGATATTTCTTCTGCTGCAAACGCCTGGCCCATCTAACCTGCTCATTCTGCCTACTGGTGATAATTGTCCGCTCCACATCTTTACCCCCAAAAAGAAATACCGGGAGGAACGTCATTAATGACGAAACCACCCCGGAACTACTTGATCAACACTTATTGTTTGGCAAGGGAAACCAATTCGGCAAAGGCATCCGCATCATGTACAGCGATGTCAGCGAGAACCTTGCGATTGACTTCAACGCCATTTTTCTTCAAACCATGGATGAATGCGTTATAAGACATACCATTCAATCGTGCGGCCGCATTAATACGGGTAATCCACAGTTTGCGGAAATCACGTTTCTTGGCCTTGCGATCGCGATAAGCGTAGTTTCCAGACTTCATGACCTGTTGATTGGCTACGCGAAATTTCTTGCTTTTATCACCATAATAGCCCTTTGCAAGTTTAAGGGTCTTTTTACGCCTTTGGCGAGTTACGGTGCCACCTTTAACTCTAGACATTGTCTGTTCCTCCTAAATTAACCATCTATTTATACGGCAATAGCTCGCGAACTCGTTTTGTATCTGGCTTACTCGCCACTTGCCCGTGTCTTAGTTGACGCTTGCGCTTAGAAGATTTCTTCTCCAAAATATGACTCTTGTGTGAGCTATACTTCAACACTTTACCAGTACCAGTAACCTTGAAGCGTTTAGCTGCACCCCTATGGGTTTTCATTTTAGCCATGGTTGACACACCTCCTAATTGTTTGCTTCGACAGTATCTGCTTGCTTTGTTTCCGCTTTTTGGCCGGCATCAGTTCTGGGAGCCAATACAGCAATCATCTGACGACCTTCCAACTTAGGCGGACGTTCAACAACTGCTATTTCCTTTAACTGATTTGCTAAGTCATCAAGTTTGCCTTTGGCTAAATCAGAATGGACAATCTCTCTTCCCCTAAAACGTACCGAAACTTTTACTTTGTCACCGGACTTTAAGAACCGTTCAGCAGCTCGCAACTTTACGTCAAAGTCATGCTCATCAATCTTAGGACTCATGCGAATTTCCTTGACGTTTACTACCTTTTGCTTTTTCTTAGCTGCCTTGTCACGTTTACTTTGTTCATATCTGTGTTTTCCATAATCCATGATCCGGCACACGGGAGGTTTAGCATTAGGTGCCACCTCCACCAAATCCAATCCCCGCTCCCCAGCTATGGACAAGGCCTCCCGGGCACTCATAATTCCTAGCTGGTCTCCATTGGCATCAACAACTCGCACCTCGCGGGCTCGAATATCACTGTTCACTCTTAGTTCTTTGCTAATGGTGTCACCCCTCCAGTAAGTTAGTATTACACAAAAAACGGATGGCATTAGCCACCCGTTCAATCCCATGATCGCAACTACATATCTGCAGACAATCTGCATTATGCAATAAAAACATATCAGGGTCTAAAACCTTGAAAACACTGAGTCACAAGGTGAGAAGCGGTGGCTTCTGCTTGACGATAGAAGTATAACATAGTATTTTGGCTGCGTCAAGGCTTCAGCATGGAAAAAATTTGTGTGAAATGCTCCAATGACTGCGGTCTATAGAGAACATCTCCAAAAAGATCCCCACGTTCAGCCACCCATTGGGGTACCGTTTTTATGGTAAAGTCTTGTGGTTGGTAATAGTCCAAGTCAACCCAATCCACCGGTGTAGATACTGTACCTTCAGGTGTAGGTCTTGGACTATAGACCCCCACAATTGTTTTCCCTTGATGATTCTGCAAGTAGTCAATATAAATGCCCCTGCGATTTCTAATTAGGCGCTCCAAGGTGATCTGTGTAGGATACAGCCGTTGTAAGCTGACACCGAGCAAACGCACCAATTCGGAGCTAATTTTGAAGTCATAGTGGGCTTCTAAGGGAATGTAAATGTGGATTCCCGTAGCGCCAGAAAACTTCGGATAGCCCCGAAGCCCTATTTCCAGCAACAAATCGCCACAACGTTTGGCCATGTCCACCGTTTCCGTAAATCCTAGGGGCTTAGTGGGATCAAGATCTATAATAGCATAACTGGGGATGTTAGGATCACCAATCTGAAAGGTCGAAGGGTGAAATTCTATGGCGGCCGAGTTAGCTAGCCATATAATGGTGCTAAGATCATTCGCTATTACGTATTCCGTCTCACCTAAAAGGTTTGTG
This sequence comes from Firmicutes bacterium UBA4996, assembly GCA_002396805.1. Lineage (GTDB taxonomy): Bacteria > Bacillota > Limnochordia > Darwinibacteriales > Darwinibacteriaceae > UBA4996. The sequence continues at coordinate 177,987 of DGYW01000058.1, read as the reverse complement.
ACTACCCAGGGAGGGGCTGAGGTAGGTACGTTTTTTTGGAAAAAGAATTCTCCATCTACTCCATGGGGGTAACGGGTTACAGTAAGGGCCCGACTTCCCCAGTGGGCGCTAGTCAAAGTCTGCATGCGCACATGATAATCAAGCAAATCTGCTTTAGTGAAACCCTGTTTAGGCCACAGTACCTTGTCTAAATTGGTTAGTTGTACAGCTCTACCTTCAACCTGGACAACTTGCTTACTTGTCACAATCATCAACTCCTAATAGGCAGGCTTGAGCATCCTTGTCTATGCGAAAACGGATAAAAACAGGATGCCGCAACCTTCCTTGAGGGGTGAACTCCAAATATTCAAGTTCCACAACTAAATGTGGTTTTAACCAAACCACTTCGAAATCAACAGACGGTGGGTTCACTACAGGAACCACCTCTGTCTGTAGCAATGGCATCGCCTGCCGTAGGAAGTCTAGCTCCACTTGACCTAGCCCACTACCTACATTGCCAATATACTGCCAAGCCTGATTTCGATTATAGACGGCAACTCCAAGAGAACGGAGGCGGTTCCCTGAAAAATTAAGGGCCACCACGACACAATCTATACTTTTCTTAAGTCTGTGTTTGCGCCAAAAGGATGAGCGCACTCCTGGTAAATAGGGAGAGTCTTTCTGCTTTGATACAATGCCTTCAAGCTGGTGTTGTTTGGCGAAAGCGAGACAGTCCTCCACCACATCAGATAAAAGTGGTGAGATGATAACACTGCCACCCCCCCTGTTCGACTTTAGGAGTAGTTCCAAATGCCGGCGTCGTTTAGACCACGGTTCTGAACAAATGGAACGCCCCTCCGAAAATAGCAAGTCAAAGACAATATAGAAAAGTCGTGTGGTCGAATTGGGCAGTTTGCGCAGGAGGGAAAACTCCGGACGTCCCTCCGCAGTAAGAGCAATTATTTCCCCGTCCAGAATAATTCCTTGCCCTAGGTACTCCAGTTCTGCCACGATTGTAGGAAACCGCCGATTAAAGCTCTTTCCATTTCTGCTTTCCAAGCGTACAGCCCCCTCCAAATAGGCGAGGGCTCTAAAACCATCCCATTTTATCTCTTGTGCGAAGGCGCCAGCATCCCCTACACATTGGCTAACAGGCAACATAGGCTCAAACCGCGGCAGTCTCAATGACGCACCCCATCAGGAAAGTCACTGGACTTATGTTGCTGAGCTTGCAAAGATGCCTCTAAGGCGGCCAGTAGATCTACTACTGGAGCTCCTTCTTTGGGGCCTCTAGCCACCACTACATCTTGTCCTTGAATCTTCCTTTCGATTAGTTCCAACATACCTAAGCGTCGCTCGTCACTGTAATGCTCCGGCTGAAAGGGCTCGGTTAAACTGGCTATTAAAGAAAGGGCCATGGTTAGCTCTTTTTCTTGCACCTTTCCCTGTATGTCCAAATCGAGTTCACCCTCGTCTCGAATCTCGTCAGGATAGAAAATGGTTTCTAAAGCTAGCATGCCCTGATAAACACGTACCACAGCCAACGATACTTTCGAGCGAATGGTAATTTTCGCAACTGCAATCTTGTCTGTGGAGGCTAAGGCCTGCTGTAAAAGGGAGTAGGCCTTTCCTCCTGTTTCCGCAGGTTCTAAATAATAGGTCTTATTAAAAAAGACCGGGTCAACTTCACTGAGGTCTACAAAGCGCAAGATGTCAATTGTATGAGTGGAGCGTTCCACAAAGCTGTCCCACTCTTGATCATTAATCACTACATATTGGCCTGGGTTGTACTCATAACCCCGAATGATTTCTTCGCCAGCCACGGAGCGTTCACAGTGAGGACAAACTTTGTCGTACTTAATAGGTGTATGGCACAACTCATGTAACTGGGTGAAACGGAGACTTTTCTCTTGAGTGGCTGTGTACATTCTTACCGGAATGTTCACCAGACCAAAGGAAATAGATCCTTTCCACATGGCTCTCATCTCGGTGCTCTCCCCTCGTCATCTTTTGGTTTAGCTTACCCACTAAAGATAGACAAATTACCCTTGCAAATTTAAAGAAATGTGGTATCCTTATGAGAGAAAGATTTACAAGGCGCGGCTGCTTTGGTAAAAAGATTAGATTAGGATTGGAGAGAAGTACATGTCACGTTACACGGGTCCAACGTGGAAAGTAAGTAGACGTTTAGGATTTTCCCTAAGCGAAACTGGAAAAGAGCTGCGGAAACGTCCATATCCACCGGGGCAGCACGGTCAAGGTCGCCGCAAACAAAGCAACTATGGACTGCAACTACAAGAAAAACAAAAGCTTCGTTTTCTTTACGGATTAGGCGAAAAGCAATTTAGAAACCTCTTTCAAGAGGCCGCTAAGATGCCTGGTATTACCGGCGAAAACTTCATGATTCTTTTAGAATCTCGCCTAGACAACCTCGTCTTCCGCCTCGGGTTTGCCCGTAGCAGAGCAGGTGCCAGACAATTAGTCACCCACGGTCACATTACCGTGAATGGCCACAAAGTTGATATCCCCAGCTATCGCGTAAGTGTTGGCGATACAATTGGTTTACGAGAAAAGAGCCGCAACCTAGTAGTTGTTGAAGATGCTCTAGAGGTACGCCCCAATGTTCCTGAATATCTCAGCTATGATGAGAATTCCAGAACCGGTCAGTATATCAGGTTACCTCGTCGTGATGAACTCAACCCAGACATTAACGAAGCTGAAATCGTTGAGTTCTACTCCAAATAGCATGGGCAAAAAAATGAGACCTGGACTCAAATCCAGGTCTTTTTCTTATACAAAAAAACGGCGTTGAGCCGTTTCTTAATATCTCTATTTACCACATGCTTTGCAGACTTTGGCACTATCTTTTTCCCAAAGTAATTTCACACCAGACTTTTGGCAAGAGGGGCAGGTCCCTCTCCAACCAAGGGTTTTAATATTCTTTCCTCTTTTGGCTTTAGCCATGAATGACTCCCCCCTTTGCCATGTTGAATGCAAATAAAATGGAGGCGGCACCCAGATTTGAACTGGGGAATGGAGCTTTTGCAGAGCTCTGCCTTACCACTTGGCTATGCCGCCTCAAGCAAATTAAATATTACCACCTTTAGCCTCAGCTGTCAAGGGTTAACCTACACATCTACCTCACTTTATCCATACTATGAAGAATGAGAAGAGGAGGTAGTTTCTATGGTATTGTTATCAGTGGTCTTCCTTGCCATTGCTGTGAGTTTCGACGCGCTGGCCATTGGAATCACCTACGGTCTAAACCGCATTACCATCCCCCTGTGGTCTAACGTGGTGTTGAGTTTAGTTTCCGGTTGCACTTTTTTAGTGACCATGCTCCTAGGCGCTCTTTTTGAACGGCGGTTGGACCCACGTTTAACAACTATTCTAGGGGGCGTTATTTTTCTTGCCCTAGGTTTCTACAGCCTATGGCGCAACTATCGTGTCCCCCAAGTCTCAGGCGTTCTAATTAACTGGCGTATTCCAGTTTTGGGTCTGATTATTCAAGTATTCAAAGAACCCTTGAGTGCAGATGCTGATCAGTCCAAACATATTACATCTGCAGAAGCACTAATTCTAGGCGGTGCCTTGGCTCTCGACGCAACTGCTGCTGGCTTTGGTGCAGCTGTCTTAACCTTGCCAGTTTGGCCCACTACAATGGCCGTAATGCTTGCCAGCCTAGTGTTTATATCGCAAGGCCTCAAAGTTGGGGCAAGTCTAGTTGATGACCCCAAAAAACAGCAGGATTGGCGCTGGGTCCCGGGGACCATCATACTTTTTCTCGGGTTATTCAAGCTTTTTTTCTAAAAGTGAATAATTCTTAATTTTGTTGTTCAAAATAAGGTTGAGGGTAGACCAATTGCTCAATGTGCACCGCAAGAGACGTCGCCAACAACGTAAACTTAGGTAAGACGTTTGATGATTAGGGATAAAAGGCTACCCGCTCGTCTCTACGGTGATCAGCGAAGAACACACATCAACTGTGCTAGAGTATTCACACCCATTGAACAGTTTCCCTAATCGTTGTTTTGCCTAGTTTACGCGAATAAGAGGAGCCATCAGGCTCCTCTCGTCTTTTTCTGCTATTCAGACATTTCCTTCCCGTTCTTAGGTAAAACAAGATTGAGAATGATTCCTGCTACAGTGGCCAGAGCCATACCATGAAGTTTCACTGGTCCAAGACCAAGTTCGGCGCCGCCAATCCCTAAAACTAAGATTACTGAGGAAATAACTAGATTACGTTTATCACCATAGTCTATGCCACTTTCCACTAGAGTTCTGATTCCGGAAGCTGCGATGACCCCAAATAGTACGATAGAAACGCCACCCATAACTGGAGCTGGAATTGTAGAAATCAGAGCACCCATTTTTTGCACAAAGGAAAGAACTATGGCGATCATGGCAGCTGTACGAATAACGGATACACTAAAAACCTGTGTGATAGCCATAACACCAATGTTTTCGCCATAAGTCGTGTTAGGTGGTCCCCCCCATAATCCTGCCCAGGAAGTAGCCAATCCGTCGCCTAACAATGTTCGATGTAAACCAGGTGATCGATAAAAATCATTTCCTGTCACTCTACTGAGAACCATCACATCGCCTAAGTGTTCAGTAATTGAGACAAGAGCAACAGGTAACATCATGGCGATGGCTGCCGCGCTAAATTTCGGAGCAACAAATTGCGGTAAGCCAATCCAAGCCGCTTCCTTCACAGGCGTAAAGTCAATAGCTCCTTGGGTAATGGCAAAAATATAACCGGCAACAATCCCGATGAGAATAGGCACTACAGCGAAGAATCCCTTAAAGAACATAGTACCAATTACTGTGACCACTAAGGTAAATAAGGCAATCCTTACATCGGCATTAGCGAGGGATCCGCCACCAGTAAAACCAGCCATATCCACTGCCGTTGATGCAAGACCCAAACCGATGACCATGATTACTGAGCCAATGACAACCGAAGGTAAAACTCTGTCTATCCAGTCTAATCCAATCTTGGAGATAATTAGGGCAATTGCGATGTACACTAAGCCTACCGCCACCGCCCCACCAAGAGCGTACTGAATGCCCCATAAGCCAGAAACACTAATTATAGGTGCAATAAAGGCAAAAGAAGAGCCTAGATATGCTGGAACTTTACCCTTAGTGACAAGCATGAATAGGAGAGTGCCAGTGCCTGACGAAAATAAGGCTACAGCCGGATCAAGTCCAGTCAAAACAGGTACCAAAACTGTTGCTCCAAACATGGCGAATAGATGCTGAAAACCTAAAGCTAAGTTCTGTCCGACACCTAGCTTTTGTTGGCTACCAATAGTCGAATTCATCAATGTTCCTCCTTCCGGGTCTCACAGGACCCACTTAAAGGTTCTATTTGTCTTCTAAAATTACAACGCATTCATCCTTGTCGATCTCCCGTAGCTGTACAGCCACAATCTCCCTAATTGAAGTCGGAAGGTTCTTACCTACATAGTCTGCCCTGATGGGCAATTCGCGATGGCCCCGATCGATTAATACCGCTAATTGAATCCGCTCAGGCCTACCCAAATCCATGATTGCATCGAGTCCGGCACGGGCAGTTCGGCCCGTGAACAAAACGTCATCCACCAAGACGACGATTTTTTTCTCAACACTGACTGGCACCGTAGTTTGATTCACAACAGGCTGTTCAGCCACGGAAGATAGGTCATCTCTGTACAACGAAATGTCCAACATCCCCACGGGAACCTCTACCCCTTCAAACTCCTTGATCATCTCTGCCAAGCGTTGAGCTAAGGGTACCCCACGCGTATGGATTCCCACCAGAACTAAACGATCCGTTCCTCGATTACTTTCCACAATCTCGTGGCTAATTCTAGTGAGGGCTCGGCGAATCTGTTCTTGGTCGAGAATTCGAGCTTTTTCTTTGATGATATAGCACACCTCCTTCCCAACAAAAAATGCTTCTCCCTCGCGCAGTTCGCGGGCAAGAAGCATACAAAATCTCCGTTCCTTGCCAGCCTCTCTGTGCTAACTTAAAGGACCATCATTCTTACTAAAGATTACACCAAAAGCCACAGCTTGTCAATTAAGCAAACGGGCTTTTTGCACAATTTCTTGAAGTTCACGATCAAGGTCAATCTCAAATCTTAAATATTCCCCTTGAGGATGCCTAAATCCCAGGTAAACAGCTTGGAGAACCTGACTTGTGGCCCCTAGATTGTTTGTTTTAAACCCATAGAGAGGATCGCCCACTATGGGGTGGTGCAAACTCGCTAAGTGTACGCGAATTTGATGGGTTCTGCCAGTCACTAAACGGCACAATACTAAAGAGTGTTTCGCAAAACGTTCTTGCACGCTGTAATAAGTCTGGGCTTCTCGCCCCGTCTCTAGGATCGCCATTTTTTTGCGATTCTTGGGATGGCGCCCTAAGGGACGATCAATAATTCCCTCATCGGCGGAAACAACACCCTGCACCAGAGCGAGATAATGCCTTTCTACCAAACGCTCTTTTAGCTGATGGCTAAGAAAGGCGTAGCTTTCTTGCGTCTTAGCAATCATCATTAATCCGCTAGTATCCTTGTCCAAACGGTGGACTATTCCGGGGCGCAATTCTTCATCGCCCCCTGCTAATTTACCAACGTGAAATAGCAAGGCGTTCACAAGAGTCCCATCTAAGTTACCTGCCCCTGGATGCACCACTAGGTCTTTAGGCTTGTTAACCACTGCTAAATATTCATCTTCGTAGACAATCTCCAACGGTATGGGCTCCGGCTGTAATGAGGGAGTCTCTACCTCTGGTAGTGTAACCACGAGTTGATCGCCTAACTGCAGGCGATAACCACCCTTAGCAGTTACTCCGTTAACTAAAACGCTCCCTTGATCAATCATCTTCTTCAATTGGGAACGGCTAAGACCCACACGTTCACTCAGCCAAAGATCCAAACGCAGGTTAGGATCTTGACTCACTGTAAATTGGAGATCCTTAGCTGGCCTTGCGGTCATTAACTAAAACCTCCCAAAAAAGGAGTGCCACCCCGAACACTATGGCCACATCAGCAATATTAAAAATCGGGGGAAAAATTATCACATCCACAAAGTCAATAACCGCTCCCCAGCGGAGACGATCGATGAGATTGCCAATGGCCCCAACTAAGCTTATTACTACACCCCACCTTACAAAGGGACCTCTTTCCATGATCTTTTTCCATTGGGTCAAAATGAATAAAAGACACACAACGGCAATAGCCGAAAGAAATATTACCTGACCCTGCAGAAAACCAAAGGCCGCCCCTTGGTTGCGGACATAGGTTAGATAGAGAAAGGATGGTATGATAGGAATACTCTCTCCTTCTATCATCCTATTCATGACCAAGAACTTCGACAGGCGATCGCAAATCAAGATAAAGCCAGCTAAAAGCACATAGTTCAACAGCATGGCTCCTTCCTACGTTCTATCTCTCCTTAATTCTGCGTTGGAAAGAATTTCCCTGCCTACCCTAATCTTTATCCACATAACTAGAAGTCCCATAGCGAGCTACTGCCTCCCAAGCGTCTTCCCTATCCAGACTACCTCCGAAGGGGGGATACATCACCTCCTCTTCAACGGGACGATCATTAAGATCCCGATCCTCTTGCTCCCGTTTACACTGCACACATAACAAGGTGCGAGGAAGGGCATGTAATCGTGGTTCAGGAATGGGAAGCCCACAATTGCGACAATAGCCGTAGCTCCCCTCCCTTATGGCCTTTTGGGCCTCTTCAATCTCGGCAATGTGCTCCCTTGTAATTTGTAGTAGACCAAAGTCCTTACTACGCTCGTACATTTGCGAGCCATAATCTCCAGGATGATTGTCATAAGCAGAAAGCTCAGTATCGGCTACATCCATGGGTTGACCTAGACCACCTACACCAGCTAAACTAGCCTCCACCTCCAAGAGCTTCTCTTTTTCTTCCGCTAACATCTGCTCCAACTGGTTAATGCGTTGTTTCCTCATATTTGCCTCCTAAGGCCTCCGGGCCAACTCGTTTTGGACAATGCGGGTGATCTCGGCAACAAATTCCCCAACTACCGGCAGATTGAGAGAGGCGATTTTTCCCAAGCCATAGAGAAAAAAGGCCCCTACTACAGTAAAACCAATGGCGATCCCAAAACCACGGACTATTCCAGCTAGGAAATTGAGATAGAGCAATCGCCTAGGTTTTCGGTATAATTCGATATATTCTGCGATGCTGGCTTTTTCCAGAGATTCGTTTAGTTCTTCAAGTTTCTGTAGAAGGTTTTGCACCAAGCCAGAGCTGATCTTGTTCGCCATAGTCATACGCCCCTTCTTCCTTTAGAGTATGCAAAACCCCCTCTCGTATTCGCTACGATTGGGGGTTTGCTTATGAGCTAGCTTTGAATGGCGTCAAGACAACGCTGGCAAATCTGGGTATGCTCCGGATCAGAACTCATTTCTGAAAAGTATTTCCAACATCTCTCACACTTTTCTCCGGTGGCGCGTTGGACATCAACAGCGATACCTTCTTCGCCATAGAGGGCCCCTTGCCCCTCGTCAAAGGGAAGCACTTCCACACTAGATACGATGAACAACAAGCGTAGATCAGCGGAGAATGCATCTAAAATCGCTCGCATTTGCTCATTGGCATAGATGACCACCTGGGCTTCGTTAGCCGCTCCAATGACCTTGTCGGCTCTGGCCAACTCAAGGGATTTAGAGACTACTCTGCGCAGTTCTAAAAACTCATCCCAGCGTTGTTCTAATTGTGGATCTCGATACTCTTGAGGCATTTCTTGCCATGTACTAAAGTGCACGCTCTTTTCACACCTAGTCTGTTCAGGCAGATGTTGCCAGATTTCCTCAGAAGTAAAAACCAAAATTGGAGCTATCAACTGAGCAAGCTCCTTAATGATCACTGTGAACGCGGTTTGTGCCGAACGCCGTTCACGACCATTAGGTTTATCACAATACAAGCGATCCTTTAGCACATCCAAGTAAAAGCCACCTAAATCTACTGAGCAAAACTGATGAACCGCATAGTAAGCAAGGTGGAAATCATACTTCTCATAGGCCTTACGCATGCGATCGCTTAATTTAGCGAGTTTCATTAGGGCCCAGCGATCAAGTTCTTCCATTTCCTCGTAGGGAACAGCATGACGATCTGGCTCAAAGTCGTGGAGATTGCCCAAAATGAAGCGAGCAGTATTTCGAATCCGTCGATAGGCCTCGGAAAGTTGCTTCAGAATATCGTCAGAAATTCTGATATCGCCGCGAAATTCTGCTGAGGACACCCATAGACGGAGCACATCCGCACCATATTTCTTCCAAACTTCTTCGGGTGCTACTACATTGCCAATGGACTTGGACATCTTCTTACCTTCTCCATCCACAACCATACCGTGAGTAAGCACAGCCTTATAGGGTGCTGTCCCAGTGGTGGCCACCGATGTTGATAGTGAAGATTGGAACCAACCCCGATGTTGGTCACTACCCTCCAGATAAAGATCCGCTGGCCAAGAGAGTTCTGGGCGACTAGTCAAGACTGCCTGATGGGACACGCCCGAGTCAAACCAGACATCCATGGTATCGGTCTCTTTGCGGAAGGATTTTCCACCGCAAGCTGGGCAACTGTAACCCTGTGGTAACAGTTCCTGAGCAGACTTACTGTACCAAGCATTAGAGCCCTCCACCCGGAATACTTCCGCAATGTGCTTAATAGTCTCTGGAGCGATAATATTCTCTCCGCAATCACAATATAAAACCGGGATAGGCACACCCCATACTCTTTGACGAGAAATGCACCAATCACCACGATCTGCGATCATACCACCAATACGATCAATACCCCAACTGGGAATCCACTGGACATCGTTAATAGCTGTGAGCATACCTGTCCTAAACCCGTCAATAGATACAAACCATTGATCCGTAGCACGATAAATCACCGGCTCCTTACAACGCCAACAATGGGGATAGGAGTGATCCACGAAGTCCATCTTCAGTAGAGCACCATTGGTTTCTAAATCCTGAACCACTGCCTTGTTACCCTCATCAAGAGTGAGTCCGGCGTAGGGACCTGCTTCATCAGTAAAACGACCTTGGGCATCTACAGGTGATAAGATCGATAAGCCATATTGCAAACCGACGATATAGTCTTCATGGCCGTGTCCTGGGGCAGTATGAACGCACCCGGTACCTGCTTCTAGAGTTACGTGATCACCTAGAATCACCAGCGAATCCCTGTTCATAAGGGGATGGGAACAGATAATACCTTCCAACTGACTACCCTTAAATTCGCCAAGGATTCCCTGATTAGTAAGGGCTAGCTCTTGGAGCACATTGTCAGCTAACTCTTTAGCTAGAATCAGTCTCCCTCGCTCAGTCTGAACCAAAACGTAATCGTAATAAGGATGTAAGGCAATTCCCAAGTTGGCGGGAATGGTCCAAGGTGTGGTGGTCCAGATTACGAAGTAAGTGTCCTGTTCGCTTAGTACTCCCTTACCATCTTTTACAGGGAAACGCACGAAGATACTAGGCGAGCGATGATCTGCGTATTCAATCTCCGCCTCGGCTAAAGCTGTTTGACAATCAGCACACCAGTAGACAGGTTTGAGTGCCTTATACACATAACCCTTTTCAGCCATTTCGCCAAAGACTTCAATCTGAATGGCTTCATACTCGGGATCTAAGGTCACGTAGGGCGACTCCCAATCACCCCACACTCCTAGACGGCGAAACTGCTGGCGCTGAATATCCAGTTGTTCTAAGGCGTACTTAGCACAATGCTCTCTCAACACGTCAACAGGCATACCTTCTCGCCGTTGACCTAACTCCCTGACAACATGGAGCTCGATGGGCAAGCCGTGGGTATCCCACCCAGGTACATAAGGCACCCGATAGCCAGCTAAAGCCCGAGAACGGATCACAATATCTTTAAGAATCTTGTTTAGTGCAGTCCCAATGTGAATATCACCATTGGCATAAGGAGGACCATCATGGAGAATAAATGTGGGTCTATTTTGCTCCTGGCCCAACTTTTGCAGCTGGCCGTAATAATCCTCTTGATCCCACTGAGCTAACATTTGAGGTTCCCGCGTGGGCAAATTGCCCCGCATGGGAAATTCTGTGACCGGCAACTGTAGTGTTTTTTGATACACTGAACCCTTTTCCAAGGCTAACAACTCCTCCAATTATTTTCCATAAAAAAACTCGCCCCCCAAAAAGGGACGAGAAACCCGCGGTACCACCCTAGTTAAGGCATTGTAGCAATGCCTCCACTTTCTGGTTTTAACGTAACCACCGGCTTAGCTTACTAAAATTCGGACTAGCAACTCCTAGGTGATTTTCCTCAACTATTCATGGGGTCTGTTTTCAGCTCACCAGACTCTCTGTACCCAATCTTAGTCAGTACTCTCCTATTCATCGTCTTTTCAATATTATGGCCATTATACCCTAACCCCTAGTCAGAAGTCAACTGCGCTTCTTTATCATCCGCTTCGATGGAAGCAGGTACTATCTCTCGATATGGTCGAGTGGCCTCGGTGATCTTGAACTCTTCGGCGGTAGTAGTAAGCGAACTCCAAATAGACTCCATAGTCAGACGGATTCTTTCTCGCAATTGTTGTTCCGCCCTTTGGGCCTTAGCCAGTCGCTCTTCGGCATCGGACAACAAACGCTGAGCTTCTAGGCGGGCTTCACTAATAATTCTTTCAGCCTCCGCTTCAGCCGCTTGAACCACGCTGGCTGATTCTTGATTGGCCATGTTCTTCAATTCTTGCACAGTCTGTTTTGTGAGAGAAATGAGGTCCAAAACATCCTGTTCTTGATGTACCTTCCCCTCCATTTCCTCCTGTAGTACCTTGAGCTCTTCGTGCAGTCGACGATTCTCCTGATAAACAGTTTCGTACTTACTGACTATGGAGGCTAGATAATCATCCACTTCTTCAGGATTATAGCCTTTAAAGGAACGCTTGAACTCCACATTATGAATATCCATGGGCTTTAGCAAGGTAGCCACCTCCTTAAAAATAGCGATGTAAGACTATACTAGTACGACCTTTACGAGTCGTACCTCCCACTTCAGAAACTAGGACCCGCCCCCGTCCGCGAATAGAAAGTACATCCCCCTGAGAAATAGTGAGGGCTGGATTGTTCACGGGCTTCCAGTTTAATTTAACTTTTTCTGCCTTGATCTCCCGGACCATTTTGGATCGAGAAGTACTGTACCCTTCAGCAGCGACAGCATCTAGACGCAAAGAAGCAACGGTTGTCTTGATCTCCTTTATTCGTTCAGGTTCTACAGCCAATTGTTCTTCATCGATTTCCTTAAGGGTAATCGACACGCGATGCACTTGGGTCCAGTTACTCAAGAGATAGTCGGCCACTTCAGTCGCGACCACCGCCTGACAACCATTTTGAAGAATAATCAGATCTCCAATCTTAGACCGTTTTAGACCAGTGCCTAGAATCGAGCCCAAATAATCTCCATGGCCAATTTCTTGAAAGGAAAAATTGCCTTGAGCTTCCAAGACACGTATGGATGATGCTATGGTTTCCATTAAGTAAAACTGAGGATAAATAACTAAGCGGGCCCGTTCGGCCTGTTTATAGCCTCCTTGGTAAATTACTCCCACCTCGGGGATACCACCAAGGACACTTTGGGCAACCTTTCGCTCATAGGGATCATAAAAGTCTGTGGTTTGAGGACGGTTGGTTTCCCAAGCGATCCGAGCCAAATCTAGCACATGGCTACCAATCACCGCCTCACTCTCACCCCGCAGATGCCCTAAAAGTTGTTCTTTGTTCAAGTAATTCTCCGCCCTTTCTCTAGAACAGCAACAAAAGCTGGACCAACAGCGTACGCACTAGAGGATACATTAAACGCAACACTAAAAAAAGGATTAGAGGCGAAAAATCCACACTCCCGTAGGGGGGGATAATGCCCTCAAACGGCTTCACCACAGGATCTGTCACCCTGTACAAGAATTGAATAATGGGATGACCGAAATTTACGTTAGGTAGCCAAGTGATCAGAAATCTTGCCATCAACATCCACCAGTACGCTTGAAAGAGAATATCAACGATGTTTATGATCAGCACCTAGTCACCTTCATTCTTAATCATCTCAAAAAAGTCCGCCTCCAAATCACCTTCAATTACAACTGACGGCGGAGTAAAGCAAAAAATCGTCTCACCTAACTTCCGCATATTTCCATCTAAAGCATGTGTTGTACCGCTCATGAAATCCACTATGCGCTGCGCCTCTCCTTTGTTTACCAGGTGCAGACGCATAATTAAAGACTTACGATTCTTCAGATGCTGCACATAAGATTTCACATCTTCGAAGGCTCTCGGTTCCACAATATACATCTTACTCTGTCCCGTCTGTCCCCCCGCTAAGCCCACCAAGTTAGGCTTTGCTGTTGGGCGGGGTTCTCCCCCTTGTTTTTTCGAGCGTTCACGACGCAAGGGTACTACATCATCTTCCACGGAGTGCTGCAGTATTACCGATTGCTCATCATCTGTGTAATCCTCTTTGACCCCCAGTAGAACTTTTAACTTGTCTACAAAGTCACTCATCCTCATCCTCCTTCGCAAACAGGGCCGATCCGATGCGTACCAACGTGGCTCCTTCTTCAATAGCTACTTCAAAGTCATTCGTCATGCCCATAGATAAAGTGTCCCAAGTCACTCCAAGTTCTTGCTGTAGACTGTCATACAGCTGCTTCGTCTTCCGAAAGATGGGGCGAGTTTTCTCCGCTTCAATAAACGGGGCCATTGTCATTAAACCCCGAACCTTCACAAGGGGACACTTCTGCAACACCTTCTCTGCAAAGCTCTTTACTTCGCTGGGATCTAAGCCGCTCTTGCTCTCTTCTCCCGAGACATTTACCTGGATTAACACATCTTGAACTTTGCCCCAATGATCTGCACGAGCATTTAAAGCCCGTGCCAAACTCCAACGATCTAAAGAATGAATTAGTTCAAACTGCTCGCAATAACGAACCTTATTAGTCTGCAAACTACCGATGAAATGCCAGTTAGCATCAGGAAACCTTTCAAGACGCTTGGTTGCATTTTGAATCCGATTTTCTCCAAAGACACATAACCCGGCATCCAATAGTTCTTGAACCGCGTCATCGTTAGCAAACTTCGTAACACCTACTAATTGTACAGCCGATTCGTCACGCCCGCTACGCAAGGTAGCTTGTCTAATTCTCTGCTGTACATGTTCCAAATTATCCTTAATAGTCATAAATTCCACCTTGTCAATCTTTTTCCTGCCCCTAAAACCCTAGAGAATACTGAGGAGAATCACTAAAGTACCAATAAACCATGTGTAATAAGAGAACCACACCAGTTTTCCCCTCTTAATGAGATCCAACAACAAATGAATAGCTAAATATCCTGTAACAGCTGAGGCCAACAATCCTGCTATCAAGGGGCCGGTCCCAATGGTTGTGGCCCCCCCAAATAGATCATCGAGCGAAAATACCAGAGCCCCTAGAATTGCTGGAATGGATAGCAAAAAAGACAAGCGTGCGGCACTATCTCTATCCAGACCCCTAGTTAGACCCACTGCAATGGTTGTTCCAGACCGGGAAATACCTGGGAAAACAGCCACCGCTTGACCCACACCCACAAGTAGAGCATCAAGAGAAGATAGCTTAGCTAGGTCTTTCCCACCAGTCTCATGACGCTGACTCAAGTATAAAATTGTCCCCGTAATCAGGAGCATGAAGCCTACAAAGAGACTACTCATAAACAGATTTTCTATGTAATCTTTAAACGCTAAAGCTACAAACACTACAGGTAAGGTGGCCAGGATTAACCCCCACAATAGAGCACAACCTGGATCGGTTTGAACCAACTGCTTGGCTTGCTTGGGTTTGCTCACGAGCTTAAAAAACGAGGAGATTAAAAGCACCACTTCTGAGCGAAAGACCACTAGGACCGCAACTAAAGTGCCTACGTGGACCATTACTTCAAAAACCAAAGAAGGTTCTTGTACCTTCAATAATTGAGAAAACAAAACCAGATGACCAGAAGAACTCACTGGCAAGAATTCAGTTAGACCTTGGATAACCCCTAGAAAAATAGCTTTAACAGTTGACACTAACCACACTCCCCTTCGATCAACCTTTATTATTCGTGTTTCCCCTGCGTATTCCTGCCCACCACCATGCTACTCCCGCAAGATAATCTAAAAAGGGCACAGCAAGTAAGGCTGTGATCGCGTTAAAGAGTGTGTGAGCATTAGCTACTTGACGGGCAGGGTAGATCGAGGTATAGCTGATGGCGCGTAAAAACAGAGGGAAAACTGGTAGAATCAAAAGCACTCCCCCTAAATTAAACAAGAGATCGGCATAGGCAGTCGCTTTACTGGACCGCTCTCTACCAAAACCTGCTATCAATGTGGTCACTACGGTCCCAATATTGCTACCTAAGGCCAAGCCCACTGCGGCTCCTAGAGAGAGTGAATTGAGACTTACCAGACTAACCACCAAGCCTGTTATGGCACTACTAGACTGTACTAGGGCTGTCAGCAATATGCCAACGAGAATGGCTTGTGCAGGGGTATTTGTTAGCTTGATGAGGGTTTGTTTCACCAGAGGGTACTCTAGAAGAGGACTTAGGCTACTAGTGGTCACGGTAAGACCATAAAAAAGAGCCCCAAGTCCAAAAACTGCGAGGCCCACAGAACGAGTCCTCCGCAAACAAAATAGAAGTAAGCCGCCAACTAACAGGGGCCAGGCCACAACTCCTAAAGGAAAAGCAATGATCTGTGCGGTGAAAGTAGTGCCAATATTTGCACCCAAAATTACACCAAACGCCTGGGATATGGAAAGAACACCATTGTCCACCAAAATAACCATGGCGGAGGCGATAGCACTACTGCTTTGTACTAGAACAGTACCGAGCATGCCTGCCACTACACTCCGTCCTTTTGTGGCAGTAAGACCCGTTAATAGGATACGGAGGCGATGGCCTAAGACACTCTCTAGGGCGGTGCCCATTAGCCTTAACCCCAATAGAAAGATTCCCATGCCAACAACAAATCCAGAGAAAAACAAAAAGATTTTCATACGAGAACCATATGAAAATCCCCTTGGGCTTAGACTATGTCCAGCGAACTATAGATCCTGGTTGGTGCTGGCTAGCAAGATAATCTTGGGGGTCAGAACTGATTATCCGCACTACTTTAGCTTGAAAATCCCCCTGTGGTTCCAATTCCATCAGTACTCCACCGACGATTAATTCCATGGTGGGTGCAGGTTCTTCTTCCATGCCTTCTAGAACATCGTCTATTGGCACTACTGTATACAACATTATTGCACTCCCTCCACCGAACGTTGGGAGACCATTTGTGAAAGACGACTCAGAGCCGTACCCACACCCCCCACTTCGTTAATCAGGCCCACCCGTACCGCTTCTTCTCCGACCAAGACGGTGCCCACATCCCGCACGAGCTCGCCGGTGCGAAACATCATATCTCGCAACACCTCTGTACTAACCCGCGAATGCTCTACAATGAACCGAATTACCCTATCTTGCATCTTATCCAAATACTCATAAGTTTGAGGTACCCCAATCACTAAACCACTCAACCGGATAGGGTGAATGGTCATTGTGGCCGTTGCAGAAATGACGGAGTAGTCTGCGGCCACCGCGATTGGAGCCCCAATGGAGTGACCCCCACCCAAGACTAAAGAAACTGTAGGTGTGCTCATTGTTTTCAACATTTCTGCAATGGCTAAACCCGCTTCGATATCTCCTCCCACCGTATTTAGTACCACTAAGAGACCTTTGATCTTGGGGTTTTGCTCAATTGCCACTAATTGGGGAATAACATGCTCATATTTCGTGGTTTTGTTGCGAGGAGGTAAGACCATATGGCCCTCAATCTGGCCAATAATCGTTAGACAGTGAAACGGTTGCGTTTCTACTTCAGGTGAGACCTGCGCCACTTCCGCTTGGCCTAGTTCTTTGATGGTTTGCAGTGTCACTTCTTCCTGAGGAAGTCCTGGTTTCTCGGACATGAAAATTCCTCCTTCCCTATCAGTTATTATGATAAGAAAGGAGGAACTCTAAACATGGCTGCGCTAAATTTCCATAATGATGGGAAGAATCATTGGCCTTCTCTTGGTCTTCTCCCAAACATAGCGATTCAAAGAGTCCCTAACGGCACTCTTCAGGGCGCCCCAATCAGTCTGATTCTGGGCAACGCATGCATCCAAGGCATCCTTAGCCTTAAGACGCGCCGCCTCCATCAACTCCTCGGACTCACGCACGTAGACAAAGCCCCGAGAGACTATGTCTGGACCCGCCACAACTTTGCCAGATTGTTTATTTACAGTTACGACCACAATCAAAATACCATCGGTAGACAGTTGACGGCGATCTCTTAGGACAATATTCCCCACATCACCAACGCCTAGTCCATCTACAAAAACTTGGCCAGAGACTACCCGATCCTTAATCTGCACTCCTTCTGCAGCAAACTCTATGGGAAGTCCGATTTCGCTAATAATTATATTTTCCTTGTGCATCCCCGTGGCTTCTGCTAATTCCGCGTGCTTGAGGAGCATACGATGCTCACCATGAATGGGAATGAAGTAGCGGGGCTTACACAAGTTAAGCAAGAGTTTTAACTCTTCCTGTTGGGCGTGACCAGAAGTGTGCACTCCAAGATGAGGCTCGTAAATTACATTGGCCCCCTCTTTGAAGAGCTGGTTAATAATGCGTCCTACAGACTTTTCATTACCTGGAATGGGCGAAGCTGAAATGATTACTGTATCGCCTGGAGCGATCGAAATGCGATTGTGCTCTGCCATAGCCATGCGGCTCAAGGCAGACATAGGTTCACCTTGGCTCCCAGTCGTAATAATTACGGATTTTTCCCGAGGTAGACGGTCTAATTGATCCAGTTCTACCAAGGTACCTTCGGGGATGTCGAGATAGCCTAATTCACTTGCAACCTCCACCACCCTAATCATACTACGACCGGTAACGCTGACATAGCGCCCCTCACGGACTGCAGCATCAAAAATTTGCTGAATGCGATGTACGTTCGAGGCAAAGGTGGCCACTAGAATCCGCCCTTCAGCGTTGCCGAAGAGCTGTTGAAAAGTTTCGCCTACCTTTCTTTCGGAAGCTGTGTAACCAGGCCGCTCCGCGTTAGTAGAGTCGGAAAGTAAACACAAGACCCCTTGTTTACCCAGGTGAGCGAACTTGTAAAAATCAGCCACATTTCCATCATAGGGAGTCTGATCAAACTTAAAGTCACTACAATGGACGATAGCTCCCAGCGGAGTGTGGAAGGCTAAAGCCACAACACCCGCGATGCTATGATTAACGTGGATAAATTCCACATCAAAATTGCCTACTTGGATTCTCTGACCAGCGCTAATTTCTCGCAGATCAGCACTTCGCTCCAAACCATGTTCAATTAGCTTAACCCGCAATAATCCCAGGGTTAACCTTGTGCCATACACAGGCACGTTCAAATGGCGTAGCACATAGGGTACGCCTCCAATATGGTCCTCGTGTCCATGGGTGAGGAAAATCCCCTTTACCCGACTAGCGTTATCTAGTAGATAAGTGATGTCTGGAATAACTAGATCCACACCAGGCATATCCTCTTCGGGAAACATCACACCGGCATCAATAATGGCTAGATCGTCTCCGATCTCTACTACCATCATGTTTTTACCGATTTCGCCTAGTCCACCCAAGGGAACCAAACGTATATTATTTTCTTTGGTCATGCAGTTCTATACACCTCCATAAACTATGACTTTGATTGAGCTTTAAGTAATTTAACCACCGCCGGCCAATTAGGTGGTCGAATTGCGCCAAACCGAACAAGTCATGCATTCTTATATTATACACAGCTTGGGCCAAATAATCAAATAACAGAAAAACTAGAGTCTACATCACTCCGGACCTGGTGCCGGGCATAGAAGAAAATAGCAACTTGACCAATCCCCGTCAAGATCCAAGTAACCGGGTAACAAGCGAACAGTACCATTATGGTGGGACGCCAAGCAAAAACCGTGACCAACCAGACAATTCTCATCAAGCAAACCCCTACCAACGTCCAAAGCATAGGTAGGACAGAATAACCCATCCCGCGGCTTAAACCTGGAAATACTGTCATCGTTCCAAAAGCGAAGTAAGCACCCATAAAAAGTCTCATCCTTAGTATGCCCAGTTCAACAACTTCTGGATTAAGCGTGTAGAAGCCTAGCAAGGTTCGGCCGAAAACAAGAATTCCGCCACCTAACACGATCCAAGTAGTAAGGATCATTCCTGCGCAAACCTTGGCAATCGAGTCAATACGGTCGTATTTCCGAGCTCCCATGTTGTGCCCCGTAATGATAACTGCAGCATTATAATAGGCATTCATAGTGGTATCTAAAAAACCTTCAACATTATCCGCGGCGGAGCTCGCCGCTACCATGACAGAGCCAAAAGAATTTACCGCAGATTGGATGAGTACATTTGAGAGCGAAAAGAGCAGAGCCTGTAGACCCGCAGGAAGACCGATTCGCACTATGTCTCTAAGCTTAGTCGGGTCAACACCAAGCTCTTGGAATTTAAAGCGAATCGAACTCTCGCTCTTAATTAGGCTTCTCATGATGAGAATTAGGGAGAGATATTGAGAAATTACTGTTGCCAAGGCAACTCCGTCCACGCTCATGTGCAACACAAGCACAAAAAACATATTTAATAGCACGTTAAAAATTCCGGTTATCACCAAAATTACCATGGGAGTTTGGCTGTTACCGGTTGCCCGCAAGATAGCGGCGCCGAAATTGTAAACCATGGACGCAGGCAAACCCAAAAAATAGATTTTCATATACAACACTGACAAATGGATTATGTCCTCTGGTGTGCCCATCATATGGAGCAGGGGCTCGCAGGTAGCCAAACCCAAAACCATGACGAAAATTCCACCAATTGTACTAATGGTAATGGAAGTATGGACAGTACGGCGCACACCGTCCCTCTTGTCTGCTCCATAATCCTGTGCCACAACCACGCTTGTCCCTATAGACAAGCCCATAAATAGGTTAACTAGTAGATTGATAAGGTATCCTGTGGCCCCAACAGCAGCCAAAGCTTCACTACTGGAAAACCGTCCAACAATTATCATATCAGCCGCATTGAACAGTAGTTGCAGAATATTCATGGCCATAATCGGCAAGGCAAAAATTATTAGTGTCCTAACTAACGGTCCATTGGACATATCTAGATCCCTGGGTTTGGTCAGCATTGCAAGTTCGCTTCTTTCTCCATTATGTTAGCCATGCAAAAACCTCCACTTGGGATCACCAAGGGGAGGCTTTATAACCTAATTCTAAGAGCGTAATCCCACTTTGAAGAGCACTTCTTTGATGGTCTGGCTTTCAGCCTCTGTTAGATCCACCAAGGGTAATCGCAGGGGCCCAGTCTCCACTCCCACATACTCCAAAGCTCGCTTCACGGGAACGGGATTAGTGGTTAAGAACATGGCCTTGAACAGGGGCATCAACTGTAAGTGAATATCTAGAGCCTCCCCGACTTTACCTGCAGAAAAAGCTTGAATCATGGCTTTAATTTCCCTACCTACTAAATGAGAGACGACACTCACAACCCCAGCCCCACCCACAGCTAAAACGGGCAACGTTAAGGCATCGTCACCAGAATAAATGAGAAAATCCCCTGGGACCAAAGTCTTTAATACACTAACTTGTTCTAGATTACCACTGGCTTCCTTTATGGCGACGATATTATCTATTTGGGCAAGTTTTGCCACCGTCTCCGGCAATAAGTTTACGCTAGTTCTCCCTGGAACATTATAGAGCATAACTGGCAAAGAGGTATTGCTCGCCACTTCCTTAAAATGCTCATAGAGTCCCCCTTGAGATGGTTTGTTGTAATAGGGAGTGACTAGCATGATTCCATCTACCCCAGCCGTTTCAGCGGCCTTAGTCAGGGCTATGGTCTCCTCGGTACTATTAGAACCAGTGCCTGCAATAATCTCCAACTGACCGCCGAGGGCGTCAGTTACTTCCGAAAACAGTTTAGTTTTTTCTTCAAAACTCAATGTTGGACTTTCGCCTGTGGTACCGCTGAGCACTACCCCATCTGACCCATTTTCCCCTAACCGTTGTGCTAATTCTACCGCGGCTCTGTAATTGACCGAACCATCCTTCTGCATGGGGGTAATCATAGCGGTAATAAGCTGACCTGACTTCATTATTGAAACCTCCTAAATTCGATCAAGACTAAATTCTCGATACAATGCCTGTACGGCCTGTGGTATATGTTCTTCTAAGACCAAACAAGAAATATTAGCGTGGGAGTCCGTGGTTTGGAAAATCTGAACGCCCTCACGTTCTAGGCAATTCACGACCCTGGCCATAACCCCTGGCACCCCATGCATACCGGCCCCAACAACCGATACTTTGGCAAAACCCTTCTTGATCTTAACATTTAAGTCTAAGGGGGTCAAAACATTTTGTGTTACTTCCATCTTGGTTTCATCGATCACAAAGGCTATCAGATCGGGGGACATAAAAATCAAATCTACACTGACCCCTGCGGTGGCCAACCTCTGGAAAATCTGGGGTCCCAAACCCGAACTATGAAAATCTTGCAATCCTGCGATCTTAACCTGAGCCCTTTTGCCAAGGTGTGCAATGCCAGTAACAACCCGATCCAAAACCGGCTCAGAACCGAATCCACCCTTGGTCTTCACACCATGTCCGATCATCGTACCTCCGCTAGACTGGGTTACGGACAGGACTTGAATAGGAATACCTTCCTCCATAGTAATCTCGGCCGCCCGAGGATGAAGCACCTTAGCCCCCATGTGCGCCAATTCCACAACCTCCCGATATGATAACACCCTTAGGGTTGGGGCATCAGGAATTAACTGAGGATCCGCGGTCTTGATTCCATCCACATCGGTGAAAATTTCCACTCGTTCCGCTTGTAAGACTACACCCAACACAGCCGCGGTCGTGTCACTACCACCTCGACCTAGAGTAGTAATGGTCCCTTGTGCGGTCACCCCTTGAAAGCCAGCTACCACAGGAATTTTACCAGCTTTTAGAACATCCCAGATTTTCTCGGCATGTACAGCCTGAACCCTAGCGCCTAGATGAACGTCGTCTGTGTAAATACCCGATTGCCAACCAGTTAGGGCAACTGCTGGTAGACCCAGTTTTTGTAACCCCACGGCGAAAATCGCAGCCGAAATGATTTCACCACAAGACAACAGCAGATCCGTATTAACAACATCCGCTTCAGGATTGACTTCGTAGAGCAAGCTCAGCAAAGTGTCGGTTGCATAGGGATCCCCCCCGCGCCCCATAGCCGAAACAACCACAACTGGCGTTAAGCCAAGCTCTACCGCTTCCCACACCCGCTGTAGGGCTTCGTTCCGTATCGAAGCATTAGCTAGGGAGCTTCCACCAAACTTCTGCACAACGATTCTCAATACACTCACCCCATTTTCTGGGAACCCTTGTTATGGGCGAAATACTCGGCGATTTGAACCGCATTAAGGGCGGCGCCTTTCCTAATTTGATCTCCTACCACCCAAAGGTTTAACCCATGCTCAACTGATAAATCTTTTCTGATCCGTCCGACATAAACGGGATCTTTACCCGAGGTGAACAGAGGCATAGGATATTCTTGCTGCTCTGGATTGTCCATAACCACAACTCCTGGTGCCTTAGCCAAAATCTCACGACATTCCTCAGGAGAAAGAGGATGGATGGTCTCTACGTTAATACTCTCACTATGTGAACGCATCACTGGAATTCGAACAGTGGTAGGAGAAACCCTTAGGTCAGGATCCTTAAACAATTTCTGGGTCTCCCGGACCATTTTCCATTCTTCCTTGGTATAGCCTGCTTCATCAAATGCGTCAATTTGAGGAATGACGTTAAATGCAATAGGATAATGCTTAGGAGCACCGGCTACAGGGAGTATGGCGGCTTCTAGTTCTCTCCCAGCCACATAGTCCTCTGTTTGTCGCCGCAATTCGTCCATCCCTCGTCCACCGGCTCCAGAGACAGCTTGGTAGGTAGAGACGACCACTCGTTTAATACCAGCCTTATCCAAAATCGGCTTCAGCACTAAGGCTAAGATAATGGTAGAACAATTGGGGTTAGACACAATGCCCTGATGCTTGAAGATCTCCTCTCCATTGACCTCTGGAACAATCAAGGGCACATCATCACGTAGGCGAAAGGCACTGGTGTTATCGATGACTAGGGCTCCGGCCTGAACAGCTACATCAACCCATGCTTGACTCACTTGGCCTCCTGCAGCGAAGAAGGCAACATCAACCCCTTGAAAAGCTTCGGGAGTGGCTTCTTGCACAGCATACTCCTTACCACCTACTAATACTCTAGTTCCGGCTGAGCGAGCCGAGGATAAAAGGGTTAAATC
The DNA here is from genome assembly GCA_002396805.1 of Firmicutes bacterium UBA4996. Lineage (GTDB taxonomy): Bacteria > Bacillota > Limnochordia > Darwinibacteriales > Darwinibacteriaceae > UBA4996. The sequence goes on along the minus strand of DGYW01000058.1, from coordinate 154,579 downwards.
TTTGATGGGGAACTCTCTTTCCACCAAAATGTCCAGAAGTTCTTGGCCCACCATCCCAGTTGCACCTAATATTGCTACATTTAAACCTTGCATCGCTAATCTCTCCTTTATCATCGCACTCTTCTTAACTGTCTTTCGATCAAAACCGGTTGAAGTTGCCGGTGTTCTAGAGCTCTTTCCACTGTAGGGTAAATCAAATCCATCTGTGCCACTAAGGATCTGGGTTTTTCAGTAGGATTATCCTGGCCGAAGGGCACAAAATAAATTTGAGGAGTACTCAATAATACTCCCAAGTTCTTCGCATTTAGACCTAAAGCATCATTCGTCGAGATGGCCAACACTACAGGTTTGCCATTCCGCAAATGGGCTTTGGCGGCCATAAGTACTGCGCTATCTGTAATCGCATTAGCCAACTTTGCACATGTGTTACCGGTGCAAGGAGCAATCACTAGACAGTCCAAAATCTTAGCTGGGCCTAGTGGTTCTGCCTCTACAATAGTGCTAATCACAGAACGTCCAGTCAAAGCAGAAAACCTTGCCACAATTTCTGCACCTTTTCCAAAACGCGTGTCGGACTTAGCCACAGTCTCTGAGACGATTGGATAGACATTAGCACCATCCTGTCTCAATTTTTCCACCTCTGGCCAAATTTCTTCATAAGTGCAGTGACTACCTGTGAGGGCAAATCCTACATTCTTACCGTTCAAAGTCATGTTGTTCCTCCCCCAACAATTTTTCAAGTAGGTGAGGAATAGTTCTAACTAAGATTTCACCCGCGGTCTTAGGTGCTACCTTACCTGGAAGGGAAAGGGCGTGAATCGCCGTAATTCCAAGTTGCTCCGCTGCCGCAAAGTCGGTCCCTCCAGGACCTGAAGCAATATCAATGATTAGGGTCTGTTGCTCTAAGAGACGTAAATACGCACGGGGCAAAACCATAGCTGGAATCGTGTTGAAAATTATATCGAAATCTGAGCGGACATGTAAATCAGCCAAGAGCAAGGGGTCAGCATTAAGTGCCACCGCTCTAGCTAAATCTTTACCGGAGCGCGAACCGACCGTTACTTTAGCCCCTAAAGCTACAAGATCCTGTACCAAGGTGGTCCCGCAGCGGCCTAGACCCAAGACCAAACAGTGAGAATCATGAAGGGTGAAGTCAGTGTTCTCCATGGCCACCTGAATAGCCCCTTCTGCAGTGGGAATAGAATTCAGAATGGCAATTTCATCGATTTCCGCCATTTCAAGAAGCACAAGTCCGTATTGGGTAGCCAGACCCCTAATCACTGGTTTGGCAACTCCGATCAATACGGGGGTTTTGGCTCGAATCAAAGGTATCACTTCAGCTAGATCAATAGGTGCCCCCTGACTATCATCCATACGGCTGTGAATGACACCAGCCGCATCCGTATTACTCATGGGCGCAATTACTGCACGACTCTCCCTAACCGCCTCGTTGGCTAGCTGAAAGTGTAAGGCTTTTTTCAGTACTCCGTGCTTGGGGTAACCCACCAGCCGTAAGTCCACACCAAGTCCAACCAAAGCTATGGCCAGATCAACTTCACGTAGATCGCAACCGAGCATGGCAATGGGTATCCCCGCCAATTTACCTGCCATAGCCAGCCCTCCTCACCTGAACTCATTGTTACTATATGTCGGTGAAGAGAATGTGTTCTAGTCCTAAAACCACCCCTTCGATTTCGGGGATCTTGGAGATAGCTAACAAAACTCCGGGCATGAAACTCTCTCGATTAGTGGAATCATGTCGAATGGTCAAGGTCTGCCCTGGTAAACCGAAAATTACTTCTTGATGGGCTACCAACCCGGGCAGACGAACACTATGAATAGGAATAGGCTTAGTATGTTCCTTGGCCATTAGGGCTTGCGTTCTTAAGGCTGTTCCCGAAGGCGCATCTAACTTTTGAGCATGATGATATTCAATGATCTCTGCCCCTTGGAAATAGCCCATGGCCTCCTGGGAAAATTTCATGAGTAAAATCGCACCAATGGCGAAATTGGGGGCAATGATAGCCTTCCACTTGGTAGCTTTGGTCCTTTCTTGCCACTTGGCCAAATCAGTTTCTGAAAAACCAGTGGTCCCAATAACCATGGGCACCTTAGCTGCGAAACAGACTTCCATATTCTTTTGCACTGCATCAGGCGTGGTAAAGTCAACTACCACCTGGGCTTGGGTAACATCTAAAGCCTGGCTCAAATCTGTGAATATTTCTACACCTGGTAAGGCACGACCGGAAACGTTTACTCCACCAACTAGGGTGTACTCGGGAGAATCTGCGATAGCTTTGCAGACTTCTTGTCCCATCTTTCCGGTGGCCCCGTTAACCAGAACTCTCATTTTTCTACCTCCTCTTTGCCATTGGAATTGATTCTACTATTGAGCTAAACATTCCTGCCTCATCTCAACCCCTGTCACAAAGTAAAAAAGACCGCCGAAGGCGGTCTTAAAGCAAACTCTAGTTGTTTCTTGTTTCTCCTCCGTGGGCTTCTACGTCCTTCGCCCCATTGTCTCGAAGAATAGAACTAGCATCGTTCACCTTATCTTCACTGGTTTCTATAACTGCGAGTACTCCCCCTTGTTTTAGATCTGCTTCATATTGCCGACCCCGCTCTTCGGGAATACCCAAATCAATCAAACCACCCGCTACGCCACCAGTTACTGCTCCAGAGAGTACTCCAGCTAATGGTCCTGCCGCCACGATAGGCCCAATCCCAGGAATGGCCAGGGCACCTACACCGGCTAGCAATCCAGCCATTCCACCTAGTGCACCACCCCAAGCAGTCCCATCACCCAAAGAATCTGTACCGAAGTCTCCTCCAGTCTCCATGTCTTGCGATCTAGTACGTCCTTTTTTGTCGTCCTTTGCTATAATGGAAATTTCGTTATCTCCAAACCCTTTATTTCTGAGGGCTTTTACTGCATTTTCTGCTGTGGTGAGATCACGAAAAACACCTATAACGGTTGACAAAAGAATTCCCCCTTTTAGTTTCTTAAGTCTAGCTTACCCAATAAAAGGGGGCTTATTCCATCGGGGTTTATCTTCAAGCTTCCGCATTACCTCAGAATAATCCTGAGCAGTAGTCAAATCAACGATTATTAAGTCTCTGCCGATCTTCTTAACACCCTTCCAAGGAATCACAATTAATCTAGGTCGAAACCAGCGATTACCATAGGGAATCACAATAGAATCCACTTCGCCTGTCCGCAAGTTGATGATTAGATCGGTATGATCCACTACTCCGAGCCTGATGCCTTCATCAATGCACACGATCTCTTTGCCCGACAACTCCGAATACCTCATACCATCACCTCGGCATAACTTATGAAGTGCGAAATTCTACTAGAACTTCCATCCCCATGATATGCGGTAACTCGGTGGATTGTTAAAGCCGGCGAGCAAATTGCCCCGATCATAACTGCCAATCTCCAATTTGAGTTCAGCTGTCTTGGTGGCATAACTCGCTAGCAGAGAGTAATGCTGACGCCGTTGAGCCACATCGAATTTGGCAATGATCCTCCACTCGAAGGGTAACTGGTGACCGAGCTCAAAACGGATAATGCCGCGCTCCACGTCCCAACGAAACCCATAGCGTAGTTGGTCCCGGTGCCAATCGACCCGCATGGCTCCATTCCAAGCATCGAACTGTGCTACCACTCCCTCCCCAACAGCACGCAGAATAAAAGCAGGCGTAGGCTCTAGACGCAACTGTATCGAAGACTTCTTGTCATGAGAACTCAACTGCCAAGACAGCTGATTGTATTTTTTACTCCCTTCGATGTTACTATGTTGGCGACGATTGAACTTAAGTCGCCAAGTAGCAGAATTGTATACTGCCTCCACCCGCCAACCCCGCCGGTCAGGAGTGTGTTTGTTGGTCTTGGCTAAAAGGCTCGAGAACTGAGGATCGATTGACTGGTAGGTTAAGAGCACTTCCCAAAAATCTCCGTTGTTTCTGATTTCTGCTAACCGTGCTCTGCTCTCCACCCCACTTGAATTGGTCTGCCAGCCGCGACCAACTAAAACTTTCCAGTCGCGCCAACTGCCTTCCCCATGCAAAACTTGGGCTGCGCCAGCCTCCTTGAAACCAGAATATTGCAGCTGCATCCCCTTTAAACTAAAGGGTCCTAAATCCAATGCGCTTTCATAGAACCAAACATCAACCTGATCTAAACTCCTTAAGGGAATCCTCCTCAGCAATCCTAACGTCAACCCTTCGCTTACTATTAAGAAGGAGCTACTATCCGGGCCAAAGTTGTCTTTGTGGACCAAACGAAAAAGGTCCCCTGAAGTATAATGGGGTTTGTTCCCACTAAAAATCAGCTGTAGGTGTTTGGCATCAAAACACATCTGCCAGTTCAAATAGTGCTTTGTTTCAGCAGACGAACTAAGCCACTGCCCCTTCCACCCCGCGTCTATTTTTAAGCCCGACCACTGCTGCTTAGCGTCCAAGCTTAGTTCATGCTCCACTCCTTCGCTACCTAGCGAACCTTGGATCCCGCCTCGAACGTCATAAGCCTCTCCTGCCGAAATACAAAGCAGAAGAAAAAACAGTACAAAAAAAACTCCGCGCATGCTCAAAAGAACACTCTCCTTTGGGCATCTCCCTGGGCGCGGAGTAATTCGATTATATCATAATAGTCTATTTCTTCCAAGCGTATCCTTCCCGATCCGTCTTGCCCTGTTGGCGAGCGAAATTCTCTCGATTCTTTTCCACATAGGCCTCGTAAAGCTCGTCGGGACCAATCCCAGCCTTTAGGCACATACTCACGAAGAAATGTAATACATCAACAATTTCGCCTTTAAGTGCTTCCCCGTTAATCTCTTGGGGATCCTTCCACCACTTAAAATTCACCTCATCAAGAATCTCACTGAGTTCAGAAATAATCGCTAAGACCTCTTTTTGAATCCAAACCTCTGGACTAAACTCTAGTCCACGATGCTCAATTACAGCTTGGTCAAACTCGGCCTGCAACCGGAAAATATCTCTTAGCATATCTTGCGACACAAAATGTCCTCCTCTACTAGATTTTTAGGCCCTAGTCCCACCCAACTCCAAGATTGGGGATCGTACACTGTAGTGGCCACCCTTAACAACTCCTCGTGCTGCACCGCTTCAATATTAGCCAAGACTTCCTCAACAGTAATAATTCTGCCTTCATCCAGCTCACCCTTGGCTAATCTAGTCATCCTGTTACTAGTGCTTTCCAAGGATAGCAGAATACTACCCGTTAACTGTCCCTTGGCCCTAGCTAACATATCTTCCGTAAGCAGCTGGGGTAAAGCGGAAAACTGTGTAGAAATTACCTCCCACACCTGATTCCAATGTTGGGGACTAAATCCAGCATAGACTCCATACGCACCAGCATCCTGATAAAGTGAGTTAAACGAGTAAGTGCTATACACCAATCCCCTCTCTTCCCTCAGTTCTTGGAAAAGCAAGGAACTAACTCCTCCACCTATAATGGTATCTAATAAATGAATTGCGTACTTGGCCTGATCTGTCCTAGAAAGAGAGGCTCCCCCTAAACAAAGATGAACTTGTTCTGTATCCTTATCGTGAAACAAGCAGTTCCCCCCCTCACTAGCGGGCTGCTCGATTTGGGGTTTGTTCCCCCTTGGTAAATGACCAAGAGCGTCAGCAAACTCTTCCACCACTCGCTCGTGGGGAATATTGCCGGCACTGACAATAACTAAACGATCTGTGGTATAGTGCTCCTCCAGAAAACGAAAGATCATCTTTCGATCAAAGCCACTAATAGTGGATGCCGATCCGATAATGCTGTTGCCTAAAGGATGCTGAGGCCAGAGTACGTTGGCGAACAAGTCATGGACTAACTCCTCTGGGGAGTCTTCATACATGTTAAGCTCTTCTAGGACAACATTACGCTCCTTGGTTATCTCTTCTGGTAAAAACAAGGAGTGGAGAAGCATATGCTGCAAGACGTCCGAAGCTAGGGCGAAATGCTCATCCAATACCTTGAAATAATAGCAAGTGTGTTCTTTTCCGGTAAAAGCATTCAGATAACCACCATGTTTGTCCATCACTTCAGCAATCTGACGCGCCGAATACTTGTCAGTCCCCTTGAACATCATGTGTTCGATAAAATGAGAAAGACCCCACTCTTGCGGCTGTTCATGACGACTTCCAACCTCAAACCAAGCCCCTAAGGTCACCGAGCGCAGGTAAGGCAAATATTCGCTAACAATCCTAATTCCATTGGGTAGCACAGTTTTTTGGTACATATTGACCTCCAGTATGGGGAAAAGCAATCCAGTCCATACTTTTCTTTCCACTGATTTTGCATTATTAATATGATACCATAGATTACAGAGAGCAGGAAGGGGGGTTATTATGGGCCAGGGACTAATTGTGGCCATTCTATCGATTTTATTGTATCTCTCAAATCTACTAGGTGGAGGAATGGGCCAATCACTTCAGCCCCAGAATCCTCCCACAGAGCAACAAGCGTACTATGTGATTGGGCAAACAGGCAACATTCTCGCGGATATTACTATAAGGAGGATTCCCCACGGCGAGGGAACCCCTGTGGCAACAGTGAAAGAGGGGCAGGCTGTCATCATTTTGGACAAGAACGAAGGTTGGTACAAGATTCGGCTGAGTTCTGGATTAGAGGGCTGGGTGCCCGAATACTCAGTAACCATTTCGCAACCAGCGCAAAGAAGTATAGAAAAGGTGGTCCTCGGATATTATCCAGGAGATGAGTCTGCCTATGAAAGTTTACTAGAGCATGGTTCTCAGTTAACTAGCGTGGCCCCACTTGGTTGGCAGCTCAATAGCTATGGGGAACTCCAAGCAGACTTCGATCCAGAAAAAATGGGCCGGAGCCTATATTTTGCCGGAAACCAAGAACTAGAAACCTATGGTCAAATTAAGATACTCGCCAATCCCTCACGTCTGTTAGCAAATACCCATCTACAAGAAGAGAGTATTGCTAGAATCATGGACACAACAGAAAACTGGGGTCTTAAGGGCGTATTGCTAGACCTTAACTACGTTCCAGGAGCTGAGCAAACTCAATTAGGCCCCTTCATTGATAAACTAGCCACCACACTGAAAGAACGGGAACTCAAATCATTTTTAGCCCTACCCTGGGACGAAAATCTAGATTATGCAAGCGTAGCGGATAGTGTTGATTATCTAATACTCAAAGGTGGAGCAGATACGAACGCCCTTCAGCCAGGCCCGCGACAAGATGTTGCGCAGTTAAAAAGCATGCTCGAGAGCATTGTCCAACAGGTGACACCAGAAAAAATCATCTTGGCTGTTTCGACTGCCGGATTTGATTGGCCGCGGAGTGGACTACCAACTCCCCTCACCCATGACGAGGTATTGCAACTAGCAGCTACCGAAGGTGCCACCATAAAGTGGGACGCCCAAGCCCAGGCGCCCTACTTCCATTACGGGTCAGGCCACGTAGTTTGGTTTGAAAATAGGTATAGCATCAAATACAAAGTGGATCTGATCAGGTCCCAGAAAATCGCAGGCATTGCCCTGCAAAACTTGGGTCAAGAAGATCCTGAAATTTGGCCGATTTTAGAGAAAAATCTCTAGTCAGCCAAGAGTTCACTGACAGTAACGAATTGATAACCCCTTGTTACCAGGTGGTCCAAAATCACCGGCAGAGCCTCTAGGGTCGGTTTGGTGGGGTGCATCAATACGAGGGTACCATTACTAATCTTGCCGATCACCCGATCAACAATGACGGTAGGAGCCGGTCTCTGCCAATCCACCGTATCCACGGTCCAAAGCACCGTCTTGTAGCCTAGTTCGGCTGCTACGGCCACGGTCTGTTTGTTGAAGTCACCTGCTGGGGGCGCAAAAACCTGAGGTTTTTGACCACTAGCGGCCAAGATTTTGTCTTCTCCTTCCTGAATGAGCCGGGTGACTTCACTCCGGCTCATTTGGCTTGCCATGCCATGCCACCCACCGTGGTTACCGATTTCATGCCCAGCCTGAGCCATGGCCTTAACTAGATCAGGAGCTTGGTCCACCCATCGCCCCGTTGGGAACCAAGTAACAATTACATCGTAATCCGAGAAGACCTTTAGCATGTCTAGGATGAACTCGTTACCCCAATCCACATTGATCATCAAAGACACCCTCGGCTCACTAGTTGGACCCCGATAATAGGGTTGAAAGTGGGCACGAGTAATTGAGGGCAAAACCGAGACTGTTACTAATTGGAGGTCTGTATGGGCCGGAGCCGCCAAGAGGGCGTTCACTGTGGCCTGGACATCAACGACTTGCCCAATTACTTCCGCCTTGACTTCTCCTGTATTCCAGTCCCAACGTGCATTGCCTGCCTCCACATAGGCAGTCTCCGCTAGACTAGCTACCACGTCATATAATTCTTCTCTTACGAGCCGTTCCACCAGTTGGCCGTCGAGGCTAACCCCTAACTTTACTCCGTAGACCTGGCGCCGAATCTTAGTGAAAACCGTAGGTCCAAACAAAATGAGTACAAATGCTAAAAGCAAGGTCAGGCCCAGAAGAATCCCTCGCTTGGTAATTATCATGCTTAGTTCACACCTTTCCCTGGGTGTTGGGTTCCCGCATGATCAATGTAATAATCTCCTTGGTGCAAAAGCTTAGAGATTGGCACAATTGTATAACCTGCCTTAAGAAGATCTGGAACTATGCGTCGAATCGCCCCAGGAGTTCCAGGGGCCGCGTTATGAAAGAGCACAATGGAACCTGACTTAATTTGACCCATGACCCGATCGTAAATTTGATTGCTGGTTAGGTTTTTCCAATCCAAAGAGTCTACCGACCACTGAATAGTATGGTAACCAAGGGCAGATGCTGTCGAGATTACTTGATTGTTATACTCTCCAAAAGGGGGTCTAAAGAGCGTGGTACGCTGACCTGTTAAGTCAAAGATTAGACTTTCGTTTCGCTGTAGTTCGTAGGCAATGCCCTTTTCATCCAGGCTATTCATATGAGGATGAGAAAAACTGTGGTTGCCGATCTCGTGTCCCGCAGTTGCAATCTTCACTACATAATCCGGGTGTTTATCCACCCAATAGCCTGCCAGAAAAAAAGTAGTAATAATCTTGTGATTCCGCAGGATCTCTAAGATTTCATCGGTTAATTCCGTACCCCATGTGGCATCAAAAGAAATGGCCACTTCTTTAGCTGTTGTTTTTACATCGTAAATAGGAATAAGCCTTCCCCGCGAAGTTACCGATATAATTAGCGGTGTTCGCACCTGCGGAAGCAGGCTGAGGAAGGCTATAATCAGAACGAACCACAGATACCACCACTTTACCCTAAAGACGAATACACGCATAAGATCACCCCTCGTGTATTCATATTCAGCTAAAGGGCAAAGTTATGATTACCGATCCGTTTTAATACAGGTTTGGTTTTCCAGTAGTCCATAGCTTGAGAAGTAGTTGGGTTGTAAAAGAAAAGGGCGCCACCAGTCGGGTCTTCCCCCAAGATCGCTCGCTCCACCGCCTCAATTGCGCTTCCACGAGCGGTACCCGGTAATAACCCCGTCTCCACTGGAGTAAATTGCCCTGGCTGATGAATCACATCCCACACTGTATCAGGAAACTTAGGGCTCCGGACGCGATTTAGTACTACCGCCGCAACAGCGATCTGGCCCTCGAGAGGTTCGCCTCTAGCTTCTGCGTAAACAAGCTTAGTAAGCAGTTCCTTCTCTCTGGGAGTCAACTCGTATTGTGGTGTCAAGTGGGATGGCAATCGTAAAACAGTGCCTACTTGCATGCTAGTAGGTTCTTTGATTTTGTTTAAACTAGCTAGTTCCTGCCAAGAAATGCCGTGGGCCATAGAAATGTCATACAAGGTATCACCAGGTTGAACAGTGTAGGTTGGATACGGGCTAGCTTGGGCAAGCGAAAAAAACAAGATAAGAATTCCTAAAACAGCGAAAAAACTGCGCATGAGATCTTCCCCCGAAAAATTAACAATATGTCTTGGGATTCCACACCAAATCCCATTCTCCTTCAACGACCTAGACGGTCAAGAAAATCTAATAACCGATTGTCCTCAATAACGCGAGAAAAGGAGATACGTTCAGCGAGCAGATTTAGACCAACGAGGACTAAAGCCAAGATAGTTTTCGCCGTTTGAGGTAAAACCATGACCGCCGCCAAACCTAATGTTGCCCCTAAAGGATTAGAACCTGTATCACCCATCATGACCTGTTCTCTCAGATCCCAGGGCAAATATCCAACCACCGCTCCCAATATCCATAGTAGATAGTCACGCAGGGAAGGTGCCAGGGCAATAAATGGGAAGGCAAAAATAATGAAGGCCTTCCCTGTCCGTCCTGGCCTAAGGTCTAATAAGTTTAAGAAGTTAGCCGCAGAGGCAATGAGTATTGCGTTGATGATTGTCTCCAACCATCCCCCAGGGAGCCGCAGACTTAAGGCAAATGTGAAACCCATTGCGCCCAGCGCTTTCAGAGTACCTGTTGACAGGGTTCTTCGTCCAAAATGACCCCTAATACCCTTCGAATCACTCTCGCCTAAAAGATCATCCACCAGGCCCAAGAGGGCAAAATACAACATGACTATCGCGAACAAGTAAGGCATTCCTTCTCCACCTGATATTAGCACAACTACGGATGACAAGACGAAGGTGAAGCCTAATGCCGAGGGAATTGAGTGACCATGATAGTTCTGCTTAGATTGAGCAACAAAAAGTGGCTGTAATAGAGGAACTAGCACATAGGTAGCCACAACCAACATCAAAGCCCCAAACACTTAATACCAGCCCCTTCGCCAACATCGCCAAAGTGCCTTAAAAACATGGACCAACTGTCGACCTCGATGCCTAATACCCTTTAGCCCTCGACCATAGGCCCGGTGTTGCATAGCCAAGGGAACCTCCACAACTCGAAAACCATGGTGTAACGCCCCTACGGTAAGTCCGATTTCCACCCCAAAACCTTCGAAAAACGGCCCCAGGGTGTGCAATAACTCAGCTGTGATAGCTCGTTGACCCGATAAGGGACTTGCGACGGTGTTTCCAGTTAGGATCCACACACCTAAACAAGCGGTCCGGCGGACTAGGCCAAAACCCATGGCCATTTTGTTCTGGGTTTGTTGAGCACCAAAGCGGGCAATACTCATATCCGCATCACCCCGTAACACAGGAGCTAAAAGTTCTTGGGCCAAACTAGCAGTCTCACCTAAATCTGCATCAACCAAAAGAAAGACATCTGCAGATGAGACTTCCCGCCCACGATTTAAGGCCGTACCCTTTCCCCCGTTTTTCGGTAAGTTGAGAAGAGTGATGTTGGGACTATCAACCCTGATCTGCTTGATACTGTTTGCCGTCTGGTCGGTTGAACCATCATTTATCACCACAATCTCATCTAAGGGTTGGATGGTTGCTAATGCAGAAAGGGTTGCCGCAATGGTTGCCTCCTCGTTATAAGCTGGGATAAGGGCAACAACTCTCATGGAAACAGCCCCTCCGCCCCCATTTGAAAGCCATAATGTCCTAGGCTACCCTTGGCTAGTCCTAAAATGAGGGCAATCTCTCCCAGAACCGTATCCACACTATCAATTTGCAAACCCCGAGGCAAACCATCTAGAAACGGGTTTTCTTGCCTACCCCATACATAGACGAGGCTTGCGCCATCGGTTACTAGCCGATACAATTCCCCTTTAGATGGTGTATCAAGCGTTAAATTAGCTATCGGTACAATAATAGCCATATCCGCAGCTAGGGTAATCTGGTCTAGTTCTTCGAGGGGCAAAGTTTTCACATCCGCACCCGCTAACTCTAAAACCTGCATCAAAGTAACTTGATCGCCATCCTTCTCCGTAATTAAAACCACGGTCTTCTGACTTAGTTGACCTTGTAAAAAAGTGTCTCTCAATGCTACCCAAGCCTCCTGCGAGAAATCTAATTCCTTTTGAAAGTGGGCTAGATTGCCTTGCATTTCTTTGAAGCGTGTCTCCATTTCAGCAATCAAAAGCCCCTGTTCTTCAACGAGGGCACTATCTTGAAATAGGGCACCTCCAATCAGAATTCCCAAAAATAAGCTTAAAAACACTGCCATCAAAGAGGCTAAATGATAACGGAAGCCAAAGTTCATCTACAACCACCCCGCAATCAGACGGAGCTGTAACCAAAGGAGGCGAAAATATTGTCGCCAAGGCGAAGCTAAACCAACAAAAACCAAGATAGGAATTAGAGCTGCAAAGACCACCGGTAAAACACTGAGAGAACTTCCGGACTGATAGAGCTCGCTCACTTTTTTTGCGTCCAAGAGAATGGGACCTATTTTTAACCTAGTCAAAAAGGTAGAAGCCATACCTGGCCGACCTTTCTCTAAAAAATCGATCATATTGGAGTGGGACCCTACCAAAACAATAAGCTCCGCTCCGTAATGGTGCGCCACTAACAAGGCAAGATCTTCACTAGTGCCCGGCGCTGAAACCACATCATAGGCTACACCTAGCCGATCTAAGCGAAGAGCACTAGGGCAATGACCATCGCCGTAGGCGTGGGCTAGTAGTTGACCACCCGAAAGAAGAGCCCGATCACTGACGCTATCCATATCCCCCACAATAATCTGAGGATCATACCCAGAAGCCAAGAGGGCATCCGCACCGCCATCTACTCCTAGTAGAATTGGTTTAGCCTCTAGAATGAAAGGAGCCAGGGTCTGTAGATCTTCACGGTAACCTAGGCCCCTAACCACCACTACTACGGATTTACCTGCTAACTCGTGCCGAAGCCGCGGGAAACTCATGTCAGCTAGAATGGTTTGCTTTTCCTGAGCTGCATAAGTTAGGGTGTTAGACACAAAGCGGTCTAGTTCTTGCGGCAAGTTAAGCCGGGCGAGCCTTGTTCTTTCCTCAATTCGATAAGGAGTCACGATGGTACCAACGGCAATGGTTCGGCCCTCGTGAATGACCCGCCGGCCTCTAATTTCGACCACGTCACCATCCTTCAGAAGGTCAAAGATCTCTTCCCCTACACTATCCAAAAGCAACACACCATGGTCCACTAAGAGTTGTGGACCCAAATTCGGATAACGGCAAGTTAGTGAGCTTTGGGCGTTGATGACCGCACTAACACCTCCATCTACTAATCCCGTTGCACCAATCGCATCAAGGTCCTGATGAGAAATAATGGCAATCTCTTGTGGCTGCAAGAAAGGGGCTAGTTCCTTTGTTCTTTTGCCTAGTCGTACTCTCCCTTGCATCATGTAACCCCCTTAGGAAGATAAAAAGAGACGGTTCTACCGTCTCTCTTAGTATGCTGTTTTTTTCGGGGGTTTAGTCTGGCTACCCCGCTTCTAAAGCCACCAAGTCTGCCATCTTAGCGATAAAAGCGGAGTTAGTAGGTTTGCCTTTGTTTTCCCGCACCTCGTAGGGAAACAAACGATACAATTCTTCTAGAACGCCCTTTTCCCATGTCATATCCAAGGCATAACGCATGGCTCGCTCCACCTGAGATCCACTAGTACCAAAGCGCTGACCAATGGCAGGGTAGAGTTTTTTCGTCATAGAACTTAACCAAGTTGGATGCAGGGAAGCTAACCAAATCCCTTCGATCAAATAGCGATAACCCTTGTAGTGGGGAGGTATCCCCATGGCATCAAAATAGCGCACACAGATCTCCTGCACTTGCTTTAGTGATAAACCATTGTCAATAACAAGGGGAGTGGTATTGAGGAGCTGCCGAACACGGTTTTCCAGCACCACCAAATCCACTGGGCGGAGAATAAAATAGCTGGCACCCAAAGCAACTGCTTGTGTTAGATGAGCTTCTGCCTTATGTGATCTGGCGAGCATTATTATAGGTAAAGTATCGTTACTCCAACGTTTTCGAATTTCCCCGAGAACTGGGAAACCACCCTGTGGTGGTAAATCCAAATCCAAGAGAACAATATTGGGCTGGTGCTCTGCAATAGAATCTAAAATCCTGTCTGCAGCCTCTAGTCCTTCTATATAGACAAAGTCTTCCAAACTTTCAAAATATCTAGACACATCTTGCCTGAAAACGCTGTCCGCGTCCGCCTGCAAAATCCTAATCGCCCCCGACATGGACTTCACCCCATTACCCAACTCGTCCGGCCAGCAAGAAAGTCTTGGTGATCGGCGAATACTGAAAACTTTTATCCAAACGAAATCGTTCAATTTTACCCGTAGAAGACATATGAATCCGCGGCCCAGTACATTCCAAAACCTCGTCACCGATTAAGATGGCATTGTCTTTGTAAAATCCAATCGGCAAATCCTGGGCAATATATTCCAGTACCCTGCGCTCCACTTCGGCCAAATCAACTTCTGGCTTCTGGGAAAACTCCACAACAAAACCTCTCCGTACATCGCTGTGCATAGTTGGTGCCTCAAACCCCATTTGTTCGAAAACTACAGAAGTAAGGTCTTCTGCACTATGGGCCATTTTGCGATAAACTAAGGAATCGAAGGCCTGCTGAGCCACTTCAGCTGGAAAGGGACCAAATAGAGTGGGAACAGTAACAACAACTTCTTCCCCAATCCCAATTAACACTTCAGCGTTAAGGTTGAGTAAAGGATACAGCAAATCGAAGTGCTCTACAATCACCCGATGTCCACTGGAGACCGCCTTTCGAACCGCATCAGCTAACTCCCACAGAGGAGTAAAGGCCATTTCAAAACGCACATCTAAGTGATAGCTGTGGGTCCGAAAAAAGTCGTTCCCAGCATCATCCAAGACCGGAAGAGGTCGGTTGTTCACCCCATCATCGTCATTTGTTAAGACAAGACCAGGAAACATCCCTCGAATCAATAGGGATTTGCCTGCCCCTGAGTCACCAACCACCCCAATCAGGCGGTTTTCTGCACCCAAATATCGCTGGGAAATTAGCATGCCCAAGTGCATTAACCTTTTGCGGCCCCTAGGCGCATAGTAAACCGCCTGAACTAGAGTAGTATAGTGCATTAGAGAATCGCCTCCACATGTCTTGCCACATGGCAGTTAATGTTTACGGCCACTGGCAATCCCGCTATATGGGTTGGATAAGTATCCACAAAGACGGCTAAGGCTGTTTGCGTACCACCAAAGCCCTGCGGTCCTACACCAGTTTTGTTGACCAGTTCTAAGAGCTCTTCTTCAAGCTGAGCCAGGTGTGGTTTTGGATGCTTGGATCCAATTTCCCGCAAGACAGATCGCTTGGCCATCAAGGCCGCCTTTTCAAAGGTACCTCCAATCCCAACTCCAATAATAATGGGTGGACAGGGATTACCGCCAGCCTTGGTAACTGTCTCCACAATGAAGTCCTTCACACCTTGTACGCCTTCCGCAGGTTTAAGCATACGGAGGGCAGACATGTTTTCACTACCAAAACCTTTTGGTGCCACAGTCAGGCGCAGTTGATCGCCTGCTACCAAAGAGACGTGCACAACCGCGGGAGTGTTATCTCCTGTATTTACTCGCTCTAAGGGGTCACCAACGACGCTTTTGCGTAGATACCCTTCATCATAAGCCTGACGCACACCCTCGTCAATTGCATCAGTGAGTAATCCACCTTCAATCCGTGCGTCTTGACCGACCTCGGCGAAAACAACAACCATACCAGTGTCCTGACAAAGCGCCATGGATTTGGTGCGAGCAATCTCCGCGTTTTCCAAAATGGTATCTAAAACATTTTTGCCTAAGGGAGAGACCTCTTGCTCTTGAGCGCGCTTCAGGGCTCCAAAGACATCGGCAGGAAGATGCCGATTAGCGTCCAAACACAGGGCTTTAGTCCGGGCCACTATGTCGTCATACTTAATTACTCTCACTTCTATCCCCTACCTTGCTCTGCTCTTCAAAAGAGCCACCAGACGATTCATTTCGTTAGTGCATATAGACAATCCCTCGTCCACACCCATACCTGGCTTAGAAAGAATCTGTCTCGGCTGGGTTGCCACTGCGACTTGAACAGTGATCTGAGCAGAACGCTCTGTTTCATTACAGGTTCCACCCAAATACGGTAGCATACCGTTTTTGTGACAGTAGATTACCGCTTCTACAGAATTATTGATGCCCCCCAGATCCGGAGCCTTAATCTGAATCATATGTCCAGCCTTAGCATCGGTAAAGGCCTTGATATCATCAAGAGTATTACACCATTCATCTACTACGAATTTGACCGGAATGTTACGCTCATCCACATAGGTCCTCAAATCCGCCATGGCCTTAATTTGCTCATCCCGAGTGGAGCACTCGATGGGTCCTTCAATGAGCAACTTATGTGGTGCAACTATCTCCGCTAGCTCTCTTGCATATTCGCCTACCTTAGCAATATCGTTATTGAAAGCCTCACCGATGGTACCGTAAACGTCAACTTGAAAATCAGGTAGATAGTCAGGACATGTCTTTAGTTCCTGGACCCGCTCCTTCAACCAAGCTAAGTATTCCTTAAGATGCTCTCCATTCTTACCAAGTTTATTAACGTTGTTAAACAGACCGTGGGGCAGCATATCTGCTTGCTTAATGATCATGCGGTCCGCATTGATCTTGCGATCATCTCCGGTTTGGCAAAAGATTAGGACTGGTTCGGGAGTTAGCTCCAAACCATATTCATCAACGATTACTTCTGCCATAGTTACCCCTTTGCTTCGGGCTACCGCATCAAGCAGAGCCTGAGTCACTCCATAACGAATGGCAGTATGCATTAGTTTACCATTACTATCTTTAATCTGATCTACTTCTTTGGCTAACTGCTTAAAAGAGGTTAATGCTTTTCCCTTTACTACGGGTACGACGTATTTCTCGATCAGGGGAATATAATCATCAGCTAAAAACAAGGGATCTCGGCCACCAGCACCAGAGTATTGCACCGCGGCACAGTCACCATAGGCTACTTGCCCGCTCTCTAAGACTAATTGAATAGAAACGCTTTCGCCAGCTTGGCGAATGCTGGTGAATCCTGGTGTCACCGGATCACCATCATAAGCAAGGCCATTTTCGCGAAAATTCCCTTGTCGAATAGCCTTTTGATCGTCGAAATAAAACCCCGTTAACCCTTTGGATAAAACGACATCCTTAATCTTCAATTTCCACCACTCCTTTAATAAGTTAGGTCAAAAAGGGGTGCGTGTTGCTGTGCACCATAAACATCCGTTTCCCCAAGGTCACCTGAAGCCCGAGGGCGCACAATAGTAATCTTGATGGCATGGGCCGGAGCAAAGTGCACTAGAGAGAGCACCTCACTCTCCTCAATCTGGTATAACTGGGCAATCTTCGCTTTGGTAATACTTTGTCGCACTTCATCGTAGCTTTCTTCATCAGGAAACATGAGGTCAAATGTTAGTTCATAAGGGCCCGCGTTTTTACTTCGAATCACCAAAGCAACATCCTTGACGTATCTCATAGACCACTCCTCCCCATCTTAATTGGAAATAGGCTCTTCGGATCTTCTATTTGCATCAAGTGGTGCACATTAAACTTGTAAACTGCTCCCGCTGAAACGTCAGAAGGTGAGTAGGGAAAAGCTAAGTTACCTGCCGTAGATTTCCTGCCTGGATAACCATAGTGTAAGAGTGTGGAGCGGGCAAAGCTGCAAATAGTATCCGCTACTTCCTGAGTGCTTGCCACTGCCTCAATTACTAACCCCAACTCATGTCCCGGTTCAGGATGAGGTTCTAAAGCCCCCATCACGCCGTTCTTACCGTAACAGTGCACATGTAACTGATAGTCTTGGAGTTCTTGAAAATTATCCTCGACCCGTTCCTTAACACCTGCGATTACCTCGTCTATCTGTCCAATCATGATAGGATCGCGCACACCAGCAATACTGATAGTCCGATATCCGATGAGGCGTGCCCCTTCCAGTTTGACAAAATAACCATCTGTAGGTGTAAAGGTAGTTCCCGAAACCCTAACCTTGCCTCCTGGCAACTGTTCGAACACAGTCTTAGTTAGATCTAAACGTCCTCCTGGACCAGGCAAAAAGTAAGGATTACTCTTTTCATAAAGAGTATGGGCGGCAATCGAGATCCTCGTGCACTCCCGCTGTGGATTGAGAGCTTCTAACACAAAGGAATCCTTATAAAGGTAACCCATTAAGCAATCACTACCGCTGCCTGGATTAGCGGCAATAGCTGCACACTCCAGTATTTTCCCAAGATGCAAAGCTAGGGCAAGATCATAGCCCTTAAGGACTGGCAACGCCGCAAAAGCAGTGGGATCATAGGCCCTACCCGCCAGAATAATCTCTGCGCCTTCTTGGAGTGCCTCCATGATGGGCTCTAGACCCATTTGAGCTACTAGGTTCGTACTGGCAAAGATTTCTTCCTCTGTCAATTGCGCAATAGGACCCAGGGGCTGGACCTGGTCTTTCTTGAGCTTTTCCGCGACCAATTGACGATCTATGTCACTATAAATAACCGCTAATCGGGCAGTCTTGCCGAGTTCTGCCAACACCTCTTCTACAATGGCTAAATTCCACTCCACATGGGGCTTTGCACCAGAACCACCAGCAGACCCAATGACTAGCGGAATATTGCGCGTGAGAGCCGCTTCAATTAAGTGACGTAAGTCACGCTTGACTGCAGAACGTTGGGTAAACGACTGGCCAGAACCTAGATAATAAGGACCTGGGTCTGTTGAACCTGCATCAACCGCAATAACATGTGGACTACGCTCTAATCCGGCCTGAAAAGAGGCTAAGGGAAAACCATAGCCTAGAATCGCCGTGGGGGACAAAATTCTTAGTTCATCCAATTCAATCATCTCCTAGCGAGAGTTCTCTAACGAGGTCTTCCTATTAACTTACCTTGACCAATGGCATAAACATCGTCAATAACCATTTGGAAACTGGGGGTTCGTTGCTCCGCTTTGCCCCGCTCTGCCAGTTTCGAGCGATGGAAATCCTGAATGTCCTTGCTGAAGGGCAAATTACCCCAAGATAAAAAGCGTATTGCACCGTCATTATCCCGAGCAGGCATGGTTCTTCCCGCGTTAAACGAGCTAGGCGCAAATGGTATGTCAATAACTCCGGCGGCGAAGGAGCGCACAGTACCTACTGCCCAATCACCTTCACCCAATTCACGGGTCTTGTTGAGAATCTCACGAGTCTCTTGAATAATGATCTCCCGCTCGAAAGCCAGTTTATCGTTTTCTGGATACATTTGATCCTGGAGCATACTTAGGACTTGCTTCGTGGCGCGAATACCTTGAGCGTTTGCCTCCTTAGTAGGAACGCCTAAGGCTTCATGTGGGGTTTTTACGATCACTTTAGTAGCCTTGCCCAGAGCTGCCGCAGCGCCCCCAAGGGAGATCACTCCAAAGGCCCGAGCCTCATCATTGGGAAATCCTCCCATCCACTGGTGAAATACGGTGGTGATTTCCACATCTGTTAAACCTTCTGCTTCTAAGTATTCTTCTGCAAGTATGGTTAATGTCTGAAGTGCGGCCACGTCCTGCATGAGATTTCCGCATTGTCCGTAACCCAAAGTCAGACTCTTCACCCCTTGCTTAGCCGCTAGAATGGCTTCGATGATGGCCACACTATGGGAGACACTAGGTGCCACTAGGGTTCCAGTTAGAGGTCCAAAAGGTTCACGGTTAATGGTAACGCCTTGCTCCTCATAAAAGCCTGTGAGTCGATCCACGTATTGCCAATCGCGAATACTTTTTTCTAAGGGCACGCGCTTAGCGTAGGGAATGTTATAAGAAATACCGCCTCCCTCATAAGCGGTAAAACCAGCTGCTAAGGTTATTTCTGCCAGTAAACGAGCATCTGGGGTGCCATGGCGCACTTGCACTGGTACAGACAAGCTTTCTACAAGGCGGCGACAATTGGCCACACCGTGATTTACGGCGGGAAAGCCATTCAAGAGTGAACGACCTTCACGGACACTTTCTTCCAAACCTCTTTCCGCTTCTTCATAACGATTCTGTCTGGTGTAAGAATCGATCGTGGTCGGTAAAAGATCTGCGCCACCTTCATCCTGCAAGAACTTTAGTAAACCAATATGGCTAGTTAAATCAGCCACCCCTGCCCGGGGCTGAGCGAGAGTCTTTCCTTCTTCTTTGGCCTGGGCCATACGTACACCAAAATTGAGATGGGAGGGTAGAGCCAGGTGAAAGCGAACCGCATCCTCCAAGTCTACCTCTTGACCAGTAACCCAACCAGCCAATACTTCTTCCCGTTCTTGTTTAAGATCGTACCAATCCAACTTACCATGTGTAATTTGCGCCACCAACTACTAGTCCCTCCTTGCGAGCTCATGATCGTTTAATGAATCTTTGAGAATTTTCAGGGCCACTTCTGGATAATCTTCAGCCAACAGCCCCATAGGTGCTAAAATATACTTTCCATCCAAGAAATAATGAGGCTTTTCGGGACGCAATTCCAAAGGGGCTTCTAGCTGATGTTCTGCCCCTTTGAGCATAAAGTGGGCGTTTCCGCTATTTACCATAACTCCACCGGTCCCAATCACCCTATTCACTAATGAGAGATCCTTGCCATCTTGCATCCAAACTAACCCCGACGGAGTATATAATTCAGAGAGTCTCCCTACATGCCTGCCCACTGCGAGTTTTACTGCCTGGTACCCTAAGGTTTGATCAAAGGCAATTTCCTCCGGATTTTGTGGTAGCAATTCGGGTTGTGCAGACAATTTCTTCGCCCTCTGCTCCACTCTTTCTTGATTCCAATTCAAGTCGCGAGCCAAGACCGCTGGGTTAATCGCATCGAGGAGAGATAAAACACTAACCCTCATGCCCAAATCTCCCTCTACAGTTCGTTTGGCGAAAGGTTCTGGCAGTCCCCTCTGGACCACACCCGCTTTACTAGGGGATCCGGTCCCTAAAGAATGGACATCGGTGGTAGCACCACCCACATCCACAATGAGGAGATCTCCCCACCCCTTGGTAAGTGCGGTACCGCTACTCAGAAGCCTGCCAGACCGCAAAACAGCCGCGGGAGTAGGCATAAAGATCCCCTCAATTAAACGTCCAGCCTTGTCTAAACCCTTGGCATAAATTATCTTTTCCATGAAGACTTTCCGAATTACTTCCCGAGCAGGCTCAACCTCTAATTTACCAATTTGGGGCATCACATTAGGAGCTACATAAGTACTAAAACGTTCAGGAAAACAACGAGCTACCTCAGGTCCAACCGAACGATTTCCGGCGATAACTACAGGTATTCCCTGGGGCAAAGTCGCTAAGGCCTGAGCATTGTGCAAGATGTTAGCAGTATTACCACCATCAGTACCTCCAGCCAAAAGAATAATATCTGGTTGAAGCTGGATAATCTCTTCTAAATCAGACTCTGTGAGCTGAAAAGAATATGTCTTCAGAACCCTGGCCCCAGCACCTAATGCCGCTTGTTTAGCTGCCTCAGCGGTCAAATCTTGGACAAGTCCGATTGCCACCATCCTTAACCCGCCCGCCGCACTCGAACAAGCAAGCTTACGAGCTCGGGCCATCACTTGTTGAGATATCCCCAAGTTGTCCAAGGCATTTTGTAAGCCAATGCTCACATCATCCGGCGTGGTTGGGGCATTTGCTTGGGCGATAAGGTGTGCGGCGGTCAAGTCTACCGCCGTAACTTTGGTAAAGGTGCTTCCAATATCAACCAGAATTATTTCTGACATCCGTAGACCTCCATCATATGCCTAGGTCGGCCTTCAGTGTGGGAATAACATCTTCAGGTAAAGTGCTGGGTGGATAGACCCGATCAAAGCCCAATTGTTTAAACTTGTTCTCAACATCGGCCCAGTCCTGGCTCCCTACAACTAGATAGCCACCGATATACATCAGAATGTCCCCAATACCAGCCTCAATCAACGCCTCTCGTAGTCCACGGACATCGATTTCGCCATGGCCATACAGTGATGAAACCATGATTGCATCCGCGTTTGTCTCTACAGCAGCCTCCACAAATTCTTTTTGGGAGACCAAGACACCTAAATTAACCACGTCAAACCCGGCTTGTTGAAAGGAAACCTCCAAAATTTTATTTCCAACGGCGTGAACATCTGACCCAATTACTCCTAATACAAGTGTCTTTGACTCCATTCCACACTCTCCCTATTAAATCTCTTATTATAAGATATGCCTTGTCTTTGCTTTTACTAGGGTTCTTCTCTATATGTAAAAAAAAACCTTCCTGCGAAACCGATTGTTTCGCAGGAAGTTCTGTGGTCAAGCCTGCCTCGTAAACCATCCATTCTGCAAAGCTTCCGTAACCGCGAGTGGGATCATTTACGAAAACATGCGTAATTGCCCCAACTAACATTCCATTCTGTAAAATTGGGCTACCAGACATGCCCTGAATTATTCCTCCAGTCTCCCGCAAAAGACGTTCATCCGTTACCTGAACAACCATTCCTTTGTCACTAGGTTTAGCTTGATTACTCACTTTAATGATCTCAACGGTGAAACGTTCAACACGATTGCCCCTTAGCACCGTATAAATCTCTGCCGGTCCTTCCCTTACTTGGTGCGCAAAGGCCACCGGAACCGGTTGGGTAAAGGCCGGATGTTGAAATGAACTCTTTAACTGACCGAAGATACCAAAATTAGAATTCGAGTCAATACTTCCTAAGACATCTTGCTCCCCGTGGAAGAAGCCTACTTTTTCCCCTGGTGAACCCTTACTGCCCACCCGAATGCTATCGATAGAAGCCTCCACAATGCTTCCGGAAACAATGCGAATAGGTCTACCTAAGCTATCTGTAATGGTATGCCCTAGCGCCCCAAAACGCCCCGTTTCCGCATGATAAAAACTCATTGTCCCTACGCCTGCCGCTGGATTTTCTACATAAATACCAAGGTAGTAACCAATGGTATTTCTCCCTAGGACATCTAGGCGTCGGGTTTTCACGGGTCTAACGTCACACGTTAAGGTGCGATTTTGACGACGCACCACCACTGTTAGAATGTTCTTCTCCTCGGCTAAAGCATTGACCAGCTGGCTGACCTGTTCTGGACGCCTCAGACTATGACCCTCAATGGAGATTAGAATATCACCAGGTTGGATGCCTGCCTCTTTAGCGGGAAAATGCTCGATACCGTCCATGCCCACAACCCCACCAACTTGGTTAATCAATAGTCCATCAGCACTGAGCAAAACACCAATGGATTGCCCCCCGGGATAAACCTGAATTAGCGGTACTACGTCAACGACAACTTCAGTTAGGGGTAACCACCCAAAAAGATTTACCCGATAAGTGCTGGTACCTAGTTGTTCTGTATTGATTAATCCCGTGATTTCTAGACCTTCACCATCGTATAGTCGCAAGGGCGGCTGCAAATTCAAGACCAATTCCATACCGGGAAAGACCTTTAATTGCCGAGGAACACCAACTGCTGTTACCCAATACGGTGCCGCGGCTAGGATGAGAACCAAAACGAGAACAACTACGAGCCCCAAACGGAGCAAGATTTTCCTCACAAAGCCACCTACCCCCTCACTACCTTATGGGTGTAGGTTACCCTGCTCTGGGGGTAGATATTGTAGGAACTACATACCAGAGTGGGGCAAGTCTGGTCTGCTCTTTCTGAGTAACTCTTTAGCATGCTCCAGAGTTACCGCTTCATCCCTAGTGCCTCCTAGCATACGCGTGAGCTCTTCGATCCGATCCTGGGGTTCCAGTTTAGTCACGGTCACAGTGGTACGCTCAGTTCCAGTTGACTTGCGAACAGAATAATGGTTGGTCCCATAGCTAGCAATTACGGGTAGGTGAGTCACACAAAGAACTTGGCGAACGCCACTAAGGGAAAAGAGCTTTTCCCCTAAATTAACGGCTGTGCGTCCGCCAATCCCCGCGTCAATTTCGTCAAAAATGATCGTGGGAACCTGTTCGGTTTCTACTAAGATAGCCTTGATGGCTAACATGACCCGAGAAAGTTCGCCTCCTGAGGCGATCTTGGCTAAAGGCTTTAGCTCCTCGCCCAAGTTTGGAGCCATCATGAACTCCAGCTCTTCCAGGCCATTTGGATTGGGCAACTTAGGAGAGCGTTCATCAAATCGGACCCTAAATTTGGTGTTTCCCATGGATAGATCTGCCAATTGGGCTTCAATCTGTTCCTCTAAGTCCTGGGCCAATGCCATCCTTGATGCACTAAGTCTTTGAGCCTGTTGCAACCAATGTTCCTTGATTTCGTCGCTCTCTTTTTCTAGGCCACCAACACGCACTACGGCATTTTCTAGATCTTCAAGTTCTCTTCGGGCGTCCTCTTGGTACTGGAGAATTTCACCAACAGTAGCACCATATTTACGCTGCAAATTATTGATTAGTTCAAGGCGTTCTTCTATCTCTTGGAGCAATTCTGGATCCGCCGGAAGTGCTTCAAGGTAATCACGCAATTCGCCATGGAGATCGTTGAAATTAAGGGCAATTTCTGTATAACGCTCCGTAAGTGGTTGCAAGGTAGAATCTAGGGCTGTGGCCCGTTCCAATTCTGCCTCTGTCAGAGCTAAGCGCCTTAACAAAGATTCCTGCTCTTCAAAGGTTTCTCCTAGGGTCATAAGGACAAAATGTAGGCTTTGACGAATACGATCCAAATTAGCTAACCGAGAACGTTCCACTTCTAGAGCTTCGTCCTCTCCAGGCTGCAAGTGGGCGTTGGCAATCTCTTCAATCTGGAAAGTCAGTAGATCGATACGTCGATTGCGTTCTCGTTCATCCCGCTGTAGACGCTTCTGCTCTGCCTGCAAAGAGGACCACTTTGAGGCTAAACCTGCAACATCAGCCAATAAGGCCAAATGCTCCGCGCCCCCATAAGCATCTAATAGGCTGCTGTGTTGTTGGGGATCCAGCAAAGTCTGGCTATCGTGTTGACCAATGATATCAACGAGATGCACACCAAGCTCAGCAAGCTGGCTTACGGTTGCCAAACGCCCATTAATCCAACACTTATTGCGTCCGTTCAAATTGAGCTCTCTTGAGATAATCAGCTCACCACCATCTAGCATTCCCCAAGATTCAAGAAGAACTTGAGCTGAGGGAACTAATGCGAAACTTCCGGCCACCTCGGTAGTTTCGGCCCCTGTACGAATCATCTCCACGGAGGCCCGCGCGCCTAAGAGCAGACCTAGCGCATCAATAATAATAGACTTGCCAGCGCCCGTCTCACCAGTGAGAACACTGAATCCAGAATAAAAAGATAATTCTAACGCTTCGATTAAGGCGAAATTACGGATCTGAAGTTCCTTTAGCACAGGCTCACCCTTCCATTAATTCCTGAATACGTGAGTATACTTCACCTGTAGGTCCTGTAGGCTCGCTTAGCTCAGCTTCGTTATCAGAACGGGTTAAGATCAGAATAGAATCATCCCCTGCGATGCTACCAATCATCTCTGGCCACTCAAGTTCATCAATGACGGCCGCTACTGCGTTAGCGCCTCCAGGATAGGTTTTAATCATGATCAAAGAACCACTAAAATCAACACTCCGCACGTAGTCCTCGAAGATTCTCGTGGCGCGACGAAGCAAGTCCCCTTTAGTAACGCTCGTTGACACAGAATATTTATAACCGCCTTGGCCGTTCGGGATCTTCGCCAGACGAAGTTCCTTAATATCTCGGGAAACCGTAGCCTGTGTCACCCGATGCCCCGCTTCGTGAAGGAAGCCCATGAGCTCCTCTTGGGTTTCTACACTATTTTGAGCAACTATCTCCAGAATTTTATTCTGCCTTTTATTCTTCATGAATACCACCCCAGGTTTGAGGCATTTTCAGCCTACTGTGTAATACTTGGAAAAAGCCTCGTCCACTTAACTTCACAAAGAGGGCAGGTTGAACCGCCCGTTTGATGGCGACCTGATCGCCCGTCTGCAAAGGAAAACCGTGTTGACCATCGATGGTGAGCATTACTTCTTCGCTCGCACTATTCAAGCGAACACAAACTTGTGCTTGGGGCCTAGCGAGAACAGAACGGGATGCAAGAGAATGGGCACAAATGGGAGTAACACAAATACTCTCCAAAAGGGGCTCAATAATGGGCCCCCCCGCGCTGAGCGAATAGGCTGTGGAACCTGTGGGCGTAGCTACAATTATTCCATCGGCAACATAATCGGTCACATGTTGACTGTCCACGAAAATGCTTAAGTCAATAATCCGGGCGAAGGTACCCCTTGTAATTACAAAATCATTCAAAGCCAAATAGGTTCCAATGATTTCGCCTTTTCGTTTAACTGATGCTTCAATCAACATCCGTTGTTCTAACTGATAGTTGCCAGATAGCAGTCTTTCCACAGCGGGAAAAAGACCATCGGTCTCCACTTCAGTCAAAAAACCCAGATGGCCCACGTTAACTCCAAAAACAGGTACCTGCACCTCGCTTGTCAAGCGTGCCGCATTGAGCAATGTACCATCTCCGCCTAAGACAATCACAACATCAAACTCTGCCAAGTTGGTATGGTTGGGTTCTTCGATAATTCGGCTATTTACTCCCCGATTATCTAAAAAGGTCTCTAATTCAGTGGTCAGAGCCATGGCCACAGGCTTGCCCGTATGCGGAATGATTCCAATCTCCAATGGCAACTCCTCCCTTACACGAGAACTAATCTCTCCACGCTGCTTCGATCACTTCCAGAACTAGCTGTGTTGCATCTTGGATAGGGTGGCCCAATTGGAAGTGGGCTAAGTATTCCAGATTTCCCTTAGCACCGGTGAGGGGCGAACTATGGAATCCCCGCAGTCCACACCCTTTCTTCTGCAATTCTGCAATGAGTGGCGGAATAAATTCCCGATGAACACAAGGGTCACTAATAACCCCGTGTTTGTTCAAACCCCTGCCACCGGTCTCGAACTGCGGTTTTACTAAAGCAACGATCTCACCCTGTTGCTTGAGCAATTCACGCACCGGGGGAAACACCAGCTTGAGCGAGATAAAAGACACATCTATGGTAGCAATATCCACCAATTCTCCTAAATGCTCAGAGGACAAATCACGAATATTGGTTTTTTCTAAACTCACTACCCTAGTATCCTCCCGTAATTCTGGTACCAGCTGGTCTTGTCCAACATCCACTGCGAAAACCTTCTTAGCACCATTTTGCAACAGGCAACTAGTAAATCCTCCTGTTGAAGCCCCTACGTCTAGAGCGACCAAATTTTCCACATTGATCCGAAAGAACTGCAATGCCGTAGCTAGTTTCAATCCCGCTCGACTAGGATATCCAAGGGTTTGTCCACGTATTTCCGGCTGGATCCCCTGGGGAACAATCCAGCTGGACTTTAAGATCTGGCGTCCATCTGCATACACCTGTCCTCCAGTAATTAGTTCTTTAGCCCGCTGTCTAGAAGAAACCATGCCCAGTGCAACCAAGAGCTGATCAATACGCATCGTTATTTCTCTGGACTAGCCACGAGCTGGTATACTCCCCCAGACATGGCTTTCCGGAACGTATTGGCTACTTGCTGGGCAGTCAAACCATAGGCCTCGTGGAGTTGAGGAATAGACCCTTGGGGAATAAACTGATCTGGATAACCGAGACGTTGCACCTTTATGCCTGGTTGTTCACTAAGTAATTCTAGAATACTACTACCCATTCCTCCTGCCAGAACGTGATCCTCTAAGGTGAGCACATACCTTGTTCCCCTGGCTAGCTTTAGCAATAGACTTTCATCTAAGGGTTTGAGTGATCTAATATTGACAACCCCACAACTGTATTCGGGCTCGAGAAGGCGTGCAGCCTCTAGAGCTACGTCAACCATATGTCCTACCGCAAAAATGACCCCATCTCGCCCAGGTTTTAACTCCAACGCAGGTATTTGCTCTCCCTCGGAAAACTTTTCCTGGTAAGCGTTGTCCGTAGTTCCACCCCGCGGATAGCGGATGGCCACCGGACCTCCTTGGCTAATAGCCCAGTTTAACATGGCAACCAGCTCACTACCATTACGAGGCGCCAAGATAGTCAAACCTGGAACGGCCCGTAAGAAGCTAATGTCAAATACACCTTGATGGGTAGGTCCATCATCCCCTACCACACCTGCTCTGTCCACACCAATGATTACCGGCAGACCTTGAAGAGCAATGTCGTGGATCACCTGATCATAGCCCCTTTGTAGAAAAGTCGAATAAAGGGCCACAACCGGGCGCAAGCCATCCTTGGCCATGCCTGCGGCTAAGGTAAGGGCGTGTTGTTCGGCTATGCCAACATCAAAGAAGCGATCGGGGAACTGTTTTGCGAATTGTCCTAAACCGGTTCCATCGCGCATAGCTGCTGTAATGGCTACTACATTTGGATTTACCTTGGCCAATTCGACTACCGATTGACCAAAAACTTCACTGAAGGACACCGCTCCTTTTTTAGGAACCACTTGTAAAGGGCCCACACCATGATAGCGGTGGGGACTCTCTTCAGCCAGGGCATGTCCACGCCCCTTTTGAGTATAAACATGAATTAAGACAGGACCACCACGGTGGATTCCTGCTTTAATGGCCTTTTTCAATTGGGGAATATTGTGGCCATCAAAGGGGCCCAGGTATGCGAAACCCAGTTCTTCAAAGAGTTGGCCTGGTAACATACTCTTTAGGGTGTTCTTGAAATAATGAGCCACCTTCGACATGGGCTTACCAACTAGAGGCACCCTAAGCAAGAGTGCTGCCAAGTCTTCCCGAGCCTTGTATAATTTAGTGTCTGAACGAATGCGACCTAAATAATCACTCATGGCACCTACATTGTTCGTGATGGACATTTCATTATCATTAAGAATAACTACGATATCTCTGCCCAGTGAACCGATATGATTAAGGGCTTCGAAGGCCATTCCCCCAGTAAGAGCACCATCACCCACAACTGCCACAACGCTATAATCTTCGCCTTGAAGATCTCTGGCAATGGCCATCCCTGCAGCCGCGGAAATAGCAGTAGAACTGTGTCCCACTCCAAAATGATCATGGACACTTTCTTGTGGGTGCGGAAAACCCGAGATGCCACCCATCTGGCGCAGGGTGTGGAAATCTTCCCTCCGACCGGTGAGTAATTTGTGCGCATAACACTGGTGACCTACATCCCAAATAATGCGGTCCCTCGGACTGGATAAAACAGAGTGGAGGGCCAAAGTCAATTCTACTACACCTAAATTAGCACCAAGATGACCGCCGGTTTGCTCTACAGTTTCGATAATCTGATCCCGAATCTCTTGGGCTAAGGCCTCAAGACTATGTAAATCCAAACCCTTAATGTCGTCGGGGGAGTTAATTTCTTGCAGTAATGTACCCATTTACCCTACCTCTTCTTGTTTTTTGCGGAGGTGGAATCAAATCTTAAACCCACCCGTTCTAGGGAGTAAAGAATCCGACCAACTACTGTGAGGATTGCCGTTGACTTAGAAATGGCAAAACTCTTGCCGATAGATTTACCCCCAACAGTAAAAGCTGCCACCAAAGCTACCATCACGGTGGTAGCCAAAGCTTCGCCTATCCCTAAGGAGAACGACTTAAGCTGAAAGATAACGGCTACGCCAATCGCGCCGCTCAAAGTTCCAGCAACGTCCCCAATGAGATCGTTACAAAAAGTAGAAACGCCATCGGCATTCCGTACTAGCCAAATTGCTTGTTTCGCCCCAGCTAGACGATTGGATGCCATGGCATGAAAGGGAGCTTCTTCACCCGCGGTGGCCGCAACTCCGATTATGTCAAAAATAACTCCAATAAAGATAATAAAAAGTAGTAACAAAAAGCTTAGTGTCAAGGGCAAAAACGACAATACGCTGTTACTACCTAGATTAAGTACTACAGACAACGCAAAAGTGGTTAAAGTTAAGGTAAGTATTGACTTCCAATTAATTTGCATTTTATACCTTCCTCAAAATACCGAGGCAAATGGCAACGAAATGAGTAAAGATTGTGGCTTAGGTCCAGCAGGTTTTCCCAAAGATCCTCCAATTCGTCACCGTAATTGGCGGTTACCCCTTTCCGATCTTTTCGCTTGTCACCATAGCCGAGGCTGGATTACCACTTAGACCACACCGTAATCCCCACTTCGTTATCCCCGAAAGGAAACAGTCTAGGAGTTTTCCCCAACACCAGTTCTTGCTTTCTAGTCTCTTTTGCAGCAAAGGTTTCAAGGGTCTTCCGCCATAGCGGAGGGCACACTTCTCTGGCCAAGAGAAATTCAGCTTGCAACCACTATCCCCCGATCACCACTCAAGACAGGCTACACTGCACCCAACACTGATGTACGTCTTAGCTTCAAGTGCGTATCGCGTGCAGGTTTAATCCCAAGCCGTAAAAACACGTTCTCCATGTTCCCACAGTCATGGGTCTCCGTGGAGGGAGGGTCAACGCCTGCATGCCCTTGCAGATCGCCCTCCCACCTTAACCCCCAGCAGCAACCCCCGACTGGGCGTCGGAAGCCACCACCAAGGACTTCATCGATGTGCCCTTAACGGATTTTTAGGCCCGTCTTCAAAAACAAGACTAGTGACTAGAATACTGCGCCATTCACCTTTAGGTGATATTATTATACCATAAGCCGCAAAATCCGTGCAAGTGAACTAATGGTCTCGCTGGATGATAAAGGTGGCTAATTCCCTTAAAAACCAGGCCTCGTTAGAAAAGCCCTCTAGAGCGGCGTGGCACTTAGCCACACTCTCCCTTGCCATCTGCTTTGATTTTTCTAAGCCATAAAGGCGCGGAAAAGTCTGCTTTCCAAGGCGCTGATCTGCCCCTACAGCCTTCCCTAATTGAGCTGTTTGTCCAGTTTCATCCAGAATATCATCGGTGATCTGAAAAGCTAAACCAAAATTTTCCCCATATATGGTGATTTGAGCCAATTCTCCCTCAGTGCAACCCCCTATGAGTGCACCGCCTCTCAAGGCTGCCGTTATTAAGGCACCGGTTTTATGCCGATGGATGTAATCTAATGTGGATCGATCCGGCTCTTGCTCCTGCCCCAAAATATCCACTACTTGCCCACCAACCATGCCCTGAGAACCGGCACCTTGGGCCAATTCAGCTACAACGCGTACTGCAGTTTCGGGGGCGACCCCGTATTGCTCAGACATCTTGGCTAATTCGGCAAAAGCTTCCGTTAAAAGGGCATCACCTGCCAAAACGGCCATAGCCTCTCCATAAACCCGGTGGTTGGTAGGTTTACCACGCCGCAAGTCATCATCATCCATACACGGTAAATCATCGTGGATCAACGAATAGGCATGAACCATTTCCACCGCAGCCACAAGATTTGCTGTTCTGGAAATGTCTCCCCCCACAGCTTCACAGGCGGCCATGACTAATAAAGCCCTCAAACGCTTGCCTCCACCGAGAGTAGAATAGCGCATAGCCTCATGGAGCCTGCCAGGCGTCACGTTCTCCGTTGGTAGTGCCGCTTCCAAAATCTCTTCTATCTGCTCCAGACGGGTTGCCCAGTATTGCTTGAAATCCCTCACTGATTGCTCACCTCGAGTGTTTCGATCTGCCCCTCATCTATCATAATCTCAATCTTCGCTTCAGCCTCATCTAGCTTTTGATTACAGAACCGGGCGAGCTTTACCCCTTCTTCAAAAAGCAACAGAGTCTCTTCCAAACTGGTCTCGCCTTGCTCTAAGCTGCGGACAATTTCCTCGAGTCGAGCTAAAGCTTCCTCAAACTTCAATTCCTGGCTCATGATTGTTCTCTCCCCTTCACCTGGCAAACTAGCTCACCTTCATGGAGACGAATTTGCACCATCCCACCCACTTCTACTTGGTTGGCCTGCCGGATCACTTGTCCTTGGGCATCTTGGCAAATAGAGTACCCACGACTAAGTGTACTTAAGGGACTCAGGGTTTCTAGTTTTCCGGCGAAATTTCCTAGTTGCGCCCTTTTCAATTCCAAATCGTAACGTTGGTGATGACCCAAGCTTGTCCATAACTCATCAACTCGTTGGCGCCAACGGCGAATAACTAACTGAGGTTGCTGCAAGGCAACTCCTTGAGTCAAGCGAGCCAAATACCGACGTTCTCCAGCCAAGTGTCGTGTGGTCGCCGTTTTTAAGCGCTGATCAAGTCGAGCCACCATAGCCAGTAAATCCCCCTGTTTGGGAACGACTAGTTCAGCTGCTGCGGAAGGCGTAGGCGCCCTTAAATCAGCCACAAAATCTGCTATTGTAAAGTCTGTTTCGTGTCCTACCGCAGAGACAATTGGAATCGAACACTGGGCCATTGCCCGGGCTAGAGCTTCATCGTTAAAAGCAGAGAGTTCTTCGAAACTTCCGCCACCGCGCCCCATAATCAATACATCTATATCTGTCGTTTGAGCCCGTTGCAGCGCCTGGATTAAGCTGGTGGGTGCCCCTTCGCCTTGTACCAAAGCTGGAAATACCAAGACCTGAACACCGGGATGACGACGTTGCAACACCTGCAGAATATCCCTAATTGCCGCTCCCGTAGGGGAAGTAATCACTCCCACACGATGGGGCAAAAAAGGTATGGGGCGTTTACGCTCATTAGCAAAAAGGCCTTCCCCTTCTAGTTTCGCTTTTAACTGTTCGAAAGCCAAGTGTAAATCGCCAATCCCTCGGGGAAGTAGCAGATCAACATATAATTGATACTCTCCGTTTGGCTCGTAAACACCTAGTGATCCTACGGCAATCAGAGTCTCACCGTTTTGGGGAACGAAACCCAACTTCTGGTTACGGCTGCGAAACATGACGGCTTTGATCCGACTCTGATCGTCCTTTAGGGAGAAATACATATGTCCAGAACTGTGATGGACAAAATTGGATACTTCCCCTTCTACCGCGACGTTCTGAAACTCTTGGCCAGCCAAGGCCCACTTAATTTTTCTGGTCAATTCACTAACAGAAATGGGGTTCACAATAGCCACACCTTCCTCAATCCCTATCCAGCAAACCAGAAGCTAACGCTGCGAAATAAGCAGCCCCCAAGGCGTTATCCACACTGTAACGCGGTTCCGCAAAGAACAATTCCCAATGGGGTAAGGTTCGTTCTAGCTCCCGACGGATTAGACTGTTGGCCGCAACGCCTCCTACTATTAGCAGTTGCCGGCACTTGGTCCTGCTCTCTGCCCAGCTGATCCATTTGATCAAAGTACGACTGATGGCCGAAAAACAACTCAAGGCCAAAACCTCAGGCTCTTTTTGTCCCACTAATCGTTCTAAAGCGGTCAAAGGTCCAGAAAAGCTCACCTTGCCTTCCCGATGATAGGTTGAAACGGGCAAGGATGTGTGTGCGTCCAAAGCCAGACGTTCTAGGGCTGCCCCCGCGGGAAATGGTAGTCCCAGTTTGACCCCTAAGCGATCCACAAATTGCCCTGCGTGAAGATCAGAAGTGCCCCCCCACAAATCAATCATCAAACCCCAACTACTTTGATCCCGATCCACCAGTGTGAGTTCGGTAGTCCCGCCAGAAAGATGGATCGCTAAGAAGGGAAACCTACTGGGTCCGCCAGCACTAGCAATACCAGCCCAAATGTGACTTTCTTGATGTGTTAAATCATAACAAGGAACTCCCAGCACATGACCTAAGGAATGAGCTAGACCAGTACCTGGCAAAAATACCGGTAGATAGGAATCATCCTGCGGACGCGGTTTAATCGAGACTCCGATGGCCACTAGTTCGTTGCCTTCCAGGTAGGGAGTCAATTTGCTAGTAAGTTGCGGTAAATTCATCACATGTTGAAAGAGGGCTTCTGATTGTCGCAATCCTCGAGAACCAGAAGCCACTTCTAAGATTTTCCGTTGGTCAAGCAAGATGTTTCCATCACTGCCAAGCAAGCACAACGAGGTGGTATAACTACTAGTGTCTACACCTAAGACTAATCTCATTGGAACCCACCATCTCGAACTACGGTGCCCAACAAACCATTAATGAAACGGGGAGAATCATCATCCCCAAATTCTTTTGCTAGCTCTACCGCTTCGTTAACAGCTACACCTACCGGGATATCATCCATAAACACAATTTCGTAGATGGCGAGCCGTAAAATACTGCGATCAATTGAGCCTAGGCGATGAACTTCCCAGCCATCTGCCACAGCATTGATCTGCCTATCCAAGGCCCGAACCTGCTGGTTTACTCCACGCACAGCGCGCCTCACATAATCCGTGTCCTGTTCATTTAATACAACTTCACTTAATCTATATTCCAAAGCATCTTCCACATCATTTTTCCCTAAATCAATCTGAAAGAGAGTTTGGAAAGCCACCTGTCGTGCTATCCTTCTACTCAAGTAAGATCACCTCAAAAACCGACTGGTTATATCTGTTGACGTACCGGGGGAATCCAAACGAGCACCTACATAAAAACCTACCGCAACACAAAGGGCCACAAACAACCCCCGGATCACTCCATAGCGGATGATAATCCAACCGAGGAAGAGACCCATGACAGAACCGAAAATCTTGCCCACGTGAGCAACGAGGATCGCTCGAAACTTCTCAGTCATTAGTCACACACACCCCTCTATAGTGAAGGTTCGGGATTTGACTCTGCTTTGTTACTGATCCCCACCACAGATACCTCAACCTCTCTGATGGTCACACCTACCGTGTTTTCCACATAATCCTTCACGCTTTGCTGCAATTCTTCAGATAGTTGGGGGATATTGTAATCGGGATAAACCCTAATTTTGAGACTAACCTTAGGTTCTTCCACATCGGTGATCTTGGCAATCACATCTTCCAAACCTGGTAGTTCCCTTGCTGCCTCTATAATCAATCCCTGGACACAATCGGCGCTGATCTTCACTGCGCCTAGCTCCCGTTCGTAGACAATGAACTTGTTCGGCTCATGTCTAGTGACCAAGACAATTAGATAAAGGGCTAGCAGTAACAAGATCACTGCCAAAATGCCACCATCAAATAGCAAACCTGGGGACTGTAGCCAATCGACAAGGATATAGTTGCCCAAAATGGTAGCTGTCAATAGACCGGCGGTTAGCACCAAGATCACTGCAATTAAGCCTAGAAAAACTCGATCGAGATTTGCCATGTTATTTCCCCCTAGGTGCCGCAGGAACTACTTGCGCTTCCTCAGTCTTCTTTTCCTGAGGGAAATGAACACCTAGAACATGAAGGTTAACCTCCATAACGTCCAAGCCAGTCATGACCTCAATGGTCCTTTTTACGTTTTCTTGAATCTGTTGGGCCACTTCAGGAATGCTGTAACCGTACTCAATGATCACAAAGAGGTCTACAACACACTCATGTTCCCCAACGTCCACTTTAACACCTTTAGAGAGGTTACGGTGACCTAACATTTCTGCAATGCCACCGGCAATGCCCCCACTCATTCCAGCTACACCTGGAACTTCGGTTGCAGCAAGGCCTGCAATAATACCTACGACATCATTCGCTATCTTTAATTCGCCTAATTCACCACGTCGTTCTTTTTCAGACATTCTCTTACACCTCCTGTTGGATATTATACCAAACTATTCCTCTTTCGACAATTTAGATTGTTCCAGCCATTGTTCGATGAAATTAGTGGAAAAACTACCTCGCCGAAACTCTTGATTACGGACCATAGCTCGGTGGAAAGGAATAGAGGTTTCAATACCCTCCACCACCAATTCATCCAAGGCTCGCTTGAGTCGTTCAATGGCCTCTTCCCGATCTGTGCCCCAAGAGATTAACTTGGCGAACATCGAATCATAATAAGGGGGAATAGCATACCCGGAGTAAACATGACTATCCCAACGGATTCCATAACCGCCTGGAACAAAAAGTTGGCTGATCACTCCAGGGGACGGTCTAGAATTTAAGCGCACCGCTTCTGCGTTGATGCGACACTCAATAGCATGTCCATAGGGCACGATACCCGTTTGCTCATAACCCAGACTCTCTCCAGAGGCTAGACGAATTTGTTCCTTGATCAGATCAATACCGTAGACCATTTCTGTAACAGGATGTTCAACCTGGATTCTTGT
>DGYW01000058.1:41006-118499 GCA_002396805.1 Firmicutes bacterium UBA4996 | reverse complement strand
TGAGCACCCCGCACTGCGGCCTCACCCATTGTGGCCCGCAACTCTTCACCAATGACGGGAGACGGACATTCTTCGATGAGTTTTTGATGCCGCCGCTGCAAAGAACACTCTCGTTCGCCGAAATGGACCACATTACCAAAATTATCGCCGAGCAATTGCACTTCAATATGCCGTGGAGCCTGGATGAATTTCTCGAGGTAGACCGCATCACTATTAAAGGCCGCAGCGGCTTCAGCTCGTGCTGTGTGAAAACCATGCACAAGTTCTTCACGATCATGGGCCAAACGCATGCCTTTTCCGCCCCCACCGGCGCTGGCCTTGATGATCACAGGATAACCAATTTCCTCAGCAACTTTGATAAGGGCCTTTTCATCAGTAATAGAACCAAGACTCCCTGGAATCACTGGCACTCCAGCAGCTTCCATAGTGGTCTTTGCCCTAACTTTATCACCCAAAAGCTCAATCTGATGAGCAGTCGGTCCAATGAAAACAAGATTGTGTGCTTCGCACATTTCAGCAAAGAGAGCTTGCTCACTTAGATAGCCATAGCCCGGATGGATCGCTTCTGCCCCGTGGGCTAATGCTGCAGCTAAGATATTTTGTAAATTTAAGTAGCTCTGTTGAGAGGGAGCGGGCCCAACGCACACTGCTTCATCGGCCCATTTTACGTGAAGAGAATCCCGATCCGCTTCAGAATAAATGGCAATTGTCTCAATGTTTAATTCGCGACAGGCCCTAATGATGCGAAGGGCAATTTCTCCTCGATTAGCAACTAGTATTCTGCGTAGCATGCGACACCTCCTAGCTTAGGGGCTCGATCAAGAGAACCGGTTGACCGTATTCTACGGGCTGACCGTTTTCCACAAGAAACTCCTTGACTACCCCACGACCCTCAGCGACGATTTCATTCATCATCTTCATGGCTTCAATGATAAACAAAACCTGACCCTCCTCGATGGTAGCGCCTACTTGAATGTATGGAGGAGCATCAGGGGCTGGAGCCCGGTAAAAAGTGCCCACCATGGGAGAAACGAACTCCACAAGTCCACTACTTACGGGTGGAGCTGCGCTAGTTCTAGGGGCAACATCAGCGGCTGGCATCTCCTGTGGGTAGCTGGGCAGGGTTTGAGATTGCTGCACCGAGAACTCTTTGCGAATACGTATTTTAAAGCCTTCTTGCTCGATTTCCAACTCAGTAACCTTGGTTGAATCTATCAAAGCAACTAACTCCTTGATTTGAGCGAATTCCATAAAATACCTCTTTTCTAAATTCGTACCTGATCATATTCGCCCATGGGGAAAATTCTCCTCCAAAAAAAGAAGCCCCTTCTTACGGGGCTGGGATTTTCATTAAGCACTAATGGTTTCATCCACTATAGTGATCTTCTCCAGTTTAATCCCGGTCATTCTCTGTACCAGTTCACCAATGCGGGCCGCTTCTTCCCTAGTCAAAGTAACTGGAACAACCACAGTAATGACATCTTGATCCAAAATGACCAACCCATCTAAGTATCCTTTGGCCTTAATGAGGTTTTCAATTTCCGTCTCCCTACTCATCTTTTCAACAAGTGCTTGTAACTCCCCTTGCATCTGGGCCTTGCGCTCTGGGTCCGCTTGCGCATCATATGCGAAGTTTTGTAATAGTTCCATCTGTCTACTCCGCATTCGTTCTCTCTCCAACTTGTATTCCGCAAACTTAGTAGGCACTGTACGCACCGTTACTGGTTCTACCACTACCAAGTTTCCCCCACCTAAACCGCGGTCACTTGTCACCTCTTCCTCGATTCCTAGACCGTCATCTACTCGAAACACATAAATCAAAGCAGCAATCACTAGCACAATAATCAAGAGATTCCACAAGGCCTTCTTCCCTTTAAACACGTAAAACTTTGCCATCGCCAATCCTCCCTATTGTTTGAATAAAACCTCAATACGATACATGGGGACCTGTAAAACTGTGGCAACCGCTTGGGCCACTTGCAGCCGCACATGGGCTTGAGGTTCGTGGTCCAAGACCACTACAACTCCTCGAACAATTGGTTCTTGCTCTTCTAAGACTAAGGGCATCTCCCGACGATCCCCATCGTTACGTAAGATTACCGGTGTAACGGTACGTCTATATTCCATCCCACCTTCCACCGTTTTTCGCTCTTCCTCAGTAAGACTTTCAGCCACAATCAGCTTTGTACCACGCTCTAGTGTCAAGAATACTTGGCTGTGCTTTGTTCCCAACATATTATTGATGATGGTAGTTAGCTCCCCTTCCCAGTAGTTCTCTAATGCATTACCATCAACAGTCTGCTCTTGCCTCGGTGTCGGAGTCACAGGTGTTTGTTGCAAGGTGGGTTGAAATATTAAGATTGCCATACCGAAAATCGTGCCTAGTGCCAACCAACCGAAGAGCTTTTTTTGCCGTTCGTCCAAACGCCTCCACAGATCACCCATGGCCTACCTCCTAGTCGTACCAAGGCTCTACTGCTACCTGGTGTTCCCCAATGTTTAAGATTCCACTGACTATTTTCCGTACTCTAAGCTCGAGGTCGGGTGTTATGGAGTCAATTTTCACTAATACCATTTGATGATCAAAAGATGATCCCCTGATTTCTACCTGCACATCTTCAATCTGATCCATGGTCAAAAGTAAAGCTTCCAATTGTCTGATGTGACCACCACTATCTGCTTCCAACAGGGGTTTGGCCCCCGCAAGGCGCATCTCCTCAGCCAAGACTAAAGCATCCTGTTCAATCTGAGCTGGTACCCAAGTAGAAATGGAGGGGATCTCAGGATTGAGCTTTAGAAAGGTGATGAGAGGTTGGAGTACTGCCAACAGGACTACTAGACCTAAGACAAGTCTAGAGAATTTCCCGATATCGCCTGGGGGTAAAATCATTTCCACAATTGCCAGTAAGATTGTTAAGCCCAATAATGTTGTTAACCATTCTCGCCAAAACATCTTCTCACCTCATGAACACAGTTAGATTACCCACACCAACCAAAATACTTATTGCCAGTAAAAACATTACGGCCACCGTGCCTAAAGAGACGAAGATCAAGGTCAGAGAAGATTCCATGGTAGTTAAAGCCCGAACCAAACGGGGATCACAGATGGGCTCTAATAAGGCGCCCACTAATTTATACACTAGCACCATGGCCCACACTTTCAAAAGCGGAGTCACGACCAAGAAAATTATCATGACCAGACCAAAGACCCCTACTCCGTTCTTGATTAATAATGAACCACCAACCACCACCTCTAGGGTGTCTGCAAACATCCCACCGGCAATGGGGATCAATGTCTTGGTAAAATACTTGGCCGCCCGGAGCGAAAGTCCATCTGCGATAGGCGCTATGGCACCCTTAACCACCACAAAACCAGAAAAAACCATGAAAAATGTCCCTAACAACGTGATGGCACCTTGCCTGAGTAGTCCTCCTAGTCTAGACAGGGGCAACTCGTTGGAGAAGTGGGCTACCAGGCCAAAGGCAGTGCTAAAAAGGATCAGGGGAAACAGCAGATATTGTACGAGTCCTGCAATAGCGCCTACTAACCCCCACAGCAAGGGGTGGAAAATCGCAGAAGAGGTTAGGCCACCCACCGTGACCAAGAGTGCAGAGAGCATTGGAAGTAGCGAATACATGAACGAGACCATCTGATCCACAGCCTCCGTGGCTAGGGCTACGACTACTTGAAAACTTTGGAGCCCAATGAGTACCAATACCAAGAAGCACGCGCCAAAGGCTAAATCTACAACTGTCTTCATCCCAAAAGAGGCACTGAGTCTTTGTAAAAGTGCCGCCAGAATTCCGATGACTACTAATTGCCGTAATAATTTTAGGCTGAGATATAGTTCCCTAAGCAATCTCTGCAATAAAAGAGTCAGCAAATCGCCTGGGGAAGCCAGCTGTCCTTGACCAGAAAGGAGTTCTTTCACGCTTAAGCCCGGTAAATACTGCTGATATTCAGCCTCTAACAATTGGGTGAACTCCAACAGCTGTCCGAGATTCAGAGCTTCTAATTGAGCTTGTATCGACTGTTGAAATGGTTCAAAATCCAAGTTTTGTTGGGCGCAGGCAAAATCGCCCCACACTAGAATCAACAAGGGGAAAACTACTAGCCATCTCTTCATGTTATCACCTGCTAGTAACCGAGAATGCCAAACAAAGCATACAGTACAGCCTGGAGCAAAGGGAGAGCAATGAACAAAATAACCAATTTCCCTGCCAACTCCACAATGGCCGAAATTGTCTCCTCCCCGGCTTCCTTACTAATTTGCGCTCCAAAGGAAGTGAGGTAAGCCACCCCGATGGTTTTCAAGACGGGGCTTAAGTACAACGAGCTGACCGAAGCCTCCCTAGCTAAAGCAGTTAATGCTTGAAAGGTGGCACTAAAATGAGGAATAAGAGCTAATAGTATGGTTGCTGCGAAGGCGACGGCCACTAAAACGCCCCAAGTTGGTTGTTCTTCTCGCAATTGGGCTTGAAAGACTGTTAATACTATAGCCATACCTACCACAAACGGTAGCCAAAGCATCATGCGCGATCACCACCTAAAGACTGCTTCCACATCGGCAAAAAGTTGCCCCACCATTTGTACTAGCCACAAAAGGACAATAATTACGCCGGCTAAACTCAACATTTGAGCCTGTTCTTTTCGATCTGCTTGCACCAAAAAAATGTTTAAAACCGCCACCAAAATACCCAGGCCAGCAATCCGATAAATTGGAGATAAGTCAGTCATAAGATCCCCCCTAAAACAACAGCAACACAATAAGTAGACCAGCTGAAAATCCCAAATACCGCCAGAGTTTGGTTTGTCGGTCCTGCTCCTTCTTCGCTTCTTCCAGGGCCTGTTGAAGACGTATAGAACAGAGTTGTAGATGTTTTAGTTGTTCGGTTACATCGCTTTGACCCAAAATTCTGCCCACATCTCGCAGATCCATCAAAACTTGGTTCGGAAAGCCACTTTCGCCTAGATGGTGGATACCTTGTTCCCACACGGATGAAAAGTCATGACCTCCACCATCTTCCAAATGAGCATCAAGAGTAATTAAAAATTGCTTGGTCAGTCCAGAGAATTGGGGTATGTGTTTGCTGATTACTTCTGGTAACGTAGTGCGGGCAAATTGAATCTCAGATTCTAAGAGCTGAATAAAGGAGAGGAACTGTCGTAAATTTTGAACCCTTTGCCCATAACTAGCAGCAGCGAGCAAACCCATTATCCCACAAGAAAACACAATTAACCCTGCACCGAATAGTCGCACTTCCTCACCCCTGTCCTAAATATTATGAGTGTCGCCCGAGCCTTAGAACCGCTTCGATGGTTCCAGGTCCCTGTCGACGAGATAAGATCACCATTAACTCGAACACCCCCAGACTTTGTTTGGCCCAACCCTTAGTTTTTATTTGCTCCAAGGAATTTCCATGACAGGTAGCCACAACCTTTACCCCACTACGGGCCAGCTCACCTAAAATCCAGGCATCATGTTCATGACCAATCTCATCAGTAATGACCACATCTGGACACAAACCCCGTAAGGCGTGGTGCACGCCTGTTTCTTTATCATAACCATCTAAGACATCGGTCTGAAAGCCCACATCCAATTGGGGTATGCCCAAATGGGAGGCGGCAATTTCCGAACGTTCATCGATGATGGTGACTTGAAAGCCACGATTGGCCACCTGCCGAGCCAAGTCCCGCAAGAGTGTAGTTTTTCCACAACCAGGGGGAGATACGATGATTGTGGAGAGAACCCCAGATGAATGTGGGCCAACCACTTGACCAATCAAGGAGTCTGCAGTACCCGGAATTTCTTTAGCCTGTCGAAAGTTGAGCGACGAGACGTTCTTGATTGTTTTCAGATTGCCATCAGCAAACACAGCTTGACCACCTATGCCCACACGGTGGCCCCCAGGTAACGTAAGGTACCCCCCTTGGATTTGTTGTTCCCAGGCGTACCAGGAGTTTTTTGTGATGATTTGCAGAGTACGGTCCAGGTCATCCCGGCTCACAAAGTAACTGTCCCTTGGGGCGCAAGGTTGTCCTTCAGGCGAAACACATAAAAAAGTCCTCCTTGTTTTGACCATCAGGGGACGATTGAGACGCACTCTCACCTCCTCAATATCCTGAAAGTCCAACAGTCCCAGAATAGCCCTTAAGGACGGAGCCAAGTAGTTACGCATCATCTTTATTCACCCCTTAGCCAACCATATGCATAGGAAGGACAAGTTATGACAAAAAAAGGTTGCCCCAACTAGGCAACCTTTTCGTTCACTCTATTATATTAACTAAGCGTTAGTCTTCGTCAAAATTATCTTCTTCAAAGAGATCGTCTAAATCCTCAAAGTCATCAGTCTCAAAAACAACTGCGTCACATCGTGGGCAACGAATTTGTACGCCCTGATCAAAAAGAAAGTCTTCATCGAAGGTGACAATATCTTGGCACTGAGGGCATTCCACCTCAACTAACGAACCACAGCAATCTTCCCATTCTTCCCAATCATCGTCATCGTCTTCACGGCAGGTGCATTCATCATCGTCGGCAAAAAACTCATCTTCCAAGTACGCTAGGTCAAAATCCACTTCCTGCAAGTATTCGTCGAGTTCTTCTTGGGCTTGTGATAATTCTTCCGCGTCACGAGCAAGATGTTCTAAAATCTGCAAAGTCTTCTCGAATAAAAAACGAACTCTTCCCTCCTGTAAAGAGGAATCTCCATCCATTACCCCACGTAAATAGGCGATTTGCTCTTTTACGGTCTCCAATCAGATCACCTCCATTTTTTATGCTCGCGAGAGATATTCTCCTGTGCGAGTGTCCACCTTAACCATTTCCCCCTGCTCTACAAACAACGGAACTTGAATCGTTATACCTGTTTGTAGAGTGGCCGGCTTCGTAGCACCCTGGGCAGTATCTCCCCTAAAGCCCGGTTCAGTTTCAGTTACCTCTAAGATTACGGTAGTGGGTAATTCAACACCCACGGCTTGACCTTGGTAAAACTGTATTCCAATAGTCATATTTTCCAACAGATACTTGGGGGCATCGCCAAGATCATCCGCACCAAGGGAGATCTGATCATATGTTTCCATATCCATGAAAAAATACTCCCCTTCTGAACTGTATAAATATTGCATCTGCTTTAATTCAATGTGGGCCCGAGCAATTCGTTCGCCGGCTCGGAAAGTACGTTCAACGGAGGCCCCAGTCCGAATATTTTTCAATTTCGTCCGTACAAAAGCCGCACCCTTGCCTGGCTTGACGTGAAGAAATTCTACTACTGAAAAAATGTCTCCTTCGAGCTCTACCGTTAGTCCAGTACGCAAATCGTTAACCGAAATCATAATAGCTTCCTCCCTTATTGTACCACAAATAATTCCTTAAAGGTGGATGATAGAACTTCGTGACCATCCTCCGTAACCAGCACTAAATCTTCAATCCTCACCCCGCCAAAACCGGGTAAATATACCCCCGGTTCTACCGTGACAACCATACCGGGTTGCAATACGGTGTGATCATTCTTCGATAAACGTGGGTTTTCGTGAATCTCGAGACCTACGCCATGACCTAAGCCATGTCCGAAGTATTCGCCATAGCCAGCATCACTAATAATCTCCCGAGCAATTGTGTCTATTTCTACACCTGTTTTTCCTGGAGCCACCGCGGCTAGAGATTCTACTTGGGCTTTAAGGACCAAATCATAAATCAAAAGATGCTTTTCTTCCGGTTCTCCAATCACAACGGTGCGGGTCATATCAGAACAATACCCGTCCACGACACAACCAAAATCGAAAACAACAAAGTCACCATGACTCAAAATGCGCTGGCTTGGTCTGGCGTGGGGCAAAGCGCTATTAGGACCTGATGCTATAATAGGACTAAAGGACATGCCCGTGGCACCGGCTTTGCGCATGAGATATTCTAATTCCAGTGCTAAATCCTGTTCTGTAACACCAGAACGAATCTGAGGTAGAAGCTGAGCAAAAGCCTCGTCTCCGATTTGAGCCGCCTTCCGAATGGACTCTATTTCTTCGGGGGCCTTGATTATTCTAAGCTCTTGGACCCAACCAGTCACACCGACAAATTGGGCAGAAATCTTCTCCTCCCAATCCTGCAATTGTTTGACGGTTACTTGGTCTGCTTCAAAAGCTATTCTTTTAACCTGATCTCTATCCACCAAGGCTTGCAAAGTATCAGTCACATTTTCAATTTGAATAAGCTCCCAGCTAGGGCTTTGGGCCTTAACTTGTTCTACATAGCGGAAATCCGTTAGCAAAGCCTGTTGGGTAGGGGTGATCCAGACAAAACCGGCCGAGCCTGTAAAACCAGTAAGATATCGCCTGGTCACGGCGTTCGAACCCAAAAAGACATCCACTCCGTGTTCCTGAAGGCGTTCTCTAATCCGGGTTATTCTTTCCATGTTCGACCTCCTATATTTAAGACATAACAATGGTCTTTTCTATTCTCCAAGTGGAAACTCCTGCCTATTCTAGGGTACTACAAAAGAAAAACCCCTTAAGGGGGTCTTATTCCCTTACGGGGATGCTTAGGGGTTCTCTTTGAAATATAGGGTGACAGTAACTCTAGACGGCTGTTTGCGCAGACTTAGATCCGCCAAAGAACAACACTTTAGCTCAGGGTGACATTTACGTAAGTCTGCCACCATCTCCCGCAGTCTCACCAGAAGCTTATCACCAGAGCAATGATCCAGGGCCCCTTCGTAAACAAATGAGTTCATGCTCGTTCCTCCCTGACTACGTATATTGATAGTATGTGCAAGGAGGACAAGTATTATACCAAAATCCTAGTTTATTTTTTTCGTCCAACCAAATTGGGTCTAATAGTGAGCTGCGCACCTTGGGGCAGGTGTACCCTAAGTAGCAAAGTGGCTTTACGCGCCGAAACCCAACCTAAGCCACTAATCACCGCATCTTGCCCTGGGTATAATCTGATCGTCCTCTGCTCCCATGTCTTAACTTGGCAGGGGCCAGCATACTCTTCAAGCCACTTTTTCAGGTGTTTGTTAGTGGACTTCTGCCACTGTACACCCGATCCCGTAAAGCCCA
Organism: Firmicutes bacterium UBA4996; assembly: GCA_002396805.1. GTDB lineage: Bacteria > Bacillota > Limnochordia > Darwinibacteriales > Darwinibacteriaceae > UBA4996. The sequence goes on along the minus strand of DGYW01000058.1, from coordinate 109,441 downwards.
AGAGCAGACCAGAACCGGAGCTTTCCAAACACTCAAATCCACAAAGACCCGGAATATGGATCAGTTCCCCGACCTGCACAGGATAGAGATGAGAAGACAGCTGGCGATGGGGAATTAGCTCCCGGGCACATTCTGCTGCCACTTGATCGCTCACCCGCCCCTGGGGAACGTAGCCGGGGGAGTCAGCCAAAACCAAACCACCCGGACACCGCCACCTTGAAACCTGAACGGTTGTGCCTGGATACGGTGAAATGGTGGGCTTAACAATACCCCGCTTACCCCCACCAATGCGCATATGTAAAAGCCTTTCTAAGACACTGGATTTACCCACATTGGTGACTCCAATAAACAGAACATTCGGACCTAGGTTCTCGATTTCATCCGCAAGATCGGGAAAACCATGGCCATTAACGGCACTAATCAAATTCACCTGTACCTGGGGAAAGGCTAAATCTGTAAGCCTTTTAGCAATCCATCCATGGATTTCCCGTAAGGGTGTCTGTTCTGGCAAGAGATCCACCTTGTTCACGGCCAGGATGGTCTTCTTGTTGCCAATCATACCTACAAGCTCTCGAGGCACGCTGGCCTCGAAATCCATGAGATCCACCACCAAAACAACCCCGCTGCACCAAGCTAAACCAGCTTCAATGGAGGCAAGGGAATCATTGGCCTGGACCGGACCGATGTCATCACGACCATAATGGTTGATTCTAAAACAACGTTGGCAAAGGAGGGGTTCCCGATTCAGCTGGCCTTCTGGTACATAACCATACTCACTTGGATTACTGCTTTGGATGTGGGCACCACATCCCTGACAATGTTGTTGCCTCATATTAGTCTCCCCCTTTGCGTATCGACACCGCTTGAGCACTTAGTTGACCTTTTTGTACCATCTTGTCTAGTACTCGACCTTCTAGGCGCCTCATGAACTTTGTAGTTTTAAGCTCTTTTGTGCTCAAGGGATTAACCAAAATAGTAAAAAGTCCCATACGATTACCGCCTAGAACATCTGTAAACAACTGATCGCCCACTACCGCCACTTGGGCTGCAGGTAACTTCAATAACTTTAGACCACGCGAAAAAGCCCGGTTTAATGGTTTCCAGGCCCGTCCAACAGCGGGGATCTCCAGAAGACCCGCAAAGTTTGCGGTGCGATTTTCCAAAGCATTAGTAACAAGGCAAATGGCGAAACCTTGCTCCTTAACCTGCTGCACCCAAGTGATGAAACGCTCTTCCATGAGTGACTCTTCCCAGGGCACTATGGTGTTATCTAGGTCAATCAATAATCCTTTGATGCCGTTGGCTTGTAGTCTTGGTAGATCTATAGCAAAGACATCCTCCAAAATCAAGTCTGGTTGTAATAATCCCATAACAGCTCCATCTTTCCAAAATGTATCGCTTTATTATAACATATCCGGGGAAAAAAGGATAAAACAAAATGATCCCCAAGGGGGAGACCAGATCCCCACTGCGGGACCTGGTCCTTAGCTGAGGGGGCCCATTTCATTTAGAAGCTTACCCAAAGCTCGTTTTTCAATACGAGAAACGTAAGAACGAGAAATGCCTAATATGCGTCCTATCTGCCTTTGAGTGTGCCGTTCTTGGTGTCCTAAACCAAATCTTAGTTCCAAAACCATCCGCTCGCGCTTGGAGAGACAGTGGAATTTTTCTGCTAATTGGTTGCGATCCATATTTAAGACCACCGACTCCAGTACTTCATCACCATCGGAACTGAGAATATCCATCAAACTGATCTCATTTCCCTCCCGGTCTGCTCCGATGGGATCGTACAGCATCACCTCTTGACGAGCCCTCTTGGTGGTGCGTAGATGCATTAAGATCTCGAATTCACTGACAGTTTTTTCTGAACCTGGTTAAAGACATCCACCGTAACCAAGGATGGACAAGGAATTAAAATCCACTCTTCAAACGGTCGCAACCGGACTTGAGAGTTGGTAGTGTCCCATTTATTCTGATAAAATTCCCCTAAGTAAGTACGATTACTCAGAATTTGACGTACCACTTGCCGGTGCCACTGCTTAGCACCTCTCTTCGTAGGTACTCCTTGATATGTCAAGGTCTTGGCAATGCTGGAGACTCCCTTGACTCCTGGTGGCGGCTCTAAGAACCAGGTGAAAATTTTCTTTACTATTATTCCCTCAGCCCTATTCACCACTAGTTGTTCATGCTCCACGTCATAATCATACCCATAGATCTGAAAATCCCTCAAAACCCTTCCTTGCCTAGCCTTTTCCCGTCTCCCCCTGCACATACGTTCAGTGATCTTAGCCTTCTCAAATTCAGAAATCGCCCCCCTGAGGGCATAAAAAAGATTGCCTTCAGGAGTTTTGCTATAATCCCCGTGCACGAAAGTCAACTGCACCCCCCGCTTTTCCCATTCCTCCGTGAGTAAAAGCTGATGGAGTAGCTTACGAGATAGGCGGTCAGGATCCAAACACACCACGGTGTTAACTTCCCCTTGTTCGATCTTTAGGCGCAATTCTTCTAGAGCTGGGCGGTGCAGAATCTCACCAGAAACACCCTCATCTACAAAGGTTAAGGTGAGCTGAGGATCGACCAGTTCCTGACATTCCCGAATTTGCGCAGCGATACTAAAACCATGTTTAGCTTGTTCTTCCGTGCTTACCCGGGCGTAGATGGCAATCAGATACGCCACCTCCTTCCTCCCTTTCTTTAAAATCTATGTGCTCCCACTCCATCTCATGTTATAATGGGTCCGTAAAGGAGGCAGCTTATGGATATTCGTCTGGCCATTTTTGATTTGGATGGGGTAATTGTTGATACTGCCAAATACCATTACTTAGCTTGGAAACGTCTAGGTGCCGAATTGGGCATCGAATTTACCGAACGAGATAACGAACGGCTAAAGGGAGTCAGCCGGATGCGTTCCTTAGAAATTCTGTTGGAGATTGGCAAGCAAGAGAAAACAACTGCAGAAAAAGAATCCTTAGCCGCGAAGAAAAACACCTGGTACGTACAGTATATTTTACAAATGGACACTTCGGAAATACTACCAGGGGTCTTGGACTTCCTAGACGAATTGCGGGGTCAGGGCATAAAAATCGCCCTTGGTTCAGCAAGTAAGAACGCCCGAACCATATTGGAAAGGGTTCAGATCACTGATTATTTCGACGCCATCATTGATGGGAATTTGGTCTCGAAAGCTAAGCCCGATCCAGAGGTGTTTTTACTAGGGGCAGCTCAGCTAAACGTGGCCCCAGAACATACTGTGGTTTTTGAAGATGCCCAAGCAGGAATTGAGGCGGCTCTAAACGCTGGAATGCTTACGGTTGGTGTCGGTGAGCCAAATATGTTATCTGCAGCCCATGTAGTTATTTCTGGATTTGAATCCGTGAGCCTAAAACAACTACTTGAGGCCCTGCAACGACAATCTTAAAAGGAACCAGCAGGTCCCACTTGGTGATTTCCCCACGGACTACTCGGCTTTTTGTGCAAACGATTGCCAAGTGATGACAAATAAGTTATGATAAACTTAACAGACTTCTAAAGGGGGGATCTTCTTGAAATTTTTCTACGGAACCCATGAATGGGAAATCATTGAAAAGGGGTTTCATCCAGAAAGGAATCGAGTCACCGAGAGCCTCATGAGCCTAGGCAACGGTTATATGGGCATGCGCGGAAATTTCGAGGAGGACTATTCTGGCGATAGCCTTCAGGGTACATATATCGCAGGAGTATTTTATCCTGATCGTACTGTGGTCGGTTGGTGGAAGAATGGCTATCCGGAATATTTCGCGAAAGTCCTCAACGCGGTAAACTTTATTGGTATAAGAGTTGGTCTTGGGGGACGCGCAGTAGATCTACACACTTGGGAGCCCCTTGACTTTCAGCGTAAATTGGATATGCGGGCAGGCCAACTCACCCGTTCGTTTAGAGTTCAGGATGAACAAGGACGCATCTTACATCTTGAAACTGGGCGTTTCGTCAGTAAACATCAGCGACAACTTGCAGCAATCCGTTACCGTGTAACCCTAGAAGAGGATCCTTCATACGAAGGTGTGGAAGTAGAGTTTACGCCATACCTTGATGGCAACGTCATCAACGAAGACGCCAACTACGGTGAAGACTTTTGGCTAGGCGTGACCGAAGCCAGTGAAGCGAACCACCAAATGGTCACCATGGAGACTAAAAAATCTGGATTTCTTGTGGCGGCCTCCAGCTCGTTTCGCCTCTATTTGGATGAACACGAAATAACGGAAAATTCCACCCAATTTGCCGCCAGTTCCGGGTATGCGGAGGCTAGCGTTCAACAGAAGTTGCAGTTAGGTCAGACCCTGACCTTAGAGAAGTTGGTAGCCGTCACCACTAATCGGGATTACCCCGCCAAACAAGTTACTGAGCAAGCTCTTAAGCTATTAGACCAGCACGGTCAATCAACCTATGATCAACTCTTTGCTTTACACGAGCAAGCATGGGCCCAAACATGGTACGATAGTGACATTCAAATCAAAGGCGATCCCGCCGCCCAGCAAGGAATCCGCTTTAACATCTTCCACCTCAATCAAACCTATACTGGAGAAGATCCCCGTCTAAACATAGGTCCCAAAGGCTTCACTGGAGAAAAATACGGTGGAAGTACCTACTGGGATACGGAGGCATATTGTCTCCCCTTCTATTTAAGTACCAGCGATCCGCAAATCGCGCGTAATCTCCTAATTTATCGCTACCAACACCTGGAAAAAGCCAAAGAAAATGCCCGAAAACTAGGTCTTCCGGGGGCCCTTTATCCTATGGTGACCATGACAGGAGAAGAATGCCATAATGAATGGGAAATCACCTTTGAAGAAATTCATCGCAATGGGGCGATAGCCTACGCCATCTTCAACTATGTTCGCTATACCAACGATCGAGCATATTTAGGAGAATACGCCCTTGAGGTATTGGTAGAAATTAGTCGCTTTTGGGCAGGCCGAGTCACATATCAGCCCCGCAAAGGTGTTTACATGATCCTCGGGGTTACGGGACCCAACGAGTACGAAAACAACGTGAACAACAATTGGCATACCAATCGCATGGCTTCTTGGTGTTTAGAATACACCCTCGAGGTACTAGACTATGTTCGCCAAAGCGATCCTAGTCGTTTTCGAGAATTATACACCCAACTAAATCTCAGTCACGAAGAAACGGTACGTTGGGGAGAAATAATGGATAAGATGTACTACCCCTATGTGGAAAAACACGATGTCTTTGAACAGCAGGATGGGTTTATGGATAAAGAATTACTCCCAGTGAGTGCCGTACCACCCCACGAGCTTCCCTTGAATCAAAACTGGTCTTGGGATCGGATTCTGCGATCTTGCTTTATCAAGCAAGCAGATGTACTCCAAGGGCTCTTCTTCCTTGGAGACCGCTATGATCTAGAAACAAAAAAACGCAATTTCGATTTCTACGAACCCATGACAGTGCACGAGTCTTCCCTCTCTCCTTGCGTTTATTCGATCATTGCGGCTGAAGTAGGCTATCTAGAGAAGGCATACGAGCTGTATCTGCGTACCGCCCGTTTGGATCTAGACAATTACAACAATGACACAGATGATGGCCTGCACATTACTAGTATGGCTGGTACCTGGATGTCTATCGTCTACGGATTTGGTGGCTTACGAATTGAGAATGACACACTCTCCCTAAAGCCCTTTCTACCACGACAATGGTCTGGTTATGACTTCAAGCTACTCTTTAGGGGTCATAGACTCGAAGTAAAGGTACATCAAGAAGGAGTGAAGATCAAACACGAAGGTGCTTCACCCTGCGAACTTTTAGTATACGGTCAACGCTATATGGTGGACACCGATCCTTTGACAGTTAGATCTCATTCTCAATGCACCGAGCTGCATAAGTAGCTAGGCGAGTGTTCTTGTGAGGATTGAAGGTGTTAATGGCCTTAATTAAACCAATGACGCCGATGGAAATCAAATCTTCACTGTCCTCACCCGTATTATCGAACTTTTTGACAATATGAGCCACAAGACGAAGGTTGCGCTCGATCAGAGTATTTCGGGCCCCTTCGTCTCCTTCTGCCTTCTTGATTAATAATTCTTGCTCTTCTTCGGGACTTAAGGGTTTAGGAAAAGCACTCCCACTGGTGACGAAGGAAGCCAGCATACCTACGCCCTCCAACAACCACAAACCTATTCCACTGAATAGTGGGGCAAACAACTCACCGCCCACCTCCCCTCTTCTGCAAAACTATCTTATGAGGTGGAGAGAGAAAATGTGCCTGTTCCTTACTGGCCCAGGCCCAGATATTTCCGGAGAGGCCGCACCAAGACTAGAGCCAAAAGCACACTGGCACCGCCTTGAAGTAGATCTCCAGGCACAGAGGCAACCGCTACACCGAAACCATAGTACAAGGTACCCACTAGAAAATAGCCACCAACCATCACAGCAGCACCGATCACCGTAGCTAGTGTAGTCCCCTTACGGAGACGCAACACCAACCAGCCGGCCAAAAACCCTTCTAACCCCTTAATTATAAAGGTCCATGGTGCCCAATGGGCATATCCTAAGAGAAGATCCGCAAGGCTAGATCCGAGGGCGCCTGCCACTGCCCCTGTTGTGGGACCAAGCAAAACTCCAGATAATAGCACAATCGTATCCCCAATATTGATATACCCTTTGACCCCCGGTAGTGGTACATTCACCACCATGGTGGTAACTGCAACTAAAGCAACTAAAAGAGCGGTTTGGATCATCTTTTTTGAGTTCATCACAAGTCACTTCCTTTTCCAACGTAGAGGTTTCGACTCAACGATGCATAATCCTGCCCAACGCTGGGCTATTCGGTAGCGAGCAAATAAAAGAAGGAGCCCCTTGCCTGGCTCCCACTCACTGTAATGGTCGACCTTTTAGCTTAAACACTTCTTCTTTCAGCCACTGATTTTCACGACGCAAGGCCCTGTAGGCCCACTCAAATTCGCGGTTTTGTTTGCGGAGTTCTTCATTTTCGCGAACTATATTATGTATCTTGGTTTCGTAATCGTGTACAAGACGAGACAAGGCTAAGGATTCTTCTTGGAGACGCGCTTTTGTCTTCTGCAAATCCGCTACAGCTGCCTCCTGCTCAAAAGCCTCTACCCCCGCCCGCCAAATGGCTTTTATGGCCCCTAGAAAAGAGGGAGCCTTGGTCAATTGCTTCAAATCCTTCACTTATAGCCCCCTTGCCTTTGCTAACGAACTGTTTTCCAGTAAGAGATCTAGTTCCTCATTGACCCAAGTTCTCAGGTCAGTGGACAATGAATAAAAACTCCACGTGTATTCTGTACGACGCTCCAATAAACCTTCCTCATACATACGTTTAAGATGATATGATACCTTGGGTTGATTAATGTCTAGTTCGTTAACTAAGTCCCCTACGCACATTTCGCCTTCACGAAGCAAAAGAGCTATTTGTAGACGAATCGGATCCGCAAGTACGTGAAAACGCCGGGCGGATTGCTCAGTTTGTCTCATGGTCCGACCCCCAATGTGAAAGTTTTCTTAATGTTATTATAACCTCTTACAAACTGCAAAGCAAGCCAATAATGATACTTATTTAGGTCAAGCATCTGGGTAAAAAAACCTTGGCGTCGCCGCCAAGGCTATTGGATCCTTTGTTCAATCTTTTTCAATAGATGGACTGTACCAGCGTTTTCAGCTAGCTGCTTAGAGAGATGATAACAATGCTCTGCTAATAGCAGCTCGCCTTGAACCAAGTAATCGTCCCCTAATTTGATGAACCTTTTGATTTTCTTGCGTGGTTCTAAAGGCAATCGCCACAAGAACTCTAATTTCCATTTGTGCCACCGTCTCGGCGGTTCGAGATCCATACGGAAAACCACACCTCACTATGTGCCTTTGTATAATGTATAGTTTCGAAGCTATCATAACACAAAATACAATAGGTCGCAAGATCTACTGAGCGCCTTGTCGATAGGTTTGATACGCCCGATTAATCAAGAATACTGCCAGCGTATAGATGGGCAAAGTGACCAAACGGGCCAAGAGTCTGGCGGGTAAAATAACAAAGAAACCTTGCCCATACAAGATTGTCAACCAAAGAGTGTTTAAAACAACGCCTGTGACTAAATCGGTCAACAGCACCGTGACCCCAACTTGCCACCAACGTAGATTCTCCCGATAACTGTGCAACAGTAAACCGGGAAGCAGCCCCGTCAGGGCTGCACTTAAGGCAAATCCAGGAAAGAACGCTCCCCCATGTGAGTTAATGGCATAGCCGATTAAATCCGCAGCTATACCCGTAACAGCTCCAGCCCAAGGACCAAACAAAATGCCAGCTAGGATCAGGGGAATCTCTCCAAAGCTAATTCTGAGAGCCCCTACTCCTGCCACTGGAACAATGAAGCCGAAGACCCGAGTAAGCACAATAGATACTGCCGTAAGCACTCCAAGGTTGGCGATCTTACGTGTAGAGAAATTCATAAACGTCCTCCTAATTACCTGCGATTGCCAGTTTTTCAATGATCAGTGATGGCGACCCTACATTGCCACCATAACCCGGAATGCCAAATTCCAAGTCAGCGCCAATTTCTTCCACGCTTTCAAGCAACTTAAAGAAATTACCTGCAACTGTAATCTGATCAACCGCCCTAGTAATCTCACCATTTTCCACTAAATAGCCATAGGCACCTAAAGAAAAGTCTCCAGACACTGCGTTAGCCCCTGAATGGGTGCCCTGCACGTCAATGATAATTAATCCATTGCCGAGCTCTTTCACCAGTTCCTCATAGCTTTTATCACCGGGCTGAATATAGAAGTTGCTTGGAGAAATTCCCACTGGGGACTTAAAAGAAGCACGGAAAGCATTACCAGTTGACTCTACCCCGTCCTTCTTTGCAGTTTTGAGGTTGTGCAAAAAGGTTACGAGCTTTCCCTGAGAAATGACTTCTTTAGTCTTGGTGGCCACACCTTCCCCATCAAAGGGAGCTGACGCTCCACCATTGGCAAGTAGAGGATCGTCAACAAGAGTTAGCTGTGGATTGGCAATTTGTTCGCCAAGTTTACCTCCTAACAAGGACAACCCTTTCTGCACCGCTTCAGCAGAAAACACAGAGGAAAAGGTACTAAGAAGATCCCGGGCCACATCATATCTAAGCAATACCCTATAGTCTCCAGACTTAACAGAACTAGCATTCAACAAAGAAACACCTTCTGCCACTGCTTCTTGGGCTTGTTTCGTGGCATCAAATTTAGTCCAATCATTATCAAAGCGAAAACGTCCACCAGTTTTGACCGTTTCGCCCTCTTTCACCACCGCGGCGACATAGGAGAAGGCTCCGTTACGATTATAGGACTGTTCTAATCCTTTGGTGTTCGCAATGTACACTTCTGTTTCACCATACCCAGCAGTGGACCAATTTACCATCGAAACCCTCGGATCAGCCGCAAAGGCTTCTGCTTCAAGGGACTTAGCAAACTCGATTTTTTCTTCCGCAGAGACACCCTCCAACTCCTCACTATAAGCGGAAACCTCGGGATACTCTGGAGAACCTTCGAAAAAGACTATTTCGTCAGTAGAATCTATAATCTGAGCATTCTCCTTGGCCCCTTCCACCAAGAGTTTGATTGAGTCTTGGTCTAAAGCTTCCACATAGGCGTAGCCAACTTTGCCCGCAAAGCGAGCACGAAAGCCAACACCTTGCTCCACACTAACGGTATAATCATCTACTTCCGTTTGATAGATACGTACGGAAAAGTCCTTAGAACGGGACACATAAACTTCCATATCCTCCAAGCCAACTTCACGACCTGCCGCGAATACTTGGTCTTTAAACTCCCTAATGTCCATTAGTTTGCCTCCTTTCGTCCACCGACGGTGATTTCCGTCACACGAATCGTTGGTTGGCCCACGTCAGCAGGAATGGATCCACTTATGGAACCACACATGCCTTGGCCAGTGCTAAGGTTAGAACCTACCATATCGATCTTCTGTAGAATTTCAGACCCTCTTCCGATCAAGGTAGCACCCCGAACTGGCTTCTCAATTTTACCATTACGTACGAGATAGCCTTCGGACACAGCAAAGTTGAATTCACCAGTTGCAGGGTTAACGGACCCGCCACCCATATGTTTTGCGAACAGACCATATTCAGTATTACTAATGATCTCATCAACACTGGATTGCCCTGCACAAATAAAGGTGTTAGTCATACGGGAGGTAGGCGCATATTTATAGGATTGACGTCGACTGTTGCCAGTTGGTTCCATACCCATGCGTCGCCCGTTTAACTTATCGATCATATAACCCTTCAGAATTCCGTTCTCGATGAGTACGTTACGCTTAGTTTTATGCCCCTCATCATCGATATTCTGCGAACCCCAGGCATTAGGAATGGTCCCATCATCCACTGCGGTAACCAACTCACTAGCTACCTTTTCCCCTAACTTGCCAGCGAAGACTGAAGCCCCTTTTGCCACACTGGTCGCTTCTAAACCATGTCCACAGGCCTCATGAAAAATCACTCCACCAAATCCGTTGTGGATGATCACTGGATACTTACCACTAGGTGCATAATCAGCATTTACCATGGTAACTGCAATTCGAGCAGCTTCCTGCGCATATTCCTCCACATCGAGATGCTCAAAAAGTTCAAAACCCATGTGACGCCCAGGACCATAAAAACCAGACTGTTTTTCGTTACCCTTGGTAGCCACTGCATTAATTGCCAGTCGAGTCCGGACCCGGCGGTCATCTGCCATCAATCCCTCTGAGTTGGCAATGAATACGCTTTGATCCGTATCAAGATAATTAATGGCAACTTGGCTAATTTGTTCATGGTGATCAAAGGCGGCTGCATGGGCTCTTTTCATCACCCCAACCTTGTCCCCCGATGCAACCTGCCGTGGCTCTAAAACAATCGGGTTAAACTTCTCCACTGCCATACGAGCCAGCACAATGCTCTTTACTTTCGGAGTATCTGCTAAAGCAGCGGCAGCTTCAAGGGCCACCTTCATTAGGTTTTCTCTGGCAGTATCATTGGTGTAAGCATAAACACTTCGCATCCCCTGGAAAATCCTAATACCTACGCCGTAATCGCGTCCGGTAACCCCCTCTTCCACGGTACCATTAATCATACGGATCATCGTGTTGTAGGTGTCCTCCATGAAAATCTCCGCGAAATCGCCACCTGTAGATAAGGCGGCCAACAACACATCTGTTACTAATCGTTCTGTAAGCAACATAAAACCTCCCTTTAATGTTATAATTATGAAACAGCAATCAACTGAGAAAGGATGTCAAAAGTGCAACCTACTGATGTTATCTGGAGACTATTGGAACGACTAAATGAATTACAGACCCTTTGTCAAGAGAGTATTGATGAACTTCATCCTAAAAAGAATAGCGACCTAATTTCTAGTATCGAAGAGTGTGAGCGCCTTTGTCGCACCCAAATCAATATGATGAACCGCATTGCCAAAAGATACTAAATCTCTATTTCTTAGGAAAAGCCAAAGGCACCTGCACCAAGTGAGCAGCACATGTGCAATCAGAAGAGCCAAAGCCACTAGCGGGGAAAAAGCTACCCGGGATACGTAATAATTCTTGCACCAACCAACACTCTCCTGATTTCGGCTGATTGAAAAACACGACCGAGCCTAAATACTGGGCGCGGGATCGCAAATAATCGATGTGCCAATGGAGTTTTTTATCTAATCTAGCGTGTCGAGCGAGGCGCTTTTGTAGCGCCCGTTGGGCACTTCCGCAATAGGCATAAACCCCTTCTTCAAAAGAAAGGGTTCCTAGCTTACCTACGGAAAGCTCGATCGCCTTCGGTAAATAGATCCAGATAAGATAAACACCACCATCGGTGGCGGACTCACGATTGGTTCCCATATTGTGGAACACCTCTTCCCATCTAGATTAATTCTAGGTTATGCAGGTTTTTCCTCCGACGAACTAGAAATAATACAAGCAAACTGCAAAGGAGGGAAATGCGTGGATGTAAAACAATTCTTCCGGACCCTGAGCGAAGCATCGGGCATATCCGGATACGAGCAGGAAGTGGCGGAGCCCATCAAAGAAGCCTGCTTGTGGGCTGATGAAATTCGCACCGACAAACTGGGCAACGTGATTATGCTCAAAAAGGGACAAGGAGCCAAGGGCAGGCCTAAGATCATGTTAGCCGCCCACATGGACGAAATTGGTCTAATTATTACTAAGATAGAAAAAGACGGTTTTCTCCGCTTTAGCACCGTTGGAGGATTCGACCAGCGGGTTTTGCTCGGGCAAGAAGTGATAGTCCATGGCAAAGCACAATTAACTGGAATCATTGGGGCAAAACCTCCCCATGTGCAAACCCAAGGTGAGCAAAACCAAGCTGTCAAATTGGAGGACCTGTTCATCGATGTGGGTTATGACACTGTGGGGCAGGTGCAAGAACTTGTCCGCATTGGTGATTTAGCCACCATCAAACGAGAAGTTGTGGATCTGCAAGGATCCCTTATGGCGGGTAAAGCCTTCGACGACCGGGCCGGGGTGGCCGCTATTTTTGAGTGTTTTAAAGTTCTCACAGAATTAAAGCACGAAGCAGATGTCTATGGTGTTGCCACCGTTCAAGAGGAGGTCGGACTCCGGGGTGCAGTAACCAGTACCTACGGCATTGTTCCAGATTTAGGTATAGCTATCGATGTAGGTTTTGGAGATCAGCCAGGTTTGCCAGAGAGTGACACGATCAAACTCAGTCAAGGCCCTGGAGTGGCAATTGGACCCCATGTCCATCCAAAGGTGTACGAGCGAATGGTGGAAACCGCTAAGGAGTGGAATATTAATTATTCTGTGGATCCTTCCCCTTCACCTGGTGGCACAGATGCCTATGCCATCCAAGTAACTAGAGCCGGTGTGGCAACCATTCTCCTTTCCATCCCCCTACGTTATATGCACACCCCCATCGAGACCCTAGATTATGAGGATGTGAAACGCACGGGAAAACTGATGGCTTTGTTCATCGCTGGATTGGATAATGAATTTGTGGAGGGATTGACATGCTTCTAGCCCGCTTAACAGAAGTGTGTGGCGCACCTGGGCAAGAAGGTGAAGTGCGGGATTTAATCCGTAGCGAGATTGCGCCCCACGCCGACGAAATTAAAACAGACGCTTTGGGAAACTTGCTAGCCATTAAAAATGCCAATGCCCCTGGCCCACGGGTGATGTTAGCTGCCCACATGGACGAGGTGGCTCTCATGATTGTAGGTATCGAAAGTAATGGCTATCTGAAATTCAGGCCAATTGGTGGTGTCGATCCTAGGGTATTAGTGGCCAAGACTGTAGTAGTGGGATCTAAAAAGGTTAATGGAGTCATTGGTAGTAAGCCTATTCATCTCCAACGCCCCGAAGAGCGCCAGAGGGCCCTGACCATCCAAGAACTATTGATTGATATTGGAGCAAAAAGTAAAGAAGAAGCGGAACGTCTAGTCAAATTAGGCGATATCGCTTACTTCACTACTAAATATGAGGAATTTGGTCACAACAAAGTGAAAGCGAAAGCCCTAGACGACCGAGTCGGTTGTGCACTGGCCATCAGGTTGTTCCAAGAAGAGGTTACTTTTCCCTTAATTGCCGCTTTCACAGTACAAGAAGAAGTTGGTCTAAGGGGAGCAGGTGTAGCTGCGTATCAAATCGAGCCAGATATTGCCCTAATTCTAGAAGGCACCACCGCTTCTGATGTGCCCGAAACAAAGGAGCACAAACACGCCACTTCTGTAGGAAAAGGACCGGCCATTACGGTGATGGATCGAGCCACTATTCCCCATCCACCACTTGTACGAGAGTTATTTCGGATCGCAAAAGAAGAAAATATTCCAGTACAAGTACGCCGTACCAATACTGGTGGAACAGATGCGGGAAGAATTCAGCTAACCAAAGAGGGTGCCAAAGTGGCCACCATTGCGGTGCCTTGTCGCTATATCCACTCACCAGTATCGGTCATGAGTCAAGACGACTTTGACGGTGTTTATCAACTAGTTAAGAACTACTTACGGCGTCTCCAAGAAAGGGAGGGATAATCTACATGAAGACAGTTATTCAACGATTAACCGAGGCCTTTGGGCCATCTGGTTTTGAAACGGAAGTCACGGATTTAATCAAGACCATGGTAAAAGATCATGTGGACGAGATTAGGACCGATGTCATGGGTAATCTAATCGCAATTAAGCGAGGTCAAGAAAACGGTAAAACGATCATGTTCGCAGCCCATACCGATGAAATCGGCGTGATCGTGACCCACATAGATGATCAGGGTTTCCTCCGTTTCTCCAATGTAGGAGGCGTAGGAATTTCCACCCTGGTGGGCAACCGGGTCCGCTTTGCCAGTGGTGCGATTGGCGTGATCTACCAAGAAAAAGGTGATTGGAAAGAACTCAATCTCGATAAGTTATACATTGATCTAGGAGCCGACAACAAAGAAGAAGCCCAAAAACTAGTCTCCGTTGGCGAATTTGGAATCTTCCATCGGGAATTCACAGATTTAGGAAATCGCCTCATCGCCAAAAGCATGGATGACCGCGTTGGGTGTGCCGTATTGGTAGAAGCCCTCAAGAAGCTAGAAAAACCCCTTAACACCCTCTACTTCGTCTTCACCACTCAAGAGGAAGTTGGTCTCAGGGGAGCAAGAACTTCTGCTTATGGCTTAGAACCTGATCTGGGCATCGCCCTCGATGTGACTTTGACAGGTGATATGCCTGAAGCAAGACGGATGGAAGTCTCTTTAGGAAAAGGGGCCGCCATTAAGGTTAAAGACTCCTCCCTTCTTGTCCATCCTAAGGTCAAGGAACTACTTATTGATTTGGCAGAGAAAAATAGCATCCCTTATCAAATGGAAGTATTAGATGCTGGTGGAACAGATGCAGGAGCAATTCACCTGACTAAGGCAGGGATTCCCTCAGGAGCTATCTCCATTCCCACCCGTTATGTCCATTCACCTTCCGAAATGGTGGACGTACGTGATGTGCAAGCCTGTGTGGACCTAGTAGTGGCCTTAGCCGGCACAGACCTTGGCGGAGTTGTCTAATTCCGTTCACAAAGCTAAAAAAACAAGAGCCAGTTCTAGAAATAGAGCTGCTCTTGTTTTTTAGTTGTTCAAATCGCGCCTTGTGAATCCCTTTAATCCCAACAGCAATACAATCACAAAAAAGGCAATAAGCCAAAGCGCCACTATAGGCTCGAAAGGTTCAATAGGCATCTGGGGCAACACTCCAAAAGGAGAAAGTCGTTTTAACCAGGTAGGCAACTTTAGCAATACGCCAAAATAGACCGTAAACAAGGAGTAAGCAAAATACAACCACACTAAGTTAATGTATTGAGGCCACCAGCCAAACAAAAAAGTAGCCAGAGCTAGCATAACAAGAATCGCGGGAAATTGGGCCAAGCTAGCTTGCATAATCGTCATTACCGAAATAGACTCATCCATTACTCCATTGGCCGCCAACCAAAGGCCCAGCCCCGACAAAACCAGACTCAGAAGTCCTACCACAACCCCTAAGGACACAAAACTCAATAATATTCGAGTTCTGGATATGGCTGTTGCTAATACCTGCTCCACATGTGTGTCCCCCTCCTCAGCCCGCACTTTAAGCAACACTAACAGGGCCGGAACGGTAGCTAACATGGCAAGAATGGACATTAACAAAGCAAGGAATTGCTCTGTCAGAGTGAAGCCTAGAGCCATAGGCAGAATATCCCGGAGAAACTCATTACCTTCAAGAAAAAGCTCCACGTCACCGAAGACAGAACCATAACTCAAACCTAAAAGAAAGAGTCCCACTAACCAAGCAATAATGGTAGTTTGTTGCAAGTTTAATGCTAGACCGAAGGGACCACGCAAAAAAGTAGAAGCAGTAGTGCGTCCTGGTCGGGCCGAGATTAATCCGCCACCCAAATCTCTGCGTGAATTTATGAAAAAGGCGCCACCCGCGAATATTATCCCTAGAATCGTAACTGAATACACCGGCCACCACAGATTATTCACATAAACTTGAGCTCGCAGGATCATCCCTAATGGGGACAGTATAGCCAAAAGCTCACTACTCACATCGCCTACTCCCCGCACAATATAGCATAGGCCCAAAGCTGCAAGAGAATAGCCCAATGTACCTCGGGAGCTCTCTGTCATTTGCGCAAGCAACGCGGTAATTGCCGCGAAAAGAAAACCCACCACTCCCAAAAGAAAGCCGTAGAGGAGAGAGCCCGCAAGAGTAACCGATTCCACTTGACAAGCAAACAAACTAAAACTCACAACCAATGCTAATCCAATATTTACCAATACTGCAACGACTAAAATAGCTCCCAAACTTGCTAATCTACCTACTGGCAAAGAACGAATTAACTCGGTGCGCCCGGCCTCTTCATCGGCCCTTGAATGTCTCGCAACTAAAAGAATATTCATGATAGCCACACCCAAAGCCGAAAAAAGAAGCATTTGGTGCCCCATCATGGCACCTATTGTATAGTCATCCAACCCATAACCCGGCCCAAGCATGAATGTCATCGCGGGATTCTGCATAATTTCCGCCATGGTTGCCCGCTCTACAGCATTTTGATACAGGCCATCATAAGCAAGAGCCACCATAACATTAAGCGAAGCTATGGCAAAAATCCAGATGGCTAGCTGGAGCCTATCCCTACGCAGAATAAATAGACCAAGATGCCTTAAACGGACAAACAGATCTCTAGCCATTCTCTGGTCCTCCCGCCCCCTGATAGTGATGAAGAAAGAGATCTTCAAGCGTAGGTGGTGCACTCTCCAGTTGGCTAATTCCAAATTTACTTAGATGTTCTATTACAGCGCCCAACGCCTCTCCATCCACCGCAAAGTGAGTAACACCGCGATTGTCCTGCAGATCGTGCACCCCTGGAAAGTCTGCCAAGCCCTTTAGAGGGGACCTGGTTGTTACCTTAATCGCCGTTCGAGTAAGGTGGCGCAGTTCATCTAGTGTACCACTTTCAATGATCTGCCCACTTCTGATGATGCTCACTCGGTCGCAAAGCTTCTCCACTTCAGAGAGAATGTGGCTCGAGAGCAATATACTCTTCCCCTGTTTCTTGGCCTCACGAATACAGTCTTGAAAAACATGTTCCATGAGAGGATCCAAACCCGATGTTGGCTCGTCTAAAATATAGAAATCGGCCTCAGAAGCAAAAGCGGCAATTAAAGCCACCTTTTGGCGGTTCCCCTTAGAATATGTCCGGCACTTTTTGGAAGGATCTAGATCAAACCTTTCAATAAGTTCGTCACGACGGTTATTCGCTTGCCTACCCCTGAGGCGCATGAAGAAATCAATAACTTCGCCTCCAGTCAAGTTAGGCCACAAGCTGACTTCTCCTGGCACGTAGGCTACCCGCTCATGAATTTTCAGCGCGTCAGACCAAGCATCCTGACCAAAAACAAGTGCTTGACCAGAAGTCGCCTGGAGCATACCCAAAAGTATTCTGATCGTGGTGGTCTTACCGGCGCCGTTGGGTCCAATAAATCCGTAAATCTCGCCTTTTTCTACCGTTAAATTAACTCCATCTAGAGCAAAAAAGTCCCCAAATCTCTTTTTCAATTCCACCACTTCAATAACAGCCATAATCTCCACCTCCCGGAATTGATCCTAAAAAGGAGTGGCGGGGCCACTCCTTATCCTTGTTGCAAATCCAAAATTCTCTGAATTAGTGTATTAACCTCATCAATTGCCTCTTGGACTTTATTGGCTGCATCTGTGGAACCATCTGACAGCTTGCGAATCTCCTGGGCCACAATCTCAAAACCTCGACCATGCTCGCCGGCTCTGGCCGCCTCAATAGAAGCGTTTAAGGCCACTAAATTGGTCTGCTTAGCAATGGCCGTAATAGAATTCACCAAATGGGCGATTTTATCTGGGATGAGGGCTAAATCTTCCACCATCTTTTGGGATAGTTCCTGCTCCTCTTGTACTTTCTCGTAAGCATCCTTAATTTCTAGTTCTAGACGTTTTTCCTCCGTGATATCTCGCCATACCACCACATTACCAACATGTCTACCTTCGGGATTGCGGATCGCGGCAGCGGTCAGCCGAGCGTAGAAACTACCAATTTGCACATAACCAGTGTGGGGCAATTTCTTCACATCAGTGAGAATTGCGGCCACCCTAGCAAAGTTCTTGTGGTAGGGTCCAATACTAGCGCCCATCATCCTATCCGGAGTAACCTTTGTGGCAGAACTCATTTCGGTGAAGAGCTCCTTCGCTCCATCACTCATCCAAATCAGGTTGTGTTTCAAGTCGGAAATCATGACGTTTTCGCCTATCGCTGACAAAATCCAATCACTATCAATTTGCAACTCTTCTAAACGGTGGTTAAGGGCCATCTAACTCCCCCTTTACAGTAGGTCTTGCACTCTTTCGGGAACGTTTGTAATAATGCTATCTACCTTAGCAATCTTCATCCGTTCAATATCTACAGGGGCATCCACAGTCCATACGTTAACCATGACGCCGCTTTGCTGAGCGCCGCTCACAATCTCCGGGATGATACCCTTGTGACTAGGGTGTAAAGCGGTGGCGCCAATACTCTTTGCGTATTCCCAAGGGTTTACCAGGGCAGCACTATAGAGAATTCCCGTACGGGTTTTAGGCCGAATTTGCTTAAAGTGAACCAGAGCATAATGATTAAAAGAAGAAATTACAGTCTTCTCGTGCAGATCGTATTCATCAAGAAGTTCAGCAACCTTAGCATTTAGTTGCTCAAAACCCAAACCCACCTTTAACTCCACATTAAACAAGATATCCTTGTCTTTAACTAATTCGCAGACTTCCCGCAGACTTGGTAGGCGTTCTCCTGCAAATTCAGGAGAGAACCAAGAACCGGCATCTAACTTCTGAAGTTCCGCAAGAGTATATTGCTCTACTATACCAACACCGTTAGAAGTCCTCTCTAAAGTATGATCATGGATAACGACAACTTCGCCATCCTTCGTGAGGTGAACGTCTAACTCCAGACCATCCGAACCAACGTCCAAGGCCATTTCAAAAGCGGCCATGGTGTTTTCTGGTGCTTTACTCGAATATCCTCTGTGTGCTACAACTAACATAGTTATCTCTCGCTTTCTAGATTATTGATATTAATTACACCGGTAAAGACTTTAGTGGCAGGCCCAGTCATAAAGACTCGATTATCAGCCGCCCACTCAATCAACAAGTCCCCTCCCGGCAATGTAACCCTTACTGGTCCTGCATCAACCAAACCTAATTTGCTCGCCACTACCGCTGCAGCACAGGCACCTGTGCCACAAGCCAAGGTGGGACCTGCGCCCCTCTCCCATACTCGTACACTCAGATGATTTGAGCTTAAGACTTGGGTAAACTCAATATTGGCCTTGTGGGGCCAAGTAGAATGGGCTTCTAAACGGGGACCCCAAGTACAATAATCCAATTCCTCCATGTCCTCAACGAACACAACGCCATGGGGGTTACCCATAGAAACCGGATAGGCGGTCCAAATTTCACCATGGGAATCCAGTTCTACCATTTCTCCCTTATTGAACGAAAAATCCGGTTCTCCCATGTCCACCACGTACAAATCACCGGCAACCCTAATCTCCTTAGGGCCGCTAATGGTGCCGATAGTCAAGACAGGTCCCGTTGCCAAACGATGTTCTAACAAGTAATCAGCCATACAACGAATGGCGTTACCGCACATTTCCGCTTCACTACCATCGGAGTTAAAGATGCGCATGGTGTACTGACTAGCATCGCCAGTAACTAACACTAAACCATCTGCACCGATGCCAAATTGGCGGTGGCAGATGAGTTTAGCAAGACTTTCGCCATTAGGTACGAGATTCCCTCCAAAGTCTTCCACAAAAATAAAGTCATTTCCAAGCCCATGATACTTAGTGAACTGCACTTTAAACCCTCCCGATCAGCAAAACAGGTCAGCGGAGTCTTGACCTGTTTTCTAGCTAAATTAAAGTAAGTGATTCGCGACTTTATTAATGGCCAACACAATGTCATCCACATCTTCATCAGTTACTAAGTGGTTGAGATGGATTTGTACTGACCGGCTAAGCAAATCTAGAGTAAAGGGGCAACTAGCTTCCGAGTAATCAACACTGCCTTCATAGGCTGGAGATGACCAGGGATAACTACCACCCCAGGGGTCCCGTCGTTCCACAAGGAATTCCCAGTTAACGTAAATGTGTTGATCATTAGCCTGCCGATCATAGACTTGGAAAGCTGGGATGCCCTCAGCAGTTAACGCCTCCGCCACTACCTTAGCCTTTGGGGAATTTTCTAGATAGAAAATCAAGCTGACACCCAAATCCCGCTCTGTCCCAAAAACTGGGGATAATTCGATTTTCGGCTGTTCTTGCAGTTTCTGCACAAGTTTTTTCTTCGTGCTGTGGGTTTTTTGCAGGATTGCAGGCATCTTCTCCAATTGTCCTAAAGAAAGAGCTGCCTGAAGCTCAGTCAACCGATAATTTTGCCCAGGAAAAGCGGGAATCTTGCGCTCAATGAAACGAAATTGATAGCCTGCCCCATCATGATAGAGAACAGCCCGTTGCCAGAGTTCCTCGGAGTTAGTGACTAACATACCGCCTTCGCCAGTGGTGATCACCTTAGATTGTTGTAGGCTAAAACAACCGAGGTCACCAATGGAACCAAGCATTTTGCCTCGATAGGTACCACCGTTGGCCTGCGCTGCATCTTCAATGACCATGAGATTGTGCTTTCTGGCGATCTCCAGAATTTCGTCCATGGCAGCAGATATTCCCCGCATATGTACTACAATAATGGCCTTGGTTCTGGGGGTGATCCTCTGTGCCAAATCTTTAGGATCAAGGGTCAGACTGGTATCAACTTCTGCTAAAACAGGAACCGCATTAACAATGGCTACAGCCGCTGCAGTGGCTACCCAGGTATAGGCAGGGATAATTACTTCATCACCTGGACCCACACCGGCGGCAATCAAGGCACAAATTAAAGCCGAGGTACCCGAATTTACCGCGAGGGCGTAGTCCGTTCCGAGAAAATCTTTGTACTCTTGCTCTAAAATACTGGTTTCAGAGTCCTCAAGTCCTACCGGATAATAACGGAACACCCGCTTTTTATCTAAGACCTTGAGCACTCTCGTCTTTTCTTCTGCACCCAATTCTTCACTACCCATGTATTTAGATACCCAAGGCTTAGTGCGCACAGGGGTACCGCCATGAAGGGCTAGTTTACTCATCTTAAATCACTCCTAACACACTTTACCGGGATTCATGAGTTGATTTGGATCAAACACAAGCTTTATGGCGCGCATTAACTCTAAGACAGCCGGACTAAGTGCCTGCTCTAAGTAGGGTTTTTTTGCAAAACCAATTCCATGCTCGCCAGAAACCAATCCCTGCAACTCCTTGGCGTGGGCGTAGATCTCTTTCATTGCTTGTTGGGTCAAAGCTAACCACGCCTCCCTCTCCATTTTATCTCGAAGTAGGTAAATATGGAGATTACCATCACCGGCATGACCAAAACTAAGGATGGGCAACTGATATTCTACGCGTAGTTCCTCTGTGAACTCAATAAAAGCCGCAACTTGATTAGGAGGCACCACCACATCGACCTCATCTAGCTCACCCATACCCTTTAGAGCCTCTAAGAAAGCACCACGATTCTCCCACAAAGCCTCCTGGCGATCAGCAGTGTGGGCAATGAGCACATCATGGGCCCCATTATCAAGGCAAACTCTCGCCACTCGCTCATACGTCTTCTCCAATTCAACCGCATCCGTTCCCCAAAAGGTTAACATGAGGTAGGCTGGTGCCTCACCATGGGGAAAACTACGCCCAAGATACTTTTCAGCCGCCTCCAAAACCTCTCTTTGGAAAAATTCTAAGGCGGAAGGGATTTCCCCAGCACTCAATATTTTCGGTACCGCGGCTACAGCTGGTGAAAGACCATCAAAGGGCACCACTAGGGATAATTGGCGACTAGGCTTCGGCAAGAGACGCAAAATGATCTTGGTAATTACGGCTAAAGTACCCTCTGCCCCGATCAGTAAATCCGTCAGGCTATAACCTGAACTGTTTTTATAAACCTTGCCACCAGTCTCAATAATCCGTCCATCGGGCAAGACCGCTTCCAACCCTAAAACAAAGTCCCGGGTTACGCCATACTTGATGGCTCGCATACCACCGGCATTGGTACTAACGTTTCCCCCAATAGTGGCTGTCTTTTCGCCAGGATCGGGCGGATAAAACAGACCCAACTCTTCTACGGTATTCTGTAACTCCAGGAGTAGAACACCTGGTTCTACCACTGCCATTAAGTTTTCTTGATCGATCTCCAGAATCCTGTTCATTTCTGTTGTGACTAAAACTACTCCACCATATAGGGGAACGGCACCACCACAAAGACCAGTGCCTGCTCCCCTAGGTGTAACAGGAATGTTACGTTTGGAGCAATAGGCAAGAATCTGCGAAACTTCCTGAGTGGAATTGGGCAACACAACTACTTCAGGTGGATTCTGCTCTAAGGATAACTCATCATGGGAATAATCTGGTGAAATTGCCTCTTTCCACAAAACTCGCTGAGAATCACAAATCTGTCTAAACTTTTGAACATCCTCTAAAGTAACTTTATTATATGGCATATGCAGTCACCTCCTGAAGATCGTTAATTAAGGCAGGCAAAATCTCGTGTAAATCCCCCACTAAGCCATAATGGGCTACTTTAAAGATGGGAGCGTGAGGATCATTATTAATGGCTACAATTACTTCTGCTCCAGTTACACTAGCAGAAAACTGTACCGCACCTGAAACACCCACCGTTATTAACAACTTCGGCCGAATTGCGCGTCCGCTTAAGCCGATCTGCTGAGTATAATCGGCCCAACCCGCTTCGACTAAGGGGCGAGTAACCCCCACTTGCCCACCTAACAAATGGGCCAATTTTTCAACAAGTGCCAGAGTTTCCCGATCACCAATCCCCCGACCAGCGGCCACAATAATCTCCGCATCTGCGATACTAACTTCAGGTGGTCTTTTCTCGACATTCAAGACCTTAATAGCAGAAGCTAATGCCTCACTAGCTAACTCCCGGACTTCCACTCTAGCCCCAGGATTACGCCTGGGTTTGGCTGGATCCATAATTTTATAACGCATGGTAGCCATTTGGGGTCGATGATTGGGAGTAATAATTTGGGCCATAATATTACCTCCAAAGGCAGGTCTGATCTGGACCAACTCCCCGTTAGGTCTCACCTCTAGAGTAGTGCAGTCAGCCGTTAATCCTGTGCGACACCGGGCAGCCACCCGCGGTGCTAGGGAGCGCCCTATAGGTGTGGCGGCAAAAAGTACGATTGCTGGCTCAAATTCTTTGATTACCTCTTCAACCGCGCAAGTGTAGGGTTCAATTCGGAAGTGCTCTAGCTCCTCGTGATCAAAGATGAAGGCCCGATCAACACCGTATTCTAATACATACTCACCGTGGGAAGCAGAACCGAAGCCAATCAACACACAACCTAGGCTGGCAGAAATCTCGTCCGCCATTTCCCGCCCTTTTCCAATCAGCTCTAGGGTAACTGGATGCAGCCCACCGTTCTCAAATTCCGCTACCACTAGCACATCTCGGGCGTCTGGAGTGGCTTCGGGCGTAGAAGTTGTGGATTCAATATACATAGCCTCCACTGGACATTGTCTCACGCAAATTTTGCAGAGTCGGCATGCATCAAGAACTTGAATGCTATCGTGAGCTAGTTGTAGAGCTCCAAAGGGACAAACGCTAATACAGTGTTCGCACAAGGTGCAGAGATCATGGTTAATTCTGAGCACGTTCAACACCCTCCACCAAACGTAATTCCTGCAATTTTTGCACTAACTTGTGACTTAACTCCAGTCCGCTACCTTCCCAAGTCTCGAAACTATCACTTACGGTAGGCGGAAAGATCCGTTCTACCTGAGTGGGTGACCCGCTGAGACCAAAAAAATCTTGAGCAGCGCTGTCTAAATCAGCGGCTGACCACGTAGTAATGGGCCAATCCCTAGTGCTTTGTTTAAGCTTGAACGATAAAAGGCGGGGCTCACCTACCCCTTTTGTGAGGGTAACCAAACAAGGAAATTTGATGCTCTTGGTGTACACCATCGTCCCTAGATCGCTAATCACTTGCAGACCATCTGCAGTGGCCCCCAGCACCCGAGAAACATTTGATTCATGGGGTATTCCTAAGACCTCAGCAATACCTGGGCCAACTTGTGCCGTGTCCCCATCTGTTGTCTGCAAACCGCAAAGAATGACATCATAGGCGTCTAGTTTTTCGATCCCTTGGGCCAGAGTGTAAGAGGTAGCTAAGGTATCCGCACCTGCAAATGCCCGATCAGATAACAGATAACCTCGATCTGCGCCCATTTGATAGGCTTCTCTGATTACGGTCTGAGCCTGTGGAGGACCCATGGAAATTACAGAAACGGTTCCACC
The DNA here is from genome assembly GCA_002396805.1 of Firmicutes bacterium UBA4996. Lineage (GTDB taxonomy): Bacteria > Bacillota > Limnochordia > Darwinibacteriales > Darwinibacteriaceae > UBA4996. The sequence goes on along the minus strand of DGYW01000058.1, from coordinate 84,994 downwards.
GTATTGCTCCTTCAGTCGTAAGGCAGCCTCAAGGGCATACAGATCAAAGGGGTTCATAATACTATCTACCCCATCACGTAATAAGACACCAGTTTCTGGACAAACCTCTACATTTCTAGTTTCGGGAACTTGTTTGATACAAACAACAATATGCACCCGCACACCACCTTTCCTTTACATTATAACAGATAAATAAAAAAACCGGGAGAGTTTCCCGGCATAAATAAAATTTTCTAACTACCTCGCTTGACCCATGGACTGTTGTCTTAGAGATCGCACCCGCTCCCACACTCCGGGTGCAAGTGGTCGATCAAAATTGCGGAAACCAGCGAGAGCAAAACCTTGCTTTTCAGCCAACTCACGCATCAACTGCAATTGACCGAGATTTAAATCCGCTCCTAAACTAGTGTGTTCATAACGCTTTTCCAGAGCTAGCATCATAGTCTCAGACATACAAGCGAAGGCATCTCCCACCTCAAAACCAAAATTCCAACCTAAGTCCGGTTGATTGGGTACAGCCACGACTCCTCCGTCAATCACCAACACATCAGGACGTTCTTCCAGCACCTGTTTGCTGACGTTGCTCGGTCTTGACATGTCGCAAACGAGGGCTCCCCACTTCAGCAATTCCGAAGTAATCAGCGTTTCTAAGCTACTAGTGGCTACCATAATTACGTCTGCTTGGGGTAGATATTTCTTACTATCTACAGTGATGACAATGGGTGCATCACTGGCCACCAGCTGTTGCACATACTCAATCCAAACTCCCACAGGCTCATCATCTTGCGGCAAATTTTTCAACTGAGTCACATATGCACCAAGGCTACCCTGGGAAAACACATGGCCAGTTTGGGCCAGGTTTCGGAGATGTTGGATAATTTCCGCAGCTACCCGGAGCATGCGATACTCGCTTTTTTCTGGCCTGTTGGGATTCCCGATCAGAAGAAGCCGTTCGACCTGTTCAGCCAACAATAAGGCTAGGGCCTTACCAATGGCGCCTCCAGCGCCAACGACCGCCCCAGTTACTTGGCTTAGCTCCATTCCGATCCGCTGTGCAGCAGTCAAGATAGCTTCCACGCCCGAAACCACTGTGTAGCTATTACCGGTTGTTAAGGCTACGTCAGTATGGGATAACAACCTTCTGCCACCCATAGTAACCACAGAGGTATAGGCCCCTAGTCCCACAATCTTGGCCCCCCGCTCTGCAGCCAAACTAACGGCCTTGCTAATCTCAGCAGTAGCCTGCTCAGCATCTAGTGCTAAAAGCTCATCAGCTGTCTTGGGCACACAAATAAACTCACCATAAGCACTTTGCCCCTCTTGATCAACAATCCTGGTTCCGCTCACAACAAACGGTTCCACTAAATCATTCCAACGAGAACTAAGGTCTTCCAGTTGTTCCTCGCTAAGCAAAGCTAGGCTCTCATCGAACTCGCAGTAATTCTGCAGATCTACCGGATGCACTAAGAAAGCGAAGCGACCGTCCTCTGGCTGTGGTGCCACTTCCTCCGCAGTGGTAACAGTGACTTCCGGTGCACCATTACGGCTAGGTGTAAAGTCTACCAAATGGCCAAGAAACGCCGCTGTATTACGTTGCGCTAGCATCTGCACAGTCCGCTCTACTCCCTGGAGCACGCACTCAATCTGCGCATCGCTAATGACTAGAGCCGGTTCAATACGAATTACACTGGCACCGTTGAGGGTGGGTGCTACACGAATTCTTTCCACATTCAACAGATACGAAGAGATCATGGGAGTCAACATTTCTTGTTCAGCCATAACCCCTAGCAAACTGTGGGGGTAGGGGATTTTGGAGTCATTAAACTCAATACCAAGCATTAAACCTTCTCCCCGGATTTTGGTGATGATTTGCGGATAACACCGAGCTATCTCTTCTAGGCCAGATTTGAGCACCTTACCCTTCTGGGTGACTTCATCTAGAAGGATTCTGTCATCCTTGGTAAGTAAATCGATTACAGCCAAACCCACTCGACAACCAAGAGCATTACCGGCAAAGGTCGAGGAGTGCTTGAGACCAAAATCCTCTGTATATACCTGGGATTTACAAAGCGCCGCACCAATAGGTATTAACCCACCACCCAGGGCCTTAGCGATCACCATCACATCGGGAGTAACACCTTCTTTTTCACAAGCAAACATGGTTCCGGTACGCCCTAAACCCGTTTGGATCTCATCGAAGATTGTTAACACTCCATACTCTGCACAAAGCTCTTGCACACCCCGTAAATACCCAGCAGGAGGCTCTACAATTCCACCCTCTCCTTGAATAGGCTCCACGATAAACGCCGCCGTTTCGTCCGCATAGTCTACCAGGTACGCCTGAAGGGCCTCTAGATCTCCATAGGGAATATGCCGAAAACCGGGTACGGGAGCACCAAATACTTCTTGGTAACCTGTATTGCCGGTTGCTGAAAGAGCACCTAGAGTCTTACCATGAAAGCTGTTTTTTGTGCTTAAAATCGTAAGTTTGCCTGTTTTCGCCCGGGAGAGTTTAAAGGCTGCTTCCACTGCTTCTGCCCCGCTGTTGGCAAAGGTGACCTGTTTCAGTCCAGCAGGAGCAATCTCAACAAGTCTTGCGGCCAAAGCACCGGCTGCTTCAAGCAGAGACGGCTGAATAAAGCTCGGCTCCTGACTTGATTCTAAAGTATGTACAGCCTGCCAAATCTCCGGGGGATTATAACCGAAAGGCAGTGCCCCATAGGCTGCAATGCAATCTAAGTACTCATTTCCTTCGTCGTCGAACAGACTACAGCCAAGGCCACGTTGAAAACGTTTATTCAAACCGATCTCGGTTAACATTTTACCTAAATGCGGATTGACAAACTCAATATATGGATGCATTCTTTGAACCCCCTTCAGTTCTGCGCACACTTTGTGCACACTTCCAATTATAGCAATCACAGGCAGGGATTTCAATGAAAAAGAGTGAACATTACTAAAAAACGCAGATTCAGATCTAGGAGGTCAAGCCTTGTCGGTAACCTATCGTCAACTTAAGTCAGAGGAATTTCCCCAAGCGATGGAGATTCGCCTAAAGGTTTTTGTAGAAGAGCAGCAAGTACCTGTAGAGGAAGAATACGACAGCCATGATGACACGGCACAGCATTTTGGAGTATTCTTAGAAGGTCAATTGGTCGGAACCGGTCGCCTGGTAACCCAAGACCAGATAGGTAGAATTGGACGGGTAGCCATTTTGTCAGAATATCGTGGTCGTGGATTTGGAAGTAGGCTCATCAACACCATAATAGCCACTGGTCAAAAACAAGGATTAGAGGAGTTTGTACTAGGTGCTCAAATCCAAGCCCTAGACTTCTATGCCCAGTTGGGTTTTGTTGTAGAAGGCGAAGTCTTTATAGACGGTGGTATCCCCCATCGCACCATGCGCTTAACTACATAGGGGAGGATTCTTTTCTCACGTCCCCGAATACTAGCCAATGGGAGGCTGATTATTCATGAAAAAACTCTATTTCTACTCAATTCTATGCTTGCTCCTCTGTCTAGGGGGCATTGCTACGGCCGAAGTCAAGGTGTTTTACTTGCCGGACAATGGCTACTTGCGGGTAGAGGGACAACTAGCCATGGAACCTAGCAGTGCTCCCCTCTCCTTCTTGGTATTTCCCAACGCCCAGATCACCGAGTTTTGGGTAGAAGGATTAGAAAACTATCAAATCGAACGAGGGTCCCAAGGTACAGTTGTAACTTTTTCCGTTGGGACACTGGCCCATTCACCCATCTTAGATTTATCTTACGAAGGTTTTTTGTCCTTGAAAGGTAACCAGATCACCTTGGACCGTGATACTCTGTGGTTTCCTGAATTTTCATTTCCCGTTAGGCCACCCACCTTTACAGCCGAGCTGCCTCAAGAGTGGGAAATTAACATGGTCCAAAGGCTACATAGCGAAGTAAAGAGCACGTCTTCGTTGACTACTTGGCAACCCTTGGCGAAGGGCTATCCTGAGTTTACTGTCCAGCGTAAGGAGCACTTGTCTGAAGAACGCTTATCTCAGGAACACTTACCTGAGGATAACTTACCTATGGAGCAACTCCCACAGATAGAACAAGTGCCTCCAACGGAAGAGTTTCTATCTAGGATCCAAATCCAAGTGGCTAGGCTTGTGAATTTCATCAATAACCGCAATACGGAAGGGATAGAGAACTTAGTGAGTTCAAACTTGCAACAGCAGGGGCTTCCCCTGTATTTAGCTAGTTTCCCGAAAACCTATGGAGGAATCACTAGCGAGTTTGTCACGCATCCGACATTTGCAGAAGAGCCCTTTCAGGTGGTTTTCATCACCCAAAAAGGCTCAATGTTCTTAGCTACCATGAGTTGGCACGAAGCAAATGGTGCCTTGATTTTACAGAACTTTTCTCTAGTCCCTGCTAGCCAACAGGTTCCTCCAGTAGTGGAACAATCATTAAAATCCTTTGTACAGACTCTGCAAACGGCAGTACAACTAGAAGAGAAGGATCAACTAGAGTCATTAATCAGCCCACAAGGTCGGGTCGAGCAAATTAAGGAGTTCTTATATACTTTAAACACCAATACACAGTGGGAGATAAAATACATCGCCCTAGAGCCGTTGAGCATCACAGTCTTTGTTCCCCACTCACCCCAAATGCGATTACTACTCAATCTGGGTCTCAGCCCAGGCGAAGAAAACTGGCTAATTGATACCTTGGATGTGGTGCCCCTCCGGTAAGGATAAGTGTTGGTTACGTCTATTTACTAAATAGGCCATAAGATAGGCCACCATAACGCGAGGAAGAATCAACAGTAGTAAAGGTGCACCAAGACTCATGAAGATAATCGTATCCTCAATCAAAGCATGCGCTAAGGCCATGAACGTGCCAATCACTTTGGTTTCCTCGGGACTAACTTTCCCTTCCCGTACGTGATTCAAGATTACCCCAGAGCCGAAGGTTAGGCCAAACACCATGGCCACAACAACGGGAAAAGCCCCCTCCTCGCCTAGACCGATGGCTCGAAAAGGGCGGGCCAAAAGTCGATTTAGTTTTTGGAGTAGCCCATTACCCTGAGCAATTTCCAAGATTATCATTAGAGGGATCACTACCCTGGCTACTGTCCATACCCCTTGTAAGCCCTGCAAAAAGCCTTCCCAAAGAACTGTCATGATAGAATCACCCCCAAGAGTAGTCCGGCCCCAAGTGAACAGCCCATTCTAACTATAAGGACATAACCCAAGGGGCTACCCGCTTTGCGACTGATGGGTAGTTCCACCAAAAGAGAGTGGGCGAAGGTAAGCATTACTGCCAATATTGCTATTTCTTTAGGTGCAAGGCTTAAGGCCATTATGCTTCCGGCCGCAGCGTATAGATTTACAAGATAACCACTAAAAAGAACAACCGCCGCCTCCCCCGATAACCCAAACAAGCCCATATAGGGAGCAAAAAAATCCGTAATACTACCTAACAGACCACTGGCCTTAAAAACAGCCACCAACATTGCTGTGGGAACCACCACTTTAGCCAATTCCCAGGTCGTTTTGAGGCCTGCCCTGGTACCCTTGGCCAGCATTTCCCTACTTACCTCTAGCATGACCCGCACTTCCTCCCTCTAAGCTATCTTTCCACAGTGCTAACATCTCCCTTGGCAAGGGGCAGGTGATCTCATGTTTTTTACCAGTTCGGGGGTGTACAAACTCTAAACGCCACGCGTGAAGGGCTTGACCGCCTTCTTCCCCTTCAACTCCCTTATTGTAAAGTGGATCACCTAATAGAGGATGACCCAAACTTGCTAAGTGTACCCGAATTTGGTGAGTCCGCCCGCTCTCTAAACGAACCCGCAGTAGACTAGCCCCAAAGCCAATTCTTAAAGTCTCATAAACTGTACACGCCTCTTTCCCTTCTGGGCGCACGGCACGTTTTACACCATGATCCATGGAACGCCCAATGGGAGCCCTAATGATACCGGTAGTTTCTTTGGGTTGCCCCTCAACGATAGCCAAATACTCCCTAATCAGGGTTTGTTCACTTAGCTGTAGCAACAAACGCTGTAAGCTGTAAGGTTCCTTAGTCACTAAGATCAAACCCGAGGTTTCGCGATCAATCCGGTGCACTAAACGCACCTTCGTCCTCAACCCAATAGTCTTCCAGTGATGGGCGATAGCATTGGCCAAAGTACCCTGTTGGTACGCGCCAGTTGGATGGACCGCCATTCCAGCAGGCTTATTGACAATCAAGAGATAGTCATCTTCGTACACAATCTCCAAGGGGATCGCCTCGGGCTCCATGGAGGTATCTTCATCATAAAAGAAAATCTGGAGCTGATCTCCACTTCGTACCCGTCTCGTCAGATAGTCCCGTTGACCATTTAGATAGACTCCGCCACCCCGCTTCATCCTGCGCAATAGACCACGACTCAAGTTCAAACGCCCATAGACAATTTCCTTAATCATTAAGCCATCTTCATCTGGCTTTACGGTGGTTGTTAGAGCATGTTTAGCATCTAGCATGGAACCCCTCCTGATTTACATTCTACCCCAAGAGGCGCCCAACTGACAAATGAAAAAGAGACCGAAGCGGCCTCTTTCGCTAGTTACTTGTAGACTCCATCATCCTGAATATGGGGCGAACCCTTCGCGACAAAGGTCTTACAGCAAGTCTCCATGCAGGATTCTACTGGTGAGGGAGGTGCTAAAGATGCTTGGGGTGCGTCGAAAGAATCGGGTTCTTCATAGCCCATTTGATCAGAAGTAATCATGATGCTAGAAGCTGCACAAGCATTGCCTTGAGTCCAGTAATGGCAGTTGTTAACACTACAATTCACGCGATTGGCCAACAGTGTCTTCCTCCTTTTAATCGAGATCGACACTAGTATTTCACTAGCTTAGGCGAAATATGCCAATCAGTTTTTGCACTCCCAAGACCACCCCGAAAATTGCTGTCGCTACCAGTACTATTGTGGCGCCTGGTGGTGCTCCCCAAAAGTAAGAAAGGTAAAGCCCAATGAAAGAAGCAAACAAGCCGAGGACTGAAGATAATCCCAACAGCGATTTAATCCGCTTAGTTATAAGGCTAGCGGTCGCCGCTGGAGTGATCAACAACGAGACAACTAACACAACGCCGACTGCCTGGATGGCTATGACGATAGCCACTGCAATTATTACCAAAAGAAGACCTTGAAAGAAAGCCACAGGGAACCCAGCTGCTTCAGCTCCAATAGGATCGAAGGAAACAAACACGAAACGTTCGAAACAGAGAAGCAAAATCAAGGCCAAAGCCAGGGCAACAGTCGCCATGATCCAGATCTCATCGGTCTGGATCCCCATGACAGACCCTAACAAAAGACTGCTCAAATCACCGGCAAATCCTGGAGAGACAGACAGAATCACAATGCCCAGGGCAAATACCCCCGTGAATAGGATGGCCAAGGCCGTATCGTCCTTAACTGGAGAGACCCGTGTGAGAAAAACCACCCCCAAGGCAGTTAAAATCGCAAAAAACAAGGCTCCAAAATATACACTAATCCCCAATAGTAGGGCGAGAGCAATCCCAGTAAAAGAGGTATGAGCAATGGCATCACCTAAGAAGGCTAGACCTCTTAAAACCACAAAGGTGCCAACAGCCGCGGTAATTACTGCAACAAGGCCTGTCCCTACAAAAGCCCGAACCATAAAAGAATACTGGAAAGGTTCTAGAAACATCTCAAGAGTCATGTACCGTAACCTCCCCACTAGCACCAATCTTAGGAAAATGACGTGCAAAAAGCTGGATCATGTTCGCTTCCGTAAGGACCTGTTCAGGTGTCCCTTGAGCTAACACTTGTCCGTCTAAGGCGAGAATATGATCAAAGCATTCTGTGAGGCAATTAATGTCGTGGGTGGCCGCGACAATTGTCTTTCCGGCGTCACCCAAATTCTGAAAAATCTCAGCCAACTCATGTTGGGCTTGCGCATCTAATCCAGTGGAAGGTTCGTCGAGCAGAATCAGGTCAGCCTCTTGTGCCAAGGCGCGAGCTAAAAACACCCGTTGGCGTTGGCCACCGCTTAGAGAGCCTATTTGGGTGTGCCCATACTTCGACATACTCAATGCATCAAGAGCGTCAAGACTACGGCGATAGTCTTCCCTAGAATAGCGTCCCCAGATACCCTGAGAGACCAAACGCCCCTGCAAAACAACGTCTAAAACTGTAATCGGAAACGTCCAGTCGACCTCTTCTTGCTGAGGCAAGTAGGCGGCCTTTCTTCGCCCCCGCCTAGGCGGTAGTCCCAAAAGCTCTAATTTGTCAAACCCCATAGGCTTTAACAAACCAACTACAGTTTTTAGAAATGTAGATTTACCGCCCCCATTGGGACCAATGATCGCGGCTAGAGTGCCCCTAGGCACTTCCCAAGTGACGTCTCGAAGTACTACCTTTCCTTGATAACCCGTCGTAAGGCCAGACACTTCTAGGGCTAAACCATCTTTATCTACCATTATCGCAAAGCCTCCACTAGGGTTTGGGCGTTGTGTTCCATCATTTCTACATAAGTGGTAATGGTACTACTCAAGCTGTCACTATATAACACATAGACCTTGCCTTGAATTTCAGCAGCCAGGGTTTGCACATAACGGTTACTAATATTCAGCTGGGGCTCAGTAAAAATAACCGGATTGGGTTGTTGCTTCAAGACCTGAACTAAGCGACCTAAATCTCTAGGAGAAGGCTCCGCTTCAGGATTCTCTACAAGAAATTCCATAACACTGAATCCATAACGTTCTGCCAAATAACTGAAGGCATTATGATACGTGACGATCACGCGATTTTCAGGCGGTATCTGCTGAAGCTGTGATAAGATATCCTTGTCGAGCTGTGCTAACTCCGCAAGATAAGCCTGCGAACGGGCAAGAAAATACGGTCCATCCTCTGGGACTAGTGCCACAAGCGCGTCAGTAATACGCTCCACATAATAGATGGCGTTAGGCACACTTAACCAGAAATGGGGATCCCCACCATGATGATGTTCATGGTCATTATCGTGATCGTGCTCTAAGACCAGAAGCCCCTGGGAGGCGTAAACCATTGGTACACCAGGTCTCGCTGCGCTTTTCTGTAAATCCACCAACCATTGGTCGAAACCTCCCCCATTAGCGACTAAAAGGTCCGCTTGGGCAACCAGGCGAGCCTCTTTGGGCGTGGGTTCCCAGGAATGGGGGTCTGCACCTACAGGAATTAGCGATCTGACTTCAACCCTTTCTCCCCCTACTTGACGAACAAAATCCTCTAATATAGAAAAAGTGGTCACTACCTTGAGTTCGGTGGCTTGAACGCAAGCCACCGCCCCCACTAAGTAGAACAACACTAGTCCACTAATCAACACGAATCCGGACAAACGTTTGTTCATAATACCTGTCTCCTTAGCAATTTCCTCCTAGACTTGTCTTTACCGTGAACCCCTTACCAAAAATTGATTGTCGATAATCTACTGTGGCCCCTTCGGCGTACTTGAAAGCCTGAGGATCTAAAACAAAGCGGATTCCCTCCACCTCAACGACGGTGTCACCTAACTCTTCTGTCTCTTCCAGAGACATTCCAAAGCTGGGGCCTCCTCAACCAAAGCCTCCGACGAACAGCCTAACCATAGAGTCTGTTTCGGATTCTGCCAACATTTCCTTCAGCTTCTGTTCAGCTGTAGTGGTTACCGTAATCATGATCATACCTCCGTTTTAAGTAATCTCTTGCCAAATTAAAGAACAATACCGAGAGGGCCGCAAAGGTACCTAGGCGACCACCTATCCCCACCAAAACATTCTGGCCATAGTATACCACTAGAGCACATGTCGCGCTCACAATGACCATCTCTTTTCGGGTAGAAATTCGCTCTCTACTTGACATTACCACATAAGAAACACTAGTGCAAATTAATCCTAATAAGAAACCATCAGAACCCAAACGGGGTAGGATCAGACCTGCTCCTAAAGTCAACCAGGCGGATATTTCTACAATAGACAGCTTAGTGTTCTGCCTCAGCCAAAATCCAACCAATCCAACTAAAATCCCCATCACCACTCCAAGAACCGCTATGATTACCAACCACCTCCACTCAAGAGCAAGACGATTAGTACTGCACTGGCAGCCAAGGTCCCAAGACGTCCACCTACCCCACTCCAACTAGCTTCGAGCAACTCCCACAACAATCCGCCTAGGGCGCCCGCCAAGACTAGGTGGGCGAAATGAGGAAAGCGCACAGCCGAACTCATACCAACAAAAGCACCTAAGTAAAGCTGAAGTTGCCTGTCTTCGGGCAAGAGCCGGCCGCCTACTACGCCAACCAGACCGGAGGCAACCATCGGACCTAATTGGAACCGAGTAGCTAAGACAAAGGTGATCACCGCTCCAACTAAACTCGTGAGAGAAGCTAGAGTAACTCTCCTCCAATCCTGTTGGTGAGATCTAAGAGCGGTCCAAAAGCTAATAACCACTAAAGAAACAATCACCCTCCTACCAGCGTTTTCCAAACTTGGCAAGAGTAGTTCAAGACAGATGACCATTAAAGGTACAAAGATTAGCAGATTATTCTGCCACATGCTTTCACCTCGCTTTAAGGTAAGGTGCTTTGTAAAACCACACCTTGAGCACTCAGTTCACAGCGGCCTAGACTCGCAGGCAAGAGACAAGATTGCCCACTAAGTAGAGTGAGAAACTGACCATCATAGGTAATCTGAGCGGCTCCTTGCAAGGCCGTGAGAATTTGAAAACCATCCCCGAGCTCTAAAACCACTTTACTCGGTTGGTGTAGAACATTAAGTTTGAAGTGCTCTTCACAACGGCCAAATTGATAAGACATATCTAAGGCCTGTAGAGAAAAATCAATCACATCCAAAGCTTGCTCCACATGCAAATCTCGCGGTTTTCCTTGATCATCTAGGCGTTCCCAGTCATACACTCGATAAGTAGTGTCGGAATTTTGCTGGATTTCAGCTACCACTACCCCTGCCCCCAACGCATGAACTAAGCCAGAGGAAATAGGGTACAGTTCTCCCGGTTGAACCTGGACTTTGTTCAAGCACGCCAGAATCGCTTCGCCACCCTTTTTAATCGCTGTGGCAAATTCCTCTTTAGTAACCCCTGGACGTAGTCCCCAGATGATCCAAGATCCAGGCTCGCTATGGACGATGTACCACATTTCAGTTTTACCCCAAGCCTCTTGCCCCAGGTTGCGCACATAGTCATCAGCGGGATGGACCTGGACTGAGAGATCTTGCTTGGCATCAATAAACTTCAGGAGCAGAGGAAAGGCCTCCTGATCGTTCACTCCTTTGCAACCGAGCAATTCTGCTCCGTAGATCTTCACTAATTCTTCTAATGTTTGTCCAGCTAAGGGACCCCGCTCCACCACGCTCATGCCATGGGGATGGGCCGCCACATCCCAGCTCTCCCCAATCGCACCTGGAGGTAGCTCTCGGCCTAACAATTCCTCCAGAATCCTACCTCCCCAAATCTTGTCCTTATAAATAGGTTCAAAAGTCAGTGGATATAATTTTGGTTTCACCCTTCTGCCCCCTTACTTTAAACGTTGCTGCAGTTCCTTTTGTTGTTCCTCAAACCCAGGCTTACCTAAGAGGGCGAACATATTGCTCTTATAAGCTTCCACTCCAGGCTGATCAAAGGGGTTAACCCCTAAGAGATAGCCACTCACGGCACAAGCCTTCTCAAAGAAATAGACAAGAGAACCAAAATAGAAAGGCGACAGCGCAGGAATTTCCACAACCAAATTAGGTACTCCGCCATCGGTATGGGCCAAAATTGTGCCTTGGAATGCCTGGTAATTAACAGTATCTAGGCTTTGTCCCGCCAAATAATTAAGACCATCCAAATCTTCTGCAGTCTCTGGAATCATGTATTGCTTGTGCATCTGAGTAACCCACAGAGTTGTGGCGAAAATGTTGCGTGTTCCATCTTGAATGAACTGCCCCATAGAGTGAAGATCCGTGGTAAAGTTGACACTAGCTGGGAAGATTCCTTTTTGATCCTTACCTTCACTCTCCCCAAAGAGCTGCTTCCACCATTCATTAAAATACTGCAGAGATGGTTCATAATTCACCAAAATCTCAGTAGTCTTGCCCTTGCGGTAGAGAATATTACGCAAGGCCCCATATTGATAGGCTGGATTTGCATCAAGGGAAGGTGATCCATACCATTTTCGAGCAGCGGCGGCTCCATCCATCATGGCTTCGATGTCAATCCCCGCCACTGCCATGGGCAGTAGTCCCACAGGAGTTAGAACCGAATATCGCCCCCCCACATCATCAGGTATCACAAAACTCATATATCCTTGGGCATCAGCCATCTCCTTGAGGGCTCCCCGACTGGCATCAGTGGTAGCATAAATCCTCTCTTTAGCACCTTCTACACCATACTTTTCTTCCAGTAAGGCTTTAAAGGCACGAAAAGCAATGGCCGGTTCTGTTGTGGTTCCGGATTTGGAGATTACGTTTACGGAAAAGTCTCGCTCTCCAACTAATTCCAGCAAATCCTGTAAATAGGTACTACTAATAGCATGACCCACAAAGAAGATCTGAGGAGTCTTTCGTTCTTGGGCAGGCAGTAAATTGTAAAACGAATGGGAGAGCATTTCAATGGCCGCCCGGGCTCCGAGATAGGAGCCACCTATGCCAATTACAATCAAGATCTCTGAATTTGCCTGAATCCGTTGAGCAGCCTCTTTCACTGCGGCAAACTCCACTTGATCATAGTTTACGGGCAAGTCAATCCAACCGAGGTAATCGTTACCCAAACCACTGCCCGAATGCAATTGCTCATGGGCTAACTCGACAACCGGTACCAACGCCTCTAACTCTCTAGAATCTACAAACTGTGATGCATATTTGTAATCGAACGTCAATTGTTTCATGATCTAAAGACAGCTCCTTTGCCAAACAATTGTTATTATAGAATACGACAACACTCTGCTCTTACCTGCCTTTACACCCAGCTTTTGCCTGTGATAGACTGTACAAAGAGGTGACTAATATGAAAACGAGAACGGAACGAATAGGGATCATTGGGGCTATGGAAGAAGAAGTAATGGCATTAAGACAAGCATTAACGGAGTTGCAAGAGCATGGCACCCCTTTCTCTGATCTTCCTATTTTTACTGGGAAGCTCAATGGAGAAGCGGTGGTAATTGCCAGGTGTGGCATTGGTAAAGTTAACGCTGCCCTTGCCACCCAATATCTACTTGATCATTTTTTCCTAACAGCGGTCATTAATTCCGGTGTAGCTGGCGGCCTTAGCCCCGAAGTTAAAATAGGCCAAATTGTCATTGGGCACAGTGCTATGCAACATGACTTTGATGTAAATAACTTTGGCTACCCTCAGGGTACTATTCCTCGTTTAGAAACTAGTATATTTAAGGGAGATTCCAGATTGGTAAACCTAGCCACCACTGCAGCCCAAAGCCAAGTGGGGCCGTCCAATGTTCATCAGGGCCTTGTTGTTTCCGGTGATCAGTTTGTCTCTTCACTAGACCAGAAACAACGTATTCTAGAGTCATTTCCTGCTGCTACCTGCGTAGAAATGGAGGGGGCGGCCATTGCACACGTAGCTTGGCTTAATCAAGTTCCCCATGTGATCGTGAGGGCTATTTCGGACCAAGCAGACAATACTGCCCCAGATGACTTCGACGCCTATCTCTTAGAGATTATCCCAACTTTGAACGGAGTAATTTCGAAATTGGTGAGCCTCCTTAAGGATTAGGTTCACTTTGTTCCCCAGAACGCCAACTTATGAAGTTTAGAATTCCAGCACTAAGGGCCTGAGCCACACTTGTTCGAAACTGAGGATCCCCTAGCTTAGCCAAGTCAGCAGGATTTGACATGAATCCTACCTCCACCAACAAGACAGGTGGTTTGGCCTTTAGCAAGAGTAAAGTGGTCCTAGGAATGACTCGCCGCTCGTTCAAGACCTGGACCCGTTCTAGCTCTTCTAAGACTATTTGAGCGTAGATCCGATCAAGATAATTACCCTCTTGGTAGAAAACGATGGCACCCGATTCTTTAGGATCCTTGGTGGCATTAGCGTGAATGCTAATACCCACCCTCGCCTGGTTCATGAGCTTAAACCGCCCCAACAGATCCCGGCGATGACGGGTACCTTCATCTACCAGATGGCTAACATCGCGATCGTGATCCCTGGTGAGTCCAACTTTTAGGCCTTTGGCTGTCAGGATCTTCTCCATTTGAAGAACAATGTCAAGCACATAGTATTTCTCGTAGAGATCACCTTGGCCAATTGCACCGGGATCAATACCACCATGACCAGGATCGAGCATAATGTCGTAAATGATGTCGCTACTAGCTAACCCTAAAGTAAATAGCACCAAAGGCTGTGCTTGATTCCACGCCAATAGAATCAAACAGCAACATAAAATTAAGAACGACCAACCGAGTTTTTTTGGTAGAATAATAATATACCAACGGGACATTCCTTCGCCCTCCCTTTCCTTTCCATTCATATTCAAGGAAGGGTCGGCCTAAAACAAATGTGACCTAGGATAAAACGAGGAGGAACGGACAATGAAGAAACATCTACTAGTAGTGTTGCTACTGCTTAGTCTGTTTAGTATACCTGTTTCTGCGTCAAGACTGCCTGATGAACTTGTGAGCGATGCAATATTGGTGTTCAGAGAAATCGCTGAACAGCCTGACTCTGAACAACTGTACGCCATGCTAAAGAAGGCTCATGGTGTGGCCATTTTTCCCTCGGTGATCAAAGCGGGAATTGGTGTAGGGGGTCGCTATGGTGAGGGATTAATTCTTCAGTATGATGAAACTAGCAAGGCTTGGTATGGCCCTTATTTTGTAACAATGAAAGGGCTCTCCTATGGATTTCAAATTGGGATTCAGTCAACTGCCCTCATCTTAGTTATGGCTAGTGAGCGAGGAATGGAAAGCTTACAGGAAGGAAAAATTACGCTAGGTGGCAATCTTTCTATCGCAGCAGGACCTATTGGTCGTTCGGCAGAAGCGGGAACAGATCTGAATCTGAAAGCCGCCATATACAGTTACTCCCTAAGTAAAGGGGCTTTTGTAGGAGCTTCCTTTGAAGGTGCCATTCTAGACAATAATGTGAATGCTAACCAAGTTTATTGGCAAAAAAAGCTCACACCTGCCGAGACCTTAGCTCAGAGGGCCAGTGGCGCCTCTATCGAGGGACTATTAAAAGAACTGAGTTCAATTGTAAACTGAAATAGGAGGAGACTAGATGAAGACAGTACAAGTGGAGAGTTTTTCTCTTGACCACACCACAGTAAAGGCACCCCACGTCCGATTGGCTGAGACCTTTCGGACTCCCCAAAACGATTTGATTGAAAAATATGATTTGCGTTTTACCCAGCCCAATCAGGAGATAATGCCAACCGGTGCTGTCCACGCACTAGAGCATCTGTTGGCAGGATTAATGCGGAAGGAGTTAGAAGGGATCATCGATCTCTCACCTATGGGTTGTCGCACCGGATTTTATTTAATTCGACTCGGACACGGTAGTACAGACCTAATCGCTCAGGCCTTAGTCAAGGCGCTAGAAAAGGTGGTACAAGCAGAAACGGTTCCCGCGGCGAATGCGACTCAATGCGGCAACTATCGGGATATGTCACTCTTTGGGGCGCAGGAATACGCCAGAGAAGTGTTACAAGGACTCAGGGAAAAATACGCATGATAAATAAAAGGGATGCCCGCAAGGCGTCCCTTTTTTGTCTTTTATTGATTCTGCACCTTAGCCCAAGTGTCCCTTAGAGCTACGGTACGATTGAAAACGAGTTTATCTTTGGTAGAATCTTGGTCCACACAAAAGTAACCTTGCCTTTCGAACTGAAAACGATCTCCAGGCTCCACTGTGGCTAGATTAAGCTCAACCCTGGCTTCCGTTAAAGTCTCCAGAGAATTGGGATTGAGGTTTTCCTCTACATCCCCTTCATTGGGGTCTTCCTTCGTGAAAAGGTGATCGTAAAGTCTTACTTCTGCAGGCAATGACTGTTCAGCTGCTACCCAATGTAAAGTAGCCTTAACTTTACGTCCATCCGGTGCAGATCCACCTTTTGTTTCTGGATCGTAGGTGGCGCGGATTTCAATAATGTTGCCATCTTCATCCTTGATTACATCAGTACAAGTAATGAAATAAGCAAACCGCAAGCGTACTTCACGACCTGGAGCTAGCCTAAAGAACTTTTTCGGTGGATCTTCCATGAAGTCTTCTTGCTCAATATAGATTTCCCGAGCGAAAGGAATTTTCCTAGTCCCTGCATCCGGATCTTGAGGATTATTAGCTGCCTCAAGTTCCTCCACTTGACCCTCTGGATAGTTTTCAATAACTACCTTGAGGGGACGTAATACCGCCATGGTCCGTGGAGCAGTCTTATTTAGATCCTCCCGGACACAATGTTCCAAAAGGGCAACATCTACAATACTATTGGCCTTGGCAACTCCGATCCGTTCTGCGAAATCTCGGATAGACGCGGGAGTGTAACCTCGGCGTCGAAGGCCCGAAATGGTAGGCATTCTAGGGTCATCCCAGCCTTGCACAATTCCACGATTTACCAAATCTAAGAGCTTGCGTTTGCTCATCATGGTATAGCTCAAGTTGAGTCGAGCAAACTCGATTTGCTGTGGATGTGGTTCTGGATAAACTTGATCCAAAATCCACTCATAGAGGGGCCGATTGTTCTCAAATTCCAAGGTACAGATCGAATGGGTAATTCCTTCAATGGCATCTGACAGACAGTGAGTGAAGTCATACATGGGGTAAATACACCACTCATCACCTGTACGATGATGTTCTACCTTACGAATTCGATATAAAGCAGGGTCGCGCATAACTACATTAGGTGAGGTCATATCAATCTTGGCCCTCAACACTCGGGACCCTTCTTCAAATTCACCTGCGCGCATCCGAGCGAACAAATCCAAGTTTTCTTCCACTGAACGATCGCGGTAGGGACTGTTCTTACCTGGTTTGGTAAGCGTGCCTCGATACTCCCTAATTTCTTCGGCACTTAGATCACACACATAGGCTTTACCTTGCTTAATTAATTCTACGGCAAAGCCATAGAGCTGTTCAAAATAATCAGAAGCATAATAAAGATGCTCGCCCCAGTCAAAACCGAGCCAATGTACATCTTCAATAATGCTATTGATATATTCAATCTCTTCTTTCTCAGGATTAGTATCATCAAACCTCAAGTGACAGGTACCTTCATAATCTTTGGCCAATCCAAAGTTTAGGCAGATGGACTTAGCATGACCAATATGCAAGTAACCGTTGGGCTCTGGAGGAAAGCGCGTCACAATTTCCCTGTGCTTACCAGTTGCTAAATCCTCATCAATAATGGCCCTAATAAAATTGGACGGAGTATTCGAACTTGTATCCATTTATGTATCCTCTCCTCTAGCTTCTTCCCTCTTTACACTTTAGCACAACTAGCTCATCTGTCAAGAGTACCCGTTATACCGGTCGGCCGCCATAGTGCTGCACACAGAGAGTAGCAAGGGCATTGCCAGCCTGGGCAGCGTCGATTAGGGATGAGCTTCTGTAAAACTCGCGCAAAAAGCCTGCAGCAAAGGCATCTCCGGCTCCAGTAGTATCCACAACTGACACCTGGGGCGCTGACACATGGAACAATTCTCTTCCCTGCCCACACAAACACCCATCCGTTCCCAAGGTAAGTACCACTACTGGATAGTGCTTCTGCAGAACCTTGACGATAGCTTCTGGTGAGTTTTCGCCAGTGAGCATGCGACCTTCTTCTAAGTTAGGAAACACCACTATAGCCCCTTGTGTTAAAGCGAGAAACCTGTCTACGCCAAATTCTTCTAGTAAGGCATAGGAAGAGGGATCAATCGAGAAAGGAAGGGCCCTTTGACGAGCCTGGGCTAAAAGTTCTGTGGTGGTCTTTGCTAACGCTTTTGATCCGAAAAAAGAATAAGCGGTCACATGCAAATGCCTAAGATCTTGGAAGAATTCTTGAGTAAGATCATCAATCTCGAACAGCAAGTTAGCTCCCCGCGATGTAACCATAGTTCGCTCTCCTTCTTCATCTAAGAAGAGTAGAATCGTGCCAGTGGGCTCTTGTTTCTCAACGAAAAAGGTTTCTACCCCGTAACGCTCTAATTCGAGTCGACTCATCTGACCAGCCAAGTCCCTACCTAAGGCCCCTGCAAAGCGAACTTTACTTCCAATACTGCCAAGCCAAGCGGCAAAATTCGCAGCAGAGCCGCCTCCTTGATAGGAAATTTCACCCACCACATCACTACCTAGCTGCAAGGGGCCGTGAGCCTGTACCGAAATATCGACGATCACATCACCGAAAACTCCAAACACCGTTAGTTACCTCCGACACAGTAGGCTTTGGCCAGCTCTACCCCGAGCTTAAGATTGTTTTTTATCAAGGCAATATTGGCTTGTACTGTCACTCCAGAACTGGTCTCGTGGAGACGACTAAGAATATATGGAGTGACATCTTTCCCGGTTACGCCCTTCTCCTCTACTTCGGTCAAAATTGCTTGGAGCCAAGCGTCAAACTGAACCTCATCTAATTCAGCTTCAACAGGAATGGGCGTGGCTACCACTAGGCCACCGGGGATTTCTAGTTGTTCCTTCATTCTAAAAGCTTGCACAATTTGCGACACATCATCCAAACGATAGTCAACCTTCAAGCCACTATCACGAATATAAAAGGCTGGGAACCTATCAGTTTGGTAACCTAGTACTGGTGTACCTTGGCTTTCTAGGACCTCGAGGGTTTTGGGCAAATCCAGGACAGACTTCGCGCCTGCACAGACAACCATAACATTGTAATTGGTCAGCGCGTGCAAGTCTGCCGAAATATCAAAGGTGTCTTCCCCATGACGATGCACTCCCCCGATGCCACCGGTGACAAAGACCTTAATCCCAGCCCAATGGGCCACCTGCATAGTAGTAGCTACAGTCGTACCTCCGTCAAGACCCAAAGCCACCATCACAGGCAAGTCTCGCAAACTAGCTTTACGTATGGTTCCTTCCTCTGCAATATAGTGGATTTCCTCCTTGGTTAACCCCACCTTCAATCGCCCGTTTAAAACGGCAATTGTGGCAGGCACCACCCCTTGATCCCGTAAAAGAGTTTCCAGCTCCAAAGCCAAACTATAGTTTTCTGGATAGGGAAATCCGTGGGCGATCAAGGTTGACTCTAAAGCGACCACCGGTTGGTTTGTGGCTAATGCATGACGAACTTCGCTACTAAGGTCTAACATCTTCGGCCTCCTCTGCCAGTAACGATTCTAAGCTAGGTTGGATATTCCAGAATTCCTTGAATTTCAGATACTCTTCTAGGGCACCTTGCGGAGCACCCGAAGGTTCACGAAACGCCCGTAATAAAAGGTTTTTAGGGGTGTGCTCTAGATCAACAAATTCCATGATAGTCACGGAGTACCCCACCGTTTCTAACAGTTTTGCTCGAGCTGCATCCGTAATCAAAGCAGCCATCCGCTCTTTCACTATCCCATGCTCCAAGAGGGGTTTTTGACTATCCTGTTTTACCTGGCCAAATAATTCATGCTGACAACAGGGCACTGCCAGAATCAACTGGGCTTGCCACTGCACAGCCTGTGCCAAGGCATAATCTGTGGCAGTATCACAGGCATGCAAAGACACAACCATATCGATCTGGCTTTGCGCCTGAAAGTCCCGGATATCCTCATGAGAAAACCTGAGGTGTTCGTATCCTAGTTTGCTTGCCACTTGATTACCAAATAACACCACATCTTCCTTTAAATCCAAGCCAATCATCTCTACAGGGAGCTGGAGATGTTCCACTAAGTAGTGGTAGAGGGCAAAAGTTAAGTAGGCCTTACCACTGCCGAAATCCACAATCCTTAAGGAATGTCCGTGCTGCAATCGCTGCTTTAAGGACGGTAGACAGTCTTCCACAATCTCTAGAAATTTGTTCAGCTGACGGAACTTGTGGTAGCGTCTTGACAAAACTTGCCCTGCGCTGTTCATAACGCCTAATTCTACCAAAAAAGGATAGGGAGTGCCTTCGGTTAGAAGATAGCGTTTGGTGCGATTGTGACTTAGCTCTAGCATCTGTCTTGACGGGGGGTGCCTTAGAATCTTCTCAGCACCCTTTTTGCTCACTAATATCTGCCAATCGGCCTCTACCGTATATAAGAATCCTTGTCTGAAAACCCCTTGAAGCAACCGTAGAATTAGGGCCTGGGTTTCGCCAGGCTCCAGATTTTCGTGCAATTCCTTTTGGGCATAGTGGTAGGTCACTTGATATTGTAAATTCTCCCTGAGTAATACTGGTCTGATCGAAACCTTACTGTAGGGGATCTGACCCTTCTGCCGTACTTTGCTCAGACTACAAAAGATTAACTGTTCGTCTTCAAAGACGTCTCCCACCAATGGTTCTAATCGATCATACTTCATCGCTACTAACCACATCATCCAAACTGTTCCACTCTGTGTGAAAAGCCCCTAAACGATCCCTTCGAGCGTAGGTGTGTGCCCCGAAATAGTCTCGCTGGGCCTGCACTAAATTAGTCCATAAATATGGGTGGCGAATGCTATCAAAATAGGCCAATGCTGATGCGAAGCCAGGTACAGGCAACCCCTGTTCCACGGCAATTGCCACCACTTGACGCCACGCCCCTAAACTACTCTGTAAAATCTCTCGAAAATAGGGGGCCAAGAGCAAGTTTGCTAAGTCCGGTTCTTGGTTGTAAGCATCTGTTATGTGCTGTAAAAACTGAGCGCGAATAATGCATCCGCCTCGCCAAAGTTTGGCGATTTCCCCTAGGTTGAGACTCCAATTGTACTCATTTGAAGCTTGATCTAGTAAATCAAAGCCCTGAGCGTAGGCGCAAATCTTTGAGGCAAAGAGTGCTTGGCGCACCGCTTCCACAAACTCTACAGCGTTAAGCTCCGCTTTAGGCGCTACAAAGGGAAAAGCTTGGGCAGCCTGCTCCCGTTGGTGGTGAGCGCCAGAAATAATGCGGGCGAACACCCCCTCCGCAATAGTAGGGGCAGCGACTCCTAAATCTAGAGCCTCTTGACTAGTCCATTTTCCGGTACCTTTTTGACCCGCCGCATCGCCCACTAACTCTAATAGTGGCTCATGTGTGTCCCGATCAATCTTTCCTAAAATATGGGCCGTAATTTCGATTAAGTAACTATCCAATTCCCCTTGGTTCCAATCCACAAAAACTTCCTGCATTTGCTTGGCGCTAAAACCTAGCAAATGCTTCATTAAAAAATAGGCTTCACCAATGAGTTGCATATCAGCATATTCAATGCCATTATGGACCATTTTCACATAATGTCCAGAACCATCCGGGCCAATCCATTCGCAACAGGGTTCACCATCTACTTGGGCTGCGATGGCTTGAAAGATCGGTTGGATATGAGGCCATGCTTTCCGACTGCCACCTGGCATTATACTAGGTCCCGTCAGGGCTCCCTCTTCCCCACCAGAAACACCTGCTCCAACGTAGAGTAATCCACTTTTCTCCAATAGCTCGGTGCGACGGATAGTATCTGAATAGAGCGAGTTACCGCCGTCAATAATTATGTCACCTGGTTCTAATACTTCCATTAAACGCTGGATGAAAAGGTCCACCGGTTCTCCAGCTTTAACCATGAGCATTACTTTCCGTGGTTTTTTCAGCTGAGATGCTAGTTCTTCTAGAGTATAGGCACCTATAACATTCTTGCCAGCAGCGCGTCCCTGCAAGAGCCGGTCAATCTTATCAGGTGTGCGATTATGAACTGCCACCGTGAAACCACGGCTTTCCATATTTAAAACAAGATTTTCACCCATGACTGCTAAACCTATTAATCCAAGATCCGCTTTAATTGTAATCACGCTCCCCTTGTTTAGACCAGTATGTGCATTAACTAATGCACCAGTTAAATGCCTCAACCAAAGCCAGAACTGCAACTTCCACTAGAGGATTGTCTACGCACATATCCTAAAGGCCTAAAAACTTGTATAACCTCCTGTGACTCGCAGCTTGGGCAATGAGGCTTCACTCCGGCCTCCTTATCCTTAAGGCTAACATTAGCCTCAAAGTCACGCCCACACTTGTCACAACGATAGTCATAAAGTGGCATGAACGTAACCTCCCTTCCTTCAGCTACCAATAGTCTTAATAATCAACGGTTCCAAGAACTCGTGTTGATCATTGATCCACAGTAACATCGCTATGTTCAAATCCGCCAATGCGGTATTGCCTGCATCTAACTGATAGGCAATAAAGAGAAATTGAATCAAGTAGACTACATATAGAAAAGAAACGCCTTCTGTCTGAGTTAAGGGCTGCACACTACCGTAACCCTCGATTAGGGATTGCACAAAAATAAACCAACTATCCCGTCCTTTTAGATCCTCAAAGTCTTGAGACAGCACAGCAGTAGCCAAATAACAGAGATCGTAGAGGCGAATCCCCACTCGTACTCGATCGAAGTCCAAAATACCCACCAGACTTCCATCCGAGAAAATCAGATTCCCTGGATGAAAATCCCGATGAATCAGTTGTCGTGGTAACGCTTCATAGGGGTTAATAAGATTGCGACTAATACCTTGCTCTAAGTCCTGAAGACGATGGCGAAAGCTTGGTCCTAGATAACCTTGAACTGTTGGCCAAGCAAAACTAGCCACTTCCTGAAACACATCAAACCCAGGAAACTCCTCAGTGGCTCCATAACTAGCCAAATTTTGGTGCAAACAAGCCAAAGCGGCTCCGACTGTCCAAGCGAAGCTCTGATCATAGTGATTAAGTTCGTCACCAGGAGTTCCTTGCAGATAGGGATAAAGAATATAAAAAGATCCATCGTATTCTGCCCATGGGACTTCCTTAGTTGTGTATAACAAAGGCGAAACTGGCTGCTCGTGAACTATGAGCCAGTTAATCAAATCGTATTCCGCCCACACTCTAGAGCGATTGCTACGCCGCTTCAGGATGAACACTTCTCCGGCCACACTAATTTGCCATACTCCAGTCCGTAAAGGCGTGACTTCAGCATCCCTCAGTTCTTGACCCCATTGCTCGAGAAGATGTTTCAAGCTTATTCCCCCTGTTCATCTAAGTGTCGCGGTGGATCTCCCAAGCGGTTTTTTAGCACCCACTCGCGGTTTTTAACAATCGATTTCCCAATTTCATCAACCGCGTTCATAATCCACATATAGGTTTGGGTATTTGGGCTGTAATTGGCTTCGCCAAAGGAATGAATGCGCCCTTGTTTCTGCAACTTATTAACCTGCGCGAACTCTTCCTTCACACCCTTTGCATACACTCCAAATGTTCTGCCTCCATTCTGATTAATCAGTGAAAAAACCGGTACATCACTGGGCCCGTCGGCAATATAAATCATATTTTGAAAGGGTATACGGCGATCCCCTTTGGGTATATGGGTGTTTACATCAATATGGGGATTTTTGTTGGCTCCCTTGTTAATTTCGAAAATGGCCCGTGTTTTTGTAGTATTGTCAATAACATAACCAATATCTTGAATAGTAAACTGCCCATGATCCGCAGCTTTAGCACCCGACTTCAAATATCCTGGCGGGAACTGCAACTCCACAAATTCGCACCCCCAAATCCCATCCGTAAAGGGAGCAATCTTGCTACCGAGCATCATCTGACGCAGACCTGTGCTAACAATATAATGTTCTACCTTAATGTCATATTTCTTGAACTCGGGATTATTGGCCACATGCTCTTTTACAGCGGGGAAAAACTCTGGCAATCCGGGGTAAAACTCCAGCTCCTCACCTAATTCTCGTAAGAGTTGATTATTTAGCCCGTGAAAGATACCAGCTCGCACGTAGGCCAAAATATGATTTAAGTAAATACTGTCCTCCGCTACCAACTCATTACCTTCGCGGCGCAAGTATTTGGGCAAAGAATTTACCTCACGCCAAAAGGTACGTCCCTCAATATTGTAGTGTTTAAAAAGAGGCTCTTGCATATAACCAGGAATGAGAGTCTTGTCAAAATCCCAAATCACGGCAATATTGGTCTGAACAAAAAGCTCTGCAGTCACTTAACCAACCTCCTACGGAAATTTTACAGGAAGTGCCCTTCCCCAGTCTATGCCAGTTGTACTTACTACGGTATCCCTAACTAAAACCTGAACTCCCTCCAAGTTCGCCGCCCTGAGCGCTTGCCCAAAAGCAGGATCAATATGGTCAGCAGGTCTAAATATATGGGCGTCTGAACGTTGAATTACGAACAAAACTGCTGTAGAAAAGACTCCCTCAGCGTGAAGTCTAGTTAGCTCTTGGACATGTCTTTTTCCTCTCTCTGTAACCGCATCTGGAAACATGGCAACTCCGTCGTGGACTAACGAACAGCTTTTCACTTCCAGAAGAAGTTGCTCTGCTTGAGAGTTTTCCAATAAGAAGTCCCAACGCGAACCATCGTAACTATATTCAGGGCGAACCAAATTCCAGGCCCCTAGTTCTGGAAGGCCATCTTTCTCGAGGGCGAGTGCCGTAAGTTGATTAACCAAAGTAGATTGCAGAGATACTAATGTGAGACCGTCAGAAGCTTCCACTAAGACCACAGACCACTTGGTTTTGCGATGAGGTTGGTTGCTATGTCGTAGATAAAGACGGGCGCCTGGTAATAGTAATTCCTTGAGACGGCCTGGATCTGCCAAATGGGCCTCAACCACCTGGTTCTGTTCGACAAGACAGCAAAGGACGATAAAGCGATTAGGCCGTTCGAGAAACCTGGCCTCCACCAAATCACCAAACTGTATGCTAATCGTAGACACCAGTAACCTCCTCCACTTTGGTTCTGGCTAATACAATTCCTCACAAATGATAACATTCCTCTACCTGATAGGTAAAAGAACGGAAATGGAGAAAGATCGATATGATGATCAGGTAAGGAGAAAGCAAAATGTCCATAATTGTCCCCAAGTATGTCCACCAAGTATGTCTCTACCTAAACGAACACGGTTTCCAAGCCTACCTGGTAGGAGGTGCGATCCGCGATAGCTTACTTGGTCTAACCCCTTTAGACTGGGATGTAGCTACTGATGCATTACCAGAGCAGATCGAGGGTATCTTTGCGCGCACTTTGCCTACTGGCAGGCGATTTGGTACTGTCACTGTCTTCGTAGATGATCACTCTCTAGAGGTCACTACTCTGCGCCAAGATGGCACCTATACAGACGGTCGTCATCCGGATCAGGTTTTCTTCACCAACAATCTAGAAGCCGATCTGAGTAGAAGAGACTTCACCATCAACGCCATGGCTTATGATCCACTAGTTAAGCAACTTATCGATCCTTTTCGTGGAGCAAAGCATCTAAAGAGAGGTATTTTGACTACCGTAGGCAATCCAACCGAACGCTTTCAGGAGGATCCCTTACGCATGCTACGCTTGTTGCGTTTTCAAGCTACCTTAGGTTTTAGAGTAGAAAAAAAGACCGGGCTCGCCTTAGAAGCCCGGTGGATTAATCGTGTTAGTGCTGAACGGATTTCAGCGGAGCTGAACAAGATGCTTTTGGGTAAAGAACTGTACCCCGCTTTGAAACTATTCTATCAATCAGCTCTGATGAGAGAAATCATTCCGGAATTGGCGGCAGGTGCCGGAATCTCGCCAGGTGACAGTCATCCCTACGACCTCTTGGGACATTCCATCACGTCTGCCCATTTCGTCTACCCAAGCCTGCCCTTACGCTGGGCAGCACTGCTTCATGATCTGGGTAAGCTCCATTCGTCACTAAGGGATCACGCTCAGCTTGGTGCCAAAATAGCAAGGTCAATACTGCTACGCTTACGCTGTAGCAACAAATTGATCCATGAAGTAGAAACACTAGTAGGCAACCACATGTTTGAAATCCACCCCCACTCCTCAAATCGGGCCATCCGTAGATTTCTTGCCCGCGTCGGGACGGATACAGCATTTCAATTAGTAAAGCTCCGCCAAGGAGATCTGGCTGGGATGGATAAAGACCCGCGCCTTATTATTGACTATGGGCAAGCCATGGAGGCTAGATTCAGAGAAGTCCTAGCACAAAGTAGTGCTCTAACCATCAAGGACCTTTCCATTAATGGACAAGAACTCATGGATAACCTTGGACTTCAACCGGGTCCGTTAGTAGGAGAACTTCTCCAATATTTACTAGAACAGGTCTTGCTTGATCCTAAGCTTAATCACAAGACCTTGTTATTGAATCTGGCTCAAAACTATCTAGAGTCAAAACCAGAAAATGCCCGGTCAGGTTTGGACTCCAGGTAATCCTCCCTATTTCACGAAAGCCCACACGTCTGTAAACGGTGAGAGCTCTCAAATTGTCTGAAGCTACCGTTAGGCGAAATCCTCCTTGCCAGGATTGCTCTGTGGCAAACTCCAAACCGGCCTGCACAAAGTTGACTCCCAACCCTCTACCACAGTAGTCGGGATGCATACCCAAGCCGACGTCAAGGTAGTCTAGGTCTTGATAAAGTTGGTGATCGCGCTTGTTCGTTAGTTGAGCCGAAGCACCATAGCAAAAGAAACCGATTAGGTGTCCGTGGTCAAAAACACTATAATACTGCCCGTCCACCATTTTGACTAATGCAAGGGGAGAGTTGTGCAAGGTATAAAGCTCATAAGGTGGCGGATACTCCCAAGCCACAATTTCCAAAGCTGTGAGCACATCCACTTTCCTAAAACTCAGTTCCATAACTATACTCCGCCACCAGACAGGTATCCATGGGTTTCAAGCCAAAACAACGAATCCTCTAAACTCTCAGGCCCCACCTCTAACGCCCATGTAGCTTGGGGCGCACAACGTTCCAAGGTGTAGCAGACTTGATCTAAGGGGATAAGCCCCTTCCCCAAAGACAGATGATCGTCTTGATCACCATGATTATCATGCAAGTGGACGTACCCGATGAGCTCACCCAATTCCTCAATCCAGCCTTCTATGGGAATCTTACTGTGGCAAAAAGCATGGCCAATATCAAGACAGATTTTAAGATTAGGATGATTAACTGCTCTTACCACTTCCCCGATTAATTCTGGATCAGATTCTAGCAAATTCTCCACACAAAAGACAATCTGCGGGTCCTTTTCTTCCAAAAAGTCCGCCCAAAACTCTCGGCTCCGTCTTAACCAACCTCGGTAGGTATTGGTACCAGGCACATAACCATGATGTAAGACAATCTGTTTAGCCCCAAGCCTCTGAGCATAGTCATAAGCAAACTCAAAACGCTCCTTCGTTACTTGGCGGATTAAGCGATCACAACTTCCTGGACTTAAATCCCCAAAAGGACCATGCAAAGCCCTAGGCAAAATGGATCTATATTTCGACATATGATCCGCTACCCCATCTGGATTACGCACCGGATAATCAGGGTTTGAGAATGCTTGGATTTCCACACCTAAGCCAGTCCGTTGGCAAATCTTCGACACCTTGGCCGGTTGAGTGGCATCACACAGTAGTAGTTGGCGCATTTTTGACTACCCCATTTCTGGACTAACTAGCCTGCGATCACTACGTTTCGAGCCCTGCCATTTCGTTCCGCGGAGCTTTCACCTTGAGGATCTGGGGCCTTAATCTCCACGAACTCTACAGGTGTTCCTGGTTTTAAATGAGTGTCGCGCTGCTCTGCGGCCAAGTTCGCTTTAGTAAAGAAATAATCTCCGTTACCTGAGCGAATAAAGCCATAGTTAGTCATAAAACGCTTAATAACTCCAGTCTTCCTGCTATTATCCTCAGCTTTAACAATGGGACGCATCCAATAGACTGGAGGAGTTTTTTCATTACTTCTTACTTCAAACAAGTCAGGATACGAACGAACAATATCCAAAAGATTAGTGTAATTATAGCTCCGGGGATCAAAGTCTGGATATTCCCGACGAATCGCTTGTCCAAGATGAGCTAACAACAGCCAGCCGTCATTATCCTCATCACAAGCATCATACGCACTAAGCACAATATCTTCTACTGGTACACCACCCGGTGACGATTCTTCCACTATGGGAGAATTACTACTGCCGGAAAAAGCTAGATTTTCCAAATAGATAAAGCGATTACAAGAACGGACCAAGAGACTCTTAGTTCCTTGACGACCAATCCCCGTTACATACATACCATGTTCTCGTAAACGCAGGGCCAAACTATAATAGTCACTGTCGCTAGAGACAATACAAAAGGCATTAATGGGACTACGGTTTGTAGACACAATTTCGATGGCGTCCATAATTAATGCACCATCAGTAGCGTTCTGTCCATAGCGGAACTGTTGAATGGGACGTACTGGATAACTACGCAATAACTCCTTCCATCCACTCATGTGTGGTTCTGTCCAATCCCCGTAAATCCTAGTTAAGATAATTTCACCTGAACGATTGATTTCGGCCAAAATTGGACCTAAAAATCGGGGTGAAATGTTTTCACCATCTACCAGGACGGCAAAATGGTGTTCAGGCATAAAAACCCTCCTTACTTATTTTAGTTCGGTTAGAAGCACCCTTGTAGGAGCTGCCTCTAATCCTACTACTTTGAGGGGAGCAGCGATCATAAGGTACTCTCCCTCTTCAATTTGGCCCAAGCACAGGCCTTCAATAACGATAATCCCGGCACCTAAAAGGGCGTGATGGGTACCGTGATCTGGTTGATCCCGTTCAACACCTAAAGCATCAAGGCCAACGCCATCAACCCCAAGATCAACCAAGCGCTGCGCAGCCTCAGCAGTAATAAAGACAAATTCTCCTTCTAGAATATCCTCTAGAGAATTGCGTGTCTTGAATAAAACAAAGTCTCCTTTCTTTAGCGTGGTTTTGTCTAGATGTTTTGCCTCAATGGCGTTGGAAACTTTGGTGAAATCAAGAACTTTAACCGGTCTGATCAGCTGCGAAAGGGGGATGTCATCCATTGTCTGACCCTCATGGACAAAATGTAAAGGCGCATCAATGTGGGTCCCCGTGTGCATGTCTAGAGCCACATTGGTCTCGCGGGCTCCTTCGCCATTAATAAAGTCACGGGTAATGGTGAATACTGGTCGCTTAGTATCGCGACCTTTCCAAACAGGCATTGTGGGTTCAACAGCCATAGACACATCCCAAATCTTCATAACCTAAACCTCCGTTTCTATAAATCTGAGCCAATCTCGACCTTCCTTTTTTAGAAGTTCGGCACTGGCTTGAGGTCCCCAGGAGTTACTAGCGTAAACGGGAATGGCGCCCCCATCTTCTTCCCACCACTGAGCAATCTGATCCACGAATCTCCAAGAGTACTCAACTTCGTCCCAGCGCGTGAATAATGTTGAATCACCGCGCATCACATCATAAAGCAACCGCTCATAGGCCTCAGGTGAATTAAAACCGTTATGACAGTTTTGACAAAAGTCCATGGAGACGGGCTGAATAAGACTTGGGGTTCCAGGACGCTTAGCATTAAACTGCAAATAAATGCCTTCATCAGGCTGCAAGCGGATAACCAACACGTTGGGCCCTAGGTCCTCCTGTTCAAAGTATAACACACCTGGAAGACGCTTGAAACTAATGACTATTTCTGCATATTTCTGTGGTAGACGTTTGCCGGTACGCAAATAGAAGGGCACTCCAGCCCAGCGAAAGTTATCAATGGTGGTCTTTAAGGCCACAAAGGTCTCTGTTTGCGACTTAGGCGACACCCGTTCTTCTTGTCGATAGGCCCGAAGTTGGCCTGCATGATCTGAACCATATTGACCTCGAACTACATCTTCCTTGCGAATTTTCAAAGAGCGTAGTACTTTAACTTTCTCGTCGCGTACAGATTCGGTATCCAAAGATACGGGTGGTTCCATGGCAATCAAAGTGAGAAGCTGTAAGGCGTGATTCTGAACCATATCCCGTAAGGCTCCGGCTTGCTCATAGTAGGGTCCGCGCCCTTCCACACCTATTGTTTCTGCCAGACTAATTTGTACATGGTCGATATAGCGATTATTCCAAAGTGGCTCAAAAAGAGTGTTGGCAAAACGAACTACCATAATGTTTTGGGCCATTTCTTTACCTAGGTAATGGTCAATGCGGTAGATGTTTTCCTCTGCAAAAGTCTTGCGCACATCACTATTTAAGGTAGTGGCGGAATGTAGGTTTTGACCGAAAGGCTTTTCTACCACTAACCGTTGCCAGCTCCGCTCATTTGTGGCCATTCCGTGCTTATGCAGTTCATCTGTGATGACCGAAAAATACTCTGGTGCCACGGCCAAGAAGAAGATCCGATTCCCCTGGGTGTGCCACCGGCGATCCTGTTTCTCTAAATAGCTCTTAAGCTCCGCGTAACCAGGAGAATTATTGAATTCCAGCTGATAGTAGCTGAACCGTTCAAGAAATTGTTCAAATTGATCCTGATTGATATGATTCTCGCGAGAAAACTGTTTAACCGCGCTTGTAATGTCCTGGTACAATTGCTCCTGAGTTTTTTCCCTGCGACCGATGGCCACAACAGAAAAGTGCTCTGGTAGCAAATTTTCACGACACAAGTTATAGAGGGCTGGGAATAATTTGCGTTGCGTTAAATCTCCCGTGGCCCCAAAAATGACTAAGGAAAAGGTATCCATTCTCATGCTATCTAACTCCTACTGAGTACTTGCTTGTTTTAACAGCTCCAAAAAGCTGTGCTCAAACCTTTGATCGTCTTGGTTAGTGCGGGCAGATGGACCCCTTGTACGACCACCTGCCCTACGATGCTTAGCCTTTAGGAATCTCTCTTCAAGCAAAAAGTCCATGTTCTGTTCTGAATAAATCCGACCCGAAGGCGAGAGAGCCAAGGCTCCTTTACCTAGAACTAGAGCGGCCAAACCCCAATCCTGGGTGACTACAATATCACCGGCAGAGGTATTGTTCATCACTGCTAGATCTGCCGCATCTGCCCCTTTGCCTACCATAATGTGATCAGAATTTTGGATACGATGATCTACTGAAGCAACGGTGAGCAACCGATAGTTGTTGAGCCGTTGATGTTTTTGTAGTACCCGCAAACAGGTCTTCGGACAAGCATCTGCATCCACAATGACCTTAAACAATGCGTTCACCTCAATCAATAATGCCCTAGCATTCCGAGGAACATAGCCTTTTTCTCACAGAGGGTGTACACCCCATAACCCACTGCCAGATGTAAGAGGCCAATAGCAAATAACATGGCCAAATTACCCACTCCCAGTCCCCACAGGGTGGCACCATCAACCAAAATGTTTCTAATTAAGGTTGCCCCATAGCTACCAGGCAATAGCCGCATCCACAACACTCGATCCGCAGGTAGGGCCACTAAGGCAATGAGGATAAATTGCACCATTTGGGTGTAACTATCGATCCGCTTAAACATTAGGGTAATTCCACCAATTAGAAATCCTATACCCAGACTACTCAAAAGGGTACCGATTAAAACTGGCATTAGGGATAGCAAATCAAGATTAAGGGTAACACCAGTAGTAAAAAGAGCAGCCCCCAGCAAAATCGCTACAAGAAGTAAATTGATAAAGAAGCGAGCTACAACTTTAGCCCCCATTATCCAACCGAAGGGATGAATAGACATATACAGTTGTTCCAATGTGCCCTGCTGAGCTTCTGTGCGTATGGTATACCATACATCCTGATAAGTAGAGAGCATGAAGAACCAAAGGACATAACCTACGACAATAACTTCGGCCGGATCACCTTCGACACCTCCAAGACTCCGTAGGCCTTGATAGCCACCAAACAGGACCAAAAAAATAACGTACAAGGTGAGCATACCACCCAGACTATTCATCCAATAGCGCCGAAAGGTAATAAACTCCATTTTGAAGAAGGCTCGAAGGAGCAGAAGCTTTTCACGCACTGTGACCTCCTCCTTCCACTAGTTCTAAAAAGATTCGCTCGAAATTATTTTGCTCCTGGTCGATAGACTCGATCAACGAATTACCCGAACCCAAGACACCAATTACTTCATAAAGAACGCTCGAATCTTCTAAGCGCACACTGAGACTGGTTTGCTCAGGCGATTCTGATTCGATAATGACGGCTGGGATATTAGCTAAGGCGCTTCGTTGTTCGTCAGTCAATGCTCCTTGAATCACGATGCGGTAAACCCTGACCCGAAATAAGTCCAGCAAGTTTTTGACTAGCTCGTCTGCAATGATGCGACCCTCGTTAATGATGACCACACGCTCGCAGGTATCTTGCACCACATTCATGTCGTGAGTAGTAAGGACTATGGTCCGCCCTTCTTCGGTCACAACGGTCTTCAAGAGTTGACGGATCTCGTAAGAGGCCTGTACATCGAGGCCTAATGTAGGTTCATCCAACAAAACCACTTGACTACCAGAGATGAGGGCCACTGCGATGGCTAGCTTCTGCTGCATACCTCGGGATAGTTGTCTCGCCTCCACGTTAGCCTTGCCACTAAGATTAAAGAACTGCAAATAGTGATCAATTTGGGAGACTAGAGTTTTGGGGTCTTGACCATTCAATGCCGTGAAGAATTCTAGGTTCTCCCTCGTGGTCAAACGCCAATAGATATTGCGATTCCCTTCTAAAACGGCACTAACACCGGCTAGAGCCATACTACGCTTTGCCAGTAGATCCTGACCATTAAGATATATGCGTCCAGCATCGGGCCTGACTAAACCACACAGCATTTTAACTGTAGAGGTTTTACCAGCGCCATTGGGACCTAAAAGACCAACTAGCTCCCCCTTTGCGATCTCGAAGCTAACTCCATCAACTGCCTTAACTGGTGGATTACCCTTGCTAGCAGGGTATGTCTTCACTAACGAGTCTACCTTGATCATGGCTTACCCCTTCCCTGGTTAAGGTTCTTGTGAAAAAGGTGCAGAATAACTCCGGGGAGCTACTCCGCACCTCAGATTACCAGTGCCTAGATCACCGGTCCAGCCTTACGAACTTCTGGCGCTAAGTCAGCATATTTCTTTTTGAAATTATCTTGGAAGGCCTTAGCTAGTTCAGCTGCCTTCTGATCATATGCAACCGGATCTGACCAAGTCAGCTTTGGGTTCAAAATCTCGGCAGGAACACCAGGACAACTTACGGGGACTTTAAAGCCGAAAACGGGATCAATGCGAGTCTCCACATCATCTAGTCCGCCTGATAAGGCCATGGTTACCATTTGCCTTGTATACTTCAATGAAATCCGCTCACCAACGCCATGGGGACCTCCTGACCAACCAGTGTTGATCAAATATACTTTAGAACCATACTGGTTCACTCGATCCTTAAGCATTTCGGCATAGGCCAGAGGACTCAATGGTAAGAATGGTTCTCCAAAGCAAGCAGAAAACGTTGCTTCTGGCTGCTGGATACCACGCTCGGTACCCGCCAATTTACTGGTGTAGCCAGAAATAAAGTGATACATGATCTGCTCGTCTTCCAAAATACTAATGGGCGGTAGAACTCCAAAAGCATCAGCCGTTAAAAAGACTACAGCTTTGGGATGACCGGCCATACTTGGGTCTACCCGTCCAGGGATATAATCTAAGGGATAAGCCACCCTAGTATTTTCAGTAAGCGAATTATCATCGTAATCTGCGATACGATCTTGAGACTCTAGAACCACATTTTCTAGGACAGATCCAAAACGAATCGCCTCCCAGATCTGAGGTTCATGTTCTTGCGATAGGTTAATACATTTAGCATAGCAACCACCTTCGAGGTTGAAGACACCCCGCTCAGACCAACCATGCTCATCGTCACCTACAAGCTGACGCTGGGGATCTGCAGACAATGTGGTTTTGCCTGTACCCGAAAGGCCGAAAAACAAGGCTGTCTTACCATCTTGCCCAACATTCGCTGAACAGTGCATGGGTAAAACACCTTGGGGTGGCAAGAGATAATTCATGATAGAAAAGATGGATTTCTTGATCTCGCCAGCGTAAGCAGTGCCCCCAATCAAAACTACACGTTCTTCAAAGGAAACAATGACGAAGGCCTCCGAGTTTGTTCCGTCACGCTCAGGCACAGCCTTGAGACCGGGAACTGCAATCACGGTAAACTCCGGTTTATGAGTCGCTAACTGTTCACGTTTAGGACGAATGAATAATTGCCGAGCAAAAAGATTTTGCCACGCATATTGATTAATAACTCGTAAGGGCATTTGGTGCTCTGGATCAGCTCCTACGTAACCATCGAAGACGTAGAGCTGATCTTGTTGCTCTAGAAAGTCCATTACCATAGCATACATTTTCCAAAAGCCATCTTCGTCAAACGGTACGTTAACCGGGCCCCAGTCCACAGTATCGCGAGTAACCTTGTCTTTAACGATGAACTTGTCGTTAGGTGAGCGACCGGTGTATTTACCGGTAGCTGTTGAAAAAGCTCCCTGTGATGACAGCTTACCTTCACCGTTACAGATGGCCGCTTCTACTAGCTGGGCTGCTGAGAGATTGTGAAGGGTAGTATTTCGACCCAAAACCTCATTCAGTCTCGTTGACAAATTTTTCTCAGTCATGTCCGTACCTCCTTGATAATTACATCAATCCGTTTGGTACACAACTAGTCCCAATGTTCCAGGTCCAGTATGCACACCAATCACCGGACTAACATGTCCTATAATCAATTCTCCTACATTGCCAAGACTCTTAATGCGTTCAACTAATTCTTGAGCTTCTTCTTTGGCAGCTCCATGGCACACAGCCACATTATTCATGGGTTTCGCTAAGTGCATCTTTACTGTTTCAAAAAGTCTGTCAATGGATTGTTTGCGCCCCCTCACTTTTGCATGCGTGGTATACACTCCATCCTCATTAACAGTAATAATGGGCTTTAGATTCAGAATCTGACCTAAGGTGCCTGCAACTTTACCTATTCGTCCCCCCTTTGTCAAATACTCCAGTGTTTCTAAGACGAAATAGACATTCATCTTCTTCAACGACTGCTGCACATGGGCACAAACCTCATCAAAGCTAGCTTTCGCTTGAACCTTGCGTGCCGCTTCGATAACGATATATCCTAAACCCATAGAGATGTTCTTGGAATCTATGACTTTGATTCTTATACCGTTAACCTGATGGGAAAGATTCTCAATCATCTGGGCGGTACCACTCAAGCCCGAAGAAATGTGAATGGCCACAACATGAGTGAAACCATCTTCTCTCAGTTTCTCAAATATAGCCAATACATCTGCAGGCGACGGTAACGATGTACTAGGTACCTCATGGGGTAAACGCGCGTACACTTCCTCGGCGGAAATTTCCACCTGATCCTTATATTCACCGTCTCTAAACAAGATCCTTAAGGGAACTACCCGAATACCCAATTCTTCTACAAGCTCCTGAGGGATGTCACTAGTACTATCCGTCATGATGGCAATTTTCTCAATCATTTATTCCCCCCATTTCTAAACTAACAACCTTTACTTCATTCCCTACTGACCCAACAAATCCTTTTAAGACACGCCAAGTTCTACCTCTACGACTTCCCAACGGGGTTCTGAATCAAGAAAATTCAAGACCAGCTGTAGTTGTCGTTGGATGTACTCCTTATCATTCCCAGCCATGGCAACTCCGATAGTAGTTCTCTGCCACAAATTAGCATAGTCCAGCTCCACTATGGAGACATTGAAGCGATTTTGCACTCGATGAATCACACTTTTCACTACTTTGCGCTTATCCTTTAAAGAAGTAGCCCCAGGAATATAAACCTGAACTAACAAAGTACCAACAAGCATCCTCGCTTCCTCCTACCAGGCTTTTTCAATTGTGCCTCCACCTAAACAAAGGGAGTCTTGATAAAACACCACGGCCTGACCGGGCGTGATGGCACGCTGAGGACGGAAAAACTCCACCTGAGCCCCGTCGTCAGAAAGCTCAACTATTACACTTTGATCTGGTTGCCGATAGCGAAACTTCGCGGTGCATTTAAAACGTCCAGCTGGAGGAAAACCCTGAACCCAACTGAGGTCTTTGGCATACAATCCTGCACTATATAGAGCAGGGTGATCTTGACCTTGGGCAACCAATAAGGTGTTAGTAGCTAGGTCTTTACCCACAACAAACCAAGGCTCCCCTGCCCCACCAATACCTAAACCCTTACGTTGACCTAGGGTATGATACATTAATCCATCATGTTGACCCTTAAGCTCACCGTCTAGGGTGCGAATCTCACCAGGTTGTGCCGGAAGATACTGGGAAAGAAACTCCTTGAAATTCTTCTCACCAATGAAGCAAATCCCTGTACTGTCTTTCTTTCGAGCTGTAGCCAGATTGGCCTTTAAAGCTTTTTGACGGACCTCAGACTTAGTAAGATGTCCAATGGGAAACAAGGTCTTAGACAATTGCTCTTGGCCTAAGGTATAAAGAAAATAAGATTGATCTTTGCTACCATCAACCCCACGCAACAAAGTGAATGTCTCTCCCTCTTGACCAATTTGGGCATAGTGACCTGTGGCCAAAAAGTCCGCTTCAAGGTGAAGTGCCTTCTCCAAAAAGGCCTTGAATTTGATCTCCTTGTTGCACATGACATCAGGGTTGGGGGTTCTTCCGCGCTTGTATTCCTCCAAAAAATACATGAACACGCGATCCCAGTACTCCTGTTCAAAGTTAACAGTATAATAGGGGACCCCGATTTGATCACAAACGCGTCTCACATCATCATAGTCAGCATCCGCAGTACAAATACCCTGCTCGTCCTGTTCATCCCAGTTCTTCATGAACACCCCAATCACTTCATGGCCAGCTTCTTTCAATATCAAAGCGGCCACCGAGGAATCTACACCACCAGACATTCCAATCACAACACGTGCCACTAACAACCACCCTTTAATTGTAAAAATATACTTTCTTAATTGTCATTCTGTGTCTTCTGTGTTAAAATTACGTTATAACAAAGAAGGGGCGAGGACATGACTGCACTCAAACTTCCCTATTTTAAAGCCGGATCCCAAATCGGTTGTCTGCTCATTCATGGTTTCACAAGCACCCCCGCAGAACTGCGTCTTATCGGCGAAGGTCTAGCACGGGTTGGATATACCACTAACGGAATTTTATTGGCAGGACACGGCACGCAACCAGAGGATTTGCTTCCGGTTACCTACGAAGATTGGATTGAATCTGCCCAGCAAGGCATTAACCAACTTAAGAAAAGTTGCAAAAAAATTATTGTCATTGGTCACTCCATGGGTGGCCTCTTAGCCCTGCAAATGGCGGCCAGAAATAAAATAGACGGCGTAGTCACCATTGCTGCAGCCCTCAAACCGGCTAATCGCAAGGCCTACTGGGCATGGCTATTCAAGTACTTCCAAACCTATACTTCTTTACCAGGCAAGGAGTGGCCTCCAGAACAGCAGCAGTATCTCCTGCATTATCCTTATTTTCCCGTCGCTTCCGTTGCCGAATTACAACGCCTAGCTGCCCACACACGGGGAATCTTGCCCCAGATCACTACCGATATCCTAATTGTCCAAACTAAAGACGACACTACGGTTCGTCCTGAGAGTGCAGAGATCATTGCCCAAAGGATATCCTCTAAACGCAAGGAATGCCTGTGGTTAGAAGAAGGTACGCATAGCGTTCCCGTCGTACCCCCCTACAACGCACAAATCGTTACACGAATTGATGAGTTCATTCAAAACCTATAGTGAAAGCGAATCAGCCCACCTCGTGGGCCAGTTCAGCCACAAATTGACTGTTATACAGCTCTGCATAGAACCCACCCTGGGCTAATAACTCACCGTGGGTCCCTTGCTCCACAATTTCGCCATGGTTGATCACTAAAATCCGATCCGCATCTAGTATAGTAGAGAGACGATGGGCGATGACAAAACTAGTCCGACCTTCCATGAGCTTTGCCATAGCCTCTTGAATTAACCTCTCAGTCCTAGTGTCTACTGAACTTGTGGCCTCATCAAGAATTAGTACCGCTGGATCCGCCAAAATAGCCCTAGCGATAGTCAATAGTTGTCTTTGACCTTGAGAAATACTAGAAGCATCCTCTCCTAAGATTGTATCATATCCCTCAGGAAGAGTTCGAATAAAGTGATCTGCATGGGCTGCTTTGGCTGCGGAGATTATTTCTTCCTCACTCGCCCCCTGCCTACCATAGGCGATGTTCTCCTTAATCGTCCCCTCAAAAAGCCAAGTGTCCTGGAGGACCATACCAAACATAGTACGCAAATTACCGCGATTGAGATTCATGATATTGTGACCATCAAAGGTGATACTTCCCTCGCCCACATCATAAAAACGCATTAACAAATTAACCAAAGTGGTTTTCCCTGCTCCAGTAGGGCCCACTATGGCTACGAGCTGGCCTGGTTGAACTTGAAGGTTAAGATTCTTAATCACTGGTTTGGCCGGGTCGTATCCAAAGCTCACATCTTGCATCTGAATTTCGCCACGAGGGTTAGTTAAGACTACTGCTTGATGATCATCTTCTGGCTCTTCCTCTTCGTCTAGCAACTCAAAAACCCGCTCTGCTGCTGCCACGGTAGACTGCAAGACATTCGCAATACTAGCCATCTGGGTAATGGGCATAGTAAATTGTCGCGAGTATTGGATAAAGGCTTGAATGTCACCAATGGTGATCATCCCCCTAGATGTGAAAATCCCACCAACAACTGCGATAGCCACATAGCCAATATTGCCCACAAAATTGATAAGGGGCATGATGGTGCCAGACACGAATTGGGCCTTCCAACCCGTGTCATAGAGTTGATCGTTGACTCTCACGAATTGAGCGACTGCATCCTCTTCTAGGCCATAGGCTTTGACGATGGTGTGTCCGGTCAAGATCTCCTCCACATGACCGTTAAGCTCACCAAGGATCTTTTGCTGACGAATAAAGTACTTTTGCGAACGGCGCGCAATAAAGATACTGATAAAGGCGCTGACAGGTAACATGCCCAGAGTAATCAGGGTCATGACGGGACTGATAGTCAGCATCATGATTAAGACTCCGATGATGCTAATCAGCGAGGTGATCACCTGGGTGACACTCTGTTGCAGACTTTGGCTCACCGTATCAACATCGTTGGTAACCCTACTCAAAATCTCTCCATGGGTGGTAGCATCATAATACTTCAAAGGTAATTTAGATAATTTGCTACTAATGTCTTCCCGCATTGTATAAACAGTTTTCTGAGATACATTAACCATCAACAATTGCTGTAAATAGCTGAAGATTGCACTAATAACATAGAGACCGGCCAAAAGCATCAGAATCCTGCCTACTGCTTCAAAGTCTATGCTAGCACCGGGAACCCCCCTCATCTTTGCCAACATGCCTTCAAACAACACAGTAGTAGCTTGCCCCATGATCTTGGGACTGAAAATGTTGAAAACTGTGCTGAGAATAGTCAGAATCAAGACAAACACCAGGCTAAGCTGATGCGGGCGCATATAACCAAGGAGACGTCTGAGACTTCCCTTAAAATCCTTAGCCTTTTCTACAGGGCGACCAATACCCCTAGGACCGAAGCCGCCATGGCCGCGACCAGCAGAAGGACCTCTGTTCTCATTCTTAGTACTCATTACACCGCCTCCTCACCATACTGAGAAGCCACGATTTCCTTATAGACTTCGCAGTTCGCTAATAACTCTGCATGGGTACCACGCCCAGCAACCTTTCCATCTTCTAAAACGATGATCTGATCCGCATGCAGAATAGTGCTTACCCGTTGGGCCACAACAATCACTGTTGAATCCTTAGCACTCTTGGCCAATTCGGTGCGGAGTTTAGCATCGGTCTTGTAGTCTAGAGCCGAAAATGTATCATCAAGCAAATATACTTGTGGTTGACGTACTACGGCTCGAGCAATGGACAAACGTTGTTTTTGTCCTCCCGAGACGTTCGTGCCCCCCTGGGCGATGTAACTATCATAGCCCTCTTCACGTTCTTCGATGAACTCTATCGCTTGGGCTACCCGAGCCGCTTCTGCCACTTCTTCATCTGTAGCACTTTGTTTTCCACCGCGAATATTACTCTCGATAGTTCCCGAGAACAACACGGCCTGTTGTGGTACGTAGCCCAGATATGAACGAAGTTCTGTTTGCGTAAGGTCACGAATATCTACCCCGTCTAAGGTTATTCTTCCGGACTGAGGATCGTAGAAACGTGGAATTAGATCAAGCACTGTGGATTTACCAGACCCCGTCCCTCCGATGATGGCCGTCATCTCACCAGGTTTTGCCGTGAAGCTGAGATTGCTAAGCACTGGTGTATCTGCACCAGGATAGGCGAATGTCACGTTCTCAAATGCCAGAACACCATGGCCCATATCGATGGTTTGCGGTTGGGGAGGATCTTGAATGGACGGAGTTGTCTCCAAAACTTCCAAGATCCGGTCTGCCGAAGCCGATGCCCTTGGCAACATGACAAAGAGCATTGAAAGCATCATCAAAGACCACAAGATTTGCATGGAATACTGGAGGAATGCCATCATGTCTCCTACCTGCATCAAGCCAGCGTCGATCCGTTTCGAGCCAACCCAGATGATAGCGATACTCACAAAGTTGGTGAGCAAGGACATTAAAGGCATCATGGTTACCATGATGCGATTTACCTTCAGAGTAGTGTTTGTCAGGTCAAGATTGGCCTCGCCAAAGCGCTCCTGCTCATATAAATCCCGGTCGAAAGCTCGAATCACCCTCACACCCATGAGTTGTTCTCTGAGAACCAAATTTAGACGGTCTAGTTTTGCCTGCAAGCTCTTAAATAGTGGAATACCCTTGAGAATCACAAAGCCCACTATCAATGCAATAACAGGTAACAAGGCCAGCAAAATCAGGGCTAGCCGTGCGTCTTTCTTTACCACCATTAAGACTCCACCTATGGCCATGAGGGGGGCACGTACGGCCATCCGCATACTCAAAAGAAACATCATTTGCATTTGCTGTACGTCATTAGTGGTACGGGTAATCAAAGAGGCGGTGCCAAATTTGTTGAATTCTTGGGGAGCAAAATCCTCTACCTTTGTAAAGACTGCCTTGCGGAGATCACGCCCAAAACCTGTAGAAGCTCGCGATGCTATGAAAGCTCCCAGAATGGCACAAAAAACGCCTCCCAAGGCAACTGCTAGCATTAGACCACCGGTCTTCCAGATCAGCGCAATATTGCCTCGAGCTATACCTTGATCTACAATTTCACTCATTAGATCAGGTAACCTGAGGGTAGCCATAACTTCTAAGAATACTAGGAACATTACAAAGAGGGCCGCCGGTAAAAAAGGCTTAATGTGTTCTCTTAGTTTCCACATAGCTCTGAGCTCCTCTCCTGTTCGGTTTCTCTGTCTTCTAAGATATTGCGAATCTTGCGAGTAATACGGATCAATTCCTGTGTATCCTTCTCACCCAAGCTAGCTAGTATCTCTCCGATATTTTGGGCTAATTGCTGTTTGCTGTAATTGATGAGCTCCACCCCTTGCGAAGTGGGGCTAACAAAAACCACTCGCCTATCCTCGGCATCATTTATGCGCTCCACATAACCTTTTTCTTCTAAAGAATTCACTAAAGAAGTTACGGCAGGCCTAGTCAACTGCAGTATTTCCCCTAGTTCAGAAGGTTGAATTCCCAAACAGTCTTCTGATAGATTGTGGTTAAGAAACATTAACAGCATCATTTCGTTGTGCTTAATCGGCAACGAGCGTCCTTGGTACCAACGCCGATACCGCCGCAGCCCACGCAATGCTTCCAGAAATTCCATAACTAGGTCTGGTTTGGACACAACATACACCCCCATAGTTTTTCAAGAAAATAGTTAGCAACATTAACTATTTTACTCTAGAACTATCTATTGGTCAAGAAAAAAGCTGGGCATCATCCCAGCTTTTTGCTCTCGTCCTAATTTATGACCACAGGACCCGATGGTATACCTTTTTTCCCTTGCGTACGATTAATTCCTCGTCGGCAAAATCATCTACTGTTACCAGCCGTTCAATCTGCTCAACTCGCTCGTCACCCAAGGCTATACCCCCTTGCTGAACCAGCCGGCGCCCTTCGCTGCGGCTGCTGGCCAAACCAAGTTCAGTAAGTAGAGTTAAGATATCCAGCCCCTCAACGAAGACTGCTCTATCTAGAACGGTAGAAGGCATATTTTCATCGACGCCACCTCCACCGAAAAGTGCCTGGGCGGTTGCTTGGGCCTTTTTGGCTTCTTCCTCCCCATGGACGAACTTAGTGACCTCGAAGGCAAGAACCTCTTTGGCCCGATTAATCTCAGACCCTTCTAGGGCCCCGAGACGACGAACTTCATCCATCGGTAGAAAGGTTAGCAAAGCGAGAGTGTTTTCTACATCGGCATCATCAATATTGCGCAGATATTGATAGAACTCATATGGGGAAGTACGTTCTGCATCTAACCAAATGGTACCAGCCTCGGTCTTACCCATCTTGTGACCTGCACTGGTAGTCAATAGTTTTAAGGTGAGACCGAAAACAGGTTCATCTTCAACCTTACGCACCAATTCATAGCCACCTAGAATATTCGACCACTGATCACTACCACCCATTTGCAGGCGGCAACCATGTCTGCGGTACAATTCTAGAAAGTCGTACGACTGGGTAAGGATATAGCTAAATTCCAGGAATGTAAGGCCAGCGTCAAGTCGAGATTTGTAGGCTTCCATGGAAAGCATACGATTGACTGAGAAGTGTCTCCCCACATCCCGCATGAATTCCATGAAATTGAGATCCAAGAGCCAATTTGCGTTGTTCTCTAGAATGGCGGATCCATCATCAAAATTGACAAATCTGGAAAACTGTTCGCGGAAGCTTTCGGCGTTAGCAGCAATTATTTCTGGAGTAAGCATCTGTCTCATCTCAGATTTGCCTGAAGGATCACCGATCATGGTGGTACCGCCACCTAAAAGGAAGATAGGTCTGTGACCCGCCTTGTAAAGATGCAGCATACTCATGATGGGAATCAAATGACCCATGGTTAAACTAGAGGCGGTTGCGTCAAAGCCAATATAAAAGGTGACAGATTCTTTGCCTAAAAACTCCCTAAGTTCATCAGGATGAGTACTTTGCTCAATATAACCTCTTTCTTCTAATACATCAAATACATTAGCCATTGATATCCCCCTTACAAAATAAAAAGTTCTCTACATCCCTAAGGACGAGAGAACCCGTGGTACCACCTTAATTTACACGCAAAGCGTGCCTCAACCCATGTTAACGGATGGGATCCGGAGCAGTATTCCGCTCGGACTCCAGATTGTAATTCGCTTTCCATGTGCTGCAGACTTCGCACCAACCAGTCTGCTCTCTGAATTGTAACCATGGGTTGCTACTGAATCCTTCATTGCCTTTATTCGATTTCGATTGTCTAAAAGTCTATCATAATTCTTCGGTCCATGTCAAGACCAGAAATCTAACGCTGGTCTCCCCACCGTAGCTTTCCAGTAATGTGTTTGATTTCAATTTTTATCACTGCGGTGATATCAAATTCGTTTTCCATGCTCTTTAGCCCCTTAGCTTCGAAACCGGGCGAATATTTCGATACTAATCCCATTAAGGCCTGTTCTTTTTCTTGACCATCAACCTCTGTAGCCGTCCCGAAAACCACCACTGACTCATAATCCGTATCTAATATTTCCGGAAGCAACTGAGTCTTGCCAATCACCGTAAAGCAGACCTTGTTACTATGTTGTAGGCACTCCATCTTATGGCCAATCTGATCGCCGTGAAAATAAATGTGACCATCCATAACAACATAACTCATGGGTACACCATAAGGATAACCATCTGGTCCAATCACGGACACTACCCCATATTCCCCTTGTTCGAGCACCTCTAAAGCCTCTTCGTTATTCATAGTAAGATGACTTTTTCTCAAGTTTCTAAACACACTACTCCCTCCGCCGATACCCCCTATTTGGCTAGGGCATCAGTCACATGATTAGCTATTAGCTGCTCTAATTCCTCCACATCCACTAGGATCTCTTCCATGCGTGACTTGGTTGTTGTTACAAATTCTTGATCCTTTAATCCCGGTAAGTTAATTAACACATTATATGATGCCCCTTTACAGGCTGCGACGGCTAGAAGTCCCGCGACACCAGCATCACTTATAGTGTT
>DGYW01000058.1:34103-40776 GCA_002396805.1 Firmicutes bacterium UBA4996 | reverse complement strand
ACTTCCATGATCTGTAAGGGCACTTCTGTGGCAAACCTTGTGGCGTTTTGAATAGCTTGTGATCTTTGTTTTTTCTCTTCGTCTGTTTTTCGAGGTAGCTTATAGGCCGCCATTACCTGATTAAAAGCCTCAGTGTCTCTAGTGGCCAAGTGCAAAAGTTGATTAGTCAAAACCTGTGCTTTCGAGATAACTTCTTCGTGTTCTTCACCGCTAAGATGTGCCACCATTTTCACAAGTGAGCTAGCCAAAGAACCAGCCAGTGCTGAAGCTGTACCACCTCCGGGAGCAGGTTTATTAGAACCTAATTCCTCTAAAAACGCTTGAACTTTTAACTCTGCAAACACCATACCACCGACCTTTCCATAATTTGGGCATTATTAAGATTAAATTTGTGCAGGCTTAATCAACCTATTGACAATTACGCGCTAATGAGATAGTGTGTATATAGACATACACACTTTGTCGTTCTAAGCTTTTTAAAAAATGAGGGATGAATATGTGGAAGAAAACCTGGACTCTATTTCAATTTGGCGCTGTTCAAAAGGTACCGGGAGTGCTTGGAACAGCCATCTACTTTGCAATTTTAGGTGGGCTTGCTG
This sequence comes from Firmicutes bacterium UBA4996, assembly GCA_002396805.1. Lineage (GTDB taxonomy): Bacteria > Bacillota > Limnochordia > Darwinibacteriales > Darwinibacteriaceae > UBA4996. The sequence goes on along the minus strand of DGYW01000058.1, from coordinate 40,177 downwards.
GCACACTTCTTTCTAGCAGAGCCTTATTTGGAAAACTAGTCGTGAACTTAATCTTCATTGTGGCACTTAATGATTTGGGAACCTTGGTCTCTTTCATTTCCAAAGAAAGCACCAACACCTCCTATTTTTCAGGCGATGTTATCGCTATACACCACCCACTTCACCTAAGGTTACCTATTAGCCACACTACCCTTCTTCTTAACCGGATCATCCATCTATTCACGAACATGCTGGTCATGGGCTTGGCCTTCTTCTTTATGTTCACTACAGTTGCATTCAGACGGGGACTGGCTCCGAATATTTCCCAGTTTACCCCCTTTTATCTTTTTTGGCTAAGCTACTCCTGGCTAATTGGTGTGCTGGTACAGATTAATGGTGGTGTAAATGGCACTTCGAAAAAGCGTCAGTTGACATATTCTGTACCGCTTCTAATTTTCGCCATATTGTGTTCTCTAGCACTGCCCACAAGTGTAGCTTCTTGGTCGCTAAATTTGCGGGCTTTAGAACTGGTTATACCATCTTTATTCATGATCTCACTGGGGGTGGTTTTGTGCATATTCCGTTCAAAATCTCTGTAGATCACCCTGAGCCCCTCTATCACCAAATTAAGACACAGCTTAAGGAATTCATTGTTAGTGGATACTTGCCCCCAGATACTCAGCTTCCCTCCCTGAGAAAACTAGCCAAACAGCTCGAATGCAGCGTGATAACAATACGCCGAGTCTATGATGACCTCGAACAAGAGGGTCTATTATCTAGCAAACAAGGAAAAGGGACCTTTGTCAATCCAGAACTCACAGTGGAAAGAGAAGAATATACTTACGATACCATCAAAACCGCGCTGGATAACGTAATTGCCCAGTGTATACGTATGAATCTATCTAAAGATGAGACCAGTCGCATATTCAACGAAGTTTTGGCACACCATTTTAATCACTAATTTAAAGGAAGGAGGACCTATCTATGGGTTTATCTATTACACTGAAACCCAGTCCAAACACTAATTTTAGGCTAAATTTTCCTAACGAGTGCGTTACTGCTGTGATCTGTCCTAATAAGTCAGAAACGAAAGAAATCATGGATGCTATTGCAGGATCCGCGCCTCTGAAGGTAGGTGAAATCCGCTTTCGTGATCGCCAGGAATCCATAAGAACTCCTGATTTTATAAAACATGTTGGTTATGTTCCAAGACAGCCAGAAGTTATCGCTTTTTGGACCATCGAACGCATGGCTCAGTTTTTGGCCACTTGGTATGACTCGTGGAACTGGGATGATTTCCATCTAACTCTCGAGCGGTTTTCCATTAAGGCAAAACACCCCATCAAAAGCCTTTCTACTGGGAGACTACGTCTCTTATGGTTCGCCTACGCCACCGCTTATGATCCTGACATTTTGCTCCTTGATAGTCCTACCAAGGATCTAGACTCTATTCTCTGGGGGGCGTTGCGTACTGAACTTTTGCGCTTCATGGAAAGACCAAACAAAATTGCCATCATTACGGATAGAGACTTTGGTGAAGTTCAGCGTCTAGCTGACATAATCACATTCATCAATGATCATAAGGTCCTTGGTTCGTATGAAAAGGATTCCCTTTTTGATCAGTGGAAAACTCTGTGGCTTGATAAACAACCGCCCCACAACTTACCGGGAGTGATCTCAACAGCCCAAAATGATCCTACACAAATCCTTACATCATCTTTCCAAGAAACTAAGAACGCTTTAGAGAAATTGGATATAGAGATCTTCTCTTGTTCAAGCATGTCTCTTGAAGAGATTTATATCTATCTGCGGGATGAAAGGAGCAGTACCCATGCTGGATAAAGAACTCATGTTGTCAGTGGTAGGTTTGGAAAAAACCTATCAAGCCAAGAACAAGCCCCCCATTCGTGCCGTAAACAACATCTCTTTTCAGGTGAAGAAAGGAACCATCGTTGGGATTTTGGGTCCTAATGGTGCAGGTAAGACTACAACTATTAAGATGTTGTGTGGCTTAATCCTTCCCGATGCCGGCGCAATCACAATCAACGGGCATGACTTAGCCGTAGAACGCTCTAGCGCCCTCCGTTCCGTTAGTGCTGTTTTAGATGGAAATCGCAATATTTACTGGCGCCTTACGGTCAGAGAAAACCTCGCTTTTTTTGCTGCACTCAAACAGCGAAAAACTGCCCAAATCTCCGAGGATATTGAGTATTACCTGGAGTTTTTCAATCTCAAGGAAAAACGAAACGAAGAGGCCCGCAAACTATCTCGCGGTATGCAACAAAAGCTTGCCATCGCCGTAGCCATGATTGCCGAAAGTGACATTTTGCTCCTCGACGAACCAACTTTGGGATTAGATGTCACTTCTACCCATGAAATTCGTGAATTACTAAGAACGCTAGTTGATGAAAAGCACAAGACTGTACTACTGTCCACCCACGACATGCATCTGGTGGAGAATGTGTGTGACGAGGTGATTATCATCAATCAAGGACGTGTAGTTGTTCAAGATAGTGTTTCTAACCTCAAGGGCATTTTCCAGACCAAGCCCTATCGTATTCTTATTGAGGGCACCCTCAGTGATGCTCAGATACTAGAATTGAGCCACATCCCCAACCTTTCCGTAGAGGTCTTGGACACAGGTTCAACACTGCTCACCGCTCTACTGGAAGAAAAGTCCGAGCTGTACCCGATTCTTAACATTCTTGAGCAAGAGCAGTCACCGGTTGAATCGATTGAAAAGGTCACCCCTAATTTTGAAGAGATCTTTTTGGCGATTCTGCAGAAAGGAGCGTAGGGTCCATGAACCGTTTAGCATTGTTTAAAGCGTATCTAGTAAAGGAGTTTGCTATTTTCCGCCGCTATCTGCCTAACACAATTGGTGGAATCGTCACCTTTTATGTGATTTTCCTGTTGATTTTCTTGGGCTATACAGGTATTGCTGGCGCGAGCCCCAACTTCGGAGACATGGTAGAAGACCTTATTGTGGGGTTTGTTCTTTGGTCATTTATTCTCATGTCCTACCAAAATATTGCCTTTACAATCAAAGATGAAGCACAAGAAGGTACACTAGAACAATTATATATGTCCCCCTATAACTTCGGTTGGATTATCACATCCCACGTCTGTGCCCGCCTGATCATCAATTTTGTGATTATCGCGGTAATCTTGACCCTAATCATGCTTACCACTGGAAACTGGTTAAATATTAATCTCTTGTCAATTATCCCCCTAACCGTTTTCACCCTTATGGGAGTTTTAGGGGTGGGCTTTGCAGTGGGAGGAATCACCCTTCTCTACAAACGCATTGATTCCTATCTGCAAATCCTACAGTTTGCCATGGTAGGCCTTGTAGCAGCACCCTCAGAAAGTGTATTCTGGTTACGCCTTCTTCCAGCCTCTTGGGGCTCTACTCTGATCAGACGGGTCATGGTTCAAGGTGCATCAATCATTGACTTTTCCTTTGGGGAACTCTCCCTACTCATACTGATTGGATGCTTTTATCTGGCAGTTGGCTATGGAATCTACAAAAAGGCAGAGCAAAAAGCTATGAAACAAGGCATCTTAGGGCACTACTAGCACAATGTTAGTGCCTCTAGATTTTTCGTTATTCAAACGAAACAACCTTCCCCCTTTTGATCACGGTTTCAACCAAATTCACACCGAAGAAGTAAGGGATCTTTTTATAATTGTCCACATCAAAAACAACTAAATCCGCCTGCTTACCCACCTCGATGCTACCTATTCGATCCTGTCTATCTAAAGCGTAAGCGGCATTAATTGTTACTGCATGAAACACCTCTTCTGGTGTCATGGCCATATACAAGCAAGCAATGGACATGGTTAAGGCTAGATTTGCTGTGGGACAAGAGCCTGGATTAAAATCTGTGGCCAAAGCCAAGGGAAGTCCCGCATCAAGCATCTTTCTGGCTGGAGCGTAGGGTTTGCGTAAAGAAAAGGCTGTGGACGGTAGTAGAGTTGGAATCACATCGCTTTGCGCCAAGGCCCTAATCCCTTGATCCGAAATCATGAGCAAATGATCTGCACTAGCAGTTCCTAGTTCCGCAGCTAATTCAGCACCACCTAAGGTGCTCATTTCTTCAGCGTGAATCCGGGTACCAAAACCTAATTCTTTAGCTTTAGTCAAGATCCGCCGGCTTTGCTCAACTGAAAATACACCAGTTTCGCAAAAGACATCCACATACTCCGCTAAATCTCTCTCCGCTACTTCAGGGAGAACAGTATCTAGAAGAAAATCCAGATAACCCTCTTGATCATCTTTGTATTCATTTGGCCAAGCATGGGCTCCCATGAAAGTAGAGACGAGTTCTACTGGTTGCTGTTCTTGCAAAATCCGCACAGCGTCTAATTGCTTAAGCTCAGTTTCTAGATCCAGACCATAGCCACTTTTACACTCAACAGTGGTAACACCCATCCTTAACATCCACGCTAGGCGTTTCTGACCTAAAGCAACGAGCTCTTCCAGCGAAGTTTGCCGCGTGGCCCGTACCGAACTGGCTATTCCGCCACCGGCCTCCATTATCTCCATGTACTCTGCACCGCGGGCACGCAGGTAAAATTCGTCTTCTCGGCTACCTCCAAAAATCAAGTGAGTATGGGGATCAATCAGCCCCGGCGTGACCACCTTACCTTGCGCATCAATTATTGCTGTTGTATCCGTTACTTCTACCTCCGCTTGCACCGAATCTTTTAATCCAACAGCAACAATTTGGCCCTCAGCACAAGCCACCCAGCCCTGTTCGATTACTCCTAAGTTTTGCATATCTCTACCCCGTACGGGGTACTCTTCATGTGCTAAAGTAAGCACTTGCCCATCCTTAATTATTAAATCAGCCTTGACCTTGATCCCCACCTCTTATTACCCCCTAACGCAAACGGTTTTCTAAGACCTGTTTAGAATCAAAATCTTCAAGTTGCAAATACCAGTTAGCCACATCTACTAAAGCCTGCTGTGGTACTAAGCCAACTATCTCGGTTCCCACTACAGGAACACCAAAACGTGCCGCTTCTCGCCTAATGGTTTCTAAAACTCGGTAAATGGGAGTGGCTTGGCAGTTTTCTAGGTTCATGGAAACCTGTACCTGACCACGTTCTTCTAGAACTACACCCATACCCTTCACGTTCTTAAAACCACCATTACTCTCCCTAACCGCCCGAGCGATATAGTTCGCGACTTCAATTTTGTCCGTACCTAAATTGACATTAAAGGCAACCAAAGGCATGCGAGCTCCCACCACTATGGCCCCTGCAGAAGCGTGCATTTGAGGCTTCCCAAAATCGGGGTGGCGTTGTTCTTGCTTGATAGCCTCTTTAAGTCCTTCATATTGACCTTTTCGAATATTACTTAGGTTCTTACGTTCAGGCCTTTTAGCCGCTTCCCCATAAAGATAAGTCGGCACCTGTAATTCATCATTAATCCGCTGAGCCAACTGTTCAGCACCAGCCACGCACTCTTTCATAGTAATACCATCAATAGGAATGAAGGGAATCACATCTACAGCACCAATACGGGGATGGGCCCCTTCATGCTTTTCCATATCGATTAGCTTGACCGCTTCGGCAGTTAACCTAAAACTGGCTTCTTGTACGCTAATTAGATCCCCAACGTAGGTAATGACAGTACGATTATGATCGTGATCGGATGAATAATCCAGCAACTGCACACCTTCTGTTTGGCGCACTTGATCGATTATTTTTTCGACCACATCTAAACGACGACCTTCACTAATGTTTGGTACACATTGCACTATTTGAGTCATCTACAAGCTCCCCCTTAAATTTCTGGTAACATGGGAACCTTAATCCCCTTTTCGTGAGCGGTCTTTATGGCCAAATCATAACCTGCATCTACATGACGAATTACACCCATACCAGGGTCAGAGGTTAAGACCCGTTCGAGACGCTTAGCCCCTTCAAGCGTCCCATCTGCCACTACAACCATACCAGCATGAATGGAGTAACCAATCCCCACTCCCCCTCCATGGTGGAGAGAAATCCAACTTGCTCCAGCACAGGCATTAACCAAGGCATTCAAAATAGGCCAGTCTGCTACCGCATCACTACCATCTTTCATA
>DGYW01000058.1:0-33859 GCA_002396805.1 Firmicutes bacterium UBA4996 | reverse complement strand
GGGGCCGACAATTCGCCGGTTCTTACCATCTCGTTAATCAACAATCCAAACTTAGCCCGCTCCCCATAGCCTAACCAGCAGATGCGGGAGGGTAAGCCTTGAAAGGCCACCTGTTCTTGGGCCATCTTAATCCAACGAACCAAACGCTCATTATCTGCAAACTCTTCACAGAGTTTTTCGTCGATCTTGTGAATATCAACAGGATCTCCCGATAAAGCCACCCAGCGGAAGGGTCCCTTACCTTCGCAAAAGAGAGGTCTGATATAAGCGGGGACAAAGCCTGGGAAATCAAAGGCGTTTTTCACCCCTACCTCTTGAGCTTGTTGCCTAATATTATTACCATAGTCAAAGACCACTGCACCCCGTTCTTGTAAGTCCAACATCGCCTGAACATGAATACCCATGGATTCCTTCGCTAAGCGGATATATTCTTCAGGATCCCCTTCTCGTAATCTCGCTGCCTCTTCCAAACTATATCCTCGGGGAATATAACCATTCAAGGGATCATGGGCAGAAGTCTGATCCGTCACCACATCAGGAATAATCCCCCGTTTCACGAATTCTGGCAGTAGATCAGCGGCATTACCAAGTAACCCGATAGAAAGGGCTTCACCTTTTTGTTGAGCTTCTCCGGCTAGGCGTAAAGCTTCATCTAAATCGGTCGTAGAGACTTGACAATATCTAGTATTAAGACGTTTTTCTATCCGTTCAGGATCCACCTCAACCACAATAGCCACACCGCCATTCATGGTCACTGCTAAAGGTTGGGCCCCACCCATTCCCCCGAGACCTGCAGTCAATACCAAACGCCCCTTAAGGGAGCCATCGAAGTGCTGCTCCGCCAGCTCAGCCAAGGTCTCATAGGTACCTTGTAAGATACCTTGAGTACCGATATAAATCCAACTTCCGGCAGTCATCTGGCCAAACATCATGAGCCCTTTTCGCTCAAGTTCGCGAAAATGCTCCCAATTACCCCAAGCGGGCACTAAATTGGAGTTGGCTATGAGCACCCTTGGTGACTGGGGAGTGGTACGAAATACGCCTACAGGTTTACCCGATTGAACTAAGAGGGTCTCATCATCTTCTAGCTCTCTTAAGGTGCGCACTAGGGCTTCATAGCTCTCCCAATTCCGTGCCGCCTTACCACTACCGCCATAAACCACTAGATCCTCTGGTCGTTCCGCCACTTCTGGATCTAGATTGTTCATGAGCATCCGTAAGGCAGCTTCCTGATGCCAACCCTTACAACTCAATTCTGAACCACGTGGAGCTTTAATCATTTGTTTTGCCTCCTCTATTCTAAGTTTCCAATTATACCTTCTACCGCGCGTAACACCTCTCCCGAGACGATTAGATCCCTAACTATTTTAATCTCAGGTTCTAGAAAACGATCTTGCTCTAAAGGTGGCACATGTTCCCGTACTAACTCGTAAACTGCTTGGGTGGCCTGAGCAAGCCTAGTCCGATCCCTAAACTCCAATGCCTGACAGGCACAGAGCAACTCAATGGCTAAGATGTTTTGCACATTAGCTAAAATACTATGAAGTTTGCGAGCGGCAATGCTACCCATGCTCACATGATCTTCCTGATTAGCCGAAGTAGGAATAGAATCCACTGAAGCAGGATGGGCCAAAACTTTGTTTTCGGAAACTAAGGCTGCTGCAGTATATTGAACGATCATATATCCCGAGTTCAAACCACTATGCTGGGCTAGAAAGGGCGGGAGACCACTTAACTGTGGATTGACCAGCCGCTCCACTCTCCGTTCAGAAACATTGCCAATTTCAGCTAAGGCAATACCTAGAAAGTCTAGAGCAAGAGCCACAGGTTGACCATGAAAGTTGCCAGCGGAAATCACATCCCCTTCATCAGAAAACAAAATGGGATTATCTGTGACCGAATTTATCTCGATATTTAATACTTGCTCTACGTAACTATAAGCATCTTTCGAAGCACCATGAATTTGAGGAATACAACGTAAAGAGTAGGCATCTTGGATCCGATCATGGTGCTGACCAAAAACAAGATCACTACCTTCTAAGATTCGCCGTAAATTAGACGCTGTGGCAATTTGACCTTCATGAGGCCTTACCTCATGAACGCGAGGATCTAAACTATTTGGAATTCCCAAAAGTGCCTCCATGGTTAAAGCACTAACCACATCCGCTGTTTGCAAAACTATTTTCCCATCATAGAGGGCGACTACTCCTTGGGCGGTCATGGCTTGAGTACCATTAATTAAAGCCAAACCCTCTTTAGCTTCTAAGGTCACTGGTTGTAGTCCAGCAAGTTCTAAGGCCTGAGCACTTGGATACAACTGGCCCTTATAATAGGCCTGCCCTTCACCTATCAAGGTTGCAGACATATGAGCTAATGGAACTAAGTCTCCACTAGCTCCTACCGAACCTTGCGCGGGAATCAAAGGAGTCACATCGCGATTAACCAATTCTACCAAGAGCTCCAAAACCTCTACCCTAATCCCAGAATGTCCTTTCATGAGGGCATTAGCTCTCAAAATCATCATGGCCTTGACTATTTCCCCATCCAAGGCCGGGCCCACCCCACAACTGTGGCTGAGAATTAAATTACGTTGCAGCGCGGCCACATCACTTGAGGAGATGGAGCTTTCCGCAAGTTTCCCAAACCCTGTATTAATCCCATAGACCGGTGTTGCTTGCAACAATAATTTCTCCACCAATTTTCGAGCTTGTTGTACTTTCTTCAGTTGTTTAGGGTCTAAGACGATGGGTACTTCCTGCCTAATGGCACTGACCACATCATGCCCCACTAAATCGGAACCACTCAGAATTAGCATAGATCTACCCCTTTTTCCAAACAAAGATTAGTTGCCTGTGTTCAATTCCACAAAGGGATAACGTTATCCTTGCAATTTAGGCTCATTCTTTTCTTTGGAACAAGTTCAGCAAAATAGTCTTGACAATCATATTTACTAATTGTAAAATAACATTAGGTTATGCATTATTATTTTTTTGAAATAACAGAAACCGGTTTCTGATGTTCTGCCCAAATTCTGCCGGTCAGTAACTTTAAGGGGTCCTTACCTGCACTTATCTTAAGTAAATCTGTTGCAAGCGGTTTCTGAAAGCGAAGAGGGATATTCGTGGCAACCATTTCTGATGTAGCCAAAAAAGCCAGTGTTTCCAAATCAACCGTTTCCCGAGTGCTCAACGGCATTCCAGTGAAAGAAGAGAATAGACAAAAGGTCTTGAACGCCATGCAAGCATTGGGTTACCAGCCCAATGCCCAAGCTCGGAGCTTGACCTTGGGCAAGACGGATGTCGTGGGAGTACTGGTACCAAATATGGATGGTCCTTTCTATGGATCGATTTTAGAAGGCTGTCAACAGGCACTCTGGTCCCATGGCCTATACATGATTGTTAGGTCAACTCATCATGACCGAGGCAGCGAGCCCAATTTGGTCAAACTCCTCTGGGAGAAACGAGTAGATGGCCTTATCATCTTTACTCCCAGAGAAATCAAAGAACGGCCGATGCAGGCGTTGGTAAAAGACTTGGTAGCATCCAATTTCCCTCTTGTAGTTGCCGACGGAGAACTAGACTCCCTCAGTATTTCCGGGGTATGGATCGACAACTTCGAAGGAGGTTACAAAGCTACAAAACACCTCATCAATCTAGAACACCAAAAAATAGGCATCCTCTTGGGTCCAGATGATAGTCCAGAATCCAAACTAAGGTTAAATGGCTACAAAAGAGCCTTAAAGGATCACGCCCTACCGTTTGATCAGGAGCTTGTGGCGAGTGCTGGTGACTATCGCTCTGGTTCGGCCCAGAGAATATTTTCGCAATTGGTGGATGCTGGTGCAACTGCGATTTTTGCTTGTTCCGACGAGCTTGCCTATGGTGTTATGGAGGCCTGTAAAGAACGGGGTATCTCTATTCCGCAAGATTTGTCTTTGATCGGTTACGATGATGTACCCTTCGCGCGCCTAACCACTCCAAAACTTACTACGGTAGCCCAACCCTTAGGTCAACTGGGTCAAGTGGCCGCTGGGAGAATCGCTCGTATGATTAGTGGTGAAGAACGAGAAGTTACTCAAATTACCTTACCGACTAAGTTGGTAGTCAGAGAAACAACTGGTCCGTACCAGGGCAAAAGCAGTAGCCATTAGAGCTTATAGTATTTACTTCTATTATAGGAGGTCGATGTAATGCAATTTCCACACGATTTTCTTTGGGGAGTCGCTACAGCATCCTATCAAATCGAGGGTGCCTTTAACGAAGATGGTCGGGGCGAGTCTATTTGGGATCGCTTTAGCAAAACTCCCGGAAAAGTTCTTAATGGGCACACCGGAGACGTGGCCTGTAATCATTATCATCTTTACAAAGATGATGTGGCTTTAATCAAAAACTTAGGGTTTGATAGCTACCGCTTCTCCATTGCATGGCCTCGCATTCTACCCCAGGGTTCAGGTTCGGTTAACCACAAGGGACTAGATTTTTATAAACGCTTGGTAGACGAATTATTGGCCCAAGGGATCAAACCCGCCGCCACCCTCTATCATTGGGACCTACCCCAGATGTTAGAAGACCAGGGCGGATGGCTCAATCGGGACACTGCAAAGTACTTTCAAGATTATGCCCTGATTATGTTTGAAGCCCTAGGCGATGTAATCGACTCTTGGATCACTCTCAATGAACCTTGGTGTTCTGCCTACTTAGGCTATGGTAATGGTCATCATGCACCAGGCAGAGCAAACTTTGCTGAACATTTTGGGGCTGCCCATCACCTACTTTTAGCCCATGGCCTAGCCCTGCAGGCTTACCAACAGTTGAATTTAGGTGCTGACATCGGAATTACTCTGAACCTCATTCCCCAGTATCCAGCATCATCTAAGCCTGAAGACATAGATGCCACACGACAAGCGGATGGGCTCCAAAACCGCTGGTACTTGGATCCCGTATTCAAAGGACACTATCCTCAAGATCTACCTGAGTTTTTTGACCATGTGACCCCCCACTTACAAGAACGGGACCTTAAGCTGATCTCAGCTCCAATCGACTTTTTAGGAATCAACTTCTACAGTAGGGCAATAATCGCGGCAGATGAGGCAGGAAAGCCTCAAAGTCAACCAGCACAATACCCAGTCACAGCCATGGGTTGGGAGGTTTACCCACAAGGCCTCTATGACTTATTAGTGCGGGTCCATAGGGATTACGGCCCAATTTCCCTTTATATCACGGAAAACGGTGCAGCCTATGAAGATGTTTTGGACCAGGGGCGGGTTATGGATACAGAGAGAACAACCTATCTGCAAAAACACTTTATCCAAGCTGCACGGGCCATTGAGGCAGGAATCCCTCTTAAAGGATATTATGTCTGGTCCCTTTTAGACAATTTCGAATGGGCTTTTGGCTATGAACGACGGTTTGGAATTATCTATGTAGACTTTGAAACTCAACAGCGAATCCTTAAGGATAGTGCCCAGTGGTTTAAACTCTTTAAAAAAGGTGTTGTCAAATTGTCGAACATAAGTTAATATAGAGTTAGATAGTTTCACTGTGGAAAAAAGCTGGTGATGATAGTGAGTCGACCCATTAGTAGTACAAGATTAATTCGCACCTATAATGCCTCTACCGTCTTGCGCGTCTTATACAAGCACGGAAGTTGTTCCCGTTCCCAACTAACGAAGCTCACTGGAATGAGCCCCGCTACAATTACGAGGATTATTGCAGAGCTTATGGAGCAAGAAATAGTTTTAGAAGGCAAGGTGGGAAAATCAACCGGAGGCAGACGACCTGTCTATGTACATATCGATTACACAAAAGTGTACATTGGATCCGTAAAACTACTGCAAGACGATTGCGCCATAGCTATCTTAGATTTGCGGGGTCAAATTATCGAACGAGAACGGATCGTCCCCCACACTCTTGAACCAAAAATTCTATTACAACAAGTGATCAATTCCCTTAATGGACTTTTAGAGCACTGTAGGATTAATCGAGAACATATACTAGGGGTTGGCGTAGCAGTTTCAGGTGTGTGCGATTCTGATCATGGAGTTGTTCTAAATTCGGTAAACTTGGGCTGGAGAGATGTGCCCGTAACAGAAATTCTAAGTGGTGGTCTGGATCTACCAGTTTACCTAGAAAATGATGCTAACGCGTCCGCCCTGGCGGAGCTATGGTTTGGGCAGGCTACGGATGCAACAAATTCTATGTTCATTAAAACAGAAACAGGAGCGGGTGTTGGTATTATCGTAAACAAGACTTTACTAACAGGTCCTAACTTCATGGCGGGAGAAATCGGTCATGTGCCCCTAGTTCCCAATGGGCAACCGTGCCGCTGTGGTCAAAGAGGCTGTCTAGAACCTTATGTTTATTTCGGTGATATCCAAACCCGTTACCAAGAAAAGACCAACATGCTGATTGACCAAGAAGAATTTATTAAACTTGTCCATGGCGGAGACCAGTGCGCTTTGGAACTCGTGCATGAGACAGCCTCTGCATTAGCTCTGGCCTGCGCCCACTGGGGTATTCTAACGGATATGGACATAATTACAATTGGAGGCCTCTGGAGCCAGTTCAATGAAGAAGTAATGATTTACTGCCAAGACTATTACAATTCTGTTCTAGAAAGTACCGGGATTTCACGGTCAATTAGAATAGTGGGTACTAAGTTTGGTGATGATACCGACCTTTTAGGTGCAGCGGGATTAGTAGTCAGCCATTGGCTAACCCCCCAGTCCGTGCCTTAAAATAGGTAAACCTGAGTAAAGAAACCCTAATATTTTAGGAGGTGGTGTGCGGCCTAATTTAACAATTGAGCGTTCCTGTTGACCTTACACTACAAGAATTGGGAGGTAATCAAATGTTTAAGAGATCCACTGTGTTTCTTCTGACTTTACTCTTAATCGCTAGTGTTTTTGTCCCTGCTACCTTTGCTCAAGAACGTGTTACAATTACGGTCCTGAACTACTTTGACCTCACTTCTCCGGGTGCGGAAAGAGAACTCCAAGAAGTTTGGCACGAGTTTTCCAACCGCTTCCCGCACATTACCGTACTCAGAGAAGATCTTTTCTTGGAGCCTTTCCATCAAAAGACTGAGGCCTATGCTGCGGCTAATCAACTGCCTGACGTGATTTACATGTGGCCTGGTGGCCGTTCGACCACCCTACACACCAAGAGATTAGTTAAAGATCTGAGACCTCTACTTGGTGAAGATGCAAAATACTTCAGCGAAGCTGTCTTAGCACCACAAACCGCTGGCTACCTTGCTGAACTACCAAACACCATGACTTCCAGTCACGCATTGTATGTAAATGTGGGCTTGCTCCAAGAACTAGGTCTCGAAATTCCCGAGACGTATGAGGACCTGGTAGCCATGGTTCCTGTGCTAAAAGCTAATGGTTTGGATACCATTCTCATGGGAGCTCAAGACGACTGGGTAATTCAGTCCTGCTTATTTAGCACAATCGTGGGTCGCTTAGTTGGCGATAAAAAAATGGATGAGATCATCGCAGGTGAAGCTAAGTTTACCGACTCAGAATTTGTTGGAGCCTTAGAATTCTATGGTCGCCTATTCGCTGATGGTGTTCTCCACCGTAAGATTATGAACACTACTTATGGCGAGGTAAATGGCCTCTTTGCTGCCGGACGTGCCCCCTTCATGATTGACGGCGACTGGAAAGTGGGCAACTTCATCACTGATACATCAACTGGTGAAGCTTTGATTCCCGTTGACAAACAGGACGAGTTCAAGATGATTATCTTCCCAGCCATTCCAGGTGAAATCAACCCCAACTCCGCATCGACTGTTGTGGGTACCGGCTATGGCATGAGTGCCAACATCCCAGCAGGTTCCGCCAAAGAAGCTGCTGCTTGGGAATTGATCAAGTGGTTACAGAGCGTTGAAGTTCAAAAACTCCGTCTCGAAACCGGTGGCACCATCCCCAGCCGTATCGATGTCACCTCAGATCAGCTTGAACCTCTCGTAAACGAGCGACTCGGCTATTACGCTTTAATCGAGACAGGAACCTATGTATTGGATAGCGTGCTTGCAGGTGAAGTCTATCTGCCAATTAACATTGGTCTCCAAGAAATTGGTTTAGGCTTAGCTACTCCAATGGAAGTTGCTGAAAGAACCCAAGAAGCTTATGACGCATGGAAAGCTAATCAGTAATACAGCATGATTTGATTAACAGGGGTTGGGCATCTTGCACGCCCAACCCCTTCTCTTGAGGAGGTACCTTTCCCATGAAAAAGGCTGCGTTTTGGACTGAAGAACGCCGTGCTTACCTTATTCTAGTTTTTCCAGCTGTAATCATCTATTGGGCAGTCATGGCATTTCCCACCATCTTTTCTTTTATCTTAAGTTTGACCAATTATAATGGGGGCCCGGTTTTTGGTAATCCCGACGTAAAAATCGTTGGCTTTACTCATTACGTGAGAATGTTCAATGACAAATACTTCTGGATTTCTTTAAAGAACAACGGCTTAATTATGGCTATTTCCCTATTTGGACAAATTCCTCTAGGCTTCTTGTTCGCCTATGTCTTGCATCGAAAATTGATCAAATTCGGGGATTTTTTCCAAACAATTATTTACTTGCCTGCTGTCATCTCAACAATTGTCATTGGTAGACTGTGGCAATCATTCTTTTCGCCTTATGGTCCCTTTACTGAATTTATGCGCCGATTTAACCCTACTTGGGAAAACGAACTGTTCTTTGACCCCCATCTGGCTATTTTGCCTGTACTGTTCGTTATATTATGGATGTATACCGGTACATACTTGATCATTTTCCTAGCTAATCTGCAGAAAATTGATCCGGCTTTGATAGAAGCTGCGCGCATTGATGGTGCAACAGAGTGGCAGGTGTTAACAAAGATCATTCTTCCTGCTCTGTCCGGAGTAATTGTCACCACAGCTATTCTAGCCATTTCAGGTTCGCTAAAAAGCTTCGATTTGCTTTTTGCCATGACCGGTGGTAACCCAGCCCGCCGAACCTCAGTCTTGGCTCTATACATGTACGATAATGCCTTTAGGGGTGCTCCCAAGTACCCATTAGCTAATGCCATCTCAGTGTTTATGGTACTCTTGAGTCTCATCTTGATCATGGTGGTACGGATCACGGAGAGCAGATTTGGGGGGAGAGAATAATGGCTACTCAAACAAAGATCAGAAAAAGTGACTTTCACCCGGTGCTACGGATTGTGGTGTATGTGATTATTGGGATATTTACGATCCTCACCCTCTACCCCTTATACTGGTTGGCAATTAGTTCTCTGAAAACAACCACTGAGTTTCAGTTGAATATGATTGGTTGGCCACAAAATCCAACTTTCAGGAACTACCCCAGTGCTTGGCGATTGGCACAATTTAGCACACTTTTTCTCAACAGTTTATTTTTTACCATTGTATCAACTGCAGCCATCATCCTTCTGTCTCTCATGGCGGGATTTGCCTTCGCAAAAATCCGTTCAAAGTTCACCGGGTTTCTCCATGGTAGCTTTGTGATCGGGATACTACTAACCCTGCAGTCCATCATGGTGCCCCTGTTTTTGATGGTGAATTCCGTAGGGCTATACAATACCCGCATTGGGGTCCTAATTCCCTACATAGGCATGGGACTACCAATGGCAATCTACCTTTGTACAGAGTTCATCAAGTCGATTCCAGACTCCGTAGTAGAGTCAGCTCGCATTGATGGTGCTTCGTACTTCCGAATTTTTAGCGCTATTGTTGTCCCCATGGCCAAGCCTGTGGCAATAACCCTAGCCATCCTCAATGTCGCGGGAGTTTGGAATGAATTCATGCTGATTAACATTCTTGTTTCCAGTGATGCTCTTCGCACTTTGCCAGTGGGAATCCTTAAGTTCTCTGGTCCCTTGGCCGCCGATTACGGTCGTCAGTTCGCAGCCCTGATGATCGGAATGATTCCCATGGTCGTTTTCTACCTAATCTTCCGCAAGCAAATCACCGAAGGTGTCTCAGCAGGAGCTGTCAAAGGTTAACCGCAATAAGTAAGACTCCCCTCGCAATAAAGGGGAGTCTGTTTGGATCAGGACTCATAAACTTCACATGTGACCTCTGCCCCTACGGGCGCAATGCCCGCAACCACGCCCAGGTCCTGAATGAGGATGAAGTTCATAATCTCCACCTTCAATGCGGAGAATTGAGGCACTAAACAGAGCTTGAGCCACCTTCTGGCGAGCACTAGCATACATGCGTTGCACTGTGGTTCGAGCCACATCCATCTGTTCTGCTACTTCCTCCTGTGTTAACCCCTCAAGATCCAACAAGCGAATAGTCTCGTATTCTTCAACAGTCATAACAACTTCTTCGCCCCGTGGTGTACTTGATAAGGGACCAAAAAAATTAACCATAGGCAAGCTACATACTCGACGACCCTTACGTGGTCTAGGCAAGATGATCACTCCATTAGTCTTTCTCTAGTTCTTCATTAACCCAGCTTAATTCATTCTTCAACATTTCCTTATAGTCCTGCAAAGACCCAACTCCTCGTCCACCCATGCCCCAACCTCTACCAAAGCATCTAGATCTATAGCCGAAGACCCGATTCCCTCCACAAGGACCAAAACCTCTTCCAGTCATGGCTCCTTGACCCCAAGGTCCTGTTCCATCTCTTCTAGCCATCTGTAAACCTCCTTTTGTTTTGAACATATGTCCGTTTGAGTATAGTCTAGCACAGTTATGAACATATGTCAATAACAGTGGCAATTAGGTTTTTTGTCGCCACAATCGTGGGTTCAGAGCCTTCGGGACAATTCTCCACCAACTTCTTTCACTGCCATAGACATTTTTGATGAGCGCTTGTAGTAGAGCTTCTTTTTCGGGCGTGTAGGGAAACCAATTTAATTCGCTGTTCACACGCCCTTTGCTTTCCATAACTGCCCTTTGTGTGCAGAATGCCCTCAAACCTTCTGCCCCATGATACGAGCCTAGTCCACTCTTCTTTAATCCACCAAAGGGCAAATGGGGATTGGCAACGGTGATCATGGTATCGTTAATACTAATGTTTCCGACCACTAGTTGTTCAGCTAGCTCCCTGGCCCGGTCCAGGTCTTTGCTCCAAACACTGGCTCCCAGGCCATATGGTGTTGCGTTAGCCAGACGAATTACTTCGTCATCACTTGTAAAGGGGGTGATGGTCACAACGGGACCAAACGTTTCTTGGTGCGCAATAGCCATTTCTTCATTAACATCTGTTAGCACCATGGGCTTTAACTCCAGGCTGTCGTGGACCCAGTCTTGGGGCGGCGAACCTAGGGCAAGGCGAGCTCCCTTGGCTAGAGCATCCTCTACCTGCGCCCTCACCTGCTCAACTTGTTGCCAAGAAGTCATACTTCCCACCTTAAGTAGTCTTGCCTCCTGCAAAAACCGCTCCAGGAAGATTGGGTAAATTTCTCGCTGGACATAGATACGCTCAGTGCCTAGGCAAACCTGCCCACAATTAGTGTAACTACCCCAAAGAGCTCCCTGCACAGCCCTTTCCAAAGGGGCGTCTTCAAGAATAATAAGAGGATCCTTACCACCCAATTCCAAAATGGTGGGGACTAGACTACGAGCAGCCTCCATTTGAATCTTCTGCCCGGTAGCCACAGAGCCCGTAAAGAAGATCAGATCCGGCTCTCCTTTAACTAAGGAGGCACCTACTTCTCCATCACCTGAAACGATTTGAACTAAGCCTTCCGGAAAACCTGCCTGATCAAAGAGTCTTCTAAAATGAGCATCCAGTTCAGTGGTGACTTCCGATGGCTTTATGATCACAGCGTTTCCTGCCAAGAGTGCGCTGAGGGCAGGGATAAGAGTTAACTGCAGAGGGTAATTCCACGGAGCAATCACTAGCACAACCCCAACTGGGTGGTACTCCACCCACGAACGCCGACCCCAAAACAGCACTGGAGTACGCACAGCACGTGGCTTGAGCTGCTGAGCAGCCACATGCTCCAAATAAGAAATAGTGGTGAGTACCGTGAATATCTCCGCGGTTAAGGCTTCAAAGGGCAGCTTTCCCGTGGTCTTCTGGAGTAGCTCAGCTATTTGTTCTCCCTGATCGGCTAGAGTCCGCCGAAAAGCGCGTAAAAAGGTAAGTCGTTCAGCAACAGAGAGCTGCCTCCAATCATGAAAGGCCTCCCTGGCGGTGGCATAGATTGGTCTTTTATCCATAACAATCTCCCCTTACAAAAAACCCATCGCAAGGATGGGTAGAGTCTAGCAATTGGGTTCAAAGGCGAAAACTCGGTTTCTACCAAGGTCTTTAGCCCCGTAGACTGCCTCATCGGCCCTCTGTAATAGTGACATATAAGAATCAACATCCCCAGGGACCGCACTAGCCGCACCGATAGACACTGTGACAATTTTGGCCACCGTAGAAGACTTGTGGGGTATTTCCAGATCGGCAATGGCCGAACGCAACTTTTCGGCCACGTGAATAGCTCCTGCACAGTCGGTATCTGGAAGCAAGGCCACGAACTCCTCTCCACCCCAGCGGGCTAGTAGATCTCCTGGTCTTTGTAGGGTATTATGCAATGTCTTAGCCACTAATTTCAAGACATCATCGCCCTGGAGATGACCATAAGTATCGTTGTAGGACTTGAACAAATCCAAATCGATCATGAGAACTGATAGGGGGGTCTTAGATCGTTCTGACCTGAGGCGTTCCTCGGAAAATGCTTCGTCAAAACGTCTGCGATTAGGCACTCGTGTCAAGCCATCGATACGGCTATCCCGCTTCAATAAATCTTTATAACGCTTAAGCTCCAGATGATTACGAATCTTAGTCTTTACAATGGGAACACTAAAGGGCTTGCGAATGTAATCCATGGCACCTAATTCTAAGCCGTAAGCCTCATTCTGGTCTCCTTCAAGCGCGGTTAAAAACAGGATGGGAATATCCCGAGTCTTCGGATTACTCTGTAACTCCGCACACACAGCATAGCCATCCATTTCTGGCATAATGATATCCAGCAAAATGAGATCAGGCATCTGTTCTTTTACCATCTCCAAGGCCTCTAGTCCATTGCTGGCCACCCTTAAGTCATATTCGTCTTGGAGTACGTTGACTAAAATCTGGGCATTCAGTCGCACATCCTCCACAATCAAGATACGTTGTCTACGTCCTAAGTCCAGTTCATCATAATTCACAAATCACAAACCCCCGACCCAATAATCATTCACTAATCAGTGTACCCTCTAGAACACTCCACATACAATCTCTAAATCTATCGTCAATTCTGGAGCCGGCTCTCCAAGCGTAACTCGATGCTCCGTTAAAGGAGTCATTTTGAACACAGAAGGCCAGATCTCAGGAGCTATGGGCACGTGATAGTGCAGACGCTCCCTATTTGTGATAAGCAAATTCGCCTCTAAATTGGCCAGTACCCCATCATTAGAGTAATCCGGAAGGTCTCCCAAGCTGGTTCTTACCTCCTGGAGATACTGGGTACCTGGTAAAACCTTGATAAGATATCCCTGCGGCTTCAAGACCCGCCTAAACTCCCCGTAATTCGCAGGTGATAACATATTTAGCACCACATCTACGGAGCTTTCTCGAAGAGGCAACTGGGCTAAGTCCGCCACACACCACATAACCGGGGTATTGTGGGCACCAGCTAAGCGAATGCCATCTCTGGCAATGTCTACTCCGAGCAAAGGACCGTCAAGTAATTCTCCCAATCGAACAAGAAGGGACCCTTCCCCACATCCCGCATCTACCACGGTGGCTTGTGTGAATCCTAAATCCCTAATTAATGTGCTCACTCTAGTGACTAGTGGATCGTAGACTCCTTGTTCAAACACCTCTCGTCGAGCTTGAAACAGCTCCCGATCATAATCTGTGTTCTGCCGAGTAGCCAGAAGATTCAGGTAACCGTTACGGGCGAAATCGAAGTGGTGATTATTTCGGCAACGTAATCCGCTAGAGGTATCAGGCAAAAATCCTTGATGGCAAAGAGGACACCGAAACAACTCGATGTTTTCTGCAAATAATCTTTGGGCTCGTTCCTTCTTATTTATAGTTTTCATCATGACAATCTCCCACGATGTATATTCTACTTCGCCCCCGCTGTTCCTTGTTCTCCCACCAATTTGTGCTATAATAATAGACAATTCTTGCAAAGAAAGGAAAATGTCCATGAGAGAAGTCAGGCTAACCATGGTTAACGAGAGACTAAGTAGCTCCCCGGCCGTACCCTTACCATCAGGCTTCCGTTTCCGCTATTTTGCTGACCAAGACCAGGAAACTTGGATCAACATTCTGACCCAAGCTAGTGAGTTTCCTACCTTAGAAGCGGCCCAAGATAGGTTCCAAACTGAATTCACCTCAACACTACCCGAACTAGGAAAACGAGCAGTCTTCTTAGAGACTAACGAGGGACTACCGGTAGGCACTGCCATGGGTTGGTACAACACAGAGTTTCGTGACGGCAATTACGGAAGACTCCATTGGGTCAGCATCATTCCCCCTTATCAAGGGAAAGGTCTTGCACGCCCCTTAGTAACCAAAGCACTGAAGATCTTGGAAGCAAACCACACTAAAGCTTATTTGACCACACGTCCTCGAAGCTACAAGGGCATTAAATTGTACCTTGACTACGGTTTTAAACCCCTCACGCAAACCGAACACTGCCGCGAAGGATGGGACTTAGTGGCCAAAACCCTAGGAATCTCCATTCCTCTGTAGAAATAAAGCCTCCTTTCCGACCAAGTGAAAGAAGGCTTCGTTAATCTATCCCTTAGTTGAAGAATGTAAGCCCTCGGTATTCACAAAATACTTAGAGAGGGTAAAGAAGAGAATAAACATGGGTAGGCTCGCCAGCACGGCCACTGCCATCATGATACCTTCATCACTGTGGGTTTCGGCCATGAACTTGGTAATATACAGGGGAATTGTCTTCATATTTTCGCTTTGTACGATCAAAAGTGGCCATAATAGATTATCCCACTGTGCCCTAAATGAAATGATTGCCAAGGTAGCAATGGCCGGTCCCGCATTGGGCAAAACCACTTGGGTGAAGATTCGCGGTTCACTGGCCCCGTCAATACGTGCCGCATCCAACACTTCATTAGGAAAAGGAATTAGAAATTGACGCATAAGGAAAATACCGAATGCATTCGCCACAAAGGGAACGATTAGACCAACATACGAGTCCTGCATCCCCATCCCCGTAACCACCATATATAACGGAATCATAATGGTTTCAAAGGGAATCATCATGGTCGCCATAATTAACATAAAGACTAGATTTCGCCCTTTGAACTCAAATTTGGCTAACCCGTATCCCGTGATAGAAGACAGCATAACTGTAAAAAACGATACGGAAATAGCCACTACTAGAGAGTTCACCGTATTTCTCAAAAACTCAAAGGTCCCTTCAGGCCCTCGAATGGCGTTCCAAAAATTCTGCCAATGAAAGTGATCGCTAATCCACGGGTAGGGTAGCTTCAAAATGTCGATGGCTGGCATCGTTGAAGCCGTAAACATGAATGCCAAGGGAATCAGGACTAAAACACAGCTAGCGATCAAAAACAACCAAATCAACGCCTGCACTGCTTTATCTAAAGTCAAATACTTTGCCTTAAACGTAGACATACCAGCCCTCCTTACATATAGGTTACTTCTTCGGTCTTAGAGACTTTTAGCTGCAGCCACGTGAAAAGGAACATCACTAAGAATAGTAAGATACTCATGGCACTGGCCCGACCGATCCGATAATCTTTAATAGCCGTATTATAAATGTTCAGCGTAATCACGTTGATAGGCCTTGTGGGTGCACCAGAACTGGAAAACAGGTACTGAGTACTAAAGGTCTTCAAACACTGAATTAAGGCCATGACCGAAACCAACAAAGTAGTGGGTTTCAATAAAGGAAAAGTGATGTACCAGAAATTTTGCCAACGATTAGTCCCATCAATCAAAGCCGCTTCGTGCAAGGTATAGGGAATGGACCCGATACCTGAGACGAAAACGATGGTAAAATACCCAATATACTTCCAAAAATAAACAATGATCGTCGAAAGCCTCAGCATCCCCGCCTTAGAAAGCCAGTGGTAGTTTACCCCACTAGTACCCAGCATAGTATTCAACCCTTGGTTGGCAATACCACGGGGGTCAAAAATCAGGAGCCAAATCAAGGCAGCTACCACCGAGGAGAGTACAGCAGGAGCATAAAAAGCCATTTGGAAGAACCGTTGAAACTTATTGATGGACATGATAAACGCCGCCAAGATTAAACTGAATACCACTAACGGCACAAAGGTACCAGCAGTAAAGACCGCTGTATTGATCACAGACTCGCGAAATTCTTGCGAAGTAAACAAGTACTGGTAATTAGCCCAGCCAATATATCTGGGGGGCCGGAGTGATAAGAGGTTTTTATTATAAAAGCTAGTATAAAAGGCCGTAAAAATCGGATAAAAACTGAAGATGGAAAACAGAATTAGAGCGGGGGTCACAAAGATCCAGCCCCATCGGGCCTTTTTCTGCTCCATGCTAAAGCCACGCTTACGCATCTTTCTCCCTCCTAAAAACTAAAAACTAAGAGAGGGCTCGGGTTTGAACCCGAGCCTCCCTTCAGAAGACTACTAATCTTCATTCAATCTAGTAAACATCATCTAGAACTTCTTGAATTCTCGTTTTCAAAGTCTTTAATGCACGGTCCACAGGTTCGCCAGCGAGCATGACACCTTCAACGGCATCGCCAATAAAGCGCTCAAACTGATACCCGTTCTCGTGGAGAAATACTGCGTGGGACTTAGACATATCGCTCATGAACACATCCATGTATGGAAGTTCCATAAACGCTTGGTCTTCTAGCAAGTCTTTCCGAGGTTGGAGAATCTGAACTGTTTCTAGATACTCCCATGGGTTGTCGAGCATATAAGCGATGAATTTCCAAGCCCACTCTTGTTTATTCTTGGGCGTTTGGGCGTTAACTACAAGATAGTGTCCATAGTAAGAAGCCCGCACATCATTGACAGCGTTCTCAAACACAGGGAACGGAACAACGCGCCATTCGTTGCTGGCGTGGAATTCCGGATTATCGATCTTCAGACGTCCTTGCTGATAATAGCCACTTAGGCACATACCCATATCATTATTATCCTTGTTCCAAATCTTACGTGGTGCCGGATAGGTTGGGCTACCTAGGTTACGACCATGTGGACCCCAATCACGCATGAATTCGAGAACTTGAGTCCAGGCCGCTTCATTAACAATGGCAGTTTTGCCGTCATCACTGATTAACTTACCGCCTAGTTGTTCAACCATAGGTAAGACAGAGACTAAATAGTACGGATAACGGAAGTCAAAGCCACGACGAAGAACAACCTCTCCATCACGAAGTGTCAGTTTTTCGGAGATGTCAGCCATTTCTTCCCAGGTGCGTGGCCAATCCTTGTCAGGATCCAAACCAGCATCTCTAAATACGCGGTCATTGATGTAAATGGACCAGTTAGTTAGCTCGAGTGGCATACCGTAAATAACGCCGTCCATACTAATGGGATCAAAGGTACCCTCTTGGTAATTGTCAATTAGTTCCTGAGCATCCTTATAGCCAACAGCGGCGTAATTGACAGGAGCCAAGCGTTGGTGAATCATATAACCATACTCTTGCTCGATGGGCAGGTTAAAAAGATCAGGAGCATTATTTGCAGAAAACGCTGTTAAAATTAAATCACCCATCTTGCTGGCTTCATTCACGACCCGCTTAATCTTGACATTGGGATACATCTTCTCAAATTCTTCGATATAACGGTTTTCAATCATCGTCCGATTATCGTCAGTGTGGGTCCAATAGGTTAGCTCAATAGTCTGGGCACCAACAACACTGACAAACAGCAACATGGTCAGAGCAAATACCATTACACTAGAAATCTTCTTCAAAGTATAACCCCTTCCTCTAGAAAAGTAGCAAACAAGACCTGGTAAAAAATTCACCCCTCTCGTTTAATTGAAAAACTTTAGGTAATGAACCTAACTTCAAGCAAACATTCAACAACCAGTCCTAATATTCCTGCCTTTAAAACCAACAGCTGGGCGAAAAAAAAGCCCCTTTAGGCAGGGGCTAGCTCACTTTACGAAATGGATACTTTTCGCGACACCAATTAAGTACTCGAATTCGAATTGGCATATTGGGTTCCGTCTCGGCTAGGTCCTTAAGATCGCCTTGGAAAACAATGCGTCCTGGTAAATTTAGGAAGTCTTGGGGTCGCACCAAATTGGATGGCCTGTGGAAGTCCGCAATGCCACTATTGTGGAGAATATAGTAAACAAACTGCGAGCACAGAAACCTATCTTCTTTCGTCGTGGGTTTATTGAAGAGGCCGTAGACTAAACCTCGATAATTATACTTATAGCGTGAACGATTGGCAATAAACACCTCTAATAGTTCTCTAGCCTCATCATAACGCTCCTTAGGTACCTCAATTTCCACAATCACCCCAGGCAGGTTTCTAGAAATCTTATAAATTCCCTCATCCAGGCTTTCCCGTTTGAAACGCCCGATAAAAGGGTTGTAAGTAGTTCTCCGGCCAAAACTATACATTTCTTCTAGATCCCTATCAAAGGACAGGGCCGCATGGGTGTAATCATCATGTGTAAAGAAGTGAATTAGGCGCGAAATGACCGTGTTAGTCCTCGTCAGAACAACATATAAATAGGCTTTTTCCAAAGACTAGCCCTCCCGTACAAGATTACTACTACCCTAATCATACCTTGACAAACAACAAATGAAAAGTGTTCTGCTAGGAAAAGGGTGAAAAAAGACTGACTACTGACTCCAGAGCTCGAGATAGTAGCGTCTGCTTCTGAAATCTAGCATAATCCAGTTCTACACATTGTTTGAAATCAGACTCCAAAATCTCAGCATGTTCTTTATTCAGCTCCCCAGATTCTAGATAGGCATAGAGTTCATCATCTCGCTCCAGGCTGCGGATGTTGAGATTGACTGTTCCAATCACCAACTTATCTGAATCAATTAGCATGGTTTTAGCATGCATGATCCCCTTGTAGCGAAACACCCTGACCCCACTATCAATTAACTGTCGAAAATAGTAGTTCTTGATGTTATGGTGGAACAACCCCCCAAAGGCGTAGAAGGCAGAAGTCATGATTCGCACGTCTACCCCGCTTAGAGCGAGGATCTTGAGACTTTGCAAGATAGGCTCAGAGGGAGAAAAATACGGTGTCTGGATCCATAGCCTCTGTTGAGCGTTATTAATCAGACTAAAATAACTTAGGTTGATCACATCCTGATGGATATGCTTATTATATAGCCCATTAGCGATGATCTGAGTCGAGAGATTACCACAAGAATCCACATCAGGAAAGTAGTGTCTCAGGCGATGGCGAAAGCCTATCTTCAGTTTCGGCGAAGAGGCAATCCAATCTGACATAAAGATTTGCTGTACATCGTGGACACTATGCCCAATTATCCGTAGATGCGTATCTCGCCAGACCATTCCGCGAACGCCACTGACATAATGTTCACCTGCGTTCATACCACCTAGATAACCGATACGACCATCAATGATGACCAACTTACGATGATTACGGTAATTTAGGGCTCTAGCGTAAGGTCTAATGCCCCGTACCTGTCCACCGGCATGCTTCAATTCCCAAAAAAGCGGTCGCACCCAGGTCAAGAAGCAGCCAAAACTATCGTACAGCAACTTTACTTCTACACCCTCTAGCACTTTTTCTTTGAGAATATTAATCAATTCCTGACCGATCTCATCGTTGTGAATGGTAAAGTACTGCACATGAATGTGATCCTGCGCTCCACGCAGATCTGCGAAAAGTCGCTCAAATTTTGCAGCCCCATTCGTGTAAATCTCCACGTCATTGTCAGATGAGACCATGCTTCCACAACACCTAACATGAAAATCCTGCATAAGGGACAAATCTTGGGTAGTTAAACTAGAATTAGCCTGCAATATTCGGTCTAATTCATTGAATAGGTGCCGATGACGTCGCCGGATTTTGTGGCGCTTATAATCCCAGTAGCTCTCGCTACCAAGCAGGAGATAAAAAACCACCCCAACTACTGGGAAGAAAACCAAAACTAGAATCCAGCTAAAGCGTTGTATGGGTTTTTTGCGACTGAAAAAAACCAACATTACCACGAATAATAGATAGGCAATATACAACAATGAAATAATTTGTTTCACAATAAGGTCACTCTTTTCTAGGACACGCCCTATCACATTTTATTATATCAATCTTTCTGCACTTCAGGGAGAATGTCCTTGTGCAACCGTATGTTGCCCATTTTTGATTAGTCTAGTAGCATACTCCACTCCTACAACCGCTGGCAATCCACATTATCGTGCGATAACCGCTCCATGAGTCATCAGCCCACCAACTTCAGTGACTAAGCCCTTGATGAACCACAACTCCAGAAGAAACAGCGAGGCCTGGAAGAGTACCCACCAGGAGGTTATCTCTCTTGTACTCGCCTACAATGATTTCACCATCAGATGTAATCACACGTGGCGGAGTTAATTAAAGTGAAGGCTAAGAAAAGAGGTTTCCCAACATTGTAGTCTCTGCAATGTCTGGAAACCCCTTTTTACATAAGTATTGGCATTGATCGCGCCAAGCTTCTTAACGAACCTGAGACAATTCAGTGAACACTCCTTCGCTCGTTGTCATGTGCTTTTGAGACGTTCCAAAACCTCCGCCAAATTACTTAGAAACACGGGGTTGGCGGCCTTACTCATCCTGGCTTTTGTCAATAAAATTTCGAACTCCTCCAGAATTCCATCTAAGCCCTGAATTGCCGCTGACTCACTATCCGGTTGCCACGCATCATGGGCGAAGGAAGATAAATTAAAAAGCAACAACACGTACGCAGGCCCACCCGCAACTATTTAAACAGCAAATTGTTGCAGCGTTTACATCGATCACTTTCTATAGAATTCACCATGCGACAAACATTGCAGTAGATCATGTGGTCATTAGACTTATCATACTTCTCGTAGGAATCTAAAGCAGGGTAATACCGAACGCGGTCACCTACAGCCAAATAATCGTACATTTCCCTGCGGCTGTCTCTTTCCACAATGCGCTTTGTTTTCCCAGCTTCCGTTTTGATCACCACGGTGAACTCTGTATAATACCTGTAACTATCATCCCCTCCTTTATGCTCACGGCGTTCTTTCTGTAGCTTTGCGGTAACGACACCCTCCCAAATCGGCTTCTTTAGATCCTTGATCCGCACAAGATTAATAAAGAACATTGCAACACCCAGAATCGTGCCGATGATTAATGCTTCATTGAGCGGCATTTCATCGACAAATAGTCCAGCTAGTAAGAACCCCAAGGGAAACACAATAAGCAAAATCCAGGCGCAACCCATGGCCGACTTTCTATTTTTATTGGCCGCTTCTAAAATCTCCGGAGCACTACTGTTTACAGACCAACCCACTAAATCTGCTTGTCTCTCCTCGATAGACATGAACTCCCTCCCTATCGGGCATTCTGACCTACCAATCCATAATTGTTGCCGTTACCCCAGTCTCACGCCTGAGCCTCTCCCGTACATCTAGCGCCTCTTGCTCGTTTGTTATGCCATGCATCAACTCGGCCCGCGTGGTCTCATCTTCATTTCCAAAGCTTAAACTTACTTTACCCTTGTGAATATCGGTTGAAATTAAGCGCACTCCACGTATACCTGCTAGACCCCATTGGTGAACCTTACTCCCATCCCACAGCCCAAAAGTTGACACTATCGTTGTTGCCTGCTCTGGACTCATTAAGACGGAAGCAGATGATACTAGGAAAATGGGATTGTCCCAGATCAGGTTGGCTTGATAAAGTAAGCGGTTTTGTTTGGCTAGAAGGATAAGGGAGATAATGACCGTAACACCAAAAACAACGGTCATCCCAATCTTGAATCCCACGACAGACCCCATAGCTAGGCAAAGACTGCTAGTCAACAGTAAAACGTATCTCATGCGTCTCCGGCGAATTGCTTGCAACGGCTTTGCACCTCCCTCTCTTGATCCAACCTCTTCGTTAAACGATCAAAATCAATTGCTATTATTTAACCCAGTTTCCACTCTTGTTGAAATAGGTTCCAGCGCCGCCTTCAGAGTATATTTCCTTGAAGTCATCATTATAATCAAGCAAACTATTACCAAGTGTTACGTTGGAGCCGATAGTTATAGTAGTTATATTAGCCCCCCGCTCAAACGCATAATTGCCTATGGACACATTATCCGGTATTTCCAAACTAGTAATTGTGGGCCAGCCAAAATTGGGTATAGGATTATTCCCGAACGCACCGTCTCCAACATTACGTACACTGCCTGGAATTTTTACCGCAACCAGGTAATTACCATTAAAAGCGTAATCACCGATATTTGTCACACTCTCTGGGATAGTTATATTCTCCAAGGAATTCTCTAGAAATGCGCTATTGCCAATATGCGTTACGCTATCTGGTATACTAACGCTAGTCAGTTGATTAAGCCAAAACGCTCCTTGCGCTATAACTGTTATGCCATCTGGTATAGTTATACTTGTAAGTCTATTAGCCGTAAAGGCATAGTCACCAATTGTCGTAACACTTTCCGGTATATCCACGCCCACTAGACGATTATTGTTAAAGGACCACGCTTCTATAGTACTTACACCAACGGGTATTGCTACACTAGTGATTTGAGCATTTTGAAATGCTTTTTCCCCTATGATTGTTACTACCCTCCCATTTATACTAGAAGGAATCTCCGGATCCAACTTTTCGTCTAGATTACTGTGCTTGCCCGTTGTGTGATATTTTGTTATGGTGCCAGTATTGCTATCAAACTCGAAGTAGTCAGCCATGGTGGCGTCCCTATAGGTTGCCGTTACCCTAACAGCATTGTTCGGCATGGTGAAGCTAGTAGTCTCAGCATTCACATCAGCAAAGCGCCCGCCGCCTGAAGTAGTCCACTGGTCGAACACTTTGCCTGACTCTTCCGGAACATCAGCACTTAGACGGACAGTCGCTCCTGCAACATAATTTCCCCCACCAGTTCCGTTTTCCACAGTAAGAATATTTGCCTCGGGTTCGATAGGTTTCATTGTTCCCGTAAATCCTACATTGATACTCGCCTTAGGAATCTCTCTATTAGCGGGCTCAAAAGTGTATCCTTCTAAGATCGGGGTCAATGTGCAGATGCCGGTTAGACCCGCCAACCTATATTCACCACCGTTTTTTGTTGTAATCGTAGCACTCTTACCACCAGTAACTAGAATATTTACACCATCTATTCCATCGCCGTTTCCATCCACGACCTTACCCGAGGCACTATAGGAGTTACTACCTCCACCTCCTCCAACACAACCGGTCAAGCTCAAGAGCAAGACCACCAAAGCAATTATGCAACAACCGGTTTTTCGAAAACGGAAATGTATCATTGCCATCTCATCTCCTCATTTAATCTAATGTCACTAATCCGAACCTCGCCTAATGTTTCGCCATGCCTTCGTAGTTGAGTTTAGAGCAAGAGGAAGTGAAAGTCGTCGATCGAAAGTATGAAAAGGAACAAAAGAACCTCATACTTTCGTATGAGGTACTGGCTAAATCTCGTATTCATAGCACTTGACATCACGTGTCGTTTTGTTTTCTCAACAAAGTACTAATAAGCTCAGCACGGCTTGTGACATCGTACTTTGAAAAGATGTTTCTAGCGTGGGTTTTAACCGTACTTTCACTGATATATAAAGAGGCGGCGATTTCTCGATTCGATCTACCTGAAAGGATCCACTCTAGAACTTCCTGTTCTCTTGTTGTTAATGGATCAAGTGGCTCTGTTTTGTTAAGAATCGCCGCCTGTTGATCAGCGCTCATGCTATCATAGACAGCAAGATAAGTATGGCTTTTTAGTAGCTTAACTAGCTGTCTATTAAGCAATGGTAGGATCGCAACGGTGACGCAAACGATGGCCAGGGCAATAACAGCCACCTCCGCACTGGGAACCTGAACAGACGTCACGGTTACCCCCAGAACACCTCCTAAAAACACGCCCAACACATTGGCGGAAAGTCCGATGCCGAACACCCTCGTTGGATTATCAGTATAATCCAGCATTTCTCCGAGAATACTCCACCAGAACAAATCAAAAATACCGCAGGCACCGAGCATCAGTGTATCCACAACAAGGTAGTCAAAAGTGTGTCGACCTAGAAGCATAAAGCAGACGAACGCTCCCATAATCATGGCCATCCCCGCATACAAAACCATTGAACGCTTGGCTTTCTGTGGCAGGTTGCGCATCAAGACTAAAGCAAGAATATAGGGAACAGCCCAATACCAACTCACCAACCCTGTAAGATGTTGAAAAGCAGGATTCATTACTTGATACATGAGACCGGAATTAATCGTAATAATCATCACAAATAGACAAAGTAGCAGCAATGGTTTCCAAAGATTACTATTGGCCGCGCTTTTTCTATCCCCAGGCACGAAAGCCTCATTTTGGGTTGGTATCGCCACTGTAAACGCTATTCCGAGTAGGAGGCAAAGGATTGAAAAGGCAAGCCCAAAGTAGGGGGACCAATGAATGGCGATTACATTAATGCCGATCATGATAATATTGGAGTAAATTAAGACATCGGCGCTTGATTTGATACGCTCGTTTTTGGGTGTATAGATTTTCAGGAAGTGACCCCAGGACGCCACCGAACAGCCGCTTGCAAAGCCGCCCACTAACAATCCTCCCATCCACAAGGGGGAGGGCGAGAAAAAGAACGGCATGGTTGCAACTACGCAAACGCCCATACCAGCAAGCATAACATCTTTAGCTGCATTCTGTGATTTGACAAAAAAGCCACAAGAGAACAACCCTACAAAGTGCGCAACAATCCCCGCAAATATGAAGCGAGAAGCTTCCATGTGGTGCAAGTTGAGCAGGCTATAGAGCACCTGCCCCTCAAACTGAAAGGACAGGATATAGGCAAAAACAAGATAAAAAGCGACAATGGACTTAACACGCCAACTTAAAGACTTAGCACCGTCACTCACTTATCAAGTGGCCAGGTCCCGTCTTTACGATAGACCATGCCGCTCCCTCCCTTCACGACGGTGGATTGATAACTACTCTATAATTATAACATGTTTGTCCGCCCGCGAGATCTGAGAACGGTAATCCTTTGAGTAATTATTCTATCTCACTCAAAAATGCCCTTATTTCCTCGGCGATTCTTCTATACTCAATATCATGAACATAATGGGAGCTATCCAGTTCAACTAGCCTCCCATTGGGGCTGTCCGCAATAAAGGTCTTTTGAAAATCACGCCACTCATCGTCACGCCATCCTGTACCTTGACCGTTTGAAGAAAAAACTAAAACCGGAACATCAATTTTGCCATTTGTTGCAACCAAGGCAGCATTCGCCTTTATGTGTAGCACTTCATTTATCATTGTTTTGGTAGCTGTCCGCCGATAAAAAATTGCCTTATATAGTGCTTTTTCTGCATCAGTTAATGTGCCATATTTCATTGCCTCACTCTCGGCTACACCTGGAATCCATCGAATAATTCCTGTATCTGCCATGAATTTCCCAAGTTTGATCACCGGTAGATTAGGTTGATAAACTTCATAGGCTTGGGGCACCGCCATATCTAATCCAATGATTGCAGCTACTTCATGTGGATATGATTGTGCCCAATATATGGCCTCAATTCCTGACATGGAGTGTGGGCAAAGAACAACTGGACCTTTAATATCTACTAAATCAAGAGCCTGCCTTGTATCAAAAAGTACGGAGTCAATATCCCGCTCCGCATCAACCACATCGCTAAATCCATATCCGGCTCTCTCAATAACTACAATGCGGTATTCATCACTCAGCAAAGAGTAGAGCGACTTAAAATCCAAGACCGGGGAAGCAGTCCCCCCGCCAGACATGAACACCAGCGTTGTAGGACCATTCCCTTCGGTGTACACATTTATCAGGTATCCGTTTACTTCCACCTGCTGTCCTATGGGAACAAATAGTTTATCCTCCTTTGAGATACTAATTCTGTGATTAATGTAACTCATAAGAACAAAGACCACAAGAAAACTTACCATTATGAGTAGAGTAATCCCTACTAGTCGCACTATCTTTTTCACACTGTCACTCCTGTGCGTTACTAATCGTTTTATCCTAGTACGAATTCTTTAGCGCAGGTGATAAATCCTCTAATCGACGTGGCGCACAAAAAAACCCGGTCAAATTGACCGGGGAAAAACACCTTACAGAGCTTTTACTGTGGATTTTTGAACTTCGTAACCCATCTTAGTGATTGCACTTTCAATTTGATCGATTGAAAGCTTCTTTTCGTCGAAGTTTAGTTTCACCTTGCTCGAGTTAAATGATACTTTTGCCGAATCTTTGTCTATACCTTCTAAACCCTTCAGTGCACCTTCGATTTTTTGAATACATGATGGGCATGTTAAGGTTTCTAATTGGATGGTTGCTGCTTTCATTTTGGCAGTCTCCTCTCATTGATTTTTTCAGTTTAATTCTAACCTACTTCGCCTGATAAAACCTTGATCTAAGTCAAATTCTCCAGCTACTATTGTCTATTTAGGCGATAACGAAGAAGCCTCATACCATTAAAGATTACAACCAGGATACTACCCTCGTGGACTAACATGCCAATTGACATATTCATCCAGTCACTAAATAATACACCGGCTAGTAAAACTACTACGACTCCTACAGCAATAAGAATGTTTTGTTTCATGTTTCTAGCGGTGGCTTTGGTTAAACCAAGAGCATGGGGTAGGCGGCCAAAGTCAGAGTTCATCAACACCACATCTGAGGTTTCGATAGCCACATCTGTACCACTACCCATTGCTATACCAATATTTGCTAAAGCTAGTGAAGGACTATCGTTAACACCGTCTCCAACGAAAGCGACGATTTGGCCTTCTTCAATTAACTCCTTAATGTACTCAGATTTATCTTCCGGTAGCATGTTACCATGGGCTTCAGTTAAGCCCAGTTCGCGACTAACTACATCAACGGTCCCTTGATTATCACCAGAAAGTACAACAAGGTTCTTTACCCCTAATCTTTTCAGCTTCTGTAGGTCTTCTTTAACGCCTGGACGAATTTGGTCACGAATCCCCATCAGTACCTTCAATTCTCCATCGACTGCAGTTAATACCAGAGAGTTCCCACTCTCCTCGAGGCGTGCGACATCAGCTTTCGCTTTTTCGCTAAGCTCAACTTGCTCTCTGTCCATTAAGGCAAGATTACCAACGGCTATTTTGTGGCCGCTTACTGTTGCTATTATTCCCTCGCCTTTGATAACTTCTGTATCTTCAACTATGGAGAATTGAATTTCACCAATTTTTTCTAGAACCGCTTTTGCTAATGGGTGGTCAGATTCACGTTCAACACTCGCCAGATAGCCTAATGCCTCCTCAATATTATCGTCATAATACTCCACTTCTGCCACTGAAGGGTTACCTACAGTTAGGGTACCAGTTTTGTCAAATACCATTGTATCCAACCGACTAAAATCACTGATTACTTCACTACCTTTTAGAAGGACACCATTGCGTGCACCATTGCCGATGCCGGCAACATTTGATACTGGCACACCGATAACTAAAGCACCCGGACAACCAAGAACAAGAATAGTAATAGCTAGTTCTATATCTTTGGAGATAATCCATATGATCAACGCTAGAACAAGAACGATTGGTGTATAATATTTAGCGAAACGGTCGATGAAACGCTCCGCTTCTGACTTCGAGTCTTGAGCCTCTTCTACCAGTTCGATAATTTTTCCAAATGTCGTGTCTTCGCCAACACGATCAGCAACAATTTGAATAGTTCCATTGTCTAAAATTGTGCCGGCATATACATTGGAACCTTTTTCTTTGCCAACAGGAATAGATTCTCCGGTAATGCTTGCTTCATTGATACTACCTTCACCAGTCAAAACTGTACCATCCACTGGTACTTTTGCCCCTGTCTTGACCAGTAAAATATCACCCACGTCAACTTCATCAACATCGACTTCTACGAACTCTCCATTTTCCAGTTTTTTCAGGGCACTTTCTGGCGCCATTTCGGTTAGTTCTTTGATGGCTGACCGCGTTTTATTCAATGTGCGTTGCTCCAAGAAAGCACCAAACAAAAACAGAAATGTCACAATTGCTGATTCTTCATAGTTTCGAATCACAAACGCACCTATAACTGCGATGGTAACTAAAAGATCAATACTCACTACTTTTACTATTAAAGCTTGGTATGCTTGAATCGCAATGGGTGCCACACCGAAGATGGAAGCAACAATTAGTGCCCATTCAAAAATTTCAGTATTACCCATGGTCCACTTGCTAAGAAAACCAACTGCAATCAAGACACCACTGATTATGGTAATCTTGTTTTTATTACGCAAAATGTGCCGTTGCATCTCTCCTCATCCCCTTCATTATTTTGATTAGGCCACAACCCGATTCTGACTTACCCTTGATATGCTGCATCTAATTCCGCTAGCATCTTGTACACTGCCTCATAAGTCTCACATACATCACCGGGTACCGTATAGTTGCCGGTAATTCCCTGCAATTTAGCAAATTCATTCTCTAGATCTGGTCTGTCTGATCCCGCTTCTTTTATTTTTACATTAATCTCATCAAACAATCTGCGGACCTCGTAAAATTCTGGATGACTTTCACCGTGAACCCGTTGGACAACTGGTACATATGCCTCTAACATCTTAAGGTTGCGCTCCTTCACTCCGTCAAATGTTCTCATAAAATGATTCTCCCTCTCTCTATTGGTTATCGTGTAAGTACATCATAGCATGGCGTTGGGCAAAGCAAATTGACCTAGATCAAATTTCAAAATATCTTGTGGATCATTCTAAGGTTCGGACAGCAAAAAAATCCCCTAGTGGACCAAGTCCGCTAGGGGATTTTGAAAACGTCTCTGCCAAGGGTATCACCCCTCGCGGAGAATCATCGTTCATTGGGGCGACCAATACCATTCTCCCATGCCCAGGCTATAATTTGCTCTTGGGAGTGTAACCCCAGTTTCTCTTTGATTTTCTCCATATGATATTTTACGGTCCTCTCGCTAATAAAAAGCTTCTTTCCCACCTCATAATAAACTAGACCTTGTGCCACCATCTCCAGCACTTCTAGTTGCCGCTCATTCAGGAGCTCTTCTACATCGGCTACATTTTCACGGTGGACACTTCTGAATTCTTGCAGTATATGCATCTCTAGTCCCGGAGCAAAGGGCACCTTTCCTTCCCTAAGCTCTAAAAGACCGCGGATGATGTCCGCACCGTCCAAGTTCTTGAGCAAATAGCCTGCGGCTCCAGCCCTGATGGCTCTAAATAGAGTGTCCTGATCCTCAAAACTAGTGAGAATGATTACTTTGGTTTCTTGAAGTTCCATTGTGATCTGTTTCGTAGCGGCAATGCCATCCAAAAGGGGCATGCTTAGATCCATTAAGAGTACATCTGGCCTACAGATACGGGCCTTTTCTATGGCATCTTGACCATTTACGGCCACGGAGACTATCTCAAAGTCGTCGCTGAGAAGATTGATCAAAGCTTCCACAAAAAGAGGATGGTCATCGGCGATCATGATCCGCATGTTAGTCTTCCCCCTTACCCTTGGGAAATTCTACCCGCACTTCTGTTTTGCCGGGAGTGGAGTGTACCGAAAAATTTCCTCCTAAAAGACGAGCCCGTTCTTCCATAATACTTAAACCCGAACCCCTATGCTGGTCCTGCACTTCGATTCTAGGTTGAAAGCCCACACCATTATCAGTAACAATTAGCTCCCACTGATCCCCAAGGGAATCTAGTTTGATCTGAAGCTTAGTGGCCTGAGCATGCTTCAAAACATTATTGATGGCCTCCTTGACTATGTTCACCAGCTGAACTCTTACTTCCACCGGAAACTCATGGTCCGACATATTAAGAATGACGTTATCACGACTAAAGGCGTTGCTTTCCACAAGCCTGCGCACTTGTTTTTCAACGAGCATTCTAAAACTAGAATTGAGGTACTCGCTATACCGTAAATCATGGACATAACGGCCCATTTCAAGCTGCGCTTCAGCTACTATCTCCCCAAGGCGACAAAGATGGCGGTCAACGGTTGCGTCATTTCCCTTTTGCCGTTCGCGTTCTATGGCTTTGATTTGCATACTACAAAACCCGAGGATTTGACCGAGGTTATCGTGGAGATCTTTTGTAAAACGGTCGCGCTCAGCTGAAACAGCTGCCTCCTGTTGCTCTAAATGAAGTTGGGCTTGGGCATGTCTCAACTCCGTCATATCGTGCAATACCAAAACCCAGCCCCTCAGGATACTCTGTTCGGCTGTGATAACCGAGACCGACGTTTCGTAATAACGCTCCTGGCCGCCAACTTGCAGTTCTATAAGATGAGAGGATTCTAAAGAACGGTGAGACACAAGGCTAGCTAGTTTAGGGGAGATGACGGTCAAGGGAACTCCTAACACTGAAGCCATATTATTTTGAGGAAAAGTGTGGTGAAAGGCGGGGTTCACATCTACAATCCGGGCAAGGTCATCAACAACGATAACAACACTTTCTATGGCTTCTAACACCTTATCTCGGGCAATAGGTACAAGCCTAAGAAGATGAAAACGGGAAATTCCCCAAACGATTAATGCTCCAGAGAAGGAGAACACGATGGGGGTAAGATCAAAGTGTTTTACAGGGCTGAGCCCGGTAATATATAATAAATTGCTGAGCATAACAAGCAAAATGCCTCCAAAAACGAAGAGTGATTGACCCCTGTAAACCGCGTTTTTATCGGCTAAAGTTCTCAGGACTAAGCCAACTGAAAGAAAATTGAGGAGATATGAGTGGGCAAAGTGAACCCAAAACCACGGCCCGTACTCCTTGGCAATAACAGGAAAGGGTCCAGACCAATCGAGTCTGATTGAATGCCTCACTAGTCCCAATGAAGTATCGGCCCAGACTAAAAAGACAGTGATAACAGGCACTACCAAAACCACAAGAAGATTTCGCCTGTTTGCCCAGTGGAAATTACCAGTAAAATGAAACACTGTAAATAACCAGGCGACTGGTCCTAAAGCATAGGCTATATACTGAACATTAGCCCAAATTAGTTTGTGCTGCAGCGTCAGGGCAGAGATTTCCAGAGCGTTAGCGCTAGACCACAGGGTGCCTATGGCCATACAAGCACTAAACACCTTGGTACTCTGCCCACCTTCGTGGCGCAGCCCATATATTCCAAGCCCCATTGTGATTGCAGCGGAGGCAATTATCAGCACAGTAAACGGTATGAACTGATATGGCATACCCTCACCCTTTACCAAAAGGCACTTGAGGTTTTAACAACCCTCTTGGGTATATTTTACCAGCCTATTGTCTTGTTTACAACAACTGGTATTGGAAAAGGATGCACACTATGGTTACTCGTAATCAAAACCCCAGGTTCTCTGTACAACACCGCTACCGCGGATCTCAACTGGGTTAGATGAAAACCCCCAGCCTTTAAATATCTCTGACTCTTCTAACGGTACGCCGTTGCTATCGCTGAGGTAGAATGTGTCAACCCGGTTCCAAGATGTATAAAGATAGACATCATGGTCATTAGGATGCTGGAAACTCCAACTTTTTGTTACTGTCGTCTCTTCCTCAATTCTTACCGACTGCTTTGTGGTTGATTTAATTTCAGCTGTAAGCTTCGTTTGAATATCACCCCACCCCCAGCGAGCTGATGCTGTCGTTTCAGAAGTTACACTCCACATCAGTTCAGTGGCATGCTCCTTCGTTGTGCCAGTGCGATGAGCCACTGAACGGGAATAGTTTGTTCCCCTGTCCAGGACCTCAATATCAATACGCTCAAAATGCACACGATGACTTAGTTTAGGTATCTCGGGAATCTCCGTATAATGAAGAGCATTAACCCAGCTGTCAGGGGCTGGGCTATCAGCTATCATAATTTTTCCATCCCACACAAAACGTGCCCTTCCAGTAAAAATATGGCCATCCCTCTTAGACTTTAACGCCACTACGTTTGAGAAAAAAGCCAAATCATTGGTGGAGATAATCTGTGGTTCCGTCCGCTCCGGCATAAGATCGAAGGCCGATTCGGGCTTTGGAAAGGGGTCCTCGATTTCACCAAGGAGTCCCAACGCTTCGATTTCCGTCTCCGCTTGTAACTTTCCATATGTCGCTCGCAGTTTAACCATACCCTGGTAATCCCAATCAGATGCATAAAAGACAGCTTGGCTACCATTTGGTTCAAAAGCGCCATTCCCGCGCACGATCTCCCATTGGGGCTGAAATGTGACGACCTTACCTTTCTCTGTTCTACCTACTGCAGTCACAATGGCTGTATCCCCAGCAAATAGTCTGCTATTATCAACAACCAATTCCAATGAGGTAATCGGACCTGCTCCAAATAAGCAGCCTGCAGTCAATGCTGCAACAAACACAATTCCAACCAAAAATCCATGCCTGATGTGCTTAGGCACATAATTCCCTCCTCTACTTGAGTTACTCTGATCGTATTACCGGGGAGTTATAGCGTCCATAGCACTTTAGAACAGTCTGGATCCAAAAAAGGTACAGTTTTAGCTGCACCACTTGGCTAGAGAATCCGGCGTTTACTCACATGAAGAATTTGAAATTTAGTTGACGAATAACCCTGTCTTTTGCTATAGTCAAATAAGATACAGTTGTAAATAACAACTGTTGTCAACTACAACTAACATGGGAGGCTGCCATGCTCATTCAAGATCTTGTTATCATCGCCAAAGGTGCGAAAAGCTATATCAAAGCAAACAGAGCCATTTTGCCCTTATCCGGAGTCGAGCAATCCATATGTATCCATATTTATCTTCACGGACAGACCAACCAAGACCAGCTCGCGAAGGCGTTAGTGATGGATAAAGGAAATATGGCTAGGACTCTGGCTTCGTTGGAAAGCGAAGGTTTAGTACACAGAGTTGAAAATCCCGACAACCGTCGAGAGAATCTTGTTTCCATTACAGCCCGGGGGGAAGAACTAATTCAACCGCTTATCCAACTCTGTGCAGACTGGGAATATGTGGCACTAAAGGGCCTAAGTGATGAAGAAGCCTCTCTATTTAAAAACGTGTGTAGTAAAATTAGCCAACAAGCAGAGGAATGGAAAGAGGTAGAAAGATAATGGTGAACGAGGACAAACGAATCAAAATCATGCGTGATGCCCCACCCCTTCAAGCTATTGTGACCATGTCTGTACCCGTTATTTTAGGAATGATGGTTAACGTTGTTTACAACCTAGTGGACACCTGGTTTATCGGTTTGATGGGCGATGAACTTCAACTGGCAGCCAGTAGTCTCTCTACCCCTATTTTCGTTTTGATCATGGCTGTAGCTAGCCTAATTGGTACTGGAGGCGCTTCCTATCTCTCCAGAAGTCTAGGTGCTGGCCGGAAAGAGCAAGCGGAAAAGGCCATTGCCACTGCAGTTCTCTTAATCTGTCTCTTTGGTGCATTCGTGGCTGCCGCTGGCATTATCTTTCGCAACCAAATTCCTTATGTTCTAGGAGCTAGTGAACTAAGTTTTAAATATACGCTGCAATACGCAATTACTTTAATGATAGGCGGAATCTTTATTATCGCCAACTTCGTCCTTGGTCAATTAATCCGAGCCGAAGGGTCTACAAAGCTGTCCATGATAGGCATGATGGTAGGAACGGTCGCCAACATCATCCTGGATCCCCTCTTTATTTTCACCTTCGGTTGGGGGATCACAGGTGCTGCCATTGCCACAGTGATCGGCAACGGTTTGTCAGCTCTCTTTTTCTTAGCCTGTTATGTCCGGAAAAAGACATTTTCGAGTCTTACCTTCCACAAGTTCACC
>DGYW01000046.1:85083-85265 GCA_002396805.1 Firmicutes bacterium UBA4996 | reverse complement strand
AGACAGTAGTAACTGGAACTTGAATATGGATCGCAAAGGTAAGTTTGTGCGTTTTAATGTTGGGCATGCATATTGCTTTACCATCGAGCAGGGTGAATGTTTGGTTTTATGTCTCAAACAGGAGATTAAAAAGATCCGCAAAAGCGCGGAGCTAAATGTGGACTATGTGTGGTATGAAGATG
>DGYW01000046.1:84551-84811 GCA_002396805.1 Firmicutes bacterium UBA4996 | reverse complement strand
CCATTATTATTGAATTCAACCAGAAGTTTTGTTAACCGAGCCACAAAAAAGACGATAATTCAGCCCATAATGAAGAGGGCTCATTCACCAGGGTTCATCGAATATCTTGTTGAGACTACGGGGAAAGATGTCCCCAATCCCCGATACTCAATGAGCAAACATGATTATTTAGGTTTGGAGAAGGAGCATACATCTCTGGCCAAGAGAATGACTGACCAGGAACTAGAAAGGCATTTGCAGGGAGTACCAAAAAATCCACC
>DGYW01000046.1:84105-84305 GCA_002396805.1 Firmicutes bacterium UBA4996 | reverse complement strand
AGGAAGGCCCAGGGGATTTGCCAGGACTGTTATCGACCGGCTCCGTTTTACACTAGAACGAACGAACCCTATTTGGAGGTGCACCACATTAAACCATTGTCTGATGACGGCCCTGATGTTTTGGAAAACGTTATCGCGCTCTGTCCTAATTGCCACCGGAAAAGACACTATGGTTGATTTGGCGAGCCACCTCAATGGAG
>DGYW01000046.1:53821-83829 GCA_002396805.1 Firmicutes bacterium UBA4996 | reverse complement strand
AATAAATGAAAGTCTTTATTAGTGCGGATCTTGAAGGAGTCGCGGGGATCGCTGCCTGGGATGAAACAGAAAAAGGTTCAGGTGCGTATCCCTATTTTGCAGACCAAATGACTAAAGAAGTGGTAGCGGCTTGTACTGGGGCCAACTTGGCTGGAGCCAAGGAAATTATGGTCAAAGATGCCCATGACACAGGGAGAAACATTAACCCAGCCTTGCTACCAGAGAACGTTAAGTTGATTCGGGGCTGGACCGGCCATCCGTTTTCCATGGTACAAGGATTAGATGAGAGTTTTGACGCGGTTGCTTTCATTGGCTACCACTCCGCCGGTGGAACCAACGGCAACCCCTTAGCTCACACCATGGATAGCTCTGCTCTCAATTACGTAAAACTAAATGGGGAACTCTTAAGTGAATTTCGCTTACATGCCTACATCGCTGCCTACCTTGGGGTCCCAGTAGCTTTTTTGAGCGGAGATCAGGATATTTGCGCAGAGGCCAAACGGGTGAACGATAATATTGCGACTGTTGCCACGTTCGAGGGATTAGGCTCCGCTACCCAGAGTATCCATCCTAACCGGGCTACGGAACTAATCAAAACGGGGATACAGGAGATCCTAACAGAAGGTCTAAGTTCTAATAGGGTGGAATTGCCGCCAGAATTTAGCCTGGAAATAAGTTATAACTTTCATGGTCACGCCTATCGTAAGTCCTTTTATCCTGGTGCCCAACAGACCTCGCCGAAAAATGTGGTGTTCGAGTCTAGGGACTATTTTGAAATTGTGCGAGCCATTTCTTTCTTAATCTAGCCACGAACCATAACAGTCTATGAAGCGCAAAGGTCGGCTTCTCCGCGGGGAGTGCCGACCTTTTTGAGCCTTTTTATTATTTAGTTGTCTGCATGGCAATACCTTCAGAGAATTGCTTCCTGAAGAGAATCAACACAATTAGTGGTGGAAGCATGATAATAAAGGTACCAGCCATAATAATATTCCATTCTGCAGCACCCCGTTCGGAGGTGTACAGCATGCGGAGACCCATCTGGGCCACCCGCATGTTCGATGCGGTAATGGCGATGTTCGGCCAGAGATACTCATTCCACATATAAACAAACTCAATCACCAGCAGAGCGGCGACATTCGTCCAAGAGAGGGGGAGCAAAATCTTACGCAAATACTGCATGGGTGTGGCTCCATCTACTCTCGCTGCATCCGCTAATTCAGCAGGTACAGTCATATAAAACTGTCTGAAAAGAATTATCCCCGTAGTACTGGCCAAATAGGGGATTGTTAGTGCCCAATAGGTGTTGAGCCAGCCCAGTTGGGCCATCATACGATACAAGGGAATCACCCGTACCGGCAAGGGCATCATCTGGGTCACCATGGCTAAGGGGAATAAGAACCAGCTACCTCTAAACTTAAAGTGAGTAAAGGCAAAGGCGGCCAAGATCGAAAAGGTGATCTTACCAAAGGAAACGCTAATTGCAATAATTGTACTGTTTTTTAAGAGCGTAGCCATTTTCACTCGCTGCCAAGCTTCACTAATGTTGGCAAACAACTCTTTGCCTGGCATCAGTTTGGGCGGAAAGGCATAGGCGTCTTGGTGAGTGTGGGTGGCCATCACAAAGGCGTAGTAAATGGGAAAGGCGACCACAATCAGGGTTAGTATTAAAATGGCATGAATGCCAATCTTGGTAATGAGCTTTCGATTAACGCGCATAGTCCTCTCCTTTCTAGCGATCGTACACAGCGCTCTTGGTTGATGTATAAATCTGGACCGCTCCCACAATGGCAATGATAATAAAAAGCACAACGGACTGGGCTGCGGCTTGACCTTCTTGCATACGTCCGAAACCGTCTTTGTAGATCTTATAAATCAAAAACTCCGTAGAACGGTTAGGACCACCCATCGTGACCACGTCAACTAGACCAAAGGACTGGAAGAAGGCGTAAACAGTGTTCACAAAGACCAAGAAAGCCACAGTAGGACTCAGCATAGGGAAGGTTACTACCCAAAAAACTTGCCAAGTGGTGGCTCCGTCAATGGAGGCTGCTTCTTTTAATTCATACGGTACGTTTTGCAAGCCGGCAATAAAAAACACAATATTATAGCCTAGCATCACCCAAATCGAGGCCACGGTAACTAGGATAAAGGCGGCTACCGTATCATTGAAAAAGTTGATCCAATACCCGGTCAGATTTCCAATGAGATTAGTCATGAGGCCGATGGAAGGATCGAAAATCAAAGACCACATTACACCAGCGATAATTGGTGACATGGCATAAGTCCACACGAAAGCCACTTGATAAAACCCAGAACCGCGGATGTTCTGAGTGGTTAAGAGGGCTATACATAAGGAAATAATTAAGCCCAAACCAATTACCAAAACTGCAAAAATAAAAGTGTTCCGAAAACTGTACAGGTATTCAGGAGAGCGAAACATCTCTAGGTAATTGCGCCAACCAACATTGACTAACTGTCTGCGAATAGGGTTAATCCGATGGAAGGACTGGTAGATTGCTTGCCCAAAGGGATAGATCAAAAAGATGGCGATAACTGTGATGGAAGGAAGAACTAAAGCATAGGGCAGAAAACGATGATTAGGGAATCGATCCATCAAAAGCCTCCTAACTATGCGTGATCATATGATTCGGGAAGACCCCGGGGGCATAACCCCCGGGGTAACTGCTCTTAGTTAATGAACTCGTTGTACTCTTCTAAGAGTTTCTTGATTTGTTGAGCAGAATATTCCATGGCAGCACGTTGATCTTCGCCTCTGGAGATCTTTTCGATGGCATCACGGGCCCATTCGCGAGCTTGGGCAAAGACACCCATTCTCATGCCAGCAG
The DNA here is from genome assembly GCA_002396805.1 of Firmicutes bacterium UBA4996. Classification (GTDB taxonomy): domain Bacteria; phylum Bacillota; class Limnochordia; order Darwinibacteriales; family Darwinibacteriaceae; genus UBA4996. The sequence continues at coordinate 80,983 of DGYW01000046.1, read as the reverse complement.
AAGCGTCAGAGTCGGTCTTGCCAGAAAGAATCTGCAAGAAAGCGGTGAGGTGATTGGGACTATCTTTAAACCAACCAGAGTTCATGAGGGCTTGCACAGCAGCGTTGGTGGAGGGGAAGTACCCGGTATTCTGATGCCAGAATACGTCCACCTCGGTGCGAGATAGATACTTGAAGAACTCGAAAATTACTTCTAATTCTTCTTTGCTTACTTGGTTAGAAACGTAGAGACTGTTACCGCCAATCAAAGAGCTACCACGAGGATAGTCGTTGTTTAGACGTGGTAAGAAAGTGGTTCTTACTTCAAACTTGTCACCAACGGTTTTGAGGATTCCGTCCAAAGAAGAAGTGGACTGCATCAAGAAGGTGAGTTCGCCAGTTTGGAATGCACCATTGGCGTTGTACTCAGCACCACCATAGATCCAGACTTTATCCTTAGCCATTTCACTCCATTTGGTCATTAATTTATCGGTGAACTCATTGGGCCAAGAAACTTCTGTTGGGTAACCTAGGCGACCGTTACCAGCATTAGCGTACTCCAAATCATGAAGAGCTAGTTGGTTTTCTAACATCCAGTCGGGCCAACCAAAGGACAGGGCGTTCTTTACTACACCAGCTTCGAGAAGCTTGAGACCATATTCGTGCATTTCATCCCAGGTTGTGGGGGGTTTGTCTGGATCTAGGCCTGCTTGGCGCAGATGATCCGCGTTATAATAAATCATCGCAGTAGAAGAAGCGAAGGGCCAGGACCAGAGATTACCATCTTTGGAGTAGTAGGACACGATGGGTCGGATGTATTGGCCAAAGTCCCATTCTTGACCAAGCATACCGGGGATCTGGTAAGCGGGAATAATCATACCACTATCATGCATAGCTTGGGTTCCCACTTCGTAGACGCCAATAATACCAGGTTCTTGTTTTACGGGATAGGCTGCCAAGAAGCGCGCCAAACCTTCTTCATAAGTACCAACTAGAACAGGGAGGATTTGTTGTTCGGGATTGATTTCATTAAAACCAGCCACGACTTTCTTAAATACTTCGAGACGGGAGCCAGTCATGGAGTGCCAAAACTCTACCTCCACTACTTTTGCACTGGCCACTCCAGCTAGGACCAACACAAACACCAACGAAAGCAGGAGAATTCGGTTCGATAAATTTTTCAACCAGACACACCTCCAATTTTTTGTATTTAAACAATTCGGTAACAGGTAGCACAAATCCTCCCCTTGCGGACAATAACTTTAAATAAACAAAAGAAGCACCTAAATTTCTTTTCAGGTACTTCTTTAGTATTAACTTTTGTGATTTCAAGACAGAGCTTTAGCTAAACGCTCCATTGCTTCAGCAATAACCACCTGTGGGCAACCAATGTTCATGCGCTGGAAACCGTATCCAGAGGGACCAAAAACCATCCCATCGTTAAAGGCGATCCTTGCTTTACACACAAAAAAGTTATTTAATTCTTCTGCTGGAATCCCCAGCTCTCGGCAGTCCAGCCACAGCACGAAGGTACCCTCGGGCTTAATAACCTTGATCTTGGGATTGATTTTGCCCAATTCACTGATTGTGTAATCTACGTTCTTCTGTAAATAGTCTAAGAGCTGATCTAACCATTCTGCGCCTTCGCGATAGGCGGCTTCACTAGCAACTAGACCAAAGAAGTTGAGATGGGTGAGGCCCAAACGCTGCATCTGAGAACAGAACTTCTTCTGTAAATCAGGATTAGGAATAATTACATTAGACAGGTAGAAGCCTGCTAGGTTAAAGGTCTTGCTTGGAGCCATAAAGGTTAGTGTTCGGGAGGCCATCTCAGGTGAGAGACTGGCTAAGGGCCGGTGCTTGTGACCAGGAAAGGCAAGATCCGACCAAATCTCGTCACTCAAAACAGTGACTCCGTACTTAGCAGTAAGCTGTTCTAACTGTCGCAATTCCGCTTCAGTCCACACTCTTCCTACGGGATTATGGGGACTGCAGAGAATCATTGCTTTGACCCCTGAGCGGAAATGCTCTTCTAGATCAGCAAAATCCATAGTGAACTTACCCTTCTCACAACGGAGGGGATTCTCCACTACGACCCGGCCATTATCCCGGATTACAGCATAAAATGGTGGATAAACGGGGGGCTGAATAACGATCCGCTCTCCTGGCTCCGTGAGGGCCGATATGGCCAAGGCCAGACCAGGGACAACACCTGGACTGTGGCTAATCCAGCCTGGCTCAATCTCCCATTCATGGCGGTTTCTGAGCCATTTAATCACCACGTCGATGTAGTTAGCTGGCTTGTTTTCATAACCATAGATGCCGTGTGCAGCTCGTTCTGTCACTGCACGCACCACCGCCTCTGGAGGGCGAAAATCCATGTCAGCAACCCACATGGGAATTAGATTATCTTCACCGAACAGCTCCAACACACCGTCCCACTTGCGACTATGGGTGTTACGGCGATTAATCAGTTGATCAAACTGACACCCCAACGTCTATACCTCCCTAGCGACACCTGTTTTGCGGGCCGTATCGGCTACAGCTTTCGCCACAACTTTGGCTACCTCAGGGTTGAAGGGCGAGGGAATGATGTATTCTGCCGTTGGTTCGTCCACTAGGCTGGCGATGGCGTAAGCAGCCGCGACTTTCATCTCATCGTTAATATCGGTAGCCCGTACATCTAAAGCACCCCGGAAAATTCCTGGGAATCCCAGTACGTTATTAATCTGATTAGGATAATCCGAACGACCGGTAGCCACGACTGCTGCTCCTGCCTCTAGGGCTAAATCTACAGCAATTTCTGGCTCCGGATTTGCTAAGGCCATGATGATAGGTTGATCGTTCATACCCTTGATCATTTCTGGCGTCAAGATGTTGGCAGCGGAAACCCCAATAAACACATCAGCACCCACTAAGGCTTCTTGCAAGTTCTGTTCGATGCCATCTGGATTCGTAACTTGAGCTACTTCTTCTTGAATAGCGTTATTCTTAGGATTGCCAGGTACTAGACGACCACTTCTTCCGCAGGTAACGAGATTCTTGTAACCGTCTTGTACTAATAAGCGGACAATGGCTCCACCTGCAGCTCCAATACCATTGACTACAATGACACTGTCTTTGCCCTTGCCAACTACTTTTAAGGCGTTAATCAACCCGGCTAAGGTAACTACAGCAGTACCGTGCTGATCATCGTGGAAAATGAACATGTTAGTCTCTTTTTTGAGTCGCTCTTCAATTTCGAAGCAACGGGGTGAAGAAATATCCTCAAGGTTAACACCGGCAATGGTGGGTTCTAGGGACTTCACAATCTGGACAATTTCATTCACGTCTTTGGTATTTACGCAAAGGGGAATAGCGTCCACATCTCCAAACTCTTTGAATAAGACTGCTTTACCTTCCATGACGGGCAGCGCTGCTGCAGGGCCAATATCACCAAGGCCGAGTACGGCGGTGCCGTCAGAAACTATAGCAATGGTGTTACCCTTCCAAGTGTAATCCCATACTTTTTCGGGATCAGCGGCAATTTGCCGACAAGGTTCAGCAACCCCGGGTGAGTAGGCCAAACTCAGTTCCTCAGCGGTTTTGATTTGGGCCTTGCTCACTATCTGTACTTTTCCACGCCATTTCTTGTGCATTTCTAGAGCTTTTTCGTAAACGTTCATCCGAATTCCTCCTAGTAGTATGATATTATTGTAAAAATGTCATATCTGTATTTTATTTATGCATCATGTACGCCTTCCACAATGTTTGGGGTTTTCCTGCGTTATATCTTTGTTACGTTGGTAATATGTTCAGGAACTATGCTTCTTTTTGTGGAGGATGCTCTGCTATGTCCTCTAAATTTATGCGATTAGCTTGAATACGGTCGTTCTCCTGGCGGATATGCCCTGCTAGCTTCTGCAAGAAGTGTCCAGCACGAAACATTTCTTGCTCGCTAGGCCAGCGATCGCCATAGAGGATTTCGTTGCGAAGATTTCTAATGTTTTCAAGCTCTTTAATCATCTCAGAATCCAAATGGAGGTGGGCCGCATTTTCCGGAATTACGTTGCCCAAAAGCTCCCTAACCACATGTTCTGCAGCAATCCATTGGCGCATAAACCAGCCCAAATGGAGTTTGTCCGAAAAATAAGAGAGCCTTTCGTGGGGGGCGCCAAAAGGATCGGTACGACCTACAGTTAAGCGTGCCTCATTGTAAGCTTCATAATGCTCGGGGTTTAGCCGCAAGATCTGATCCACAATTTGCTGGGCGATGGGTTGATCCGCAGAGGTTAGATCACATTTGTCTAGAATGGGGTTGAGAGCCGGAATAGAGTTTAGACCTATCTTCTGCAAAAACTCAAAGAGTACGTCGGTTCTCCCTATGTAGGGTTCACGTGCCTGCCTTGGTGAGACTACCCGCAGATAGTCGTAGAGAAAGGAAGAGAGTTCGTAGTGATTAGAAAAGGGCTGGAGTTCAGTATTAATTCTACGTTTCACCGCCCTTTGTAGTCGTTCTAAGGCGATCTCACCAGCATGCATCAAACCGTTGAGCTCATCTAGAATAGCGTATTCGTCTTGGGATAGAAAACCAGCAGTAGATTTGTAAACCAAATCGTGTTCTACCTCAGCCCAGGCATGCATGAGCACAGAACCTACTTGCACTTCAATGACGTATTTGGTGAGATGTTGATCTGCCGGGCGTAAGGTTTGCGGTTTGAGACGCAAGCGGTAGTGACGAGCTGCATAGCCAGAAAACCGCTTTTCATAAGGAAGCTGACGATTGCCCTCTTCTGGGAAATTCTTTACTTGTTCGACTTGAAAGTTGGAACAGATAAAAGAGTCTACCTCCTCTCGATCGCCCGGAAAGTAAAGAGCAATACGTACCCCCGCTAAGTCCACAATGTCTTCATAAATTTCGTCTATGCTCTGGTAGGTTTTTTCTTGAGAGCGGGTGAGCACCTTGTTGGTCAGACTATCTAGGCGTTTGGCTCGATGGGTTACTAGGGCCCGCAATCCTTGCCGTTTTAAGCCACTTTCACATTGGTCGGCACAAATCTGTGCCAAGTTTTCGTAACGTCCTACATTTTGCTTATAGTCTTCGATAAACTCGTTAATAAGAGTCATAGGGTTCTCCTATCTGCTCTGAATTTACGGGTCCTAGCTTAAAAGAAGTTGATCTGCCACAGGACCCAAATTACACTACCCACACTAAGGGTTAATAGTGTGTAGTACGTCCTTTGCCACAGGCTCCCCTTTCTGGTGACCCAGAGATAAAGGACAGTTAGTACCAAGATGGCACCAAGACCCACTAAAACTTTCGTCAAGATTAAGACAGTCTTTAGGGTGAGGGGTGATTCAAGTAACATGTAGGGAATTGCCAAATCAGGATGGAAATCTAAGGCCGCATCAACGAAGACCACTAGTGTAGTTATACAGACGAGTATGACTATTAGACCCAAGATTTTTGGGAAGACAAAGGACCCAGACTTGCGACTACCCCTGAAGATCTGCTTAATCCAGCCAATCAGGGTCAAGATCATGAACAGAATCGAGGACACCAACAGGGCACCGACAAAGATGGTAGTCTGATACCACGGGGTACGCAACAGAGTGTGTGGACCAGCAAAGTGAATCTGGGAGACTTGCCCATCTTGGAAGCTAAGGGCCATCAGATCTTTGCCCCCTACCTCTTGGAATAGTCCGGGGCTAATCTCTCCGTAGCGAGTCTGTTCTCCTCCTGTTTGCAGGATTAAGTAGCGGTCGTGGTCAACATTCAAGGTTACACTTTGGAGATAGCGTATCCATGATTCTGGCTTAGTGAAGTTACTGCGGGCATGGTGGAAAACCCCTCGATAATTGTCTGCACTATCTGGGGCAAGGGGACGCGGTTTAAGGCCTTCGCCTTGCGCGGGAAAATAACGATCCATAAAGCTTGTGAACATGGAGAAGCGAGCAAGGGCACTATTCATAGAGTTATAAGTGACGTATAAGCCCACTTGTTCTTCGGGTAAAAAGTACAAACCGGTATGGAAGAAAAACGTATCTCCTCCGTGGGACAGAACACGATACCCGTTGTAATCAGCTTCGATGAGGCCGTAGGTCATACCTGGTAACCCAGGGTGTTTAGTGAACTGTTGGGTCTGCATGAGGCGAGCTGTCTCTTCCTCAAGAACTCGCGTTTCCTGAAAAGCCCCCAATTGAAGCTGGGCAATAATTAGGTTAGTCATATCCGCCACGGTGCTAGATAAGGAGCCTGCGGGATAAGCTTGAATGTACTCAAATTCGGCAGGTGTGTATTTCCCGTTTTTATAATAGTAACCCTGACTCATCAGCGGTGCCAATTCGGGAGGTAAAGGTTGAGCAAAGGTACTTTTGGTCATCTCTAAAGGCGCGAAGATATTCTCCTGTACGTAGTCTGCAAAGGATTGCCCACTCACTAGCTCTACTATATAGGCGGCTAAAGCGGTGCCGTAGTTTGAGTAGCCAAAGACACTGCCTGGTGGGAAAACCCGAGCGGGCAGGTTATCTCGAATATATTCACCCAGTGGTTGAATGGCATCTGGTTTAGTTACGATTAACTGGGTAACTACTTCCTCAAAGCCAGCGGTGTGGGTCATGAGATGGTGTAAGGTGATGGGCAACACTTCTTTCCCATCGGCGGTCTGAGTGGGAATTGGAAAATCCACATAACGAGAAATGTCTGTATAGAGATGGAGTTGGCCTTGTTCCACTAGTTGCATCACCGCGGTCCAGACCAAGATCTTAGAGTTGGAACCGGGCCGGTGTAAGGTGGTAGATGGATCCATGGGTAGTGATTTTTCTAAGTCAGCAAAGCCATAACCCTTGGAAAACCAAAGTTCTCCGTCCTTAATTACTGCCACTGCAATTCCGGGCACCCGGTATTGTTCTTGCTGCATGGCAAATACTCCATCGAAGAATGCTTCTAGTTCGTCTAAGTTGTCCAAGCTAGCCCCAGAAACCGGGGTGGTAATTAGCAAGCAGCAAATGATCAAGGACAAGACAATCCACTTGTTTTTTCTTAAATCCATGGTTTCCACCTCTTTATTTCGTCTACGTTAGACAAACTTCTCCAAAAAGAGAGAGGGTTCCTCCTCCCTGGTCAAGAAATTATAGATGGGGTTAAGTGTTGGAGTAGACTTGTAAAGGAGAGTGTGGTAATTGCAAAAGAAATTTAAGTGGGGCATTTTAGGCTGTGCCGGTATTGCAGAAAGTCAGTTTCTACCCGCCTTACAAGATGTGGAGCAGGCTGAGTTATGGGCTATTGGTAGTAGTGATCTCTCTAAAGCGCAAGCTTGGGCCACCAGCTGGGGTGCCCAGAGGGCGTATGGTAGCTATATTGATGTCTTGGATGATCCAGAGGTAGAGGCAGTCTACATTCCTCTCCCAAACCATCTTCATGCCGAATGGACCATCAAGGCTCTTCAGGCCAAAAAACATGTGCTCTGTGAAAAACCCATGGCAGTTACCGTAGAGCAAGCCGAAAAAATGCTACAAGTAGCCCAGGAAGAACAGCGTTTGTTCATGGAGGGTTTCATGTATCGTTTTCATCCCCAAATCAGTCAGGCCCTGAGTTGGATTGAGGAAGGACAGCTCGGTGAAGTGAGTTTGATCCGGGGTAGTTTTTCTTTTCTCATGGATGATTGGGAGAATATCAGGTTACAAGAAGTTCCTGGTGCCGGAAGCTTGTGGGATGTGGGTTGTTATCCAATTCATTTTATGAATCTGGTATTCGGTGGTCCCCCCCGTTCTGTGCTAGCTAAGGGTAACTTTCATGAAGGTACTATGGTGGATCTGTCTATGGCTGGTTTATTAGATTACGGTCAGGGACGTCAAGGCCTCTTTGATTGTAGTTTTGAACGCGATCGCCGCAGTTCCTTAGAAATTGTGGGCACCGAGGCCACGATTACTATTCCGGTTCCTTGGCGAGCTGATCGGCAAGAGGTGGCCCTTAGCCTAAATAAGGGCAATTTACGCCACGAAGTAACTTACCCTATCAACAATCCCTATCAACGTGAGATTGAGCACTTTCATGCCTGTATTGAAGGCGTGGCCCAGCCTCTCTTACCAGGTTTCTTGGGACGAGATTTGGTTGCCACGATTAAGGCTTGCTATCTGGCAGCCAGTCAAGGGACGGAGATTCAGTTAACAATCAATAATTAGTAAAAAAATCCCCGTTACCTTTAAAAGTAACGGGGTTAATCTTATTGCGGTCGACACTGTGAGAAGTTGCCAATCAGGGCGATGCGACTTAAGTTGGGTTGTGTAACCGGAAACTGTAATTCTGCAGTGACCAGAATATCTTGGAAAGGTGCGATGGATCCACTGACACCTAAATCTAAGGCACCTACATATACTCCAGGTTCTGTAATAACTGGTCCTGTTTGGAGCAGTTGTACAGGAATGGGTGTTTGTGGATAGCGAATCCAGGCCACATAAATATTACCTCCTAATGTTTGGGGAGGTGGTAATCCTATGGCTGAGATTAGTACGCTTCCTCCTTGACCTTGCGCCTGATAGATGCGGGCCACTCCGCCTGCTGGAGCCACGGGGTTAAAGGGTAGATTTGCCGTGCGAAAGAGCAGCATACAACACTCCACCGTTCGGACACCTGAAGGGACGCAAATCACTTGACCTGGAAAGATCAGAGCTGGATTAGGGATCTGAGGGTTAGCGGCAATTAACGCAGCTAAGCTGACACCGAAACGCTGGGATATGGCGAACAATGAATCGCCAGGCCGTACCGTGTAATAAAATCCACTGCAGTTGGCAGGTGGTGCTGGAAAGATCATAATGACTCTTCCTCCTTTCAACCATCATGTTCACTCTTAGTGTATTCAGTCATGCTGTGGTGGAGCTAGGAGTGTAGAACCATATTTTAATATCAAGTCAACGGGTGTCTTTTTTGTTTTGGAGGAGTTGTGATATACTAGGAAGGCGCAGGAAATTAGGAGGAAGTTATTAGTATGAACATACGCAATGTAGCTATCATTGCCCATGTGGATCATGGGAAAACAACTTTAGTTGACGCCTTCTTAAAGCAAACGGGAGTGTTTCGGGCTAATCAAAAGGTGGCGGATCGGGTCTTAGACTCTAACGCCTTAGAACAGGAGCGAGGTATCACCATCTTAGCCAAAAATGTCTCCGTAGAATATGATGGTGTAAAGATTAATATAGTGGACACCCCTGGCCACGCAGATTTTGGCGGCGAGGTGGAACGAATCTTAAGTATGGTGGATGGGGCCTTGCTCGTAGTGGATGCAGTGGAAGGACCCATGCCCCAGACTCGTTTTGTTTTGCACAAAGCATTACAACGGGGTCTCGCCCCCATTGTGGTAGTGAATAAAATAGACCGACCTGCAGCGGATCCTAATAGGGTGGTCGATGAGGTCTTTGATCTCTTCGTGGCCTTGGATGCAACAGAAGAACAATTGGATTTTCCTATTTTTTATGCCTCGGCCCTTGCTGGAATAGCCGGAGCCGAACTTGCTGAGGTAGAAGGTGGCGGGGGGAGCATTTTGCCCTTACTCCAGGGAATTATTGCTTATGTACCTGCACCTCAAATTATCAGTGAGGGGCCTTTGCAAATGATGATTAGTAATTTGGAATACAACGACTACGTGGGTAGGATCGCCTTGGGGAGAATTAACAGTGGCGAGCTGAGAAGTGGTCAAGAAATCCTGTTAACGCACAGCGATCGACATACTACTAAACGAGGTAAAATTAGCCAGTTATACACTTTTGAGGGGTTAGAGATGGTCGCGGTAGAAGTGGCGGAGGCTGGAGATATTGCAGCTTTTAGCGGGATGGAAAAAATAGAGATTGGGGAAACAGTCAATGAAATTGATACACCTCTACCCTTGAAGGCAATTTCGGTGGACCAACCTACATTGACCATGGTGTTCCGGGTCAACGATGGTCCTTTTGCCGGTTTGGATGCAGAATACCTCACTTCTAGACATCTTCGGGATCGTCTGTTGAGGGAAGCACGGATTAATGTGGCTTTAGAAGTAAATGACACTGATTCACCGGATCAGTTGCGAGTTTCTGGTCGGGGGGAGCTGCACCTCAGTGTACTCATTGAGACGATGCGCCGCGAAGGTTATAGTTTTTGTGTGACAAAGCCAGAACCAGTATTACGCCAGAGTGAAGAAGGACTATTAGAGCCGTTTGAACGCCTAACTATTGATGTACCCCAAGATTATTTGGGAGCAGTTATGGAGGCTATTGGTAATCGACGCGGTGAATTGCAGGAGCTTAATCCTGCGGAAGAAGGCCGGGTGCGTGTTGAATTTTTGGTTCCTGCTCGGGGCTTGATTGGTTTTGCCTCCCAGTTTCTCACTGAAACTAGGGGTCATGGTATTATGCACCACGCCTTTTCCCATTATGGACATTGGGCTGGAGATATTACCCAAAGGCAAACGGGCTCTCTAATTGCCTGGGAAACGGGGGTAGCAACTGCCTATGCCTTAGCAGGCGCAGAAGAACGTGGTAGTTTGTTTATTGCACCTGGCACCCAAGTCTACGCAGGTATGATCGTGGGCGAACACAGCCGTTCTGGGGATCTGGAAATCAATGTGGCCAGAAAAAAACAAGCCACCAATATTCGTGCGGCTGGTTCAGATGATCTGATTAAGCTTAGTCCTCCACGGAAAATGAGTTTAGAGCAATACTTGGCCTATTTGGCGGAGGATGAATGTCTCGAAGTGACTCCTACTTCTCTGCGTTTGCGCAAGATTATTTTGGATCGACATGCTAGGGAAAGGCAAAAGAAAAAATAAGGATAACAGGAGTCAGCCCCCTTAGACAGAATTAAGGTAGCGAGGTGATGGCAATGTTCAGGTTTATTACAAAGGATGTATGGGTTGGTAGTAGAGTAAGACAGTTTAAAATGGTGGATCATCCGGGAGCAGCAGCCACTTTAGTTGTGAAGGATGGCTTAGTGCTTTTAGTGGAACAGTATCGTCCGGCGGCGGGAAGAAACATGCTAGAACTTCCAGCAGGTACAATTGATCTAACTGAAGAACCCCTAGCCTGCGCCCAACGGGAATTGCAGGAAGAAACAGGTTACTCAGCAGAGAACTGGGAGGCCCTAGGACATCTTTATCCTACCCCCGGCTATACTAATGAGGTCTTGTATCTCTTCTTGGCTAGTGGGTTGACTAAGGGAGAACAACATCTAGACGAGGGCGAAGACATCCACGTGCGCTGGATCCCTCTAGCCGAAGTGGAAGAGATGATTGATAATGGCACCATTAATGATGCCAAAACCATTATTGCTATCTTTAAGTACATCCGTAAACTTCGTAACGAATATCTTTAGGATTCTTCTTGCTGCATATGGGGCTCCACGTGAATGTCTACGTGGGTTACGGTACTTAGCTTTTCTTTAATCCGGTCCTCAACTTCGTGGGAGAGATAATGACCTCCCGAAACATCCAGTTTAGGTGAAACGGTAATGGTGCAGTCCACATGGTGTTCTGCACCATATTTGTGTACCTTCAGATTACGCACGGAGTGAACGCTTTCCACTTTGAGGATAGCTTGCTCCAAATGCTCGATTATTTCTGGTTCTACTTGGGCATCCATGAGTTCATCAATAATTGTGAAGACCATATCCCAACCCACCTTGATTAAAATGGCCGCAACCACGATGGTCATTAAGGGATCAAAAATGGGGTAGCCCAGGCGAGCGAAGAATACCCCGATTAAAGCTGCTACTGAGGAGATGGCGTCCGAACGGTGATGCCAGGCATCGGCCATTAGGGCTGGGCTATCAATCCTTTTGCCCACTCTATAGGTGTACTGATACATGATTTCCTTAGACACTATACTAATGAGAGAAATCCACAGGGCACTAGCCCCTGGTACATGATAATTTCCTTGCCACATGGCCTTAATAGCGGTGAATCCAAAGTTTAGGCCGATTAAGACTAACATGAGGGCAATGATTTTGGCCACGATGGTCTCTGCACGACTATGTCCATAGGGATGTTTTTCGTCAGGTGGTTGGTTAGCAATGCGCAGTCCCAAGAGGACCAAAATCGTGGAAAAAGCATCAGATGCAGAATGGGCTGCGTCGGAAAGAACTACTAAGCTTCCCGTAAGGATACTGATCAGCGCCTTTAAGACCGTGAGTATAATATTGCCAATGAGGGTTATCCACGAAATCCGTGCAGCCGTTTTGTGTCTACCCATTTGGTTTCCCTCCTAATTGTTGCTGAGCAACTCGTTAATGGCCACCAAATCTTCTGGTCGTCCAACATCCCGCCAATAGCCAGTGATTTTATGTGCCCGCACTGGAACCCCTGCCATGACCATCTGACGAACGGCCTCAGTTAACTCATATTCTCCCCGTGCGGATTGTCCCAATCCCCGGAGATAATCGAAAATCACGGGCTGAAACACGTACACCCCCGCGTTATTCCAGTTAGTAGTGGATTGACCCGCGGGGGGTTTTTCCACAATCTTCTCTAAGAAGCCTTCTGGGCTCAAATAAACAGCAGCACCTGCGCTGGGGTCTTCGATCCAGTTTACCGAACTGACATTGTGCTGTTTTAGGTTGGCCAATTGCACCATGGCTTTATAGTTGGCGGGGTCAATAATAATGTCTCCATACGATACCAAGAGTGGCTCAGAACCAGCTAAATCCTCTGCTAATTGTACAGCACGCCCAGTGCCATACATGGACAGATCCTGCTTGAGATACGTGATCTCCACCCCTAAAGCGTCTCCGGAACCATACTCTTTCACAATCATTTCTCCAAGATGCCCAATGACCACCCCAAAACGGGTGACGCCCGCATCTTTCATTCCTAAAATTATATGCTCCAAACAAGTTTTATTGCCTATGGGTAACAAGGCTTTGGGAATGTTTTTGCCCACTTCTTGAAGTCTGGTCCCTTTACCAGCTGCTAAGATGAGGCCAAGCATCTAAATACCTCCTTTAGGTAGTGGCAAGTTCAGGACAGGGTCATTTAAAATTGCTAACTTGAGCTCTTCTGCTTGAGCTAGCGAGTTGGTTTCGAAAAAGACCCTCAAAACAGGTTCTGTTCCAGAAAAACGAATTGAAAGCCAGTTGTCGTTAGTGAAGTAAAACTTCACTCCATCCTCATAAGAGACTCTTTGCAATCTCCAGGGGAAAGGTGGTTCATAGCGTTCTTGGAGAAGTAGCTTGTCTAAGCGTTCCCGATCCGCCGGATGATAGGTTAGGTTGAGACTTCCAAAGTACAGAACTCCATAACGTTCGTTGATTTCTGCCAGAAGTTCGCTTAGTGTTTTCTTCGTTTTGGCAAGCATCTCCACTGCCAAGAGGGCTGCTAAAATCCCATCCTTGCCGTTCACATGGCCCCGGATCTTCAAACCTCCACTACTTTCTCCCCCTAAGAGGAGGTTTTCTTCATCCATCTTGTGCGAAATATGTTTAAAACCTACTGGTACCTCGAAGGCCGGTTCTCCGAATGAGTGGGCAATGCGATCGAGAACGTGACTGGTAGTTAAATTCCGGACAATTCCTCCTTGTTCTCCCCGATATTCCTTTAGGTAATAATAGAGGAGCTTGAGGATTTCATTGGCATCAATATAGTTGCCCAGTTCATCATAGAGTCCGATGCGATCAGAGTCGCCATCGGTGGCAATACCGATATGATATTTCCCCTGTTTCATGAGATACTCCATATCCTGTAAGGACTCTCGCGATGGTGAGGGAGTACGCTGACCGAACATGGTATCGCGCCCCGCGTTAATTAGATCGACAGAACAGCGTAGGGAGGCTAGACACATGGCCATAATGTCTTTGGAAACGCCAAACATGGGATTAAAAAGCACGTTAAGATTGAGTTTTTGAACCGCTGGTACATCTATTTGTTCGAGTAAAGAATCGATATAGGCGTTTTTATTGGAATAATGGGTTATTTTGCCCGCTTCTAAGGCTGCAAAAAAGTCTTCTTGGGGGGCCTTTAGCGGAGGGATGGTGGCAATGAGCTCCTCTAAACGATCAGTAACTTGGACGGGAGCATCCTTACCACCCTCTACGATGATTTTGATTCCGTTATATTCTGAAGGGTTATGAGAAGCGGTGATCATGGCTCCCATAGCTAGATCTTCCTGATCGACAGCATACATCAGCATGGGGGTGGGGACAACTTCCTCAATAAACCATACCTGGATGCCATTGTGGGCTAAGATCTCCGCGAAAGCACGGGAGAAACGGCCCGAAAGAAACCGCAAGTCGTGACCGACCACCACGGGCTTATCACTTTGGCCCAGTTCATTTAAGTATAAGGCCACAGCCTGGGCTACTCTCCGTACATTACTAAAGGTGAACTCTTCGGCGATGACAGCCCTCCAGCCACCTGTTCCGAACTTGATCATCATGGACACATTCCTTTCATCAGACTTACCTTAGGTATTCTCTTTTTGCCATCAGGTTCCTGTAGAACACGAAAAAAAGCGGTTTGGTGGCAACCATTAGGGCAACGCCACCAAACCGTTTGTTTATGCTATTTGGTTTGGCCAGAGCAATTTGAGAATCATTTGTTGGCTTACATTGGCCTGGGCTATCATGGCTAGGGCTGCTTGCATCCGAATTTGAGCCTTAACCATATTCATCGTTTCTTCGGCAATATCCGCATCACGGATTCGCGACTCAGCTTCTGTTAAATTGATGGCTGTATTCTCTAGGTTATTAATGGTGTGTTCTAGCCGACGAGTTTTCGCCCCAATATAGGCCCGTTGGTCAGAAACTTTGCCTAGAGCTTCATCTATTCTCCCGATGGCAGCATCTGCTTCTTCTGGAGTGAATACAGAAAGGATGTTTCCTTCGTCATCCATAAGACCGAGTGCTCTTGCCTGCATATTCCCGAGACTAATATCGGTATTTTGCCCAGCGTTAGCCCCTATTTGAAGCATGAGGGGATTATCACCCCTGGAACCATCCAGTAAGGGAACGGTATTGAAGTTGGTGTTCTTACCAATATCATCAACGGCCAGAACTAATTCGTTAAACTCAATTTGGAGGGCGTTACGTTCCTGGTCAGTGAGGGTGCCAGTGGCAGCATAGACTGCGATTTCCCGCAGACGGTGGATGATTGCCTGGGTTTCTTGTAAAGCTCCATCGGCAACATTCAAGAGAGAAATCCCGTCTTGGGCATTACGTGAAGCCTGTTTGAGACCGCGGATTTGAGCTCGCATTTTTTCGGAAATGGCTAGACCTGCAGGATCATCAGCTGCCCGGTTAATCTTAAGCCCAGTAGAAATCCGTTCCATGGAGCGGATATAATCTTTTTGGGCTATATGGAACGAGCGTAAGGCCCTTAACCCAGCTAAGTAAAAACTCTGCATCCAACCACCTCCCCCTAGCGTTATTGTCGGCAAATTTCCCCAGTTCTTTAGAGAACGAGGAGGGCAAAAAGCCCTAATAACACACCAACAATAGCCCCTAGGATAGAAGACCGAGGGTTATTTAGTCTCTGAGCCTCAGGAATTAACTCATGGAAAACTAAAAAAATCATGGCTCCAGCAGCAAAACCGAGTGCTACCGAGAGTACACTGGCCGACAGACCTCCGAAAAGACCTCCTACCAAAGCCCCAATCCCCATAGGTAGCCCGGCTAGAGCAGTCCAAAACATCACTCTGTATCGCCCTAAGCCTCCAGCTACTAACGGCGCGGCCATGGCCATCCCTTCGGGAATGTTGTGTAAAGCAAGGGCAAGAGCAAGGCCAAATCCCAACTCCTCCGAAGCCATGTAGCCCGCGCCAATTGCCAATCCCTCAGGAAAATTATGCATAGCAATCCCCAGTCCCAGCAACATACCAGTTCGCATTAGGCGGACAGTGGAGCGGTGGCGCTGGTCTACGCCTCTCCGTTGAGGTAGATGGGCGTGGGGTATATACTTGTTCAAAAGATAGAGACCACCTACACCTAAGGCAATCCCTAGAAGTGTGGAGCTCATATTACCGAGAGCTAAAGCCTCAGGGATTAAGTCGTGAAATACTACAGCAATCATAATGCCACTAGAAAAAGTCAACAGGAAACAGAGCATATTGCCCCGTGGTCGGCCTAGGAACGCGATGATCATGCCCCCAATCCCAGTACCGAAAACGCCAGCTATGGTTCCGATTAAGATGATCTTAGTTAGCTCCCCCATGGCATCTTCTCCTTATCAACAAATTGTCCCTTAGGCTCTATGTTCTATTCTAGGATACACAGCATGATTGTCAACCTTAATACTCCTAGAACTTTTTTTAGTAAAGGTATTGACATTCTTCCTCCGGGTAGTTTAAAATACATTTGTTTAGTGGTTCTAAACCTCGGGTTTAGTAAGACAAAACCAAAAGAGCGGTGAATTTGGATGAAAATCGGCGAAAAAATCAGGCGTTTGCGCATGCAACATAACTTGACGCAAGAAGAGTTGGCGGACCGTTGTGAGTTGTCCAAGGGCTTTATTTCCCAGGTAGAACGAGAACTTACGTCCCCTTCTATTGCCACTCTGGTAGATATTTTAGAATCTCTAGGAACTAATTTATCTGATTTCTTTAATGATGAACTACCTGAAAAAGTGGTCTTTACCAAGAGCGATGTCTCGGTGAAGGCTAACGAGGAGCTCAAAAACGAGATTCATTGGATTATTCCTAATGCGCAGAAAAACGCCATGGAACCTATTGTCGTTCATCTTGGACCTCGCGGTCAAACCGCCTTCGATCATCCCCACGATGGAGAAGAATTTGGCTATGTGTTAAAGGGACAAATCCAACTTCACTTTGGTTCCAAAAAGGTAAGAGTTCGTTCTGGGGAGGCATTTTATTTTACTGCACAGGCAGGTCACTATATTTCTAACGCGGGCGAAAAACCCGCTAGCGTGTTGTGGGTCTCCACGCCACCTAGTTTTTAAATCTTAGAAAGGGGGAACTGTGATGACTGAGAACATTGTTCAGCTTAAGGGAGTTTCCAAAATATTTGATGAGACAGTTGCGCTAGCAGATATGAACCTCAGTATTAGAAAAAATGAGTTTGTAACCCTTTTAGGGCCAAGCGGATGCGGTAAGACCACGACTTTGCGTTTGATCGGAGGTTTTGAGCAACCTACTAATGGGACAATTTGGTTCGAGGGTAAGGACATCAGTAATGTTCCCTCTTATAAACGTCGGGTGAATACTGTTTTTCAACGTTATGCTTTGTTTTCACACCTAGACGTCTACGAAAATATAGCTTTTGGCCTTCGCATTAAGAAACTTGATGAACAGACCATTCGGCAAAAAGTGGGCAAAATGTTGGAGTTGGTAAACCTGCAAGGTTTTGAGGCTAGAGATGTGAACTCTCTTAGTGGTGGTCAACAACAACGGGTAGCCATTGCTCGTGCTTTGGTCAACGAACCAGAAGTTCTTCTTCTCGATGAACCTTTAGCAGCCTTGGATTTGAAACTGCGTCGAGAAATGCAGCATGAACTCAAAAATATGCAAAAGCAGTTGGGAATTACGTTTGTTTTTGTGACACATGACCAAGAAGAAGCCCTATCTATGTCTGACACTGTCGTAGTAATGCAAGATGGGGAAATCCAGCAGATTGGTACCCCTGAGATGATTTACAATGAACCAACGAACGCATTTGTGGCAGGGTTTATCGGGGAAAGCAATATTGTGGATGGGATTATGCGTCAGGATAGATTAGTGGATTTTGGAGGAGCACGTTTTGAATGTGTGGATGTAGGTTTTGAGCGGGATGAACCGGTTGATGTCGTTGTCCGTCCCGAAGACTTGGTCTTAATTCCTGTGGAACAAGCCAAATTAACCGGTGTGGTTCGCTCCGTAACCTTTTTAGGTGTGCACTATGAGATGATTGTGGACGCGGCAGATGGAACCGGCTGGTTAGTGCATAGCACCCTCATGGAACCTGTAGGAACCACCGTGGGGCTAGGTTTGGCTCCCATGGACATCCACATCATGAAGAAGGTGAGTGAGTAATGAGAAAATCTTCTGCCATGGTCCCTTACCTGATTTGGATGGCCTTGTTCATCGTTATTCCTTTACTTTTGGTGGTATACTACGCCTTTACAGTAACCACTCCAGAGGGGACTACATGGTCTTTTGAGAATTTCACCAGATTTTTCGAACCCATTTACCTGCGAGTGTTGTGGCGCTCCTTGGCACTGGCCTTAATAAGCACCTTAATCTGCCTCCTATTGGGCTATCCGGTGGCCATGATCATGGCTGGCAACGCATTTTCCCGCAAGAATGTAATAATGTTACTCTTTGTGGTTCCCATGTGGATGAACTTCTTGCTTAGGACTTACGCTTGGCTTGCGATTTTAGAGCGGAATGGTTTTTTAAATGTGCTTCTATCTAGCTTGAGCCTACCACGCTTGAACATTTTGTATACCAATGCTGCAGTGATACTAGGAATGGTGTATAACTTCTTACCCTTTATGGTTCTACCTATTTATTCTGTACTCAGCAAAATCGATAAGGGTGTTGTTGAAGCGGCTGGTGATTTAGGGGCAAACTCGGTGAAGGTCTTTACAAGAGTAATTTTCCCCCTGAGCTTACCGGGAGTTGTTTCTGGAATTACTATGGTGTTCATGCCTGCCTTAACTACCTTTGTGATCTCCAGATTACTAGGTGGAGGGCAGTTTACCCTCATTGGCAATCTCATTGAACAGCAATTCTTGGTAGTTGGGGACTGGGGCTTTGGTTCAGCGATTTCCATGGTGATGATCATCCTTATTCTACTCAGCATGGCGATTATGTCCTTTTTTGAGGACGAAGATAAGGAGGCGACCCTATGGTAAAGTTTCTGCAACGCTGCTATGTGTACCTGATCTTCGTGTTCTTGTATATGCCCATTGCCGTGTTGATGGTTTATTCGTTTAATGATTCCCGTTCAAGGGGAACATGGGGAGGGTTTACCCTCAGGTGGTATGTGGAGTTGTTTCAAGATCGAACCATCATGACTTCGCTCTACTACACGCTTTTGATCGGGGTTAGCGCCTCCCTAATTGCCACAATTATTGGAACCGTAGCGGCTTTGGGAATTCATAATTCACGGGGTTGGAAAAAGAAGTTGGTCATGAATGTTACCTATATTCCTGTCCTCAATCCTGACATCGTGACGGCAATTTCGTTGATGATTCTCTTCGTTTTTGCCCGGGTGCGTTTGGGCTTTGTGACTCTATTGTTGGCCCATATTACCTTTAACATTCCCTATGTAATTCTCTCGGTATTACCGAAGTTGAGGCAACTGAATAAGCATCTGTACGAGGCTGCATTGGATCTTGGTGCCACGCCCGGGCAGGCCTTTTGGAAGGTAATTATTCCGGAGATTATGCCAGGGATTGTCACGGGAATGTTGTTGGCGTTTACCTTGTCTATAGACGATTTTGTGGTTAGTTTCTTTACGACTGGGTCTGGGGTTTCGACCCTCTCCATTACGGCCTATTCCATGGCTAGGCGAGGAATTAACCCTAAAATCAATGCGCTGTCGACCATTATGTTTGTGTTTGTTTTGGTGTTGTTAGTCATTGTCAATATCCGCCAAGAGCGTGAGCATAAAAAGGGAAGGGGTGGAAAGAATGGTTCAAAAAGGCAAGATAGGGGTTATTCTTCTGAGTTTGGTGATTCTCAGTTTGGTTCTGAGTGGGTGTAAGCAAGACAAGCCTACCCTACATGTGTACAATTGGGGAGACTATATCGACGAGAGTATCCTAGAAGAATTTGAGAAAGAAATGGGAATCAAAGTTGTTTATGATACTTTTGCCACCAACGAAGATATGTATGTGAAGATTAAATCAGGCGGCAGTTCGTACGACATAATCTTCCCGTCAGACTATATGTTAACTAGGATGCGCGAGGAGGATATGCTTGAGAAGATTGATCTTGACAAGATTCCGAATCACAAGTATTTAGAGAGTCGATTTATGGGTACTGAATTCGACCCGAATAACGAATACTCGCTACCTTATATGTGGGGAACCATGGGCATTTTGTATAACACCACCATGGTTGATGACAAGGTCGATAGCTGGGACATTCTCTGGGATCCAAAATATGCTAAGGAAATTCTAATGTTAGATAGTCAGCGTGATTCTATTGGAGCCGCCCTGTTGAAATTGGGTTATTCTCTGAATACTTTAGATCCCCAGGAGCTTACTGAGGCTGGTAATCTTCTCAAGCAACAGAAACCCCTTGTGTTGGCTTATGTTGTAGATGAAGGTAAAGACAAAATGGTTGCTGGTGAAGCCGCTCTTGCCCTGACCTGGTCCGGTGAAGCAGCCTACGCCCGCGAAGAAAACGAGGACTTGGCTTACGCGATTCCCAAGGAAGGCACCAACATTTGGTTTGATGTGATGGCCATTCCGAAAGGGGCCAAAAACAAGGATGGTGCCCTAAAATTCATGGACTTCCTCCATCGTCCAGATATCTCTTTGCGGAATGCAGAGTATACAGGCTACGCTACTCCAAACTCTGCGGCTAAAGTAATGCTACCTGAAGAAGTCCGTAATGACCTTGGTTCATATCCTGAAGAGGAGGATCTGGTGAATGCGGAGGTCTTTGTTAACTTAGGTAGGACTCTGAAAGAATACGACCGGATTTGGACTGAAGTAAAAGCACACTAATTGAGCACAAAAAGTCCTTCTGCGGAGGGACTTTTTTTGTAGGTGCACCTAGTAAGCGCCAGAACAGAAAGGAAGGATGATAGGCATGACTAGAAGAACTAAAATAGTCCTTATGCTACTGAGTTTGGCGATGCTCAGTTTAGGTTTAAGTGGGTGTAAGCAAGATAAACCAACGCTGTATGTGTACAATTGGGGTGATTATATTGACGAAACCATTTTGGGGGAGTTCGAAAAAGAAACTGGTATCAAAGTTGTCTATGATTCGTATGCCACAAACGAAGACATGTATGTGAAGATCAAATCTGGTGGCGGTTCGTATGATGTGATTTTTCCCTCGGACTACATGTTAACCAGAATGTTGGAAGAAGACATGTTGGAGAAAATCGATCTTAAGAAGATTCCCAACGCCAAGTATATCGAAGACCGTTTTATGGGTAGGGAGTATGATCCGAAGAATGAGTATTCTCTTCCATACATGTGGGGTACCGTAGGTATCTTGTATAATACGACCATGGTAGACGAACAAGTAGATAGCTGGGATATTCTCTGGGATCCCAAGTATGCTAAGGAAATCTTGATGTTAGATAGTCAAAGAGATTCGATTGCAATTGCCCTGTTAAAACTCGGTTATAGTATCAACACCTTGGATCTAGATGAATTAACTGAGGCAGGGGAACTCCTTAAAGAGCAGAAACCCCTAGTGTTGGCTTATGTTGTGGATGAGGGAAAAGACAAGATGGTAGCTGGCGAAGCTGCCCTTGCCGTGATTTGGTCAGGAGAGGCCACTTATGGTCGTGAGGAGAACCCGGATCTGGAGTATGCGATTCCCCAAGAAGGTACCAATCTCTGGTTTGATGTAATGGCCATACCCAAGGGGGCCAAGAATATCGAGGGCGCCCACCAGTTTATGGATTTTCTTAATCGTCCCCATATAGCCTTCCGTAACGCGGACTACCTTGGATATGCTATTCCTAACGCTGGAGGTAGAGCCTTGATTCCGGAAGAAATCAGCAACGATCGGAGTATTTACCCCGAAGAGGAAGATCTGGTCAACGCAGAAATCTTTGTCAACCTAGGCCAGACATTAAGGGAGTACGATCGAATTTGGACCGAAGTTAAAGCACATTAATCTGGAGGGAATCACATGATGCAAGATTGGTTTCTAGAAGCGAAGTTAGGTATTTTCGTCCACTGGGGAATCTATGCCGTGCGTGGTGTAGGAGAGTCTTGGTCCTTTTACCACGACAGTATTTCCTATGAAGATTATATGGCGCAATGTGAGGGTTTTACAGCCGCCAACTATGATCCTAAAGCCTGGGCCGAGTTGTTCAAAGAGGCGGGAGCTAAGTATGCGGTGCTCACAACCAAACATCATGATGGAGTTGCACTGTGGGATACGAAGGCCAATGATTTAAGTGTAATCCACCGCACGCCGGCTGGTCGTGATTTAATCACCCCCTATGTGGAAGCATTGCGGGACCAAGATTTGCGAGTTGGTCTGTACTATTCCCATTTGGATTGGTCCCATCCTGATTACGCCACAATTTGGCGTACAGATGAACGGGAAAAACAGGACCAAATTCAAAAAAACCGTTTTACACATCCCGCTGGAGCAGAAGATCCGGCTGCTTGGGAACGTTTCTTGCAGTTTCATCGGGCGCAAATGGAAGAGTTAATTACGGAATTTGGTTCAATTGATCTATTATGGTTTGATGGTGATTGGGAAAGGGATGTGGAGCAGTGGAAGTTCCGAGAGTTTAGGTCTTGGTTAGACCAGGAAAGCCCCCAAACGGTGCTAAACTCTAGGATGTGGGGTCTCGGAGATTATGCCACCCCCGAACAAGGTATTCCGGTAGTGCCACCCCAGGGTCCTTGGGAGTTTTGTGTGACCATGAACCGTTCGTGGGGCTATCAGCCACAGGATACAGAATATAAGTCGGTAGAACAGTTGATTTGGATGTTCGCGGAAACCATTGGCCTTGGTGGCAACATGCTTCTAGATATCGGGCCAAAGGAGGACGGGACAATTCCTGAAGAGGAAGTGGAGCGTCTCAAGGGCTTAGGAGCCTGGATTAAAGGCAATGAAGAAGCAATCTATCCCACTATTGGGGGCCTCTCGCGGGGGCACTTCTACGGTCCGTCTACCTTGTCTAAGGACAGGGAGACGATTTATCTGTTCCAATTTGGTCAGTCCAAGGCGCCTATTCCAGTGAAGGGTATCCGCAATAAGATCAAGAACATCAGTGTACTGAAGACTGGTCAGAACTTGACCCACCAAAAGATAGGCGGTGCACCTTGGTTCAATATACCTGGGTTGCTGTGGATTGATCTGCCGCAAGAGTATTGTGATCCTGTAGCCACAGTTGTGAAAATCGAACTGGAAGGTCCTGTGGATTTGTATAGAGAAGCGGGGCAAGTCATCACTGACAACCAATAGCCATGAGCCCAAAAAAGGTGCTACTCTATTTGGAGTGCACCTTTTTGCAGTCATGTGAGTAGTTTTTCTTAAGGTGGTAACCCTAAGTTGGTAGCCACCTTTTTTTGTGCTTGCTTTTGTTGGTAATAAATACTATTATGATAATAGATAGTGAGTAAATCAGAAATGAATAAAGGAGTGTTTTGCAATGACGATTAAACTTGCTGTGGTTTATTATAGCTCAACCGGTACGAACTACCAGTTAGCCCAGTGGGCGAAGGAGGGCGCAGAAGAAATGGGGGCCGAGGTGCGGGTACTTCGGGTTCCGGAGTTGGCACCGCAGGAAGCCATTAATTCTAATCCAGCTTGGAAGGCTCACGCGGAACAAACCAAACATATCCCCTTAGTGACTCATGGGGATTTGGAGTGGGCAGACGCTTACATTTTTAGCGCTCCGACGCGGTTTGGGAATATGGCTGCACAGATGAGGCAGTTTTTAGATACTACCGGTGGACTTTGGTTTCAAGGCAAGCTGACTAATAAGCCCGTTAGCGCCATGACTTCAGCCCAAAACCCCCATGGCGGTCAAGAAGCAGCCATCCTTTCTTTCTATACGAACATGTATCACTGGGGTGCGATTGTAGTGGCCCCTGGGTACACTGACCCCTCCATTTCGGTAGCGGGTGGTAACCCCTATGGTGTGAGCGTGACGGTGGGCCAGGATGGAAAACTTGTGGAAGATGTGGAGGCTGCAGTGAAGCACCAAGCACAACGTACCGTCACTGTTGCCAAGTGGTTGAAGCAGGGTAGTGGCAAGTAAAGACTAAATCCAAAAGCGACTAAGTCCAGCTTCGGCTCTAGTCGCTTTTTTAGTCCTTGTTTATTAGGGTCAGTTACCTAAAAATGACTCTCGAAATTTGCGTTAGTAATCGTGACAAACCAATTTTTCGCGGAGCCGCGATGAACTATTCGCGGAGCCGCGATGAACTATTCGCGGATTTCGCTTTCCTTTTCTAGTTGCATGATTCTTTGGTAATAGGACCAAGCGGGAATGGCTAATAAGAAGGACGCGCCCAGATTAAGCAAATTGATAGGTTGCCAATTGTGCAAGATTCCTATGCCGAAGAAGAAGTTAAGACCACCGATGGGCAGTAAGAGACGTAAAATGCGTCTGTAATGCTTTATTCTAGATGCGTTGTCAGAATAGAGATCGAAGGGACCTTGTTCTGCTTTTTTGCGTAGATATACCCAGCGAACGTGGGTGGCCACCACTTCTATGCCGGCTTCTTCCAAAAATTCTAGGTAGGCCATACCTTCAGGACTACGCGGATCCTTTTCCATAAGTTCGATTCTGTAAATGTATTCACTAGGTGCACCTTGTTCGAATTTGTATCGACACAGCACATAGTCAACGCAGTGTAAGCCCTGGGAGGCCATTTGGTTGAGCCAAGCCTCTTCTTTCTCAAAGTTGCCGAAAAAACGATACAATGTTTTTCTCATTTCCATTTCCCCCCTGCTATTAGGCTAGCGTGCGTTAGTAATTCTTCTAAGCGTTGTAGCTCCGCTTGAAAGACTTGTTCACCACTTGCCGTGATTTGGTATTCTTTCCGTCGTGAATTGCTTGCATCATCGAGGGCGGTGATCCAGCCCTTTTCTACTAAGCTACTGAGGGCACCATAGAGTGTTCCAGGACCTAGATTGACCCTTCCCTTAGTTAATTCTTGCACACCCTGCATGATTCCGTATCCGTGTAAAGGCTCGTGGAGCGCTAGAAGGATGTAGAATACTGCTTCTGTGAGGGCTCCTTGCTCATCTGGTGGCATGCTATCACCTCTCCTGACACTTTTGGCATCGGCAAACGTTATAACGACTAATGTTATATCGTCTACCGTAATACCAATATATCAGCTCCCGATATAGTCGTCAAGCAAAAAACCTCCATACCGATGAAACGGTGTGGAGGTAGTAGTTTTTTAGATTTCCTGTTAAATGTGGTAAAAGAAAAACTCACAATTTAGCAGGGGAATAAAGTTGTACGGAGAAAACAACATACCAAGACCGTACCTAACTTAGGGCGCGATACATGGTGTCGAGCAAAGTACCACTTTGGTCACAGCTATATTCCCAGAACATGATGCCTTTGAGCTTATTTTCCTGGAGATACGCACATTTAGCCTGAAGAGATTGCTCGTCATCATAGGTAATAAAAGTGGTACCGTCGAAGAGGTATGGTGCCTGAGCCTCTTCATCCCAATAGCGAATAAAGCCGTTTTTGTTAATGTAATCAGCTAACAAGTCGGTGTACACCGGACCATAGCCACCAGAAGTGGGACTCATCTGGTATAAACCATTGTTTTTGTTGGGCACGTTCTTCCACATTCGAGAATAGAAGGCACCACCAATTACAATCTTATGGCTAGGCACTCCGGCTTTCACAAACATATTTACTGATGCATCAACACTAATTCTGAATAGATCTCCAGTAGGAGTAAAGAGGTTAGTGTGGTGACCGGTTAGGATTTGGAAGCCCCCACGCATGTCATAGGTCATAAGTTGAACCCAGTCTAGGTAGGTTTGAACTTCGTCCATCTCGGTGCCATCAATATAATACTGATCCGCTCCCGTGGCAATGGTGAGCAGGTAATGACGCCCATCTTGTTCACCTTGACGATCTAAGGCTTGCCGTAACTCCTTTAGTAGGAGGGTGAAGTTTCTTTTATCAGCTGGTTGGGCACCGATCCCGGCAACACCATAGCAGGGATATTCCCAGTCCACATCAATTCCATCGAGTTTAGCGTCTTTGAGGATTTCCACTGCGGTGGTGGCAAAGGTTTCACGCCCTTCGGGTGTAGCAGCCGCTTCAGAGAATCCCCCTGCGCTCCACCCTCCTAAAGATAAAAGAATGCCTAGGTTGGGATTGTAGTCCCGCAACTTACTTAACGTATCTAGATTGCGTGTGTTGGCCACGGTGACTCGGGAGTCCTTCACATGTCCAAAGGCCACGTTGATATGGGTCATCTTGAGTGCATCCTCTGGTGTAACCGACGGTAATGCGGAACTGCCCACATAACCAATTAGCAAGTTTTTCTCATTCATGATAATGTAACTCCTTTCCAATCTTCTCCCGTATATTCTCGTTTTATTTTAATTTTCCTTTTTAAGGAGGAATCCAGATGCACAAAGGAACAAGATGGAGCGGGGTACCTGAGCCACAAGGTGGCTTTAGCCCACTCCACTACGTTTGTCAAAGGGCCCAAGGTGAGCTAATTCTAGATGGTAAATTAGATAAACCCTTCTGGGATCATGCCTCTTGGAGCTCGGATTTTGTGGATATAGAGGGCGCTGTCCAACCCTTGCCTCCCAAAAGAACGAGGGTCAAGATGCTCTGGGACGATTACTATCTCTACATTGGTGCCGAATTGGAGGAAGATCAAATTTGGGCTACCTTAACAGAGCGAGATTCGGTGATCTTCCATGATAATGACTTCGAAGTCTTTATTGATCCAGACGGAGATACTCACAATTATTATGAGTTTGAAATGAACGCCTTAAATACGGTCTGGGATCTGTTCTTGCCTAAGCCATATCGCGATGGTGGGCCACCTATTAATGGCTGGGATATTGCGGGTTTACAAACTGCCGTCCACATTAAGGGCGAGCTCAATAATCCTGCAGCCAACAATTTAGGTTGGAGTTTGGAGATCGCTATGCCTTGGAAGATTCTCAAAGAGAGTGCTTCCCAGGGACAAGCTCCTCAAGTGGGCGACGTGTGGCGAATTAATTTTTCCCGGGTGAATTGGTTGGTGGAAGTGCGGGATGGTCAGTATGTGAAGAAGATTAATCCGGCCACGAATAGTCCTTACCCTGAGGCTAACTGGGTCTGGTCACCACAGGGGATCATTAATATGCATTACCCAGAATTATGGGGTTTCTTGCTTTTCGCCCAGGGGCCAATGGAGTTCCAGCTGGATCCTGACGAACTTCTAAAGTGGGAATTGCGTCGTCTGTACTATCGTCAACGCAATTATTATGCCCAGCACGGCGTATTTTCTGCTGACTTCACTAGTTTAAAGGGAGAAGATCAGTGGACCATTGATCCTGTAATCGAGACCACCACTAGCCTTTTTCAGGCCTGGATTGTGGCCACCGATGGTCGGAC
>DGYW01000046.1:0-53487 GCA_002396805.1 Firmicutes bacterium UBA4996 | reverse complement strand
TGAAGAACTGGTGGCTATGGAGTTTTTGTATGCCTTTATGCCTTTAGTTGATTTGGCGGATTATCCAGGGGAACTATTCTTACAGCATGTTCGCCACAGTTTGGAGACCAAGCGCATCGTTCCTTGGGGTGAGAAAGTAAGTGGAGAGATGTTTCTGCACTTCGTATTACCTTATCGGATCAGTAATGAGACCATTGAAGATTATCGTCCCGTTTTTTTTGGCGAACTCTATGAGCGGGTGAAGGATCTCTCCATGGCCGATGCTATCTCTGAAACTAACCACTGGTGCCATGAGAAGGCCACTTATATAGCGGCTGATCCGCGTACTGCTTCACCCTTGACTTTGGTGCGTACCGCCCGAGGTCGTTGTGGTGAGGAGTCTGCATTATTAGTTACCGCCTTGCGGAGTTTGGGCATTCCGGCACGTCAAGTCTACACACCGCGCTGGGCTCATACAGATAGCAACCATGCATGGGTAGAAGCCTGGGCCGATGGTGAATGGTTTTTCTTAGGTGCCTGCGAACCAGAGCCACATCTAAATATGGGTTGGTTCGATGGTCCCGCTAGGCGGGCCATGCTTATTCATACGCGGGTGCCCGGTACGATCTACAGGGGACCAGAAGAGCAGGTACAGGTGAAGGATGATTACACAGAACTGAATCTCTTGCCTAATTATGCTCCTGCCCAAGAACTACAGGTGAGGGTTACGGATGAGACTGGCGAGCCTGTTCAGGGAGCTAATGTTGAATTTCAGGTTTTCAATTATGGTGGGTTTTCACCCTTAGTCCGCGTTGTAACGGATCAATCTGGTGAAGTAAGTCTGACCACGGGTAAGGGGGATCTCCTGATCCATGCTTTTACAGACCACACTTGGGGTTCACTGTTGGCTAAAGGGGATGGACCGCGCCTGGTAGAGCTTGTGCTAGGTACAGAACCTCCAGCTTTCCAAGAGTTCACAATAGAAGTGCCTCCTGAGCTAGGGGGGGCTGGTCCAGAAGTGACAGAGAGTCAGCGGGCCGAAAATAATCGTCGCCTGAAGATCGAGGACGAGATCAGGGCGGCCTATGAATCTACGTTTATTGACCAAAGTGAAGCTGCACAGCTTGCCTATGAGCTCCAAGTGGATCCGGACAAGGTTTGGTCAGTGTTAGAAAAAGCTAGGGGTAATAGCCACGAGATGGCTCGTTTTCTCCAGGAGGCTGTTCCGGAATATGGTCCCCTAGCTTTGGAGTTGCTGGTGGCCCTCTCGGCTAAAGATTTGACCGATACTACAAGTGCAATTTTGCAGGATCATCTTAGTGGCAGCCTGATTTATGAGGGTCTGTACCCCGAGAGCGATTTCGTGAATTATGTACTACAGCCGCGTGTTTCCTTAGAAGTATTACGACCTTATCGAGCATTCTTCCAAGGCGAGTTTACCCTTGATCGGCAGGACGTTTTTCGTCACAATCCCTTAGAACTTAAGAGATGGATTGAGCGGAACATTGCTTCTGTAGCGGACGGTTTGGTCCGCGGTTGGCCGACGCCACAGGGGACCTACGAGCTCAAGGCCGGTAACATCTTAGCAAAACAGATTCTCTTTGTGGCCATGGCCAGAAGTTTTGGGATTCCAGCTCGTCTCTCGCCGGTGGATGGACAAACCCAATATCTCCATGAGGAGGACTGGGTGGAGGTTAACTTTGCCTCGCCCTCCGAGGTCACTACTGAAGAAGGAACCTTACGGTTCCACAGACCACAGGATTATGAGGGGAAGATTGACTATTACCAAAACTTTTCCCTAGCCCGTTTGGAGGGCCAAACCTTTCAAACTCTGCGGTTTAGGGGCCTAGATGAAGAGGCCTTCGATGAAGAGAGCTTTAGCCACAAGCTCACTGTCAGTCCAGGGGTTTATCGCTTGACTACGGGTAATCGTTTGCCCGATGGTCGAGTGTTAGTCACCCTCACCACCTTTACGGTGGAGCCGGGTAAAACACATGATGTGAAGCTGATCTTCGCCCGGGAAGAGCAAACTGCCCAAAACTTGGGACAATTACCTTCCGGCTTAGTCTTTCCACGATTTGCGGGCGAAGGGCAAATTGACCTCGATGGTTTCCTAGGTGAACAAGGGCTGGTTTTAGCTTGGTTAGAGCCAGATCGGGAACCAACCAAACACTTGATTCGCGATCTAACGGAACGTAAGGCCCAGTTTGAGGCTAGAGGGGTGCCCATCGTCTTGTGTTTAGGTGCAGACAAGGTCACCGATTCCTTTGATTTGGGTAACTACACAGAGTTACCTGCTACCGTGAGCTTTATCAGAGACGATCATTATGAGGGCCTAGACAAGGTTCAAGCCAATTTACAAGAGGCAATGCCAGAGAATTTTCCCATGGTGGTAGTGGTGAATGCTAACGGAGTGGTTCGTTATATTTCCACCGGTTATCAAATTGGAACTGGTACCCACATACTGGATAGTTTAGAGAAGGGATGATAGAGGATGTATTTTACTATAAACAAAGCACAGAAATATATCGGCGATCTCAAAAAGTATATTTTTGAAGAAACAATCAAGATCGAGAGTTTTAAGCACTGCCCTGAGGATGTGGAAGGCGCCCATAAGGTGGAATTTGATGATAGCAAGTGGGCTGATTTCAAGACTGGAAGCTCTTGGGGTGGTCGGGATCAAATTCATTGGTTTAGAACAGATGTGGAGATTCCTCAAGAGTGGCGTGACCACAAAGTGGCCCTCTTTTTCACTCCTGGTTCAGGTCAAGAGGGGGGCTTAGCTGGCTCTGAGACCTTGGCTTATATTGATGGAGTACCTACCCAAGGTTTGGACACCAATCACCATCAAATCCACGTTTTGCCCGAGTGGAAGAGTAAGGGCAAGATCAAAGTTGCCCTCAAAGCATTTAGCGGGTTACAACACGAGATCCGTTGGTTCAGAGCTGCTTCAGTTGTGAAAATTAACGTGGCCGCTGAAGATTTTTACTTTAGAGCTTTGGCCATGTTAGAGACCATTAAGGTCTTACCTGAAGGCAACTATGATCGGGAGAGTTTAATTACCTTTTTGAATGACGCCATTAACGCCACTGACTTTTTGAAAGCCGGTTCTCCAGAGTTTTATCAATCCATTGCGAAGGCAAATGAGGCCCTAAAACAACGCCTCGCCGAATACAAGCCGGCGGTGGAAAACAAGCCGCTCATTACCGCAGTTGGTCATTCCCACATTGACGTAGCTTGGCTGTGGCAACTAAAGCACACTCGTGAAAAAAGTTCTCGTACTTTTTCCACAGTTAATCACCTGATGCGCGAATACCCTGAGTATCAGTTTATCCAAAGTCAGCCCCAGCTGTACGATTACATTAAACAGGATTATCCTGAGATTTACGACCAGATTAAGGCCAATGTGGCAGCCGGTAATTGGGAAGTAACTGGCGGTATGTGGGTAGAAGCTGACTGTAATGTGCCCTCTGGCGAGTCTTTGGTGCGCCAGTTTCTTCTAGGCACCCGCTTCATGGAAGAGGAGTTTGGGGTTGAATGCAGCGTGCTGTGGCTACCAGACGTGTTTGGTTATTCGTGGGCCTTACCCCAGATTATTATCAAAAGTGGGCTGAAGTACTTCATGACCACTAAGATCAGCTGGAGTCAATACAATCGTCCTACCTATGACACCTTTATGTGGCGTGGTCTAGATGGGACCGAGGTATTAACTCACTTTATAACCGCAACAGAGGCGCCGAGGCCACAATTCTATACCTATAATGGTATGTTAAATCCGGCCACTGCCCAACGGAGTTGGGAGCATTACCAGCAAAAAGAGATTAACAATGAATTGCTCATCGCCTATGGTTGGGGTGATGGAGGAGGTGGTCCCACAAAAGAGATGCTTGAGATGGGCAAGAGGATGCAGGAGTTACCAGCCATTCCCCAGATTGAGTTTGGGAAGGTGGAGCCTTACTTCGAGCGCCTAGAGGCTCGTGTGGAAGGGGCTGCCCGTTTGCCAGTAGTAGATGGTGAGCTTTACCTAGAGTACCATCGGGGCACCTATACATCTCAAGGAAAAATCAAACGAGATAACCGTAAAAGCGAAGTACTCCTCCATGATGTGGAGTTCTTACACACCTTAGCTTTGCGCAATGTGGCGGGGCATAGTTATCCTCAGGATGAGATTAACGAGAACTGGAAAATCTTGCTGCGCAACCAATTCCATGACATTCTGCCAGGTTCGTCCATCACAGAGGTCTATGAAGATGCAGCGGAAGAGTTTGCAACCCTTTTTGCCTCGGCGGAAGCCCAACAAGAAGCAGCCTTGCAGCTCCTGGGAGATCAGGTGGCAGTTGACGGAGAAAAATTAGTGGTCTTCAACTCGCTCTCTTGGGATCGAAGGGGCATCGTGAGCGTTCCTTGGGATCCTGAGCTGGAAGGAAAAGGCTTTTGGACAGAAAATGGTACAAGGTTGCTAGCTAAAACGGTGGAATATCAGGGTAAAAAAGAGATCGAAGTTACTGTTCCAACTATTCCTGCCTTGGGTTATACTACCTTCTTGGTGAAGCCAGACGACGGAAGCACCGCACCTGCTCTGGAGTCAGGCGTAACGATCAAGGAGCGGGTTATTGAATCGAAGTTCTACAAAATTATCTTTAACAACCAAGGGCAAATCGTTTCCCTGTATGACAAGGAGGCCCAACGTGAGGTTGTTCCGGCGGGTATGATCGCCAACGAGTTGCAAGCCTTTGAAGACCGGCCCATGAATTTTGATGCCTGGGACATCGATCTTTACTATCAAGAAAAGCAATATCTTGTGGACAATCTGACTAAGTGGGAAGTATTAGAAGACGGTCCGGACCGGGTAGTTGTGGGCTTGGAGTGGAAGTTCTTAGATTCCACTATTACTCAGAGGATTTATGTTTATGCCGACAGTCGAGCCATCGATTTTAAGACTGAGGTGGATTGGCATGAACAGCAAGTTTTGTTAAAAGCGGCTTTTCCGGTTGATGTTCGGAGCACGAAGGCCACTTACGAGATCCAGTTTGGTAACGTAGAACGGCCTACCCATTGGAATACCAGCTGGGATTATGCAAAATTCGAGACTGTGGCGCAAAAATGGGTTGATCTCTCAGAACGAGATTATGGGGTTAGTCTGCTCAACGACAGCAAATACGGTCACGACATCAAGGACAGTGTAATTAGACTAA
Source organism: Firmicutes bacterium UBA4996 (assembly GCA_002396805.1). Classification (GTDB taxonomy): domain Bacteria; phylum Bacillota; class Limnochordia; order Darwinibacteriales; family Darwinibacteriaceae; genus UBA4996. The sequence continues at coordinate 48,313 of DGYW01000046.1, read as the reverse complement.
CGCTCATTAAGTCAGGTATTGATCCTGACCCGAAGGCGGATCAAGGTTATCACGAGTTTGTTTACAGTTTGCTACCACACACAGGTGATTGGTATGAGGCTAAGACTACCCAAGCCGGGTACGAGCTCAATTATCCTCTCTTGGGTGTTTACAGTGCTACTATCTCTGGTGAGTTGGCTAGCACAGCCCAATTACTGCAGGTAGACGGATCTAGTACCATCTTGGATACTGTGAAAAAATCGGAAGATGGTACGGAAATGGTGTTGCGCTTTTACGAATTTGGCAATCGCCGGGACGAAGTACGAGTAACGCTCCCTGAAACGCTGAAAAATGTTGTGGAGTGCAATTTAATGGAAAAAGGGGACGAAAAGGTCAGTTTTGAGGCTAATGGCTTCAGTTTCGTTCTTAATCCCTATGAAATCCGCACATTTAAGATTAAGTAATCATTTGTAATTTGTATTAACAAAGATAAATCCAAAGGAGGATTTTTCTCCTCCTTTGGAGAAGAGTAGACCAGAACTGAAAAATGGTCTGGTAAAAATCATAAAACGGGTGAAATGGTTGATGTTCCCAGTAGAGAGGTGTAGGCAATGGAAAATGCCACTGGATTTCATGATCGGCGAATGCTCTATTTACAGGTTAGGGATTACATTGTGGAGCAGATCGAACAAGGGGTATTTAAATCCGGCGAGCTGATTCCCCCTGAGCGGGAGTTGGCCGAAAACTTGAAGATCAGCCGTTATACTGTACGGCGGGCCCTGCAAGAATTGGTGGAAGAGGATATTCTCTTTAGAGTTCAAGGTAGTGGTACCTATGTGCGGGAAAAAACCAACGGCCTCGCTAAAAGAGTTGATTCCATCGGCATTGTTATGCCCTTCTGCGATGCGGAAATTGAGATGATGCTCCTAAGTGGTATGCAAAAGGCTCTACGGGGTACGCCTTATAGCATGACCCTGTACACAACAGATAACGATAGTGCCAAAGAAGCGGAAGGTATCCGTCGCCTCAGAGAAGAGGGCGTTGCAGGTCTCATTATTATGCCTTCAACTGATCAAGGTGGTGGGCAAGGAACGGTTCCCCTAAAGCGAGAGGGATTTCCCTTTGTGCTCGTGGATCGAGCCATTGAGGGGCTACAGACTAATTGCGTAGTCTCGGATAACGTCCAAGGTGGAAATCAAGCGGCTAGACATTTGCTGGACTTGGGGCACTCTCAGATTGCTTTTGTTAGCCATAAGGGGGACCTAAGTAGTAGTATCCATGATCGCCTTACTGGCTTTAGAGAAGCTTTTAAGGAACGGGGATTACCTGTTGGTCCAACCTTTACGTACGATTTTGAAACTGGGGTTAAGGACCTCAAACAGTTTCTGATCAAACGGGAGTGTACAGGTTTAGTCGTAGGTAACGCCTTGGTGGCTAGAGACGTGGTACGGGCCTGTCGGGAGCTAGGCCTTGATATTCCTGAAGATTTTTCCATTGTCAGTTTTGACGATCTAAGTATTGTCAAAATGCTAGACGTCTCTTTGACAACCATAACTCAACATACGGAGGCAATTGGGGCCAAGGCGGTCAGTCTATTGATCGACCAGATTGAAAACTGTGATCTTGAACCTGGTTACTTGACTCAATATTATTATCCCACAAGATTAATTGAACGAGACTCATGCGCTAGGTTAAAGGGTAGTAAGGGGAGGTGAGGGCATGAGTAGGTTGGCCAAGGTATTGTTCTTTCTTATGATCGGCATATTATTGTGCTTACCAATTCGTCCTCTTCAGGCTCAAGGCCGGCTGGCAGTAACCGGTTTTGAAGAACTAATGAGCTATGAATCTTATCTACGCCAACACTCAGAGGCAGGCGCCCAGTTGGGTGAGGCCGATCTCTTGGTTCTTGGCAAAAACTTTGTCGCAACAGACATGGAAGGCGAGTTAGTCTATGTGCCAGAGAAGGACGATTATGCGGTCGTAACGGAAGACTGGGGATATATGGCGTGGTTGGTTAATGTGCCTCGAGCTGGTTTTTATAATCTAGCCATCGAGTATTTTCCGGTACCTGGTCGAGGTATCTCTATGGAGCGAGCTATCGAAATTAATGGCGCCGTGCCGTTTGAAGGTGCTAAGTATTTAGTCTTCTCTCGAGTGTGGGGAGATGCGGAGCCCATTCGCATGGACAATCAGGGTAATGAGCTTCGTCCTTTGCAACGTGAATTTCCCATGTGGCAAACGAAGCTAGCCAGTGATTCTATGGGCGATTACGCTGAACCCTATCTCTTCTATCTAGAAGAGGGGCTCAATACCATCACCTTGAGATCGCGACGAGAACCTATGCAGATTTATAGCTTGCGTTTATATCAAGCGGATCCTAGTCCATCCTATGCAGAAGTTGTGGCTTACTATAAGGAGCAAAACTACAAGCCTGCACAGAATGTGTTAGTGAAACTGCAAGAAAGGGATTCTTCTTACCGTTCTGATTCCACAATTTCGCCTCTTTTTGATCAAGGGGATCCAACGATGGAACCTTACCATCCAGCATTAATTCGCCTCAATATGATTGGCGGAGATAGCTGGAGCCAAACGGGCCAATGGGTACGTTGGGACTTTGAGGTACCGCAGGATGGTTTGTATCAAATTGCCATTAAGGGTAAGCAAAACCAAATTCGGGGCTGGTATAGTAACCGGCGGATTTACATTGATGATGAAGTACCGTTTCAAGAACTAAATGCAGTACGTTTCCCCTATAGCTCAAACTACGAACTAAATGTCTTAGGACCCGAAGGTGGAGAAGAACCGTATCTTGTTTACCTGACAAAGGGTACTCACACCCTCACCATGGAAGTAGTGTTAGGGGACTTAGTGGACATTATTCGCACGGTAGAATCTAGCGTCTATGAACTTAACTCTTTATATCGTCAGATTGTGATGATCACTTCGCCAACTCCCGATCCCATGAGAACCTACGAACTACCAAAGCGGATTCCAAGTTTGATTGAAACCATGCAGAGACAAGAGAAAATTGTGGGAGAATTGGCAGATCAACTGGAAGAATACACTGGGCAAAAGGGTGGTGCTACCGTTCTTTTGAGGGATCTAGCCCGGCAATTAGGAACACTTTCTGCTAGTCCCGATACTATACCTACTCGTCTAGCGAAGTTTAGGGATAACTTAGGCTCGTTAGGAACCTGGCTGTTAAGTGTGCGTAAACAACCCTTGGCTATTGACTATGTAATCATTTCATCGCCGGATCAAGACATGCCTTTGGCCCAGGCTACGCCAAGAGAACGGCTTCAGCACGAAAGCAGGGCTTTCGCTGCTTCTTATACGCACAACTACCAATTAGTTGGGGATGTGTACGAAGGTGAAACCGAACCCTTAAAAGTGTGGATCGGTTGGGGCCGCGACCAGGCTCAAATTTTAAAACGTCTTATTGAGAACAATTTCACACCACAAACGGGTATTCCTGTGAATCTAGAATTGGTTAGTATGGGTGTCCTTTTGCCTGCGACTTTAGCTGGCAAGGGACCCGACGTAGCTATGGGCGTTCCAGCTGCCCAGCCCATCAACTTCGCCTTCCGTGGAGGAGTAGTGGATTTGGCAAAATTGGAGTCCTTTGATGCAGTAGTGGATCGGTTTATGCCCAGTGCTATTGTACCTTTCCAATTCCGGGATAGTGTGTACGCCCTACCTGACCAACAGTCTTTCTTGATGTTGTTTTATCGCAGTGATATCGTGCACGAACTGGGGCTACAAGTTCCCAACACTTGGGAGGAAGTCTTCGACATTATTCCAGTTCTGCAGAAACGGAACATGGAGTTTGGTTTGCCCTATTCAGTGCCGGCAAAAGCGGCCAGTGGGGCCATTGGTGATGTGAGCGGTACTATTGGTAGTCTCTCTTCAAGTGGGGGTGTGTTAACCCTTTTAAGTTTCCTTTACCAACAGGGCGAAGAGCTATTCGTTGAAGACGGTATAGCCACTAATCTTGATCATGAGACTTCTGTGGCTGCCTTTAGTCAATGGACTGAACTTTATGAATTGTACAAATTGCCTTTGGATTATAATGCCATTAACCGTTTTCGTATGGGCGAAATGCCTTTCTTGATCGCTAACTATGGACTGTATAACGAACTCCAGGTTTTTGCCCCCGAGCTAAGGGGTAAATGGGGCTTCACCCTCGTACCTGGAACCGAACAGGCCGACGGAAGCATCAATCGTTCTACACCTGCTGGTTCTGCCCAGACGGGCTCCATCATCATGGAAGCTTCTAACAAGGTGGATGAGGCTTGGGAGTTTTTAAAGTGGTGGACGAGTACCGAAGTTCAAATGGAGTTCGGTCGCCAGATTGAGAGTGTGTTGGGACCTGCAGGACGTTATGCCACCGCCAATGTGGAGGCTCTAGCGGGACTACCTTGGTCTGTGGAGGAATACGATAAACTGATTACCCAGTGGCGCTGGACCAAAGGTGTACCAGAAGTTCCTGGTGGCTATATGATTGGTCGATATCTAGATAATGCTTTTAGGCAAGTTGTTTATAACAACAAACCGGCCCGGGATACTTTGGCTGACTACAATCGTCTGATTAATGAGGAGATTACCCGCAAACGGATAGAGTTTGAGTTACCTGTGGCACTTGAGGAACTAGAACCTCAAGATCGTCGCTTGTACTGGGTCACTGATTAATCAGAGAAGGCAGGGGGTAAAAATGCGAGCGGTTACCGAAAAACAAGGAACCACATTGCTAACTAGCCCAAGGGAAGGGCGGCTAGCTCGATTGTGGAAAGAAATTAAAGCCAACAAGGTGTCCTACTTGTTTATTGCACCTTATGGCATTCTCTTCTTACTGTTTACGATTATTCCAGTGTTTATCGCCATTGGATTAAGTTTTACCCATTACAACATGCTTCAACCGCCACGGTGGGTGGGTTGGGAAAACTATCTACGATTATTTCTCTCTGATGACGTCTTTTTGATCGCTGTGAAAAACACCTTTGTATTTGCTGTGCTCACGGGTCCATTGAGTTATTTCGCCAGCTTTCTCTTTGCTTGGTTTATTAACGAACTGAGGCCAAAAATTCGTGCAGTTTTCACCCTCATGCTCTATGCTCCTTCCATATCTGGTGCCTTATTTATGATTTGGACAGTGATGTTTAGCGGAGACGCCTATGGGTACGTGAACGGATTTTTGCTCTACTGGGGATTCATTAAAGAGCCAGTCCAATGGCTCACAGACCCGAAATACATGATGGGTGTTGTAATTGTTGTGGTGTTGTGGATGAGCCTAGGTACCAGCTTTTTGGCCTTTATAGCCGGTCTGCAAGGTATCAATCCCCTGCTTTATGAAGCAGGTGCAGTGGACGGAATTCGCAACCGCTGGCAAGAATTGTTTTATATAACCTTGCCTCAAATGCGTGGCTATCTCATGTTTGGAGCGATTATGTCTATTACGGGATCCTTTACAGCTGCGGCTCAGATCATTCCATTAGTCGGATTTCCCAGTACAGATTACGCAGGACACACCATTGTAGCTCACTTGATCGACTACGGTAATGTCCGTTTCGAGATGGGCACAGCTTCAGCTATTGCTGTGATTTTATTTGTGACCATGGTTGTAGTTCAAAGATGGGTCCAGAGAGTATTAAACAAAGTCGGCGCTTAAGGGGGGAACAACGTGAAGAAACTACAGATTTGGAACAGTAAACCGAGTCGTTCGTTCGGAGGGGATCTGGCCATCTTGGTCTTCTTATCCGCGGGCGCCCTGTTTTCTATTCTACCCTTGGTCTATGCAGTCTCCAATGCCTTCAAACCGTTAAATGAGTTGTTCTTATTTCCACCGGTGTTCTTTGTTCGCAACCCGACTATGAACAACTTTTACGATTTATTTGTACTCATGTCCTCATCTTGGGTGCCTTTTTCCCGTTATGTGATGAACACTTTGGTTATTTCTATAGCTGGCACTGCTGGTCATGTGGTTTTGGCATCCCTAGCAGCCTATGCTTTGGCTAAACACGATTTTCCTGGTTCTAAGGCCATGTTCGGTGTGGTAATTTTGTCCCTAATGTTTGCCCGGGAGGTAACTAACATTCCCAACTATCTTATTGTCTCGCGGCTGGGCTGGGTGGACACTTATTGGGCCATAATTTTGCCCGCCTGGGCCATGAGTTTGGGACTTTTCTTAATGAAACAGTTTATTGAGGCTATGATTGATAATGCCCTCTTAGAAGCTGCCCGCATTGAAGGTGCTAGCGAGTGGAAGATCTTTTGGCGCATCGTCATGCCCAACGTCAAACCTGGCTGGCTCACGCTAGTGATTTTAGCTTTTCAAAGCTTGTGGAGTGAGACTGGTGGTCAGTTTATTTATAGCGAACAGCTCAAGACTTTGCCTTATGCCCTAAACCAGATTATTGGCGGAGGAATTGCCCGTGCAGGTGTTGGCGCTGCCGTTGGGGTGATCATGATGATTGTTCCCATTACTGTTTTTGTGATTAATCAAAGCAAAGTTATTGATACGATGGGCGCATCTGGGATTAAATAAGGGCCAAGGGAGGGAATCAATTGAAGCCATTACGAGTAAGTCAAATATGCTTCCTAGTGCTGATCTTAGCCTTCGGTGTAGTCCCGGGTATTGTCTGGGCACAAGGCAGCTATACCTACAATATCTCTGGTGAGGCAGTACCGGGTCCGAATGTGTATGATGCGGTTCGGGAGATCTATGGTGTAGATTTAGGTGTGGGCGCTTTTAGAGAGCCACAGGATCTAGTGGTGTCTCCTAATCAGAATATCTATATTGCAGATAGTGGAAACAACCGAATTGTGGTCCTTGATCGCAATTTCGAGGTAGACCGGGTGATTACCGAGTTTCAAAATGGTGATCTAGTAGATAAGTTTGCCACACCTACGGGACTCTTTGTGACTGACGCGGAAGAGCTTTATGTTGCCGATTATGATAATCGCCGGATTGTGATTCTTGATGGAGCTGGTGAGTTGATCCGAATCATTCACAACCCTACCGATCAAGAATTAATTCCCGCCGATTTCCGTTTTCGTCCCCTAAAGTTAGTTGTAGATAAGGTAGGACGGATTTATGTAATAGCTGAAGGTGTTTTGGAAGGCTTGATGGAGTTTGATGAAAATGGCATTTTCAGCGGCTACATTGGAGCTCCGCGGGTTAATCCTAATCCTTGGCAATACTTTTGGCGTAAGGTAATGACCGACGCCCAAAAGGAACGTTCGATTATTTTTGTTCCTACAGAATACAGTAATGCTGATATTGATGATAAAGGATTTATTTACACCACACTCATGCGGGGACAAACCAACATTAAGCAGGTTATTCGTAGATTAAACCCCGCGGGTGATGATGTTTTACGGCGGCGCGCAGGTGGTTTTGCACCGCCTATGGCTGATGTCGATTATATTGAACGAACCGGTAATCCTTTTGCTACTGTGGTTGGTAGATCAGCCTTAGTGGATATAGTGGTGCGCGAAAATGGTATTTACAGCGTGGTGGATCTCACCCGTGGTCGAATTTTTACCTATGATGATAACGGTAATTTGCTCTACGCTTTTGGTAATGTTGCTTTTGAAAAGGCCAGTTTTCGTGTTCCTGCAGCCATTGATGTTGTAGACAATCACTTGTTGGTTTTGGATCGTCGTACCAATTTAATTTCGGTTTTAGAGCCTACCGAATACGCGCTTCTCATTCACCAAGCTATAGACCTCTATCAAACGGGTGACTATGATGGCTCAGCTCAAGTATGGACTGAAGTATTGCATCGTAATCCTAACCTGGATTTAGCTTACAGCGGTATCGGCCGCTCTCTGCTCAGACAGGGTAAATTTAGAGAAGCTATGGAAACTTACAAGCTGGGCAATGATCGCCAAGGTTATTCTCAAGCTTTAGCCTTGTATCGTCGCGATTGGATCGATGCTAATTTCTCCTACCTCATGGGTGGATTATTGCTTGTGATTATCCTCAGCAAGGTTATCTCTAAGGTTTGGAAGAATTGGCAAAGACAAAGGGCCAGCGGTTACCAAGGTCTGGCTTATGAAATAAGTGATCACAAGGGAAGAGCATTCTTGCAAAGTTTAGCCTATGCCTTTTGGGTCATGACCCACCCCGCAGATGGATTTTGGGACTTAAAACACGAAAAGCGGGGTAATGTCTGGTCCGCGACTCTGATCTTGGGCGGCGTGGTATTAACTTACGTCTTGATTAGACAGTATACGGGCTTTCTCTTTAACTGGAGTGAAGCAAAGCGACTCAATATTTATCTGGAAATGGCTAGCGTGCTCATTCCCTTCTTCCTATGGTGTGGGGTGAACTTAGGTCTAACCAGTTTGATGGAAGGTAAGGGGACGTTTAAGGACATTTACATTGCTACGGCCTATGCCTTAATGCCCATTATTGTCATTAACCTACCCTTGATCTTGGTTAGCCGGATGATCACTTTAGACGAAGGTGCCTTTTATTATCTCTTCAATACCTTTGCAGTGCTTTGGACAGCCCTCTTGATTTTCATGGGCACCATGATTACTCACCAATACGAGCTAGGGAAAAACGTGTTGACCAGTATTCTAACTGGCGTAGGCATGGGGGTAGTGATCTTTTTGACCTTGCTCTTCCTCAACGTTATTGCCCAGTTGTATGGGTTCATTGATTCGATCTACACCGAGATCACGTTTAGATTATAAAGGAGGTTAGCGACGGTGAAAAAACGGTTTTGGAAATACCTACTGTTATGCGTAGTACTTGTGAACGGACTGTCTTCGCTAGCTTGGGCGGCTAATCTCCAAAAGTATACCTTAGCACAGGAAAACGAGTTCTTGCGTCTTTATGTGCAAGAGGAAACTGCGGAGTTTGCAGTAGAAGATATTGAAAGTGGAGAGGTGTGGTTTAGCACGCCACAAAACCTCAATTTGGAACGGATCAAACGGGGTAATGCCCGCAACGCTATGCGTTCTTTGATCAACCTCAACTACTTCACCCCAACCCGGGAGGGCAAATCCCTAAACTCCTATGGAGATAGTGTGCTCAATGAAGAGTTTGCTGTGAGCATCACGCCTGAGGAGGTACGTTTTGATTTCACCTTAGGGAAAATGTGGTCTGAAAGTGCTCATTATCCCATTTTTATCGCTAAGGATAAGTTTGAGGCACTTTTAGAGAGAGTTGAGGATTCTTTTGACCAGAAGATTTTGCTAGACTCTTATAGCCTTTTATCCTTTGAAGAAAAGACAGAGTATCCCTACGATAGAGTATCGGTTTTTGGTTTGGACTTAAGGGACATTTTTGGCAATCATGAGATTCAGCTCCTCAGTGGAAGCCTCTTACAGAAGAAGTTGGGCTTGCGGGATGAGCCCCACGAACGAACGAAGATTTACCTTGAACATTTGGCGGACACCATGGTAGGCAACCGCGCCGATGTGGAACGACGGGGGCTACTCACCAAGAAGGATTTTGAGTTTGTCTTCAATGGGCCCTTTTACGCGCTCTTAGATGAGACATATGCGGTCTATAATCGCCCGGAGTTTGCCCGGATCTTTTCTGATTTGGGCTACACCCCTCGTGACGTGGGCGAGGATCATCAGCTGCACAATATTGATCCACCGCGGCCAAATCCACAGGTTTTTCAGGTACCACTAGTACTCAAGCTGGATGGTCCTAGTCTTGTTGCAACTGTACCGGCCGGTGAAATTCGCTACCCCATTAATATACCGAATGATAAAGGAGTTCCCGAGACATTCTTCCCGTACTCCATCGATCTTTTACCCTACTTTGGGGTGGCCCACGAAAGTGCTGAGGGATATATCTTTGTTCCGGAGCGTTCGGGTGCGTTAATCCAAATAACTAATCCAAAAAAGAATAGTCTCCCAGCTTATTCCGGTTCTATATATGGGGTAGATCGCTCTATTGCTCCACAGGTTGAAAAGATCGCGCAAGGGCCACAGATTCGCATGCCCGTTTTTGGTTTGAAAGAACGGGACAAAGCATTCTTCACCATAATTGAAGAGGGAGAAACTCTGGCCTACATTAATGGAGAAAGCGCTGGTCGTAGTGAGTCCTTTGCTAAGGTCTATGCACGTTTTGCTCTTACCCCGCGGGCCTCGATCACTCTCTTTGGCGTTGAATCTTCCTTGGATAACAAAATGGTGGATGCCTATGCAGTCGTGCCTTATGGAGGCGACATTACGGAGCGCATTGTTTTTCTCACTGGCAATCAGGCCAATTATGTGGGGATGGCCCAGAGCTATCGCGATTACTTGGTGCAAAGATATGGACTTCAAAGGATCGAGCCGACCAGTGAGGTTCCCTTAGTAGTAGAAGTTGTGGGCGGATTCCATGACTTCGAACCAGTCTATGGTGCTCCCCGAGAGGTAATTCGTCCCATGACAACCTACAAGGGTCTGGTCACTATATTGGATGATCTTGAGAAAAAAGGAGTTCCCCAGGTTAGAGTACGTTATCTTGGTTGGTCCAAAGGAGGAATTGAGCACTCCTACCCTGATCGGGTGAGTTTGGAGAAGACTTTAGGCAGTGCCCAAGATTTCCGGGATTTGCTCAAATATGTTACTGACAGGCAAGTGGAACTATACTTGGATGTGGACTTTAATACGGTTTACCGAGACAGCATCTTTGATGGTTTTAGGTCTGGCCGTGATGCATCACGCCATTTGAATCGCACCGCAGTGAAGATCTGGGACTACAACCTAGCCACCTTTCAGAGGATCCTCGAACGTGAGGCTTACGCTGTTTCGCCTCGAGTGTTAGGTAGCTTAGTGGACAGTTTCTTACAATATCTAGCCCCCTATGACGGTGCTAACCTGGCCTTACGTACTTTGGGCAAGGATGTCTATTCTGACTTTATTGATAAGGCCGATCAGATGGTCCATCGTCCGGAAGCTCTTTCAATTGCTCTAAAGCAGATGGAGAAAATCCAAGCTTCGGGAAGGACCATGATGGTAGTGGGGGGTAACGCCGCAGTTATTCCCTATGCAACGCAAGTTGTGGAAGCTCCTACAGCCGTTAGTCCCCTGTTGATTATTGATCAACATGTGCCATTTTATCAGATGGTGCTCCATGGCTATGTTGATTACTCTAGTCAGCCTTATAACGAAGGGGGCATTACCCGGAACGATTTGTTACGTAGTCTTGAAACAGGTGAACTGCCGTTCTTTCGCTGGGCTCTAGGTGACTCATCGCTCATTAAAGGAACTGATTTTGAGCACCTATTGGCCATCAATTACGCCGATTTGAGTGATGCCGGCTTGGCCCTCTATCAAGAGGTAGCTCCTGTGTTGGCCAAGGTACGGGGTCAGGTAATAGTCAACCACGAAGAATTACGACCTTTAGTCTTCAGAACAACGTATGAGAATGGTGTGGAGATAATCGTCAACTATAATGCTGAAGGGGTGTGGTGGCGTGGCCAACACATTCTAGGTCAGGGTTATATCGTTGTAGAAAGGAGCCTCGAGCGATGAAAAAGCTATCACTTAGGCAGCAAAAGGCTTTAACGGGCTATCTTTTCTCACTTCCTTTTATCATAGGGTTCATCTTCTTCTTTCTAGCGCCCTTCATCCAAGCTTTGATTTTTAGCCTGCACAGGCTGGTAATTGTGAGGGGAGGCTATGAACTAGTTTTTACAAAGTGGGAAAACTATCGTTACGCCTTGACGGTGGACACTAAGTTCGTTCCTACTTTTGTGGAGACTTTCTTGCGGATGCTCTTGGACGTACCTGCGATCATTTTGTTTAGCTTCTTTGCGGCTATTTTGCTCAACCACAAATTCCGAGGTCGCCTATTGGCTCGTTCCATCTTCTTTTTACCGGTGATTTTGGGTTCTGGTGTAGTTTTAGCTCTCGAGCAAACAGATTACATGCGGACCATGATGGAGCAGTCAGCCAATGCCTTTGGTAGCTTTATGTCGGGGCCAGCCTTGACAAACTTTTTGATGCAACTGAAAATTCCTTATCAGCTCATGACCTACGTGATCAATGTGGTGGACCGGGTCCCGGAGATCATTCGGGCTTCAGGGATTCAAATCTTGATTTTTCTAGCTGGTTTGCAGTCCATTTCGGGCTCCCTCTATGAGGCTGCCAAAGTGGAAGGGGCATCTGGTTGGCAGTCTTTTTGGCTGATTACTCTTCCGATTATGAGCCCTATTATTTTGGCGAATGTAGTTTACTCGATCATCGATTCGTTCTTGGCTGCCAATAATGAGCTGGTGGTTTACATTCGGAGTACCGCCTTTGGAGGCGCCGGCTTTGGGATTGGTACGGCAATGGGTGTTATGTACTTTGGGGCGGTGGCTGTTGTCTTAGCGGTCGTTGTGGCTATTATGTCACGCTTTGTATTTTATCAGGAATGAGGAAAGGGGAGAAAGCCATGTTGTTAACAAAAGAACGGCGACAAGCATTTAGTTATCGATCATCGCAATTTTCCATCAGTGTCTTTCGGTTTGTGTTGATCGTGGGCATTTCTTATATTATCTTGTTTCCAGTCTTAACAAAAATCTCCTCATCCTTCATGCCTATGCGTGATTTGGGTGATCAGACCGTTAACTGGATTCCTAAGCATCCTACCCTAGATAATTATCGTTTGGCAATAGAAGTGATGAATTTTCCAAAGGTTTTTCTCAATTCACTGTTCTTGTCATTTTTGGTGGCCTTCTTGCAGTTGGTTTCTAGCACGGTGGTTGGTTATGGTTTAGCTCGCTTTGAGTTTCGAGGGAGAAACCTCATCCTGGCCGCGGCCATTTTCACGTTGGTTGTGCCTCCGCAAATGATGATGGTTCCACTTTATCTAAACTGGCGTTTTTTCAACCTTTATGGTCTCTTACCCAATGGTGGTCTAAATCTCATGGGCTCCTATTGGCCCTTCTTGCTCACGGCCGTGACTGGTACGGGCTTGCGCAATGGGCTATATATTCTGGTGATGCGTCAGTTTTTCTCCGGTATGCCTAAAAACCTTGAAGAGGCGGCTTATGTGGATGGGGCTGGCCCGCTCAAAACCTTTATCCGCATCATGTTACCCAGTGCCACTCCTTCAATGGTGATTGTTTTTCTCTTCGGGTTTGTCTGGCAGTGGAATGATTCTTTTCTAACCACTCTTTACTTGGACAGCAACTTTTTGCCTGTGGCTTTGAGTAATCTATCCCGGAGTCTGGCGGCTTATCTGGAGATGACAGATGTGCAATACTTCTCACTCATTGTTAATGCAGGCAGTATGCTCATGATTGCCCCCTTGCTGCTTATGTACGCGGTCTTGCAACAGTACTTTGTAGAAAGCATTGAGCGCACCGGTCTGGTGGGTTAGGGTAAAATTAGGAGAAATTAGTTAAAATAATGAAGGGTAAAGCAGGATTTTTATAACTGGGCGTTGAATTTATAACTTGTATGGTGATAACTCCGTACCACGTTTTCGTAAAACGGTTACTAGACTATTCCGAAGGGAGTGATGTCCGTTTCAGTGGTGGCGAGAGTGTGGTACATGTGATGTATAGCTTGGTACAAGAAAAGGAGGATTAACATGAAATCTCTGCAAAAAAGTCTCGTTATTGCATTAGTGTTGGTGTTGGGTTTGTCGGCACTTCCTGTTCTTGCTCAGCAGTATGACTTTGGCGGCAAGACTGTTACCTTTGTCGGTTGGGTTGATAATTTGGAAGGTCCCGAAAAGGGTGGCACATTAGCGCAGGCAGAAGAGCTCTTTAATGTGAAAATCGAAAGAATTATTCTCGACCAAGAGAACTATCAAGAAGCTCTAACCGCTCGCCTAATCAGTGGTGACTCTGAGTACGACGTCTGGAGAATGACTCAAGGTATGGATTGGTTCTTGTCTTTAGCAGCGCAAGATGCCCTACTTTCAATTACCAAGACCATTGGTGATCAAGAGTATTATCGCGAGGCCTTGGACGTTGCAGCTGCGGGAATCGATGCGTTTTCGCTAGGCGGTGACCGCTATGCGGTAGCACTTTTCCCATCCTTTGCTGATGCTGGTAGCTCCTATTTTGCCCTTTTCAACAAAGACATTATTGAAGAAGCTGGTTTACCCGACCTCTACGATGAGTACTTAGCGGGCAACTGGACTTGGGATCTACTGCGTGAAGTTGCTTTGGCCACAACAATTGACTTCGACAACGATGGTACTAACGATCAATGGGGAATCGCCAACATGTATGTATGGGCTTTCCTTACCATCAGTAATGGCGACAACATTTACGTTCTCGACGAAAATGGTCGCTACAAGTATAACTGGAACTCTGAGCGTATTCTCCAAGGACTAGAGTTTGGTGCTCAATTAAGAAATGTAGACAAAGTTCTAGCCCCCGGCGGTATGGCTCCGTTTGAGCAGGGTAACGCCGCTATTGGTTTTGGTGAGGGCTGGAGAATTGATGGTTTCGCCGACGGTTCTCACGGTGTAAATTACGGTATTCTACCACTTCCCAAGGGACCCCAAGGTAAGAACACCTTGTATACCGGTTGGTTTGAAACCTATGTACTTCCTTCTAACGTAGCCCAACCAGAGGCCATGATCGCCTTAGTTGACTTCTTACAAAGAAGTGAAGACATCGTGGCTGAAACTGAAGGCATGGTGGAAAAACGCGTAGCTCAGTGGGCACCTGATGCCAAGGGAGCTCGCATTCTTGCTGAGGTCCTCAGCACCTATGCGAAAGAGGGCGAATTATTGCAGTGGCCATTGGTCTCTGCTGATGTTATCAACGAGGGTTATAACAAGGTTATGTTAGGCGAAAAAACCGCTGCTGAGGCCATGAACGCCGTGGCCGCTGCTGGTCAAGCCTATGTTGATGAATTACTCGGTTACAACAAATAAACTCGCTTAGTTGTTTTCGACCCTACTCCTTGCGGGTAGGGTCGTTTTCAGTTGTTCGGTATAAATCACAGACCGCGGGTGGTGAATTCTTTGGAGCAGAGTGTTCAATTAGCCCTGGATATTGTCCCCTCAAATAGGCAATTGCGCTGGCAACGGTTGGAGTTTTACGGTTTTATTCATTTTGGTATGAACACTTTCACTGATCAAGAATGGGGCTTTGGCGATGCGGACCCCAGCCTTTTCAATCCAACGGAGTTAAATGCGAATCAATGGGTTGAATCTTTAAAAGCCGCGGGTATGCGGGGGTTGATTTTAACTTGTAAACATCATGACGGCTTTTGTCTTTGGCCTAGTGCTTATACAGAGTATAGTGTAAAAAACAGTCCATGGCGTGAGGGAAAAGGTGATGTAGTGGGCGAAGTGGCAGAGGCTTGCGCCCAGGCGGGTATGGCCTTCGGCATTTATCTCTCCCCCTGGGATCGGCACGAACCAAGCTACGGTGATAGTCCGCGGTATAACCAATTCTTCCTTAGCCAACTTAGAGAGCTGTTGACTAACTATGGCGAAATCTTCTCAGTGTGGTTTGATGGGGCCTGTGGTGAGGGACCTAATGGTAAGCGACAAGTCTATGATTGGGAAGCTTACTATGCCTTGATTAGGGAGCTGCAGCCAAATGCGGTGATCTCTGTTGTAG
Source organism: Firmicutes bacterium UBA4996 (assembly GCA_002396805.1). Classification (GTDB taxonomy): domain Bacteria; phylum Bacillota; class Limnochordia; order Darwinibacteriales; family Darwinibacteriaceae; genus UBA4996. The sequence continues at coordinate 32,807 of DGYW01000046.1, read as the reverse complement.
GTCCCGATGTACGCTGGTGTGGTAATGAAGCAGGCCATACTAGGCAGTCCGAATGGAGTGTGGTTCCAGCATCGCTCCAAGATGCGGAGCGGATTCAAGAAGTCTCTCAAAAAGTAGACGATGGGAGGTTTGCTCGTCAGTTTAGATCTGCCGATCAAGACTTGGGTAGTAGGGATGCCATTCGTGGAGTGAAGGATTTAGTGTGGTATCCTGCAGAAGTGAATACTTCTATTCGACCTGGCTGGTTTTATCACGCTCACGAAGATGATCAGGTGAGAACTCTCGAAGAACTTTTGCACATTTATTATAACTCCGTAGGAGGTAATGCCGCCTTTTTGCTGAACGTGCCTCCGGATCAGCGGGGCCTAATCCACGAAAATGATGTGGCCCGCTTGCGCGAATTGGGAAGTGCGTTAAGGGCAACTTTTCAGACCAACTTAGCTGCGAACCAGATTCCGCAGGTTAGTGTAGAACTGAATTTAGGGCAGATGCAGACTTTTGATCGGGTGGTCTTGGGCGAAGAGATCAGGCTTGGTCAACGTATTGAGGCTTTTAGATTGCTTTATGAAGCCCAGGCCAAGTGGGTAGAATTCTTTAAAGGAACGATTGTGGGTTACAAACGAATTTGCCGTTTTGAGCCCATCTCAGCTCGGCGAGTAAGACTGGAAATCATTGAGACACGCAGCTATCCTATGATTAGCCAGTTCGAAGTGTATCTTAGTTCAGAATTAGAACGGAGGAATATCTGTGTTTGAGTTAATGGTAGCTCCAGCAACTCCTGAATTTCCCAGAAATTCAGAGGGTGACATCATTGAGTTGAAGGATGGTAGGCTCTTGTTGGCCTGGACCCAATTCTATGGAGGCCATGGCGATGGAGATGGGGCTCATTTGGTAGCCCAGATTTCTGCAGATGGGGGCCGTACTTGGGGAGAAAAGTACATTCTCCAAGAGAATGTGGCTGCCTGTAACGTCATGTCACTTTCGCTCTTACGCTCCCTGTCGGGAGACATATTGCTTTTTTACCTGGTCAAGAATTCCTGGGAAGACCTGAAAGTGATGATGCGCCGGTCTCAGGATGAGGGCAAGACTTGGAGTAAGCCGATCCAAGTGTCTTCTAAGGATGGCTATAATGTTATGAATAATGCTCGAGTAATCCAATTAAACTCCGGTCGCCTTTTGGCGCCGGTTGCCAATTCGGTGAGGGAAAGTGGCGAAGACTTTGCTTCTGTCTTTTGTTATATTTCCGATGACGATGGCTATACCTGGTGGAAGGGTCAGGGGGAGACCGGTTTTGGAGATAAACATGCTCAAGAACCAGGCGTTGTAGAACGGAAAGATGGTAGCGTGTTGATGATCATCCGGACCACCCAGGACTATATCTATTATTCCGAATCCTTTGATGGGGGTGAAACTTGGGGAAAACTTTACCCTAGCACTTTAGTTGCCCCCTTAGCACCGGCTACTATTGCTAGGATTCCACAAACTGGCGATCTCTTAATGGTTTGGAATAATAATCCCAAGGGCGGTAAGGCTACTTGGTCTGAACGCACCCCGTTAACCGCGGCCATAAGTAAGGATGAGGGGACTACCTGGGAACAAGTGAAAAATCTCGAGGATGACCCCGAAAGTTGTTTCGCCTATACTAGCATCACCTTTGTTAGAGATTTGATTTACCTAACCTATTACCACTGGACCAAGGGTGAAATCGACTATTTTGCTAATACCTCTCTCAAACTGCGGGTATTGCCGGTGGAGTGGTTTTACTCCTAGATTATCTTCTATCTACTGGCAAATAGTAGTTAATCGTCTCGAATGCCTATGATAGACTGATTTTAGGGAGGAGATAGTAGATGCGTAAAGCAAACTTGACGCACTTGATTTTGATTTTTTTGACCATCTTGGCAGTGACTACTCCGGGCTTAGCAGCCCTTCGTGAGGCCTATGTAGGAGATGTGTTGGTTGTGGCTTGGCTTGACGACCAGGTGATGAAGGTGGCCTTAGCCAATGACTCCATGTCCCGAAAGAGCATAACCCTTGCCTCCGCTGGTCGAGATCAGCGTTGGCAACCTTATTTCTATGAAAGAACAGTAGTAGTCCCCGCCAGGACAGTTGTGGTCGAAGCCTTTAGGTTAAGTTCTAATTGGCGGGGAGAGCCTCTCGAGATTGAGGCCACTGCATGGGAACGAAGGGCAGTTATTGAAGTGCAAACATCGGAGATTTTCAAACCGAAATCTTATGTAGTCAGGGCTCAAGAAGAGGTGGAGGTTGAAGTTGATTTAGGCTTTATCTTGGAGGGACATGGCCCTTTGAGGTTAACGGTTGACGAGTATTATCGGGGTTGGGGTACTGCCGAATCTGGCCGCATTCAGGTCAAGTCAGTGGAAGGTGGGTTTAGACAGGGTCGTCTCCGCAATAGCATTGAATTTGTGAATCCCCACATGATTCTTTCCATGCGGGCTCCTAACCCCAGGGGCGATTCTACAGTGTTTACTTTTAGTCTTTACCAACAGCGCGAAGGGGGCCACTGGAACTACCATCAGGACGAAGTGCAAGGTCCAACCATCTTAGTTTACAGTCGTAATCTGCAGTTAAGGGATAATAGTCACTTATCTGAGCCGCCTAGCCCTTCTTGGGAATGGCGCTATAATCAATAGACCAAAAACCCGCCTGCTGGTAGATTTTCGCTAGGAGGTGGGTTTTTCGCGTTCTAAATGGGGAGGTAGTTGCACGCTTTTGTGGAACTAAGGTGATGATAACTGTCTAAGGAGCAAATTTAATGAACCATCCAATGTTCTACGTCTTCGATATTGACGGAACCATTCTTACTACAAAACATCAAATTCTAGCGTCCACCAAAGTGGCAATGGCTCTCTTGACCCAGCGAGATAGTCCCATTATGTTGGCGAGTGCGCGCCCGCCTCTAGCCATGGAGCCTATTGTGGCCGAACTAGGATTAGAGCCCTTTTACATTAGTCTGAATGGTGCCTTGGTTGTGCGTGGAGGGAATATTCTACTCGACGAAGCCATGGATACTCAGGCGACACAAGCCGTGATTGAAAGGGCCTTGCAGCATAGGTTGAGTGTGAATGTTTATACCGCTTGGGACTGGTTTATTCAAGAAGTGAATCCTCATTCCACGAGGGAAGGGGAGATTGTAGGATTCCCCGCTCAAATACGGGATTTAGCAACAGTAGATAGGGCACATAAAATTCTTGTTATTGGCGAACCTAAAGAGGTTTTGGCCCTCCAAGCTGAATTGAAAGCTGAGGTGCCAGAGGTGGTGGCAAGTCGCTCTCTTTCTAGTTATCTAGAAGTGGTATCTAGTGGTGTGAGCAAGGCCCACGCCCTTGAAGTAATTAGTGAGATTGTAGGTATTCCCCTTCGAGAAGTTGTTGTCTTTGGCGATGGAGAAAACGATCTACCTATGTTTAAGGTGGCGGGTTTCGGAGTGGCCATGGGTAACTCCCATCCCAGTCTAAAAAAGCACGCCCATCTTGTAACCGGGACTAATGATGAGGATGGAATTCTCCAAGCTGTTGGAGAAATATTAGGTTTGGAGGTGTGACGCGTGAAAAACGTTGATTTTGTTATCGTAACAGGATTATCAGGTGCTGGAAAGACCCAGGCAATGAAAGTCTTGGAGGATCTGCATTTTTTCTGCATTGACAACCTTCCTCCAGCTTTACTACCCCGTTTGGTTGAGTTGCATGGCCAAAGCGATTCTACGCGTCAATATGCTATTGCCATCGATATTCGGGTCCGAGAGTATTTCAGTGACTTACGCCAATCTCTAGAATGGTTAGAAAATAGTGGATACTCTTATCATTTGGTTTTTCTCGACTGCAATGACCCTGTCCTAATTAAGCGTTTCAGTGAAACTAGGCGGCTCCATCCTTTGGTCAAGGGGCAGACTAATCCAGAGAGTATTTTCGAGAACATTGCTACGGAGCGGCGCCTTTTGGCGGAAGCTAGAGAAATGGCTCATGTGATTATTGACACTACTGATCTACGGCCCATGGATCTCCGGGTACGCCTCAATGAGATTTATCAAGGCACACCATTGCATGATTCTTTAACGGTGGATATTTTCTCTTTTGGTTATAAGTATGGGGCACCCATCGATGCAGATCTCGTCTTTGATGTGCGTTTCATTCCTAATCCCTTTTATGTGGATGAACTGCGTCCCTTGACTGGACAAGACACACGAGTATCTGATTATGTCTTGCAGTTTCCCGTTACGCAACACTTTTTGGAAAAGTTCACGGAATTGGTTTCTACCTTAGTCCCGGCTTACGCCCGGGAAGGGAAGGCAAGACTAACAATTGGTATTGGCTGCACTGGTGGGCAACACCGCTCAGTTGCCATTGCCATAGAATTAGCTAGAAGGCTAGAGGAGCGGAAGATTAAAGCCCGTTTTCGCCATCGTGAATTGGGTTGGCCCAGTTAGTGAAAATACGCCCAAACTTGCCTTCTAACCAGGTGCAGGATATACTAGCAATAGATTATTACGCGTACTAGAAAGGTGAAGTTATGGACCGTGCTGAACGTTTGGGGCAAGGAAAAATTCTGCCCTTATTACTAGAGTTTTCAATTCCCGCTATCGTAGGAATGTTGGTACAGGCTTTATATAATGTGGTGGACCGAATCTTCGTAGGTAATGGGGTAGGCCCTCTAGGTCTAGCCGGTTTAACGGTGGTATTTCCCGTTATGTTGGTGCAGATGGCCTTTTCCATGCTAATTGGATTAGGAGCCACCGCTTTAATTTCTATTCGCCTAGGTGAGGGACGCCAAGAAGAAGCTGAACAGATTATGTCCAATGCCTTTGGCATGCTGGTCTTGCTCTCTCTCGTTCTTACTGTTTCGGGTCTGGTTTTTTTGGATCCACTAATTCGTCTCTTAGGGGCTAGTGAAGCAGTCTTGCCCTATTCGCGGGATTATCTGAGTATCATTCTTTATGGTGGCGTTTTTCAAGCCATTGGTTTTGGTCTTAACCATATGATCAGAGCCCAGGGAAACCCTCGAACCGCGATGGCTACAATGTTGATCGGTGCTATTACCAATACCATTTTAGACCCTGTGTTTATTTTCGTCTTTGGTTGGGGAATCAAGGGTGCCGCCTTTGCCACAATTATTTCGCAGATTATCTCTGCTACTTGGGTAGTGGCTTTCTTTTTGCGTGGAAAGGGCCAACTCCACCTGGATTTAAGAAACTCTTATAAGATTAGATGGCCTGTTGTGCTCCAAATTATTTCCATCGGTTTTGCGCCCTTCGCCATGCAATTGGCCGCAAGTTTGCTTAACCTAATTCTTAATCAAAGCCTAGCCTTTTATGGTGGAGATCTAGCTATTTCAGCCATGGGCATTGTCTTTAGTGTGAATACTTTGTTTATGATGCCCATCTTCGGAATCAATCAGGGCTCCCAGCCGATCATTGGTTTTAACTACGGTGCGAAAAAGTATGGAAGGGTGAAAGAGACTCTCTTTTATGCCATTGCTGGGGCTACTTCTATTGTTACTCTAGGGTTTTTGGCTACTCGCTTTATGCCTGTCCAATTGGTGTCTTTGTTTGGACGCCACGACGCGGAACTGATGAGCCTAGGGGCTCGAGCCATGAAAACAGTCATGATGATGTTCCCAATTATTGGTCTTCAAATCGTTGGGGCCAACTACTTTCAAGCGGTAGGTAAGCCGAAGAAAGCTGCTTTCCTCTCCCTTTCCCGTCAAGTGTTACTCTTGATTCCCATGTTATTAGTTCTACCGCGGATTTGGGGCCTAACTGGAGTGTTTTTGGCTTTTCCCGTTTCGGATATTGGTTCTACTATTATCACAACCATGCTCTTGCGGGGAGAATTAGTCCATCTCAAAGAGCAGGAAGAACTGGAAAAAGTGTGTTTTGTAGCTAAAACTCAGCCAGAGAGGTGAGATCATGAAGGTTTATCTAGCCCAACTCAATCCTAAGGTGGGAGATTTAGAGGGTAACTTAGCACAAATAAGAGATGTGCTTCGGGCCAAAACCGGAGCAGATCTAGTTGTTTTCCCTGAATTGTTTCTCACTGGATATCCCCCTAAAGATTTGTTGTTGAGACGTGATTTTCTCACCAAAATCCAAGAAAGCTTCGTTGAACTCATAGCCATTTCCGAGGAATATCCGCAGGTGGTTTTAGTTGTGGGATTGCCCTGGCAAGACGGCACTCGCCTGTTTAACTCTGCCGTGATGATGCGAGCTGGTGAAGTCTTGGGTTTGCAACATAAGCGCACACTTACTAGGCTACGCCTCTTCGATGAAAGTAGGTATTTCTCACACGGAGTAGAGCATACCCTGGTAAGATTAGGAGAAGAGGTTGTAAGCTTAAGTCTCGGTTTGGAGTTAGATATAGCGCTTGCCTCAGAGTTAAAAGAAAAAGGGGCTACTTTAATTGTTAATCTCTCTGCTGTCCCCTTTCAAGTGGGAGAGTCTGCTAAACATGCGGAACGGTTACGCAGTATTGCAGTTGCCACAGGCTTGCCTGTGCTTAGGGTTAACGCAGTTGGTGGTAACGACGAGTTGATTTTCCCGGGCGGTAGCTCAGCAGTGTCACCTTCAGGCAAGTTATTAGGTGTAGCGCCAGAGTTTGAAGTAACGGGCACCTTAATAGACTTGGCCACTAATGAGTTCAGAGATATTCTCGAGGAGGAAGATGAAACTGCCCGACTGTATCGGGCCTTAGTGCTAGGTTTAAGGGATTATGTGCACAAAAATGACATGAGTAAGGCGATCATTGGTCTTTCAGGTGGCCTAGACTCCGCTGTAGTAGCTGTATTGGCCAGCGAAGCCCTTGGTCCAGAAAATGTGTGGGGTATTACCCAACCAGGACCCTATTCGACTCCCAGTAGTGTGGAAGATGCCCAAGGTTTGGCAAATAATTTAGGGATTAGGTTTAATATTCTTCCTATTGATGGGTTGTACGGAACCATGCTTTCTACACTAGAGGAGCACTTTGCCGGGACTGAGATGAATGTGGCTGAAGAAAACATTCAGGCTCGCCTCAGAGGAAATCTTCTGATGGCCTTGTCCAATAAGTTTGGTGGTTTGGTTCTTACTAATAGTAACAAGAGCGAATTAGCTGTGGGCTATTGTACTTTATATGGGGATATGAGTGGTGGTCTTGCCGTTATTGCCGATGTGTATAAGACCATGGTTTACCAGTTGGCTTATTACATGAATCGGGAAGACGAAATTATTCCGTGGAATACTATTGAAAAACCGCCTTCCGCAGAATTGCGACCCAACCAAAGGGATGATGAAACTCTGCCGCCCTATGACATTTTGGATGGGATTATTCAAGACTATCTCCACGGGGGTCTTACTCCAACGGAAATTGTGCTAGAGGGTTACGCACCGGAGACGGTGGAGTGGGTGATAAGAACCATTGACAACAACGATTATAAGCGCAGGCAAGCGGCTCTGATTTTGCGAGTGACAACTCCAATTTTAGGGAGCGAGCGCCAGATGCCCCTAACCGCAAAAAAACAATTCCCTTAGGCAAGGAGGCCGGATGATGTATACTGGTGAAAAAGTGAGATTGCGAGAATATCGTAAGGAAGATGCGGCCCTGGCTCAGGCTTATATGAATGATCCCGAAATAAAACGCTTGCTGGGGGGACCTCCTTTTCCACTCACCTTGTGGGATGAGGAAAAGTGGGTTGCTCAACAATCGGCTAGGTCGGATACTTATAGTTTCGCTATTGAGACTTTAAGTGACACCCGATATATTGGTGGCTGCGGTATTAACCAGTTGGACTGGAAAAACAGGGTTGTGGAGTTAGGTATCTTTATTGGGGATAAGGCTTATTGGGATCAGGGATATGGAACAGATGCCCTTAAGGTCTTGCTGCGATTTGTTTTCGCGCAACTGAATATGCATAAGGTGAGCCTTCGGGTGTTATCTTTCAATGCCCGGGCGCAGAAAGTGTATAAACGTCTAGGTTTTCAAGAGGAAGGACGTTTACGGGAAGAGCGGTTTGTGGATGGGGAATACTATGATTTAGTGATTATGGGCTTACTTCAGGAAGAATATTACGCGACTAAAGAGGAGTCTAAATGAACTCAATTCCCATTTTATACGAAGACAATCATCTGCTAGTGGTGGTGAAGCCCCCCAATCTATTGTCTCAAGGAGATCAGACGGGGGATGAAGATTTACTTACATTACTGAAGGAGTACATCAAAGAAACTTATGACAAGCCTGGCAATGTCTATTTAGGCTTGGTTCATCGTTTAGACCGGCCAGTAGGTGGGGTTATGGTCTTCGCCAAAACCTCCAAAGCCGCGGGACGCCTCTCAGAGCAGATTAGAAAAGGCACCTTCGGTAGGGGTTATCTGGCGGTTGTGGCTGGGCACCCCCAACCCCTGCAGGGCAATCTCCGTAACTACTTAGTTAAGGATCGCAAGACGAATTTGGTGAGTGTGGTTAAGCCTAATGTGCCTGGTGCTCAAGAAGCTGTGCTAGACTACCAAGTGATTGACATGATTTCCACTCATAGTCTAGTGCGCATTCAGTTACGCACGGGACGTTCTCACCAGATTCGGGTTCAAATGGCTGAAAGTGGTCATCCCTTGGTGGGGGATCAACGCTATGGACTCAGAAGCAATGAAAGACAACAAATTGCTCTTTGGGCCGAACGGATCTGGTTTATCCATCCTACTACCAAAGAACAGTTGGAGTTTGCTCAACCACCTCCTGCCACAAAACCATGGACCGAATTTAAACATAAAGCCTGACCTTCGAGGTCAGGCTTTACTTTTTAGAGTTACTTTTTCCACCGTCACTTGTTCACCGAGGGTCAAAACCGCCATGGTAATGGGGAGGCTAAAGCGACGCGGTCCAGCACTTCCCGGATTGAGGAACAAAACTCCATTTCTTTCTTCATTTAAGAAACGATGGGAGTGCCCAAAGATAACAACATCCGCTCGGTCTTTTGTTGGGTTGAAGTCATTGATGTTGTGTACCACCACAAGTGACCAGTTCCCAATTTGGAGACGTTCCGTGATTTTTAGCTTATTTGCCCAGCTACCCACATCCATATTACCTCTTACTGCTGTAGTAGGGGCAATTTGCTCTAATGCTTGCAATACTTGAGGCTGATCAATGTCTCCAGCGTGGATAATAGTCTGACAGTTCCGTAAGATTGCTGTGGCTTCAGTACGAAGTAAGCCGTGGGTATCGGAGATAACTCCAATGCGAACAGCTGACATGGATGATACTTCCTTTCCTTAAGCTACAACTGTGCTTTTAGCCCGTAGAGTGAGAATATGGGCAATTCTGAGCCCGATGATCATCAAGAGGGCAGAGACCCCTAAGGAAATTATTGCGCTTACGGCGCTACTTAATCCGACAGAAGTAATTAGGATACCGGCCACAATATAACCAATGAAGCTAATAGCTGCTGTAAAGACAGCGTATGGTAGCTGGGTACTTACGTGTTCGATGTGGTCACACTGGGCGCCAGTAGAAGAGAGAATGGTAGTGTCGGATATAGGCGAACAGTGGTCGCCGAATACTGCTCCTGCCAGGACTGCCGCGATCATGATCAAGGTGATTTCTGGGTCGAAAATCAAGGCGAAATCAATCGCGATCGGAACCATAATGGCAAAAGTTCCCCAAGAGGTACCTGTGGCAAAGGCAATTACACCAGCGAGAGCAAAGACAAGAGCCGGATACAAAAAGGGTGGCAAAGTCTTGCCTAAGCTATTGGCTAAATAGACACCGGTGTTTAGTTCACCAATGATAGAACCGATGGTCCACGCGAAGATTAGAATGGTAATGGCCGGTAACATGCTCTTGGCACCCTTTATAGCCGCTTCTGGTAATTGCTTAAGGCTTAATACTTGTCTAGGCAAAAAGAGCACAAGGCTTAAGATGATGGCCCAGAAGCCTCCAATTTTCAAAGCAGTGGCCGCATCTGTCTCTTGGATGGCGCCGAGGAAAGAGATGTTTCCGCCAAAATATCCGCCCGTGTAGGCCATGGCAATTACAGTAAAGATCACTAGTCCACCAATGGGAACAACTAAATCCCAGATGGTTCCTTTAGGGTTAGTAATGTTTTCTTCTACTTGAACCGCACTTTCGCCTTTCGGCCCGTGGACGTTACCAGCGGTAATGGCTAGCTCTTCGTGCTCAGCCATGGGACCGAACTCTAAGTCAATGAAGCAAAGCACAGCCACCATAGCCAAGGTGAGGAGCGCATACAAATTCATGGGAATTAGCTTCAAGAAGGACATGAAGGGATCTAGACCAATTCCTTCTGCCCTGAATTTATCACCCATGGTAGACATTACCGTCACTACCCAGCTAGAGATAGGGGCGATAATGCAAACTGGGGCAGCTGTGGAGTCAATGATGTAGGCTAGTTTGGCCCGAGAGACTTTAAACTTATCCGTCACTGGGCGCATGACAGTACCCACCGTAAGGGCATTAAAATAGTCATCGATGAAGATTAGGACGCCCAGAATTAAGGTAGCAAATTGAGCACCTTGACGTGATTTGATCCTTTTTTCGGCCCAGGCACCGTATTCGGCGGAACCACCGGCCATGGTAACTAGGTGGACCAAGATGCCTAAGAATACCAAGAAAATTAAAATCGAGAGGTTCCAACTATCGGAGACACTAGACCAGATGGTTGAAAGGGTGTGGCCAACAGCAGTAATGGGATTACCGCCCATCAAGATTAATGCTCCAGACAATGCCCCTGCCACTAAGGAGGGGATAACCTTTTTTGTAACTAGGGCTAAAGTGATGGATAGTAGAGGGGGAAGTAAGCTCAGAAATTGATAATCCATGGGGTAATCAGCTCCCTTTTTATTTTCGCAAAACAAAAACAGCCTAATTTCTAGGCTGTTTGTAAGGTCAAATCTGACAACAGCCTCATCAATTCACTCCCTTCGGTGTGATAGTCCTCCACTGTAGTTCGGGATTGCTACAGTGACAGTTGTGCACCTATTCAATGCACACCCAGCCTAATTAATGGGGATTAGTTAGACTTCGGCAGTAATTCCTTTCCTCGTAGTTCATCAGCTTCCCCAGCTTCTTCTAGAGTACTAATAATTACTGCGCCTCTACCTCACCTATGTCGATGAGGCATTCTATTCAGTTGATGAGCTGATTATACAAGACTATTCTGGCTTTGTCAAATCCGCCCGAAAGGTGGCGTTGACGCTCACCGAGACCTTGAGTTGACCAGGCATGAAGACATCGGCCTTTTCTGTGACCAAACTAATTCCTTCCGAAGCGTATTCTGGACCATAAAAATAGGTTTCTTCTACACTTTCTAGGACCAAATCGCTAGAACCGTTAGCTGTGGCAAGAAGGCCTGCCTTCCACCAAGCATCTTCCATGGCCCGTTTAAAGGCTTCTTCTTTGGGTGTGCGATAATCCTGTACGCCATACTGTAATCCGTAAATAATGTTGGCACCTGCGGCTGTGGCTTGATCCAAAAACGTGGCAACCTTGGTGAGGTCTGCGATCTGTACTTCGAAGACCTGGCGTACAGTAAAGCCATCGGGCACTGACTTACGCTCCACATCATCCCATCGTTCCTTTTGGTACATGTTGAACTCCGAGGTCTTGATTACTTCAGGTGGGGCAAATTGGGAAAAAACCCTGATCAGCCCTTGGGTGATTTCATTGCTTTGGGCAAGGGCTCGTTCCGCTGTGTTGCCATCGGTTTGGGCACCAATCCACATTTGCACCTTAGTGGGCGAGACTCGTACATCACCAGTACCTTGCACCTTAATGTTGAAGCTTTCAGTAGAAGCACTGGCAACGCCCATAAAACTGATCAGTAAAACCAAGGCTAACAGGGACACTAACAAACTTCTGCGCATCTCACCACTTCCTTTTCGGGTAATGTTATAGAATTCGTTTAGATGCTGTTCTTTGTGGGGTAATGATTCTTAGTGAATTTAGGACTGCTAAGATGGTAACACCCACATCGGCGAAGACTGCTTCCCATAATGTTGCTAGCCCTAAGGCACCTAAGGCAAGAACTATGAGCTTGACTCCGAAGGCGAGGGCAATGTTTTGCCAAACAATTCGGTTTGTTCGGCGGGCAATAGACATGGCCTCGACTACCCCGTGGGGATCATCCGTCATTAACACCACATCGGCCGTTTCGATGGCAGCTTCGGAACCTAAGGCACCCATAGCTACACCCACATGGGCCCGGGCTAGAGCTGGCGCATCATTGATTCCATCGCCTACAAAGACCACTTTTCCCTTAGCATCGAGTGCTTCAATGACCTTTTGTAGCTCATCAACTTTCTGGTGAGGCAAGAGTTCAGAACGGATTTGAGTAATTCCTAGCTCTTGACCCACTTGCTCGGCCACCGCTGCGTTATCGCCAGTGAGCATAATTACTTCCTTACCCATTTCTTGCAGAGCCTTGACTGCCTTGGCTGCTCCCTTCTTGGGGCGATCACTTAAGACGATCGCACCTGCATAAACACCATCAATAGCTACATAGACACCTGCCTGAACAGCATGCTCCACCTTAATGCCATTCCGTTCTAACAACAGTTTACTGCCGACTAGTATTGTCTGGTTTTGCCAGCTGACCTTGACCCCAAAACCGGCCAATTCTTCAACTTCCTGAACTTCCGTTTGTTCAACGGTATGGCCATAGGCTTGCACAATAGAGCGCGCAATGGGATGGGACGAAAAGCTCTCGGCATAAGCAGCAGCTCGCAACACCGCATCTGGTAAATAAGGCGCCACTGCTTCCACTTTTTGCACTGTAAACCGACCTGATGTTAGTGTGCCCGTTTTGTCAAAAATTACGGTATCCGCTTCGTGAAGAGCTTGCAGATAGTTGCTACCTTTCACCAACACACCATGCCGAGAGGCGCTTCCAATGCCACCAAAAAAACCTAAAGGAATGGAAACTACTAAGGCACAGGGACAAGAAATCACTAAGAAGACTAGAGCTCGGTAAAACCAGTCGTTAAATACTCCGCCAAAAAAGAGGGGAGGAATGACGGCAATCAAGAGAGCAATACCCACCACAGCTGGAGTATAATATTGGGCAAAGGATGTAATGAAGTCCTCAGTTGGTGCCTTATGCGCGGTGGCGTTTTCTACCAAATCTAAGATGCGTGAAACTGCCGAGTCCGCGGCTAGCTTCTGGGCCTGGATAGTTAATAAACCATTGAGATTAATACACCCTGCTAAGACTTCTTGCCCTGCTTGCACTGTTTGGGGAATACTCTCTCCAGTGAGGGCCGAAGTATCTAAGGACGAGAAACCCTCCAGAATGGTTCCGTCCACTGGGATGCGCTCGCCGGGATGTACTACTAGCACATCGCCGATGTTTACGTTTTCTACAGTAACGTCAACTATTTTTTCACCTTGTTTAAGGTGGGCTATTTCTGGTCTAATGGCAATGAGGGCAGAAATGGAGCGGCGGGAATGGTCAACAGCCAGTCCTTGGAGGAATTCACCAGTACGATAAAAAATCATTACTGAGGCTGCCTCAGGGAACTCTCTGATGATTAACGCTCCCAGAGTGGCTATGGTCATCAAGAAGTTTTCGTCAAAAACCTGGCCCTGTTTAATATTACGAAACGCTTGCCCAATCACTTCATAACCGGCCAAGAAATAAGCGAGGATGAAAAGTCCATTACGGCCTAGGCCTTGGGGTACAAAGAGCGCGATGATAAAGCTGAGGATTCCCCCGGCAAAGGCTAGGTTTCTCATGGTGAGCAGAACGGGTTTTTCTTTCGTGGGCTTGTGGTCGGAGACCACGACTCCTGGTTCTAAGCTTGTCACAACTTCTTGGAGCGCGGCTTTCACAAGCCTCTGATCAGCCCCATTGATCTCTAGAAAAATGCGGCTGGAAGAAAAGTCTACCCTGGCATTTTCCACGTCTTTTAGTTGATTGGCGGCTGTTTCTATTTTAGCTGCACAATTGGCGCAATCCAATCCAGCTAAATGGTAGATTACACGCATTTTATATCACCTCAATTATCCCGTTCTTGGATGTGTTGATAACCCTGATCGAAAATAGCTTTGATGTGGTCGTCATCTAAAGAATAATAAACGACCCGGCCTTCTTTACGGAATTTTACCAATTTGGCCTGTTTCAGGACTCGCAATTGATGGGAAATGGCCGACTGGCTCATGTTCAGTAGATGGGCAATGTCACAGACGCACATCTCAGTTTGAAAGAGGGCATAGAGAATTCTAATCCTCGTTGTATCTCCAAAGACCTTGAAGAACTCCGCTAAGGTGAAAAGATCTTCTTCAATGGGCATACTCCGTCGCACCCTTTCCACAACGTCCTCGTGAATAACTGTAATATCACAACAGGGACCATGTTTTGTGCTCATTTCTCCACCTCCTTTTTTCATTATACATGAATATGTGTTCATATGTTCATATATAGAGTATAAGCCCCACTAACTGAAGAGTCAAGACTAGTATTAAAAAACCCCATTCCGTTGGGAATAGGGTTTAGACTTGGTTCTTTAGTCAATCAAAAACACTACAGAATATTGGGCGAGAAAATCATACACATCTAAGGCTTGGAGAATGGCTTGGGCATCAACATCACTTATTATCACACTGGTCTCGGTTGTACCTGTAATCTCCAACCCTTTCACTATTAGTGGTGATACTTTTACGGTGCCATTAGGTTGAATACGGCGGAGTAGTTCTGGGCTAAGCTCACGGCCGTATGAGGCAATACCAGCCGTTTGAAGAAAGTCGTAAGCCACGGTCACCCCTGCATAGATCAACTGGCCAGACTGAGAATAGATGCGCGGGCTCATTCCTCGTTTTAGTTCCAAGCCGCGAGCGTCTACGATTAATCCCGTATACACTAGTCCTTGGCGAATCAGCTCTTCATTGTCCAGATCAAGTTCGACGCGCCGGATATTAAATTCATCCCATTCCATTTCTACGCCTTCAGCAGCAGTAAAAACAACGGTAGCTCGCTGTGCTCCTGGAGGGGCAGTAACGATGGTAGAGATCTGTTGCCATTGTTGAGGTCCTGCTAAACTCCTACTCAACTGAGTGGAACGTAAGTATTCACCATGTTCGTTATGAATGTAGACTGATGCTAATGTTGGTGCCTCCTGCAAATCCGTTTTAATACGTACACTAACTTCATAACGGGCACCAGCTTCTAGCAAGAACGTTCGCCGAAACTCCGCTGGTTTGGCATGCGTTGTAGTCGCACTAATTACCATAATAATTACAAGTAGTAAACCACAGAGCGTTTGCCGTGGAATTCTCATTTTATCGACCTCCCGTCAATTCCTTAAACCTTTCGCAGTCCTTGTTCTGGATGTGACCTTATATGTAGAAAAGGGGAACTCCCCTTTCCTTAACTTACCCTACAATGAGTGTTTGTCCTGCCATAATGCTGTTTAGATCCTGCAAATTGTTCCACTGAGCTAATTGAGTCAGAGTGACCTTATAAGCTTGGGCGATTTCATACAGGGTTTCGCCGATCTCTACGCGGTGAGTTACGGGTTGTGCCTCACCTAGGTAAAGATGCATGGGAATACGAATCATCTCGCCGACTGTAAGCTGGTCTTTCTTGAGTTCATTGGCTTCGCGGAGAGCTTGTAGTGGGACTTTGTACATTTCTGCTAACAACTTAACACTATCACCTGCTTGCACCACGTGATAACTCCATAAAGGTTGGAGCGGTAGCGCGATCTTCTGCCCAATTTGGAGATTATCAGGGGTGATCCCTGGATTAAGATCCAAGAGTTCAAGAACAGTAGTGCCATAATGAGCAGCGACTTTCCGTAAGGTATCCCCAGCTACAATAGTGTATTCTTGGGGCGGTTGGGCGGCTACTACAAGGCCGGTGCCGAGCAATACGACACACAGAACAGCAACGATTACTCTTTTCATACTTTCACCTCCAGCCCCATTATGGATCCGGGCCTAACTAAAGGCAAAGGTATGTTCTTGCACAGTTAGTAAGAAATTCCGCTTCTTTGCAGGGTCCAACCCAATAACTCCGGTGTGATGTTGACTTGGAAGAAGACTTCCATGAACATTTGGTAGGTCTCGGCCAAGTCCACGGGATATGTGGTAGGATGAGCTATGGAAAGGAGCCACTCCAGGCCCAACAAGCCGAATATTGATCCCGGTTCTAACCAGTTTGCTGGGAACGTAGGGATCTGGTAGATGCGTTTATGACCATCCTTTTCGATTACTCCATAAGGATCCTTAACACTATGGGGCATGATGAGCACAAAGTCTGGAAAGGGTGGTTGATCATCCCAAACGGTCATTTCTTCCATTCCCGCCAAGGATAAAAGTTCATCAAAGTAACCAACTCGGTGGGACGAAACAAGATGCACCGGTATTAATCCATAGCCCGCTTGCATTCTTTGGAAGTTGCTGATTCTCTCTAGATTGTTTTCAACATATGTGGCCAAGGCTTGCCCCCGGGGTTCTTTTCCCAATAGTCTGCCCACAAGTTGCAGTGAACGAGGGAGGGCTTGTATGCTATTATCTACAAGCATCACCGGCGTGCCCATGGTCTTTTCGATCTCATTTGCTATGTGTCTGTTAGCTTCGTCCACCGGTGCGTAATGGAGAATGAGATCTGGTTTTAGATCCAAAATCAGGTCCACTTGAGCGGTCTGGTATTCTTGATCCCACGTTCCTAGAGTGGGCAAGTGATGATACTGGGGTTCGATAGCAAATTCCAGTTGGGGACTAAGACCGCGGTTCCAACCAAGTACTGCATCGGGTTTAAGGGCGTAAATTAAGAAGAGTCCTGCTTCTGTAGTGGCGTAGACTTTGTTTATTTCAGGAGGCAGACTGATCTGGCGACCTCCATCATCCTGCAAGGGGCCAGAGCTGAATGTTTGATCCGCTAATTCTTTGGGAAATAAGAGGAGAATAAGGAGCACTAAGACCACAATGCGTCCCTTTCGATGGGTATTGGTCACAACCTTTCCTCCTTCCGAATCAATTAGTGCAATAAACACTGCAAAAATTCGTCCATAGTGATGGCCAGAAAGTACTCAGCGAAGGGGATTTGTTCGAGGAAGTTGCGGAGTGCTACTTCTTCATATTGTTGTCCTTGTAGACTTTGGGCCAGTTCACGCACATCTCGTCGCCCGAAAAAGTCACCATAAATGCCTATCTCAGTGATGAGACCTTGCTTGACGTTTAGTTTCAAGTTTAATTGACCACCAGCGAAGCGCCGGGACTTTTCTAGGGAAAAGGCTGGTGAGTGTCCGTAATTCCAGGACCACTTTGCATAGCGAGTTTCCATCAGCTGCTCCACACGCCTGAGATCTGTGGTAGTGAGTTCATAGTGTTGATGTTCGTTGCCTTGAAGCATGTGTTCTAAGAGAATTCTCTTGAACTCTCCAATCTCTAGGGGAGTTTTTAGATAGGGATAAATATTGGTAACCCTGCTTCGTACCGATTTAACGCCTTTAGAGACCAACTTGTCCACCCTAACCTGAAGGGCTTCTTGCACAACTGATAGGTCAGAATTGAAGAGTAAGGTACCGTGGTGAAGGAGACGGTCTTTGGACCAGTACTGGGCATTACCAGAAAACTTTTTCCCATTTATGGTTAGATCATTGCGACCCGAGAATTCGGCTGGAACGCCCAAGCTTTGCAAAGCTCTTAAAACAGGCTGTGTGAATTTCTCGAAGTTGCTCACGACATTTTTTTGGCTGGGAACGATAAAGGTGAAGTTGAGGTTTCCCAAATCATGGTAAACTGCTCCTCCCCCCGAAAGTCTCCTAACAACATTAATCCCTTTTTCCCTAATGTAGGCTTTGTTAATCTCTTCAATAGTGTTTTGGTTTCGTCCAATTACGACGGTGGGCTTGTTTTGCCAGATAATTGCTAGTTCTGCACCGGGAAAGAGCTCGTTAAGGGCGTATTCTTCTAAAGCCAAGTTGAAGCGAGGATCGTTGGAGTTATTGACAATATTTATCATTGCTGTACCTCTTGTATAGTAATTTTTGCCTATACTGTTACTTTATGCCACGAAGGGCCCTCTGTCAATCTAACCGAGCTAGCCAGCAGGAACCAGGTGAAAAAAGCAGAACTAACTTCTTAAAGGGAAGAGGTGTAGCGCAGTGCAAGGGGAGATCGTCCGGGAGTTTTCTGATCATGTGATGCAATATGTACCGAAGATTCCCACGGTGATTTTAGTTATTGCTTTAGGTGTGTTCTTAATTCGCTTATTGGATAACATTATCCGGCGTATGTTAGGCGTGGCCAAGATAGAGCCTACCTTGATCAGCTTTGTGTCAACGTTTGTCAAGTTCGCATGTTGGGTGTTTCTGATTGCAACTGTTTTTTCGGTCTTAGGTTTTAGCCAAATTAGTCTGGCGTTTTCAGGAAGTATTGCTTTGGTAATTATGGGTGTGGCTACCAATGCCAACAGCTTAGTTCAAGATCTACTATCAGGTTTGTTCTTGCTAGCGGAGCCCGACTTCAAAGAGGGACGCACTATTCGTCTTAATGCAGTTTTAGGTACGATAGTGGGGATGGATATTAAAAAGACTAAGATCAAGGATGGGGATGGCAACATTCACATTGTGCCCAATCGTATGTTTGATGCTAATATTTTTGTAATCCAATGTGCGGATGAAGCTGAGGCCGATCAAGAAAAGTCAGCTTAAAGCCTATCAGATAGGGACCCTCCGGGGTCTTTTTTAATGTGACAAACAGTGCTTGACTTTACCCTGGGAGGCTTGTAATATATAACAAACACCACTTCGCTTCGCCAATTGGCAGTTTTTCGCAAAACTAGTGGTTTTATCCGTTGTAATTCGTAAAGTGTGTAACGGTTATCTCCGATGCGGAGCGAAGGGCAAGTCTAGAGAGACAAAGGGAGGATGTAAGATGTTCAGAAGATCGTGGTTAGTTTTTGTGTTAGTATTTGTTCTGGCCGTAGCTGGAGTAACCACCGCCATGGCTCAAACTCTGACCGTGGCCCAGGGGGCAGATCCAGTCACGTTGGATCCCCATGGACAGAATGACCAACCGTCAGCACGGGTTAGGGCTCAAATTTTTGAGACCTTGGTCAGTCACGGCTATAGCTTGGAAATCGTTCCAGGTTTAGCTAAGAGTTGGGAGCAAATTGACGAGGTTACTTGGGAGTTCAAACTGCAGGAAAACGTAAAGTTCCATAATGGTGATCCCTTTACAGCAGCAGATGTGAAATACTCCTTTGAGCGAATTAAGACCCTGCCGTCACCAGCGGCTTTCTTAGTTGAGGTTGTAGAAGCGGTTGAAGTAGTGGACGATTATACAGTCCGGATGAAGCTGGAGTATCCCTTTGCACCTATCTTGGCTCACTTAGCTCACCCTTCCAACGCCATTGTTAATCAACGGTCAGTGGAAGAGGCCGGTGACAACTTTGGTTCGCAAGTAGCTATTGGTACTGGTCCTTTTATGTTCAAAGAATGGGTATCTGGTTCCCACGTGGAATTAGTTCGCAATCCTAACTACTGGGCAGAACCGGCCAAGGTGGAAAGGCTAATTATTCGTGGTATTCCAGAGAACACCGTGCGTGCTATCGAATTGGAGACTGGTGGAGCGGATATCGTTTATAATATCGATCCCACCGATGAGCTCCGTCTTACTGGTGCACCAGGCATTAAACTGGACAAATACCAGACCTTGTCTACCAGCTATGTAGGTTTCAATGTACAACAGGCGCCCTTTGACAATTTACTAGTACGGCAAGCCATTAACTACGCCTTAGACGTTGAGGCAGTTGCTGAGTTCATTTATACTGGTCAAGCTGCTCAAATTTCTGGCCCCCTACCACCATTAGTATGGGGTTCTAGAACTGACTTGGCTGGTTATGAGTACAACCCAGAAAAGGCAAAAGAATTGTTAGCTCAGGCTGGCTATCCCAATGGATTTAAGACAACTATCTGGACCAACGATAACCCCCTCCGGATGCAAATTGCCGAAATGTTCCAGGCGAATTTGGCCGAAGTAGGTGTCGATGTGGAAGTGCAGATTATTCCTTGGGCCACTTATCTGGCTGATACTGCAGCTGGAAAGCACGATATGTTTATTCTTGGTTGGGTTACGGTAACGGCTGACCCAGACTACGGTCTCTACGCCCTGTTCCACAGCAGTCAATTTGGTGATGCGGGTAACCGTTCCTTCTACGCCAATGAGCGAGTGGATGAATTACTAGATCTTGGTCGTCGCGAAGCTGACCCAGATAAACGGTTAGCCATTTACGCAGAAGCTCAAGAATTAATTGTTGAAGAAGCACCTTGGGCCTTTCTGATTGCTACCAGTGAAGTTAACGGCATGCAAGAAAACGTGGAAGGATTTGTACCTCACCCAGCAGGACATCATAGGTTATCCACAGTATATAAAAAGTAACAAATTCAGGGCGGGGTCATTTGACCTCGCCCCTCATTCAAGCATTGGCAGAAAGGTGGTTTTTTTGTGTGGCGATATATCCTCAGACGCTTAGCCATGCTTATTCCCGTATTAATCGGGATTTCTATTTTTGTTTTTTTATTAATGCACATTACTCCGGGTGATCCGGCTCTTTTAATGTTGGGAGAGCATGCTCCGAGGGCTCAGTTGGAGGCTTTGCGGGAGGAAATGGGCCTAAACGATCCGCTCCCTGTTCAATATCTAAACTGGCTTAAGAAGGCTGTTAGACTTGACTTTGGTCGGTCTCTACGATCGAAGAAATTAGTCACTAGGGAAATTGTGGATCGACTGCCGGCCACGGGACAATTGGCCTTAGCCGCGGTCGCTTTTTCTGTCCTCGTGGGAGTCCCAGTAGGTATTCTATCTGCGACGAAGCCTAACTCTTGGTTTGATAATGTTGCTATGGTGGGGGCGTTAACTGGGGTTGGAATGCCTGTTTTTTGGCAAGGAATTATGCTTATTTTAATTTTTTCCGTGAATCTAGCGTGGTTTCCCTCCTCAGGACGGATGGGAGGGTGGGAGTATTTGGTCCTCCCGGCCATCACCCTTGGCACCGCATCGACGGCCAGTATTGCTAGGATGACTCGATCTTCTATGCTAGATGTACTCCAACATGATTATATTCGTACCGCTCGGGCCAAGGGCTTGTCAGGTCCAAAGGTGGTCTTGATTCACGCTCTCCGTAACGCGTTGATTCCCGTAGTGACTATGATCGGATTGCAGTTCGGGGGCTTAATGTCTGGAGCTGTCTTGACTGAGACGATTTTTGCCTGGCCTGGGATCGGGCGTATGGTGGTGGAAGCTATTAACAATAAGGACTTCCCCTTGGTGCAAGGGACAATCATGGCCTTCGCCTTGATTTATGCCTTGGTCAACTTAGTAGTGGATATCACCTATGCGTTTTTGGATCCCCGTCTTAGGTTACTATATGAATAATGAAGGGAGGCGGTTAGCGTGACTTTAGATACCATGAAACGAGAGACCCCGTTTCAGAGAATTTTCCGGCAGTTGCTCCGTAACCGACGCGCGGTGGTTGGAGCAATCTTGTTGCTCCTTATTATTGGCTTGGCCGTATTCGCCCCTTATGTGACTAAATACGACCCAGCCAAGCAAAACATGCGCAATCGGCTTCAGCCCCCTTCTAAGGAGCATATTTTGGGTACAGACCAATTTGGGCGAGATATCTATAGCAGAGTGGTTTATGGAGCCCGTCTGTCTTTGCGTGTGGGCTTTTTATCAATTTCGTTAGCTCTTGTTGTTGGGAGTGCCTTAGGCTTAATTGCGGGTTATTATGGAGGCATTTTGGACAATATTATCATGCGCTTTATTGATATTCTTTTGGCTTTGCCAGGCTTTTTGTTAGCGTTATCTATTGTAGCTGCTTTGGGTCCAGGGTTGGAGAACGTGATCCTGGCCATTGGTGTCTCTTATATACCTTCTTTCGCCCGGATGATGCGCTCCTCAGTGTTAGCTATTCGAGAATTGGACTATGTTGATGCTGCTGAAGCCCTAGGGGCTAGGGATCTGCGAATTATCTTGGGACACATTGTGCCCAACGCAGTAAATCCGATTATAGTCATGACCACCTTGAGTTTGGCAGGTGCTATTTTATCTGCAGCTGGGCTCAGCTTTCTAGGCATGGGTGCCCAACCACCAACTCCTGAGTGGGGGAGTATGATTGCCACATCGAGACCTTTTATCAGGGTCTCCCATTGGGCCGTAACCATTCCTGGCTTGGCTATCTTTATCACAGTAATGTCACTTAATTTGGTCGGTGATGGTTTGCGTGATGCCCTTGATCCGCGTTTGAAAAATGTAGGTTAGGTCTACAGCCAAAATCGTTTTTGACGTCCCGTTGCGTACGGGACTTTTTTATTTTTCTTCTGACAAAGGCAGGAAATATAACAATCGCTATTGAATTGTTACCGAACTATAATGAGTGACATTGGAAGGAAGGTGGGAACTTGAGGTGGATTATTGATGCCGATCCTGGTGTGGATGATGCAGCAGCAATTATTACTTGCTTACAGCTGGGATTGGATGTGGTAGGGATTGGCGTTGTGCATGGTAATTCGCCCCTGCAGGATACATTACGAAATGCGCTACGTCTTAAGGATCTCTTACAGAGTGAAGTGCCAGTGTATGCAGGTTGTAGCCGAGCTATTTTAGAGCCTCAGCTTAACGCCACGGAGGTTCACGGTAAGGACGGCTTGGGAGATGTGCGGTGGCCAGCAATCAAAAGTCGCCAAGAACCCACTCATGCGGTGGATATGATTATAGCGGAGAGTCTCCAGCACCCAGGTAATCTAGGTATTTTGGCAGTGGGGCCCTTGACTAATCTCGCTGTAGCTTTAATCAAAGACCCCGGCCTTTCTCAGCGGGTGAGGCGCTTGGTGATCATGGGTGGAACTAGTGGGGCCCAGGGCAATACAACCATTGTGGGAGAGTTCAACTTTGCGGCCGATCCAGAGGCAGCGGCTGTGGTATTAGGTTCGGGCATTCCGATTACTTTAATGCCCTGGGAAACTTGCTTACATAACCTCATTACCCTTGAGCAACTGGAGCAGGGGGGCAGAGAAGTTTTGCAGAATCCTGTGGCTCAGCAGTTTCTGCAGATTACCGCAGAGCTACAAAGGAGAACAGAAAGCTACATAGGCAGTCCTGGCTTTTTGCTCTGCGATTTATTGGCGGCTGCTATCATACTTGATCCTCTGGTGATCGCAGAACAAAGGGAAGTCTTTGCTGCAGTGGAGACTGCCGGCACTTTTGGCCGTGGTCTGACAGCAATTGATTATGCGGGGGTCAGTGGTCAGGCACCCAATATCAGTATTGTCTTGAAGGTCAACACTGATCGGGTGGCCGCGCTACTTCGGCAGGCGTTAATTGCTTGAAGATAATATCAAAAATTCAGGGAGGTTTTTTCATGAAAAGGATAGGTTTAGTACTAGTGTTGTTGGTCTTATTTAGCGCTATGGCAAGTGCTGCACCTTTGAAAGTGGCCCTCTTAATTAATGGGACCTTGGGCGACCGTTCTTTCTTTGACTCCGCCTATGATGGTGTAGTTGCTGCCGAAAAGGAATTAGGAATCAACTTTAAGCTAGTTGAAATGGGTTACGATCAAAGTGTTTGGGATCCAACCCTCGCGGATATTGCTGAGCAAGACTATGATGTAATTATCCTCGGAACGTGGCAAATGACTGAAAGCCTAGAGGAAATTGCTCCTTGGAACCCAGATAAAAAGTTCATTATTTTCGATACGTCAGTAGATTATTCCAAGGGTAATTTAGATAATGTCTATTCTATTGAGTATAAGCAAAACGAAGGCTCCTTCTTGGCCGGTGCCCTTGCTGCAATGGTAACTAATTCTCAGATGCCCCTTGCCAATTCAGGAAAAGCTATCGGTTTCTTAGGCGGTATGGACATTCCAGTAATTAACGACTTCTTGGTTGGTTATATCGAAGGTGCACTGTACATTGAGCCACAAGTCAAAGTGGACATTTCGTACATTGGAAGTTTTGATGACTCCGCTAAAGGTAAGGAAATGGCCCTAGCTCAGTATAATCGTGGTGTAGATATTGGCTTTAACGTAGCTGGGCAAGCTGGATTAGGTCAGCTTGATGCTGCCAAGGATGCAAATCGTTACGCGATTGGTGTAGACTCTGACCAAGCTTTGCTCTTTGAAACCACAGATCCTGTAAAGGCGGATCTGATTGTAACCTCTATGCTCAAGCGCATTGATAATTCTTTAGTTCGTGCCCTGAAGATGCACATCGAAGGTACTTTGCCCTATGGTGAAGCTGAAGCTTTAGGTTTGGCTGAAGAAGCTGTTGGTCTAGCAGACAACGCCTACTATCAAAAACTCATCAGTCCCGAGTTTAGAGCAGAATTGGAAAAGATTGCAGAGAAAATCCAAAAGGGTGAAATTGAAGTCAGCTCGGCTCTTGGCATGCCAGCTCAAGAACTTAATGCTCTACGGGACTCTGTACGCCCATAGTATCAAGCTGGAGGGTGTGGCTTAGGCTACACCCTCGTTTTCCTAAAGGAGGGTGAGAGTCTATGGAGACTTTATTGGAGATGAAGGCAATCACCAAGGTATACCCTAACGGAGTGATGGCCAATGATCGGGTCGATTTTAGGGTTAACAAGGGAGAAATCCACGCACTTGTTGGTGAGAACGGGGCGGGAAAGACAACACTCATGAAGGTTTTGTTTGGTTTGGAGGTTCCAGATGGGGGCGAAGTCTACTACAAGGGAAAACCCTTGCAAGTTACATCGCCACTGCAAGCCATTCGCAATGGCATTGGAATGGTACACCAACACTTTATGTTAGCTCCATCCCTAACCGTGACAGAGAATCTGGTTTTAGGAGTTGAACCGCGCAAGGGTTTAGCTTTTGATTGGGATCAAGCGGTGCAGACCGTGACGGATTTATCTAAACGTTATAATTTGCCAGTGGATCCCCTGGCAAAGATCGAAGATATTCCCATTGGGATGCGCCAAAAGGTGGAGATTTTGAAGGCTTTGTTACGGGGAGCGGAATTGCTGGTTCTTGATGAACCGACAGCGGTCTTGACGCCTCAAGAGACGGAGGAGCTATTTACTGCTCTAGTAGGTTTAAAAGAGCAAGGGCACACCATGATCTTCATCTCTCACAAGTTGAATGAAGTAAAGCAGATCACTGATCGGATCACTGTGATGCGGGGTGGGCGAATTGTGGGTGTGCGGGACACAGCTGAAGTATCTGAAGCGGACATTTCACGATTAATGGTGGGCCGTGATGTAATCTTGAAGATTGACAAACCGCCGGCCAAACCCCAGAAACGTATTCTTGAGGTCCAGAATCTGAGCTACTTTACACCCGAAGGTAAAGCCTTGTTACAGGATGTGTCTTTCAGTGTCCGAGCAGGGGAAATAGTGGGTATTGCCGGCGTAGAGGGCAATGGGCAACGAGAGCTGGTAGAGATTCTTACTGGGCTGAGAAGGCCTCATGGGGGACTCATCAGCGTAGATGGCTACCAAATGAGCGGTTCAACACCACGCCAAATGCGTGATTTAGGGGTGGCTCACATTCCTGAGGATCGCATGCTCCACGGGGTTGCCAATGAGGCGTCCATTGAAGAGAATCTAATTGCTGACCGTGTACAAATGCCCGAGTACACCCGTAAGGTTTTTCTCAAGACGGAGGCAATTGCCTCTAATGCCCAGACTCTAGTGACTGAATTTAACGTCCGAACGCGTTCGCCTAAAACCCCAATAAAAATGCTTTCTGGTGGTAATATTCAGAAGGTAGTAGTTGCCCGAGAGTTCTCTTCGAATCCTAGATTGGTAATCGCTAATCAGCCTACACGGGGAGTGGATGTAGGTGCTATTGAGTTTATTCATAAGAAATTGGTAGAAATTTGTAGAGCTGGGGCAGCAGTATTGCTGATTTCTGCGGATTTGAACGAAGTCATGAGCGTTAGTGACCGACTTTTGGTGATCTATGGTGGTCAGATTGTCGCGGCTTTTCCAGAGGCTAATGAGGTTAGCGAAGAAGAGTTGGGCTTGTATATGCTCGGTATTCAAACCCAAGGGGATACCCAATTGAAGGAGGCCTTAGCATGATCCGTCGTGAGCTTGTCTTTGAGATTGGGCGAACGCTTATAGCTATTATGCTCGCTTTACTTTTAGGCTTTATCATCATTCTTCTCGTAAGTGAGGAGCCACTAGAAGCGTTCCAGCATTTTGTGCTGGGACCATTGACCACAACTCGGCGAATTGGTAACTGGATTGAAGCCACTATTCCTCTTGTGTTGACTGGTTTGGCTGTTTCCATTGCCTTTCAAGCAGGGCAATTCAATATTGGGGCGGAAGGGCAACTCTTTTTCGGAGCGGTAACCGCTACTATTGTTGGTATTTCTTTTCCGTTACCCATGTATGTCCATGTCTTAGTGGCCCTATTAGGAGCCATGTTAGGCGGTGCCTTAGTTGGGGCTATTTCAGGCCTCATGAAGGCACGCTGGGGCGCTAGTGAGCTCGTGTCTTCACTCATGCTCAACTACGTTTTTTACCGGTTTGGCTTGTACCTCATCAATCATCACTTTAGGGATCCGAATGCCGGTGCCATGGTTTCTTACCGCTTGCCCGAGACCGTTTGGTTACAATGGATCTGGCCACCCACAAGGGTACACTGGGGCCTCTGGGTTGCTATCGTGGCTATCATCTTTTCTTACCTGTTTATCTACAGGACTAGATGGGGTTATGCTCTGCGCATGACTGGTCTAAATAAAGATTTTGCTGCTTACGCCGGAATTAGTGTCACCGCAGTTGTTATCTATTCACAGGTGATTTCAGGGGCCATTGCTGGTCTGGCTGGTGCCGCGGATGTCTTAGGCTTGTATCGGCGTTTTCAGTGGCAAATGTTACCTGGGTATGGTTTTGACGGGATCATCATTGCCACTTTGGCTCGTAACCATCCCCTAGGTGTGCCCATTGCCGCCTTGTTCCTAGCTTACATTCGTTCTGGTGCGAGTATAATGTCCCGTATGACGGATGTCTCTTCGGAAATGGTGGCCATTATTCAAGGGATCATGATTTTGTTAGTGACCGCCCAGGCCTTTTTATCTAAATGGCATCATCGCGCGGTTGTGAAGGAGGCGAAAAGACATGGGCTCAATGCTTAGAGGGATTTTCTCGGTTGGTTTTGGCTACTCTATGCTCCGGGTCACTACCCCGATCCTGTTTGCAGCCCTGGGTGCAGTGGTCTCGGAACGGGCCGGGGTGGTAAACATTGGCCTAGAAGGAATCATGCTGATCTCCGGTGTCTCAGGAGTACTTTTTAGTGCTTGGACAGGAAGTGCCTGGCTCGGACTTTTGGGAGCTTTGTTAATGTCTATTCTCTTTGCGCTTTTTATGGGGTATTTTCATATAAAGTTAGGTACTGACATTATATTGGCCGGTATTGCCTTGAATGTGATCGCCAGTGGCGGTACAGTTTTCGTTTTGTATGTAGCCAGTGGTGATCGGGGTATCTCTAGCTCACTTGCTAGTAAGGTCATGCCTACCATTAGTCTACCTGTGATCTCCAAAATTCCGGTTCTAGGTCCTATCGTATCGGGACACAATGTACTCACTTACTTTGCTCTCTTAGCTGTGATTGCTGTGTGGTACTTCATGTATAAGACTCCTGTGGGCTTGCGTTTGCGAGCGGTTGGGGAGAGTCCAGATTCTGCAGCAAGCGTGGGAATTAGCGTTGAACGGATGCGCTTTTTGGCCTTGGGCATTAGTGGTCTGTTGGCTGGATTTGGTGGCGCTCACTTGTCTATGGGTTATGTCTCTTGGTTTTCCCGAGACATGACTGCGGGTCGAGGTTTTATTGGCTTGGCCGCTTCGGCCTTAGGCGGGGTGCACCCGATTGGGACTGCCATTGCTTCGTTGTTCTTTGGTTTTGCAGATGCTTTGAGCAACTATATGCAATCCTTAAGCATTCCTTCAGAATTCGTGCAGATGATCCCCTATTTAGCCACTCTGTTTGGGTTAGGCATTTTTGCCCGGCAACAGATGGCGAAAAGTCAAAAGGGGAAAAAACAAGCTAAGGAGGTGGCTTAATGCCCAAACCAATTATCATTGATTGTGATCCAGGTCACGACGACGCTATTGCTTTACTGCTGGCTTTCGCCAAGCCAGAATTGGTTAAGGTTTTGGCTGTAACCATTGTGGCCGGTAATCAAACTCTAGAAAAAACCGTACTTAATGCTCTTAAGGTTCTTTCTTTCGCAGGGATAGAGTGTGAGGTAGCCGCTGGTTATGATCGTCCACTCTTGCGCACTTTAGAGATAGCACCAGAAGTTCATGGTGAGTCGGGGCTCGACGGACCGATTTTACCGGAGCCTAACTTTAAAGCTTCAACTAAGCACGGTGTCCAGACCATAATCGATCATGTGCGTACCAGTAAAGAGAAGGTGACCTTAGTGCCCACAGGACCTTTAACCAATATTGGGGCAGCTCTTTTAGGTGCCCCTGATATAAAAGAGAATATTGAACGTATTGTCCTCATGGGTGGCGCCGCCAGAGAGGGCAATTGGACACCAGCAGCGGAATTTAACATTCTAGTGGATCCAGAGGCCGCTAGCGTGGTGTTCCAAAGTGGCATACCTATTACCATGGTTGGTTTGGATGTAACCCATGAGGCCCAGGTAATGGCTTCTGACGTAGAATTTTTACTGAATTCTGGGAAGAAAGTGGGAGTTATGGTTGGCGAACTCTTGGAGTTTTTTGGTGAGTTTCATAAAACTATGGGTTTCGCTGGAATGCCTTTGCACGATCCCTTGGCCATGGCCACAGTATTAGAACCCACCATAGTTGAGACCAAACATCTACCAGTGCGAATTGAAACTCGGGGACAATACACAACGGGGCGTACTGTGGTGGATTTTTATGGTGTGACAGGTGAAAAACCCAATGTGGATGTGGCTTTGGCGGTGGATCGGGACCGTTTTGTGCAAATGATCCTCGATGCCATGCTTAGTTACAACTAAATAATCGGAACCACTTTAATGTCAGGGCATAGTATGGACTGTTGTTTAGTACTTGAGTACTAGGAGGTCTGTACTATGCTTTCTCTTTGGAAGAAAGAAGATTGGTGGACGATCTGGTTGGGGGCCATCCTCATTGCTGGTGCAGCAAGTGGGCTAATTAGCTACATCCCCCAACTACCTAAGTGGGCTGATAGTTGGACAAATGCTTTTCCTGCTCATTTAGCTGTACCGATTTTGGTTTGGGGGGTTGGTTTGGGGGCCCTGACCGCTTTGGCACTAAAAATCATGGGGGATGATGTAAAGACATATTTACGAGGCTTTGTGGGAGTCTTTATCTTAGCTATCTTAGCTTTTCTGATTGGCAATCACAAGACCTTAGCCCACTACGGGTTTAACGACATTATCTGGGCTTTGGTCTTAGGTATGGTGGTTAGTAATATTTTTGGTAAACCCCGTTGGTTGATGCCTGCCATTCGTACCGAGTTGTTTATTAAGACTGGGCTTGTCTTGCTTGGAGCAGAAATACTCTTCAATCGTGTGCTTTCTTTGGGGGTTTACGGTCTAGGGGTGGCGTGGATTGTTACTCCCATCGTGATTTTTTTCATGTATAACTATGGAACAAGGGTGCTCAAGATTAAAAGTAAAGAATTGGTGGCCACGGTGGCAACTTGTACATCTGTCTGCGGTGTTTCAGCTGCCATTGCTACTGGGGCTGCAGTGAAGGCCAAAAAGGAGGAAATTAGTGCAGCCATTTCGGTCTCGCTGATTTTCACGGTCATCATGATGATCGGGATGCCTTTCTTGATTCGCTGGATGGGACTAACTGAAGCTGTAGGGGGGGCTTGGATCGGCGGCACGGTAGATAGTACAGGGGCAGTGGTGGTAGCTGGTAGTATGGTTGGTCCCAAGGCAATGGAAGTGGCAGCTATTGTGAAGATGCTCCAAAACGTGCTCATCGGTTTTGTGGCTTTTTGCTGGGCAGTATTTTGGGTCACTCGGGTTGAGGTGCAGTCCGGATCTAAGAAGCCCAGTCTGAAGGAAATCTGGATTCGTTTTCCCAAGTTTATCCTAGGATTTGTGGGTGCTTCACTGCTTTTTTCTTTTGTGCTGTTACCATTATTGGGCCAGGGACGGGTAGATGGGATTATTAAACTCACTGCTACCGCCCGCAACTGGTTATTTGCCTTGGCTTTTGTGACTATAGGCTTGGATTCGCGCTTTTCGGATCTAAAAGAGGCCTTTCAAGGTCAGGCCCCTGTCAAGCTATACGTGGTTGGTCAGACTTTCAACCTGGTGTTGACTCTAATCGCCGCGATGTTTTTCTTTAGAAACTTTTAGATTCACCAGTTGATTTCGTAGCGTAAGAAAAGTTCGTCTCCGTGCTTGTTCATGGAGAGTAGGTTGATTTGATTCGCGCTAGGCAACACTTTTGGACCCATGATCATGGTCAAATCGTTGCTGGCTCCCACTATGCGCGGAGCTAGCGTGAAGAAGATTTGATCCACGTGGCGGTCTTGGCAAAATTGATAGTTGACACTGGGTCCTCCCTCTACTAGGAGATGGCTAACTTGGTGTTCTTCCCATAGTAATTGGCAAAGTGCTTGAGGTCCTTGTTGTTCGCCTAAGATTTCCACAATCGCTACCTCTTTAATTGGGGTAGGTAAGTTTTTGGCTCCCTTTGTAGTCGTAATGATTACTGGTGGTCGTGGGGGAGTGGCGAATACTGGACCTAATGGGTCTAATTGACCACTTTTGGTTAGAAGTACCGTGAGGGGTTGGGCAGCCAACCCCCGTTCTCTTCGTTTTACTTCTAATTCCTTGGGCACCCCAAGATAGTAGGGGTGTTGGCGTATCGTATTTCCCCCCGCTAAGACCGCATCAAAGTGACTGCGGATCACGTTCATGGTCTTCCGATCAAAAGTACTACCTAAGCTGCCAGGATCAAGTCTACCGCGAGAAGTCACTTTGCCATCGAGGGAAGCGACCATGTTCAGAGCCACAAAGGGTCTATTCTGGGATGGCGGTAACTCTAGCTGGGCATAAAAGTGTTTATGCATTGGCTGCACTCCTTGTCATCAGAAAATGAGGATGCCTAGATAAGCAAAATAGGCGATGATGCTAATTATGCCTTGCAGACGGCTAATTTTCTTAGTGAATAATGCTGGTATTAGTAGTATTGACATCATGCTTAGGCTAAAAAGGACATCTATACTTAAAACACTTGGTGCCACCGCGAAGGGGCTAATGAGACCCGCGGTAGAAATAACGAAAACAATGTTGAGGGTATTAGCTCCCATTACGTTTCCTAAGACCAGATCGGTGTGACCCTTCGAGGCAGCGGTAATGGCGGTAATTAGCTCAGGCAAGGAACTGCCTACGGCAAACAGGGTTACAGCAATGATGGCCTCTGGTACACCAAGAATCCTGGCAATCTCTACTCCTGAGTCCAGTAAGAAGTTGGCACCAGCTACCACCAAGATACTACCGATTACTAGGTGCACTAGATGTTTTATCAGGTCATTTTTCGAAATATTGTTCTTTTTTTCTCCAGAATTGCGCGTTCGGTTCCACATATTGGAGCCGAGAAAAAGGATAAGGACAAATGCCAACAGTAGGCTGTCACCCCGGGAAATGTGGAGATCTAGGGCTAAGAGTGCAAAGAGAATTAGTACACCCACCATGGTGCCGGCTTTATAAAAAGGTTGTCGTTCTGTCAGGCGTGGGGGTCTGATAAGGGCTGCTAGACCCAGAATTACTGCGGTATTAAAGAGAATGCTCCCAATGGCTGTGCCCACGATTACATCGCCTTTTCCTTGGGCTGCGGCAAAAGCAGAAATTAATGTTTCGGGCAAAGTGGTACCCAGGCTCACAATGGTGGCGCCCACAACAATTTGGGAGATACCCCACAGGCGGGCAAGTCCCACCGCACCTTCCACTAACCAGTCGGCTCCTTTAGTTACTGCAACTAGACTCAATATGAAAATTATGTAGACCATGTGTTTTCCCCTTCCATAAAAAGAGAGACTTCTAGCATGCTTATCTCTAGCATGCCAAAAGTCTCGTCCTTTGTTACCAAAGTGCACCGCCAGGTTTTTTTAGACCGGGATGTTGACGGTTGCAACAGTGACTACTCCCTTTTGTGTTGAATGCTGTTTATTTTGCTTCGTTAATGGTAACGAATGTGTCGACACCTTTTCTGAGGTTGGCTGCCCATTTTTCTGCCAATTGGGCCGGAGTGGCCTTGTTGACCTTAGCGTGGTACTGATCCACTTCGACTATGAATTGTTCTTTAACATAGATGCTAACGGAACCAGATGAATTAGTCTTGATTTGCACATCCTTGCCTGACAAGGCTTGGGGCTTCTGACCGGCGTCCACCCACTGGGCGAAAGCATTACTGAGATTGGCCCAGATAGTGTTGACCTTATCGTGGGGGGCAGCATTTCCTTCATAACGATAAAGGAAGAAGTTCACTCCGGTCCCGGGAATATCCACTGGAATACCTTGTACTTGAGCAAATACCCCACTACTCAGCATTACAACTAGAACTACAATTAATAGAAACTTAACCTTACGCACTTGCAATACACCACCCTCTTATGATATAGTTCATACGTCATCATTTCTCGTTTGGAGACGAAACTCCTTTCTTGTTTCGGAAACAGGCGAAAAAAAGACGGTTGAAAAGAGGGTTTTTGCCTTTTAACCCGAATACTACTAATGGCAAAAACACATCAAAAGATTTTCTCCGGAAAAGAGTTGACATCCATTCAAAGTGCTGGTATACTTTGAAATTGTCCGGACCTAATAAGGTCAAATTAAATTTCGGGCGAATAGCTCAGCTGGGAGA
>DGYW01000024.1 GCA_002396805.1 Firmicutes bacterium UBA4996 | reverse complement strand
GCGTTCTACCGTCATGTGGATGGAATTATTTATGTTGACCGTATCTTATATGCCAGACGCAACTATCTTCGCATGCTTCTTAATAATCTGCCTTGTAAAACAGAATAACCCAATTGTATTATAAGAAACCGCTGGTCATTTTGTTCAACCGCGTCATAAGTATTATCACAAAACCCACAATAGGCCTCCCAAGTATCCAATTGCTCTTTGTTGGTCTTAAAACAATTCTGTCACTGACTCTTCTTGCTTTCTTCTCCAGGTTCCCACCACTCGTCCGTCCTCTAGCAGGATAGGACAGACGCGAGCTGCGGACAGAAATACCTTTTTAACGTTTTCTTTAGCAAGAAAACGACTCTTATCTTTGTAAGCCAGCAATAGTACATCAAAGGCCGGCAGATAGTGCGTGGGTAAGACTATATTCAAGGGTTGGGCTAAGAGCATCTCTAACTGTTCTTTATAGATAAAGGCTTGATCTGCCTGCCCTTCTAGCCTTACGGTAAGGAGCTCCCCAGATATGCTTGGCATGATTTTTTTAACGTCAGACAAACGAAGGCCAGACCAATAGGCAAGATCACCTAGGCTAATTGGGCCATAACGCCTGATGTATCTCTTCAGAAGTTTGGCTTGAGCTTCCCGCCTCTGAAGTCCTGGATATAGGGGATAGTTGACCCTGTAATACGTTGCCGCCCTCCCATCCTGGGGGCCGCGTACACAGAAACCCAAAAAACAGAGGTCCTTCATCAAATGGGGCAAAAGGTGTTTGTAAGGTTCAGCCAGGTCAATCCGTTCCACGATCTGCCCATAGTTCAACGGCTCTTCTTGGAGCACTTCAGCTATCTGCTGGTAAAGCTCTGGGATAAGCTTTGCGCGGGGTACAGGCAGATGTCGATCCAAAAATCGACCCCAGCGACTGAACCAATCTTCAGAAGTAGCTATTTGGTGGATGGCCACTTCATCAGCGCGAACCAGGTGCAGGGTACCCCGAACAGTCCAAATCCTTACTATTTCGCCATTCGGATATAGCAAATGATTGTTCCGAACTTGTTCTGCCTGCTCTGTCCTTAATGCGAGTGCATCCCGGGCCTCCCGAAAATTCTGTGCCTGCACAGCCACGAGACTGCGAACTCCTTCCTCCACAGTAGCAAAAGGGGTAATTAGTCCTAACTGTCGCAGATTCCAGAGAGCAGCCTGCCTTAGGGTTAGTACAGGGATGGTAATCATGTTTCCAGCACTCCAGTCCGGCGCTTTTGGGCCCCAAATTGATTTTACTCCCGGGCGCGATTCTACACCAAATCCGCAAAAAGCTCTGTGACCCCAAGTTCTAGACCCTTAAAAAACTGTGATGTAGCCATACTACCTAGCTCGTATGTCTTATAGCTTTCAATTTCGAAACTTTCCAGACTGTAGATAATAACGACACTTTGCCTTGGATCAACAATCCAATACTCCTTTACCCCAGAAAGCATATAAGTACGAAGCTTATCGATCATATCCTTACTTCGCGTACTATTAGACAAGATCTCCACCACTAAGGTGGGCGTACCCATGTAACGATCCTTCTCTGTTACATTGCCTTCTAGATCGCAGACCACAAGAAGATCCGGTTGCATCACATCTGGCTCATCAAAATCCTTTTTATGGAAATGCACATCAAAGGGGGCCAAAAATACTCGGCACTCATGGCCACGAAGATAACCGTGAAAGGTGAGATACAATCGGCCCAGGATTTCCTGGTGACTGATGCTAGGTGAAGCTAAGAGCACAATTTCACCATTAATGTATTCCATCCTAAGATCGCTTTTTTCGTAAATTTCCATAAATTCTTCATAAGTGACTTTCTTGCCCCCATACCGATAATCTAGGGCCTGTTCTTTCACCAAAAAATACTGTTCTAAATTGGTAACATAAGGAGTTAACCTAGCGGTTTTCTTACCATTTTTAGTGATTACAACCTCCCCTTGTTGCTCCACAAGAGACATGTACTTACCAAAATTCTGTTTAAGTTCGGTCGCGGTAACGGTTAATGAATCTCTTGACTTCATACGATCACCTCGCCACTAGCATACCATAAAAAGTCATAAATGCACAGTTCTATCGTCCGTTATTAGAACCGGAATGTGCGATGTGCTGTCACGCAATCGAACATTTATTACGACAGATTTTGTGCGACGGAAACGCGAGGGCCGTTAATGGCTATTTAGCGGTTCCTATCTATGTTCTGCAGCTATCTATTCCTTTTGACGATAATGTCGCCTGAAGATGTCCTTAAATCTATCAAAGCACTGGGATTCTCTCCTACTATCCCTGATGTTTCCCGGTTATTCCGGCTACTGTAGGTAATGTGAACAGGGAACTCATTGATATATGTTCCTGTCGAAACACTGCTCTTGACTTTAAACTCGCTGTTCCAGGGTAGAATGACTGTAATACTACCCGAACTAGCCTGAGCCTGTAAGTTTCCAACCCCTTCCAACTCAATCCGAGACCTACCTGACGAAGTCCGCACATTGAGATTCCCACGGAAGTCTTCTATGTTCACGCTACCTGAAGAACTACGGACCAAAGCATCATTACTGTTTAGCCCACAGATCGCAATGGAACCGGAAGAGCTTCTCACTTCACTTCTTTCTGCGCTTAGATAATTGGCGGTAATACTTCCTGAACTAGCTTGGAGATAAAGCTGCGATACGGCAATATCTGCAATGGTGATAGCCCCCGAAGAACTAAGGATGGATAGAGCATGATAATACTGTTGAGGCACGTAGATGGTTAGTCTAGATTCACGTCTATAGACATTATGTGAAGTATGTTCATTAGGATCACGGAGACGGACAGTAACCGCGCTACCCGCTTCTCGAACTACTAGTTCCCAAGGTTTTCTATTGTCATTGCCAGTATCCTCGAAATACTCCACTTTGAGTTGTTCATTGTCTGTAGGAATTACATCAACACGACTGGACGACACTTCAACCGCAATCATCCTAATGCCTTCTAAATCGCGAACCTCCCGCTGCGTTGACGAGTTTACGGCCTCCACCATACTGCTCCCTCCCCAAAAAAGCACTAAACATACTACTGCCAACAGTTTAGTCAAAGTTGATTTCAAGGCTACACCCTCCCTATTTTTCGTCCCTCACATAATTATTAATAAACTTGACCGCTAAATCCGAAGCTTCATCGGGATGCACCCATAAATCTGGTAACAAGCCCACACCTTCGCGATCAACTAGATCTAATGATAACCTCAAAGAGACACCAAAAGATATTGGTAAAAGCGAGTTTGGCAGGGCAGACGTAGTTCGATTAGTTAAAGAAGCCCATAGGTATTAGACCCAATGATTACCACATTATCCATCCTCCAAATGGGCTTCCAGTCGAAGTTGTACAACAACTGTGCAAACTTAGCCCTTTGCTCCTCCACATCCCATTCATCATCAAGCCTTAGTCGATTTAGGGCGATGATATCTTGAATCTCCGGAAGCAGTTGGGCCCTAACTGGCGGTACCGGAACTAGAAGAGCAAGGCAACAATACCAGCGATAGTTAATGTGCCATTTACTTCTTTTTTCATGAAAATCACCTCCCAATCATTACAATGATTATTGTTTTTTACCACAGACAAAAATGAACTCTCCACCATCGTCAATGCTTCTCTTATCATAATATCCAAACTCTTCCTTGATTTCGAAGCCTGATGATTCCAACAGATCTTTGAGCTGATCATAGTAATAGTACTTTAGCTCAAGGGGGTCCCTAGTTTCAAATACCTGTCCCTCTGGTTCGGTGATCTGATAAATCATCTCCGGATAAATAATTTGATTAGCGACATCAATTCTTGGTCCTCTATGCTTTTTTACGATTTTATTTCCGGTTTTCTCATCTACTGTTTCCCATTGAACCGCCTCTGGATAAACCCAAGTTTCATCTAGTTTTTTATAAGGGCGAAAGGTGTTAATAATAAAAACCCCGTCGTCTCTTAAGTGTTCATGAACGCATTTGAGACAACTTCTTTGCGTTTCTTCTGTGGTGAGACACTGAAAGCTCCTAAAAGGGATTATAATTAAGGAAAACTCTCGATCTAGTTGGAAACTGGACATGTCGTGCTTTTCGATCCAAATGTTATCCTGAACAGTCTTTGGCTGGCTCATCAACTTTGCACTAAATTGCTCAAGCATGCTATCCGATAGATCCAGACCGAAGATTTTATGGCCATTTTGCGCCAAGGCGATGGAAACACGCCCGGTACCACAGGCCAACTCCAAAATATAACCAGGGTATTTTGCGGCGTAGTCCAAATAAAATGGTATGTCCGCTTGTACAATATCCCTGTTATCGAAATCATACAAGAACGCGGCGTTGTGATATAAATTAACCCCATTTTCCATAACTTGTCCCTCTCTTCTTGAAAATGAGACCTAAATGATCCGATAACTAACGAGTATAAGCAAGATAAACCTAAGTGCGAATAATAGAGTGATAACCCACCCATTGATTTTAGCCGCTTTCCCCTTGGAACGAATTAGAACTACGCCATACACCAAACTAACATAAAACGCAATGACTCCGACGAAGGGGACGCGCAAGAATGATATCAGTGTACAGAACCAGGCGACCAGAATAAGGTTTCTGTACGTTTTTGAAGCCGATGGGTGCTGTCCCCAGGATAAAGGATTACGGTTGTCTGTCACTAAAATACCCCCTTCACTAAATCTGAACCAAAGAGCCCCACCTGAGTAATGGGGGATTTTTTGTGCTCAGCAAATCCCCGATATGTTTCTAAAGTTTTTTCGTCAAGAGAGACCTTCCAGACCTTATCAAAATCCCCAAAGAGGGTAAAATAAACACTGTTTTCTTTCGGTATAAAGACTAACGAACTTACAGTGCTCTCTTGCGTCGTTGCCTTAAGTACCTCAAAAGCGGCATCACAGTCAAAGTTACTCCGGTGTGCTTGAATCAGTTCATGGGCTTTGATATATCGATCCGCCCCTTCACCTGTTACCTGATAATAGGGAACGTCACGAAAATCAGAGTTTTTAAAGTTGGTCATCACTATAAACTGTTCTTCACTGAAGATGATCTCATTTTCCTCTTCACCCACCTCAATGATGGCCGCGTTACCCGCTTGATCAGCAAAAAGATGATGAAGAGTAAATCCACCAAAATGGACCAGTCTTAGTTCTTCTAACTGGGTTAAGACCGCATCTAAGCCAAAGCCCATCATATGGGCCATGATTAATTCTGCCGCGACAATTTCATTTAGGGCCTTGTCTTGAATATGACTAATATGTACTTTTTCGCTGGCGGGGTATTGAAGTTGAAAGCTTACGAACTGCCCCCGATTTGTGAAGACTGCAACCAAACCATAAGCATTATCGCGTTCAACCGATATAGCGAAGACGATGGTACCAAAAAGTTCCTGCAGTTCAAGGCGCACGTCTAACGAATCATCCCAGTCCAAATTTAAACCATAAATCGGTTCTCGAAAATAAACTGCATAACTAGTACTGGCGGTAACTGGAGTTATGCTGACTAAGATGAGAATAAATACTAAGAGCAATCGTTTTTCCATTCCTTGCCCTCCCTTTCATCATGATTCTCAATTATTTCCACTCCAAAAGCTCTTCTAAGCTAAGTCCAACCTCACCCAAAGATTCAATCCGATTTTCGGTGAACCCCTTAAAAGTGGTGATTGTTTTTTCCGCAAGATCTATCCGCCAAATTCGGAAGAAGTCCCCAAGCACCGCCATGTAAACATTTTCTTCTTCAGAAACCACTACAAAAGAGAACTTGGTGATGCTTTGCTTAGCCGCTTCTAACGTTGCAAGAGCATGATCTAGACTAAAGTTACTTACAGACGGGCTAATCATTTGATCAACGATTCGGTAGCGTCGATCAAAATCAAGTGAGACAATAATCCGTGGAGCTGAGTCCAATTTATGATTCAAAAAGTTGGCCATAACTATATACTTTTCCTCAGACATGTGGAGGAAGTAGTTTTCTTCCACACCTGGCTCAATAATGACCGCTTCTCCCCTGGTATCGGCGAAAAGCCAATGGCTAATAATCTCCATTTCTCCTGCGGGCGAAAGATAAAAAAGCTTGGCGTCTTGTGACTGATTTACCATATCCTGGGCACTTCTTGCATGGATACCCGCAAGCATAACTAAGCCAAGACTCATAATCGCATCGGTAAGGTGGGGCACAAAAACCGGAGGATAGATGGCCTGGGCAGCTCCAAATACGCCAAACTCGTTATAAAAAGGATTTATGCTAAAGGCATTCGAGCCGAGACCAAAGGTTTTTACTCCCGGACGGGATGTTATCATAATTTTCGGATTAAGATCTTCAAAATAACCTATTGAACTATAATTCGTCTCGGTGCGAGTCGGTAGATCCCAGTTCATTCCGAAAATGGGACCGTCTTTGCTGTAGACTGCAAAACTAGTACATGCATAAACAGGAGCGGCACTGATTAGGGCCAGAAGGAGCACAATCGTAGCCTTTTTTCTCATGGAGTTCCTCCTTTCTAACGGCTCGGATTAGCTATTGCGTGACATTTATTTAATTATTTACGCCTCTAGTACAAAAACACCTGCAAAATGTACATGATTTTACCTTTTCAAAGAAACAAAGCACCAAACGGACCCCAGCAATAGAGACCACTTGCTTTGTCTTTCATCCTCACATTCTCCTATCGAGTCTTGTCTTGGGACGAGAATCCGAATAG
>DGYW01000060.1:5757-8024 GCA_002396805.1 Firmicutes bacterium UBA4996 | reverse complement strand
ACCAAAACTGGAAGTGTTGAGACAATAATCGTCGCGTATTTAATGGCATCACTCACAGTAGTAATTTCTCTAGTCGACACCCCTGTTGCCATTTCAGCAGCAGAAGCTTGAATTAAGATTTCTCGCAGTAGCAGTTGTAAGGGGAACAGAGTTCGATCCCGCAGAAAGATCAAGGCATTAAACCAACTATTCCAATGAGCCACTGCATAGAACAAAATCATCACAGCGATAACTGGTTTCGACAAAGGCAGAACGATACGGGCGAGGATCTTAAATTCATTTGCGCCATCAATCTTAGCGGATTCTATTAAGCTATCTGGAATTGTTTGGAAAAAAGTTCGCATTACAATCAGGTTAAAGGCGCTAATTCCTGGTGGAAGAAGCAAGGCCCAGCGGGTATTGTAGAGCCCCAAGTCCCTAATATTGAGATAGATGGGAATCAAACCACCAGAAAAGAACATGGTGAAAACAATGATTCCCATAAACAGCGCGCGTCCGTAGAGATCTTGGCGCGATAGGGGGTAGGCCCCCAAGGTAGTCAGCACAAGATTAATCACAGTACCCGCCACAACATAGAAAATTGTATTGAGGTAGGCAGTCCAAATTTCCGGATTGGCGAAAACTTTTAGATAGGCATCTAAATTAAAACCTACTGGCCAAAAATTCACTTGGCCCCTAGCAATTGCTTGTCCGCTACTTAAAGAAGCGACCAAGACATACCACAAGGGATACAAAAACAGAAATGCTAGGATAATCAAGAGTATTACGTTGAATGCATCAAAGATGACCTCACCAACGCTTCTTTTTTCTATCATTAAGATTCCCTCCCTACCATAAACTCGTCTCAGTGTAGCGTCTGCTTAACCGATTAAAGGATAAAAGCAAAGCAAAGTTAATCAGGGAATTGAATAAGCCCACAGCCGCTGAGAAACTGTAGTCTGCTTGTAGAATACCACGCCGATAGACGAAGGATGAAATGATATCAGCAGTCTCGTAAAGAACGGGATTATATAGCAAAATGGTTTTTTCGGCCCCAATGCTAAACAACCGACCTACATTAAGCAAGAACAAGATCACTATTGTGGGCAGCAGACTAGGTAGGGTAATATAGAGCAACTTTTTAAAGCGACCTGCCCCATCAATCACGGCAGCCTCGTATAGCTGTGGGTCTATACCTGCTAAGGCAGCTAAATAGACAATAGAATTCCATCCAACCGTTTGCCAAACCCCAGATGCTACATAAACGGTTCGATACCATTCTGGTTCCATCATGAAAATAATCGGGTTCTCAATGATTCCTAGATGTAATAAGAGCCGATTGACAATGCCTGTTGGTTCTAAAAAGACTAAAATCATCCCTGCGATTACCACTAAGGAGATGAAGTGAGGAAGGTAGCTAATAGTCTGGAGAGTTGAACGGGCATATTTATTACGCACCGCATTTAGTTGCAAAGCTAAGATAATTGGTGCTATAAAGGTGAAAACTAGGTTGTAGATACTGAGTAAGATTGTATTGCTGAGTAAGCGACCAAAA
Source organism: Firmicutes bacterium UBA4996 (assembly GCA_002396805.1). Classification (GTDB taxonomy): domain Bacteria; phylum Bacillota; class Limnochordia; order Darwinibacteriales; family Darwinibacteriaceae; genus UBA4996. The sequence continues at coordinate 6,490 of DGYW01000060.1, read as the reverse complement.
TAATAGCTTTGGAAAAATTGCTTGAAATACATTAAGCCTACCCAAGGACTTTCTGCTACCCCTTTAAAAACATTGAAATCCTTGAAGGCGATTTGGATACCCCACATGGGACGATAATGAAACAAATAAAAGTAGACAAGGACAGGAACTAACATCACATAGAGTAAAAAGTTCTTTCGGATCTCTTTTACGATTCTCATAAAATACCTCGCTCCTGAAAAGGGGGCTTGCACCCGCTGAGGGTGCAAGCCAAGCAACATTAGTAAGACATAAAACGGTCATACGCGTCTTGATAAATGGAAATGACCTTTTCCACCTGCATTTTTTTCAAGTCTTGTTGGAACTTTGGAAATTCGCTAAGTGGTTTGCGACCCAAGATGAAGTTGTTGACATTCTCTTCAACAAAGGTAGTCAAGTCCATCATAATAGGAGTTAGAGTACGCTGCTCTTCCTGTGTGAATTGGACAGGCGGAAGCATTCGACTCATATCTACATAAGGTGCAACCCTTTCGGTCACGGTATAACCGGCTGGCTCCGGAGGGTTGTATTGCTCTAGGTAGCGACCATCGGATACTGTTGCCCAACTACCTCCACCGGGTACGTATTGCATGAGAGATTCTTCAGGAGATAAGCCATCAGGGTTCTTGAACACATGTGGTTTGAAAGTTGGGTATCCATCAACCATGTCATAAGAAACGCCTTCAACTCCAAAGTTGTTTAGCAAGATACCCTC
>DGYW01000060.1:4161-5517 GCA_002396805.1 Firmicutes bacterium UBA4996 | reverse complement strand
GCGATGCCGATACCACTAGATTGCCAGCGAGCGGAAATATGCCATTGGTCACCGTGAGGTCCTTTAGGTGGAGAAATGGGTCCTATGCGGAAATTCGGGTCATCTTCCTTTAAGGAACGGAAGGTGTTCATGAAAGAACCAGCCCAGCCCACCCAAACACCAGCAATGTCATTGGTTACTTTTTCTCTAAGGTTGGCGTAGTTAGTTGAGTAATCACCGCTAGCATAGGTCGGGTCCATTAGGCCTTCTGCATATAGACGATTTAGATATTCTAACAACTCCACATAACGATCCTCATAGGGAGAGTATTTTACTACACCGTTGTCAATGAAGAAACCAGTTTGGGCACCTTGGTAGTTGAAGCCCCAGGCGGGAGCAAACATCATCATGAGGTTACTGATGTTAATTGGCACATAGGGAACCTCATCATTAAGTCCGTTACCATTTGCGTCCATTTCTTTAAAAGCCTTGAGCACTTGGTACCACTCATCAGTTGTTTCAGGCTCATCTAAGCCGAGCTTCTCTAACCAGTCAAAACGGATTTGTGGATACATTTGCACCAGCAATTGTCCTTCTAGAGCTAGGTTAGGCAGATAGTAAATGTGGCCGTCCGCTGCGGTAATTTGGCCGCGCAGCTCAGGGTATTCGGCTAGAATTCTACTGAAATTCGGAGCATGTTCGGCGATGAGGTCCTCAAGTGGAAGAAGTGCTCCTTGATTTCCGTAAATTGCCGCTTGTTTATCCCAAGTGGAATAGAGAATTAGGTCCGGCAGGTCGCGAGAAGCCATCATTAGATTAAACTGCTCCTCATAGCCAGTTCCTGTACTGACTTCGAAGTCGATCTTTACATTGGTTCTCTTTTGCATTTCTTGGAAAGAAGCTTTGTCGTTATAATCGTTACCTCTATAGGAGCCTAGACGTTGCGCCCACATTTTTAGAGTCAACGGTTTTTCGCTGATAGGAAGAGTTAATCCCCCCGTATCTGCCAATGCAGTAATTGAAGCGAAGCCAAGCAGGGCAAGCACAGTCAAAATGGTCGTAAGCTTCTTGAACATGATTTTACCTCCTTAAGAGTCTTGTGACAAACAGCACTTTTAAACATCCACCGATAAACCTCAGAAACCAGTTCACCTCCTCAAGGTTTCGATGTCTTTTAATAGTCTGTAATAAATCTTCGCTAAAAATTCCCAAACACCTTCTTGTTTTGGTAATTTATTTCCAGAAATAGAAATAAGTGATCCGTAGCACTTCAACACGTTGGAATAATGTTGGGAATGTAAAAAGGGAAATTAAATCACCATAACGCCTTTTCTATCGACGTTTAGGACCAATATTGGATCATTGATATGGATGTCT
>DGYW01000060.1:1665-3905 GCA_002396805.1 Firmicutes bacterium UBA4996 | reverse complement strand
GATCAGGCAAGACGAAGCCACGAGCTCCGAGTTAGAAAGGGACAAGGATATGAAGGAAATTACAGCTGATGTCGTGATTATAGGGGGGAGTTTAGGCGGGTGTGCAGCAGCCATGTCAGCCCTCGAAAATGGATTGCGGGTAATTCTCACGGAAGAGACTGACTGGATTGGTGGTCAACTTACTAGTCAAGGGGTACCACCCGATGAGCATCCTTGGATTGAAATGTTTGGTTGTACTAGGCGTTACCGCCGCTTTCGCCAGGATGTCCGCAATTTTTACTCGTCCTTTTATCCACTGGCAGCGCCTCCACAAGAGAGTTTTAATCCAGGAAACGCTTTAGTAAGCAAGCTGGCCCATGAGCCCAAAGTGGCTCTAGCTGTCTTAGAGCACAGATTAGCACCTTATCTGCATGCAGGAAGGCTAAAACTGCTGCTTAATACCGAAGTGCTAGAAGTTGCAACAACTGGCGATAAAATTGACGCGGTACAGGTGATCACTAAATCTGGACAGAAACTGGAATTGACCGCCCCTTATTTTGTTGATGCTACTGACGATGGTGCCCTGCTACCTTTGGCAGGTGTAGAGTATACGATCGGGAGGGAGTCACGAGCTGAGACAGGAGAAAAACATGCAGCTCCAGGTCCTAGTGATCCCACTGACATACAAGCCTTTACCTATTGTTTTGCCATGGACCATATTCCAGGCGAAGATCATACCATACCTAAACCTGAACAGTATGACTTTTGGCGAGAGTATCAAGCCCCTTTTTGGCCAGATAAGCAACTGAGCTGGTCTGGGGTGGTTCCCCATACCCTCGAACCTCTTGTCTATGATTTTTTCCCTGGCAGTAACCCATTTAACTTGTGGACCTATCGTCGCTTGATCGACAAAACCCAGTTTGTACCCGGTCTTTATGAGAGTGATCTAACTGTGGTAAACTGGCCTCAAAACGATTATTGGCTAGGGTCAATTATTGATGTTACTCCAGAAGAACGGGAACGGCACATCTATGGTGCCAAGCAGTTGAGTCTGTCCCTTCTATATTGGATGCAAACTGCAGCACCCCGACCAGATGGTGGGGTAGGGTATCCCGGCTTGCGTCTGCGCAAGGATGTTTTTGATACGGAGGATGGTCTGGCCAAGGCACCATATATTCGGGAATCTAGAAGAATTCGTGCCCTATTTACCATTCGTGAAGAACATGTAAGCACCGAAGAGCGGCAAGGTGAACCGGTACGGTTTCATGATAGTGTGGGAATTGGTAGTTACCGCGTTGACCTCCATCCAACCACAGGATTGCGGCATTATGTAGATTTCTCTTCCGTTCCCTTTGAAATACCCTTAGGTGCTTTTTTGCCTATTCGGGTGAAAAACCTTATTCCGGCTTGCAAAAACATTGGGGTCACCCATATAACAAATGGTTGCTATCGATTGCATCCAGTAGAGTGGAATATCGGGGAGGTAGCTGGCTTGTTAATGAAATTCTGTTTGGCAGAGTCAGTTGCTCCGCATGCTGTTTATGACAATCCTGTGCATTTAGAAGAATTTCAACGCTTTCTCGACAAGGAAGGAGTGCAGCGTTCGTGGCCAAGAATTCATCCAGTCTAAAAACCCACTATCCAGGACGGATAGGTGTTTTTGTCTTTGAGGATAAGATTAGGCAAAAACTAACAAAGGATTCTCGGGATTGGATTGTTATTTCTAACAATTGCCATGTAGAGATTATCGAGAAGATATCTGAAGACGCTCTAGAACAATATGAGGTAATTTTGCTAGTCGGTCATGGGAGCTGGGGCAATTCTTTGCCTTGGATTCCCCGTCGTTTGTTAGCTCCACTTTGGACTTTTGTGGAGCGCGGTGGCCTTTTATATGGTGAGATGCTTGATACGTCCGAATATACTTCTTCTAGATTGTTTGGCTTTAAACAAGATTTTGCCCTAGCTCAAGAGTACTTAAAAAAGCTCAGGATTACTGATTCCCTAGCAGGTTTAGAGCAAGGGAGATTATTGCAGTGGAACGGTCAGTTTGTTCCTGGGTTCTCAGTTGATTCTAGATGTCTTTTAAAAAAGGGTGAGTTCCGTGAGACTCACTTTTCCAAGGAGCAAGGTGGAGTTCCCACATTAGTGCGTAGAGAGTTGGGACTGGGAGTAGTTTATTATTCGGCTATTCCTCTTTTGTCTAGTTTTGAGCAGTGGATGTACCGCCCCTATGGGAGCTGGACCACTTTAGTACAAGGGTT
>DGYW01000060.1:1277-1403 GCA_002396805.1 Firmicutes bacterium UBA4996 | reverse complement strand
ACTTCCGGAAGTTTTGAAGAAGGGTTTCCAGTGGTTTTTAGATTCTGGTATTTTGCCTCAAGAAAATGGAGAACTGGGGATTCATGAGAACATTCACTCCCACCATGGAGGCTTAACGAAGGACTT
>DGYW01000060.1:0-1098 GCA_002396805.1 Firmicutes bacterium UBA4996 | reverse complement strand
CGACCGGATTGCCATGTGCAGGCTGCCTTAGCTTTTTACTTGTACGGTGTATACACTGGTGATGAGGCCTGGACAAACCGCAGTCTAAACCTTCTGAATTTCATTATTGATGAAGGGTTCCAGGACGAAGATGAGGCTTCTTGTTCGTATGGTTTTTGGAAGTGGTTTGATTATCCAGGCCGATATCCCCATCAGATTTTTACTGATGACAATTCTTGGATTGCCACTGTGTTCTTGTTCATAGGTCGACAAACGGGTAACGAGGACTACGTGCGGAGAGGTTTACTTACTGCTGAAGCCCTACTCCGTACCCAGTCTAGTAACGGCTTAAGAGCAGAACAGTTAATCCGCGGACGTTTGCAAAATGAGCCTAACTACTTAACCCAAGTTGAGGTTAGTTTCAATCCTCACTTTGAGAGCATCGCCCATGTGACGTTCTTCCAAGCCTATCTGGTGAGTAAGAACAAGGACTTTTTAGATACGGCTATACAGGGGATGACCACTTTGAGGGAGAACAAAGAGCACTGGAAGTGGATGTATTCTCGCACAGCTGCCTTATCTAGGTATCTGTTTCCTCTAGCTTTGATTTTGCAAGTGGTTGAAGATAAGGCAGTATGGGAAGAAGAGTTTTACTGGACAATTACAGAACTCCAAAAACATCAGATGAAATTTGGGGCCATTGCAGAGGCAGATAATCCGGACCCTGAGCGTTTTGGGGCCGAAGATACTGGTGTGTTTATTCACGACGGTGAAGGAATCGCCGATCTGTTGTACACAAACAACTTCTTACTTCTGCATCTATGGGAAGGCTGGCAAGCTACAAAAGACCCACACATATTGCAGTTTTACAATGAACTAAGTGCCTTTATGCAGAAAACCCAAATTACCAGTAGCTATCCATCATTCAATGGAGCTTGGATGCGAGCCTTTGATCTTAATGCTCAAGAGTACTATGGAAACCTGGGAGATACAGGTTGGGGACCATATTGTATCGAGAGTGGTTGGACTCAGTCAATCATTCTAACTGGATTGTTGGCTCAAGAGTTGGATTTAAGTTTGGGTCTTAATAAGTTGGATTAGGAAGGAACGAACACTGTG
>DGYW01000048.1:43193-48119 GCA_002396805.1 Firmicutes bacterium UBA4996 | reverse complement strand
CTTAGATGCGGCTAGAGTCACAAAATGAAAAGATAGGACAAGGCTCAGTGTGAGTAATAGATACACAAATCGCTTCATATTTACATCCATCCTTTCGATTTACTTTGCTGTTTCAATGGTGGCTCCGCTGGGACCCACATTTAGCATGATTTGCGGAGTCAAGAAGCCCAGGAGTTCACCCTTGAAGAGGCCTAGATAGCCATTGTTCTGCGCATTGTTCCCCATAATTCCAGTAGGTAGGCCACGAGCGTTGTTAATCTCTAAGACCCCTCCGTATAGGCCGGACCGTAGGCCTACTAATTTGGTTTCTTTGCTGGTTCCATTGTACAGGAAAACACCACCGGCCTCAGCTTCGTTTTGCAAAGCTACCGTGAGATGTCCTTCGTGATTAAAAACGCCAATTGCTCCACCATCATCGTAGGCTAGTAGTGAGACCACTCGTACACCCTCGTTATTAAAGAGTTCTAAACTTACGTTTTCTTTCTTGTCATCGTACCTGAGCGACGCGACTTTGTTACCCTCATCGTTAACCACCACAAATTCTTTGGCAACTAGTTTATCCCAGATTTGCTGGGTGGCGTTGACTACATTAACACCGGTCAAGGCACAAAAAAGGGCCAAAAATAGCAGGGGGTAGATTATTAGCCGTTCATACTTAGACATGAAATCGCTCCTCCATTTTCATAGGTGATCTTAGAATTCTAGTAAGGTCAGGTAAATACCTGCCGCAGAGACTGATCGTTTGGAAAACTTGGGTGCAGGAAAAGGCGGGCAAGAGGGGAACATAGATTACGATTTAGGGGGGTGACATTTGTGCTACAAATTTTTGAACCTTTCATTATGCTAATTCTTCTTATTGTCCTAGGGGGAACACTCTACTTCCTGGGATTGATGGACCTGGATTTTAGTCGTAAATTAAGCCGATTAGTCGTACGGGTCACCTTTCCAGCCATGCTGTTTACTTCGGTCTATAAGAACGTAGATTGGGGAGCACTGCAAAGGGGTTGGATATTCCCGTTAGTCGGATTAGGAACCTCTATTATTTTAGCTTTCACTGCGCATTACAGCGCTCGGCGTTTGGGTCTAAAGGGAAAGACCTTTGGTACCTACCAGATTCTTTGTACCAATGGGAATAACATTTTTCTTCCAGTGCCCATCATTCTGGCCCTATATGGGCCCCAGTATTTAGTTTATGCCTTCTTGTTTGAATTAGGTGCCGGGCTCTTTTATTGGAGTTATGGGGTCTCCCACTTTCGGCCTGGGCCTCGTTTCAATCTAAAACGCTTGCTTAACCTTAACATGCTTTCCTTAATCTTAGGTCTGGTCGTAGGTTTGGGCGGCATAAAGTTACCCCAATTCTTGTTGGGGGGGCTGGAGATAGTTGGCAATGTTACAATCGGTTTAGCCATGCTCATTATTGGTGCTTTAGCTGCCTATCTAGGGAAAACTTCGCTCCGTTGGCGGAGGGAAGTGTGGGGAGTGATGGCCCATCGGTTGTTGTTAAGTCCTTTAGTTGGAGTTATTTTGCTGTCTCTAGTAGATTTGCCTAGAGATCTGCAGAGCATCTTAATGCTAATGCTTGCAATGCCACCTTTGGTCACCACCGCCTTGGTAGCCGTCAACTACGATGCTGATGAAGAGTTAGCCACCCTTGGAGTGGTAGTCCCCACTCTGCTTACTTTTGTTGTGGTTCCTGTGGTTCTGTGGTGGTGGGGCTAATCTTTTTGGCGATAATAATTGGCTAGAAAAATTAAGGAAAAGAAAAAAGAAAGGAGGATTTCTCCTCTTGGACATCTAATACTTTACATATCGGTTCTTTGTTTGGGCAACAATGCAACCGGTTACATTTTCTAAAAAAGCTAAGGAGGTTTCACAAGTGCAAAGGAAGTTAGTAGTAGCATTGAGTATTCTGCTGGTGTTCTCGTTTTCTCTCGCAGCCCTAGCTCAAGATCGCGTTGTGACCATGATGGGGGTTTGGGGCGGTCAAGAATTGGAAGCTTTTAAGAAGGTTATGGTCGCTTTTACTACTAAAACCGGAATCAACGTCCAGTTTGAAGGTACTAGAGATTTACCAACCTTACTGCAGACTCGTTTGGCCGCGGGTAATCCTCCCGATGTGGCAGCCATCCCTGGTCCTGGTGCCATGAAGGAATATGCAGATCAAGGCGCGCTTGTTGATCTAAACACTGTGCTCGATCTAGATACGCTTAAGGCCGATGTAAACAAATCTTGGATTGAATTAGGTACTTACAGAGACGGACTTTATGCCCTGATGTTCTCTGCGGACATCAAGAGCCTAGTTTGGTACCGTCCGGATCAATTTGCTGCCAAGGGTTACGAAGTTCCTACAACTTGGGCAGAAATGGAAGAACTCATGGATAAAATGGTCGCTAATGGAGACACTCCCTGGGCCATTGGTCTAGAATCTGGAGCCGCTAGTGGTTGGCCTGCTACAGACTGGATTGAAGACATTATGCTGCGTACAGCTGGTCCAGACGTGTATGACCAATGGGTTGACCATGAGATTCCTTGGACCGATCCCCGCATTAAAGAAGCCTTTGAGGTATTTGGTAAAATTGTCACCAATAGTGACTATGTTTATGGCGGCCCAGTTACAGTGTTATCCACCAACTTTGGTGATTCTGTAGCTGAGCTCTTTACGGATCCACCACGGGCCATGATGCATCGCCAAGCCAGTTTTATTACTAGCTTTATCCAAGATGCTAATCCAAATGTGAAAATCGGTGAAGACGTAGATTTCTTTGCCTTCCCCATGATTAAGCCTGAGCATGGCAATCCCATGTTAGGTGGTGGCGACATGGTTGCTCAATTCACGACTACTCCAGAAGCTACTGCTTTCATGAACTTCCTCGCTAGTGCAGAAGCTCAAGAGATCTGGGTAAGCGAGCTAGGCAAGTTGGGTACCAATAACAAGATTAATCCAGCGGTTTATCCCGACGACTTGACTAGGGAAATGGCTCGTGTACTAAACGAAGCTGATGTCTTTAGGTTCGACGGATCTGACTCTATGCCAGCGGCAGTTGGCTCTGGGGCATTTTGGGAAGGCACCCTCATGTATGTTGGTGGTGAAGGCCTAGATGATGTCTTGGAATTTATCGATGCAGCGGCGGTAGATAGCTACTAGCCTTTACTGAAGAAATAGGGGCCGGCTTCCGTGCGGAGCGGGCCCTTGTCCCCTAGATAAGGCGAGGAGGATTGTTGTGAAGAAGAAAACGGGGTTTCTCACTCCTGTGTTCTATGTGGGGCCGGCCATTTTGTTTCTCTTGGTTTATCAGTTCTATCCTGCCCTGCAGACCATTCGCTTGAGCTTTTTAGACCGGAGATCGGTTAATTTTGTTGGTTTGGACAACTACAGATATGTTTTTACATCTCAGGTTATGCTACGGGCTTTCAAGAACAATCTACTCTGGCTGGTGTTCTTCACAGTTGGTACAGTGGGTTTAGGTCTGCTTTTTGCCATATTGGTGGATCGGGTGAAGTATGAGAGTATGGCGAAATCCATAATTTTCATGCCGATGGCCATCTCCTTTGTTGGTGCAGGTGTAGTTTGGAAGTTTATGTACAGTTATAAGCCCCCTGGCGCGGAACAAATTGGACTTTTAAATCAAATTTTAGTTATCTTTGGCTTTGAACCGAAAGGATGGTTATTGCAGGCGCCTTTAAATAACTTTGCCTTAATCGTGGTGGGCTTGTGGATCTGGACCGGTTACTGTATGGTCATTCTGTCTGCTGCGTATAAGGGGATTCCCCGTGAACTCTTAGAAGCAGGCCAAGTAGATGGCGCCAATGAACTGCAACTTTTCTGGCATGTTATTATTCCAGAAATGAAGCCGGCTTTGTCGGTTGTGATCACGACTATGCTAGTTAATGTTCTCAAGATCTTCGATATCATCTACGTGATGACTAACGGAAACTTTGGAACCGAAGTGATTGCCAACCGAATGTTTAAGGAAATGTTTCAGTTCGCCAACACCGGTCGGGCTAGCGCCATTGCGGTTGTGCTCTTTTTGATGATTATTCCGATTATGTACTTCAATATTCGGCAGAAGCTGAAGGGGGAGGCCCAGAGATGAACTGGTTGAAGCTTAAACGTAGATTACCCCTAGTGGTGGTCAACCTAGTTGTTATTCTGGCCATGCTAATTTGGATTGTGCCCACCTTAGGCTTATTGATTACCTCCTTTCGTCCTGCTAGTGATGTGGCTTATTCTGGGTGGTGGACAGTTTTTTCGAGTCCACTCAAATTTACTCAGTTTACTATTGAGAACTATCGCAACGTCTTAGGGACAGGTGGCATGTTAACGGCGTTTCGCAATAGCTTTATCATTACTATTGGCGGAACCCTTATTCCGGTGTTTTTGGCAGCCTTAGCGGCCTTTGGTCTATCTAAACTGCATTTTGGTGGTCAGGGATTTTTCTATGCATTGATCGTAATGATGCTAGTAGTACCAACTCAAATGACCTTTGTGCCAGTTCTAAAACTATATAATAAGCTGAGTCTTTCGGGAACGTTCGTGGGGCTGTGGCTGGTACACAGTGGATACGGCTTGCCCTTTGCCATCTTTATGTTGCATAGCTTCTTTCAGTCGCTACCGAACGACCTGTTTGAGGCAGCCCATATCGATGGAGCGAGTACCTGGACCACCTTTGTGCGTTTAGCTCTACCTCTGTCAATTCCCGCCTTGGCATCCTTAGTGATCTTCCAATTTCTTTTTGTTTGGAACGATCTCCTAGTTGCTCTCATCTATCTTGGTGGCCACGAGTCAGTAGCTCCCTTAACCATGCGACTGTCCAGTTTGGTAGGATCCCATGGCCAGGACTGGCATGTACTTACCGCCGCTGCCTTTGTATCGATGATTGTACCATTAGTAGTATTTTTCTCTTTGCAGAAATACTTTGTGCGCGG
>DGYW01000048.1:0-42915 GCA_002396805.1 Firmicutes bacterium UBA4996 | reverse complement strand
CAAAACTATCCACTATTTCTTGAGTGGTCTCCTTGTGTTCAAGCCAAGTCTCGTGGGGACCTGTAAAGACAAAGAGGTAGGCCACATCTTCTTTGACCAGAATCTGGTTTTCTTGCACGAAGAGGGGTTCATCGTTGAACGTCCATGAGGCTATGCTAGTAGCCTCTCCGTTGATTATCCCTGTTTCTTGATCTTGTAGCACAAAATTGGGCAGGACGTTGGGTAAAGCCACAATGCGGCTGGCCATGAGCTGTTCTGCCTTGATGCCAGGAGGTACACTCAGCATGAGCAGAACGGCGGAAAAGTCAGGGTAATTCGGGTCGTACATAACAAGCATGGGGAAACCTTGATCTTCAGCTTCCATCCCCAGCCATCCTGGTGGCATAGTAATCTCACAAGAGTATTCGGCATTACTATATCGTTGACCCACCAATCCAGTCTGTAAAACTGGAGCGCCTTCAATTTTGTCTGACTGCACCTCATCGATAGTGATGTTGAGTTTATTGACTAGGCCGCGACGTACTCCTTGAGTACCCATTATGGTGTCGCTATCTATGAATTTAACTAGTAGTACATCGGGAGATATTTGATTATGGGAAGGATCTACACTGATCCATTCTCCTAACCACACTTCGTTCCAGAGATGTCCGACCCAAATGTTGCCCTGATAGCGTTCGCCAAGTGCAATGCGGGTGGGTAAGCCCGCTGCCCTAGCCATGGCCGCAAATAGTGTGGCGTACTCGGCACACTTACCTTCTCGAGCAGTCAGAATCTCATCGGTAGTGAGGGTACGGACCACCATTTTGGAGGTAATGTTGTGGAAGATCCAATCCAAAATCAGCTTCGTGGCCTCCCAAGCGTCTGTTTCACCATCTAGAATTTCCGCAACCAAGCTTTGTACTACAGGCGAGGAGGGCGTGATGTAATCTGTGTCGGTTAAGTAGGAGGCGAATTGTGGATCATCTACAGGCAACTGAATTCTCCCGAAAAAATCTCTAAGATCCCGAGTGATTGCCAGTTGAATGGAGAAATCATCGTGAATTTTGGCGATGCATTGGCGATTGTCTTCCCAAACAAAGTCTGCCATAGGTACATCTCTCCAGTCTACAGTGACTAGACTAAAAGTAGTGCGGTAGGGATGTTCCACAATGCGGTTGGCAGGGACTATTAATGCGTCCGCAGCCATGGCTTGTAGTTCGGGGATATCGTCTTGCTCTACCTTGTTGATGAAGATATCTGACCCCACTGTCTCGTTGATATAGCAGATACCCGCTTCGTTCATGTGGGCCTTGACTATAACCTCACCTGTTTCTTGCGTTACTATGAACACAGGTAGCTCTATCCCGTTATAAACTACATTGCTCTCTTCCCGGACCTGAAACTTTGTTGAGCCGACCTCACCCCACTCCCAAGTATCGTACACATACTCCTTTCCTACGACTAGACCCTCGTCGCGCAGAATTTTATCCACTAACGAAGAAGAGGAGTATATGGGGCGCACCCCTTCCCAGCTCCAGTAACTATTGAAGGGCTTTCCTGTAGCTTCCAAGACGGTGACATTAACCTCTGTTAGTTCTTGCCCATAGGAAAAAGAGGCTTCATGCCTGACTTGGCTTCCATCCGCATCACTCACCCGCAGGGCGTGGGTCACTCTAAACTCTGAGTCCGTCCAGACATCAATGTGCTCCAAGTAGACGAAGGGTGTCCCCAAAAAATCCATGTTAACTTGAAAAAACCCCTTGTAATAATAGCCATCAGCCGTCTGGAAGAATTGATCATTACCGTAGCCAATGGGAACCCCTTCTTGCTCCATCACCAGCCAGTCATCACGTAACAGAACCTCCGCAGCCCAGGATAGATTGCTCAGACAAAGAACGAATAAGATGCTTAGTAAAATACTCCTTGGTCGTCGTAAATTAGTCAACCTTGTTCCCCCTGTCATTTTTGTGATATTTTTTGCAAGCGTCAGAAGATAATTATTCTTGCCCGAATGTTGTTTTCCTTCCATATAATTCTGAAATCAGAGTGAAAAGATGTGGTTGTCTCTCATGGGTATATAAAGTATAGTTAATGTTAGGGGGGTGACCGAATTGTTTACAATTGTAGAAAAGGAATTACTAGCTCCCGGTATTCACAAGCTTCAGGTCCAGGCGCCCTTGGTTGCGGCCAAGGCTAAGGCAGGAAATTTTGTCATGGTCAGGGTCCATGCCGGTGGAGAGAGGGTTCCCTTTACTATTGCAGGCCACGATCCTAAACGGGGCACCATCACACTCGTGGTGCAAGAAGCAGGAAAAAGCACCAAAGCCATTGGTATGCTAAGTGTTGGCGATGTCCTTCTTGACGTGGTAGGACCTCTGGGAACCGCTACTCCCATTGAACCTGTACAAAGATTGGTAGCTGTCTGCGGCGGAATTGGGGTCGCTCCGACTTTGCCCCTATTGCGGGCATTTCGGGATAAGGGTACACAGATTCTCACCATTATGGGAGCTCGTACTAGGGACCTTTTTATTTTACGTGAAGAAGTAGAATCTGTGAGCCACGAAGTCATTTATGTGACAGACGATGGTAGTTCCGGAGCTAAGGGCCTGGTTACAGATGCCCTCACCGAGCTTTTGGAAGAAGGCAGGAAGTTTGATCAGGCTGTTGCCATTGGACCTGCTCGCATGATGCAGGCCACCTGCAAGGTAACTGAGTATTATGGAATACCTACCATTGTCAGCCTCAACGCTATTATGGTGGATGGTACTGGGATGTGTGGTGCGTGCCGCGTAACGGTAGGGGGCGAAACTAAGTTTACTTGTGTGGAAGGACCTGACTTTGATGGGCATAAGGTCGACTTTGAGGAGTTGATTTTACGACAGGCCTTTTATCGTGAAGAAGAGAGCAGGATCACAGTTGAATCACAACACGGGGGTGAAGATTGTCAATGTCACTCAAGTTAGCTACCAGGGTGGATATGCCTAAACAACCAGCTGAGGAACGTCGCTACAATTTCGATGAGGTAACCCTAGGACTTACTCCGGAGCAAGCCAAGGCAGAAGCTCGACGTTGCCTGAACTGCAAGACTAGACCCTGCGTTAGCGGGTGTCCAGTTGAGGTGTTAATTCCTGAATTTTTAGCCCTGGTTGTTCAGGGGCAGTTCGAACAGGCCCAGGCAAAGATTCAAGAACGCAATAGTCTACCAGCTGTTTGTGGCAGGGTGTGTCCTCAGGAGATTCAGTGTGAACAGCGCTGTGTCTTAGCTAAGAGGGGTGAGCCGGTAGCCATCGGCATGTTGGAGCGTTTTGTGGCAGATTATGCACGGGAGGCAGAGTTGAGGGTAGTTAACCGTCCTCAAGTTAAGGAGGATTCGCCTTGCATCGCAGTGGTTGGTTCTGGACCGGCAGGTTTAAGTTGTGCAGCTGAACTCGCTAAACGTGGGTACTCAGTGGATATTTTCGAATCATTACACGAAACTGGCGGGGTTTTAAGGTATGGGATTCCCGAGTTTAGGTTGCCCGAAGCTATTATTGATTACGAGGTGGATTACGTACGGTCCCTGGGCGTAAACATCATGACTAATGTAGTGGTTGGTCTTTCTGTGGATTTACAGGAAATGTTGGACTCTGGGCGTTATCAAGCAGCCTTTATCGGGACTGGAGCGGGACTCCCCTATTTTCTTAATATCTCAGGCGAAGCGTTAAACGGGGTATACAGCGCTAATGAATTTCTTTCTAGGGCTAATCTAATGAAGGCCTATCGTTTTCCTGACTATGATACACCTTTGAAAGTTGGTCGCCGAGTGGCCGTGGTTGGCGCGGGCAATGTGGCCATGGATGCAGCTCGCGTTGCGATTCGGCTGGGGGCAGAAGAGGTCACTATTGTCTATCGGCGTACCCGGGAGGAAATGCCTGCCCGGCTTGAGGAGATTGAGCATGCGGAGGAAGAGGGGGTACAATTTCGCCTTTTGGCTAACCCCATTCGCATCCTTGGCAACGAAAGGGGTTACGTACGGGCCATGGAATGTGCCACCATGGAACTGGGTGAACCTGATGCTAGTAACCGACGTCGGCCTACGGTGGTACCTGGTTCGGAGTTTATTTTAGAACTAGATACGGTGATTATTGCAGTAGGGCAAGGGCCTAATCCTTTATTGACGAAGAGACTAGAAGGGCTTGCCCTCAACGAGAAGGGTAACATCGTCGCTTTCGATGACTATGGAGCCACTAGTCTTCTGGGGGTCTGGGCGGGGGGAGATGCGGTGTCTGGCGCAGCTACCGTGATTAGTGCTATGGGTGCTGGTAAACGAGCTGCAGAGGGCATCGATTTATGGCTACAGTCTCGTGGAGAGGAGTGCTGCACAGATGATTAGGAGCCCCGAACAATTAAAGAACGTGCTTGCTCGTGAGCTGGATCAGGTTAAAATTACGGACGTCCACACGCACTTGTTTTCTGCAGATTTCGGACAGATGTTATTGTGGGGGATAGACGAGGTATTAACCTACCATTACTTAATAGCAGAGTACTTTAGATACAGTCAAATGGCTTATGGGGATTTTTTTAATCTTCCAAAGACACGGCAGGCCGATCTAGTTTGGCAAACCCTATTTCTGGAACGGTCACCAGTTAGTGAGGCCCAACGTGGTACCTTGACCATCCTCAATAAACTTGGTCTTTGTGTACAATCAGGGGACTTGGATGAATACAGAGAGTATTTTCAGTCACGCACTGTGGAGCAACAGATTGATACAGTCTTCGAACTTGCCGGAATAAAGCAAGTAGTTATGACCAACGATCCCTTTGATCCCCAAGAACGACGGGTTTGGCAGGAGGGTGCCGGAAATCAGGATCCTCGCTTCAAGGCGGCCTTAAGAATAGACCCACTTCTGATGGATTATGAGAATTCCTACAAGACCTTGCAAACAGAAGGTTATGAGGTTGATGTGAGTCTAGGGTCAAGGTCTTTAAGAGAAATCAGGAGGTTCTTGAGGGACTGGGTGCAAAAGATGGATGCCCTCTATTTAGCAGTCTCTTTACCCCCTGATTTTAAGTTGGTCGATGATTCCATACGTACTCGCATTACAGAACAGTGTGTTCTGCCAGTGTGCCGCGAACTTAATATACCCTTAGCGTTAATGATTGGGGTCAATAGGCAGGTAAATAAGGAGCTTAGACTTGCAGGGGACTCTTTGGGCAAGGCCGATGTGCGTGTTATCGAGTATTTGTGCACTAATTACCCAGAAAACAAATTCTTAGTCACTATGTTGTCTCGAGAAAACCAGCATGAACTAGCCATTACGGCACGCAAATACCGTAATCTTATGATTTTTGGTTGTTGGTGGTTTCTGAATAACCCTAGTATTGTGCGGGAAATGACTAGCATGCGGATGGAAACCCTCGGCTTGTTTTTTATTCCCCAACACTCCGATGCCAGGATACTTGAACACTTACTTTATAAGTGGAATCATTCAAAATCCATTATTGGTGAGGTGTTGGTGGAAAAATATGCTGATTTGCTAGCTACAGGCTGGGTCTTAAATCAAGAACAAATTTCTCAAGATCTTGAGGCACTGTTTAGTGATAACTTTGAGATGTTCTTGAGCAGCTAAAGTGGGGTAGAAGTAACATGGCGAGGAGGGAGCAGCATGAAACGCTATTTCTATCTGGGTTTAATATTGGTTATGTGCCTCATTCCTTTTACGATTGAGGCCCGTAGTTATCATCTTTTGGATTTGCAGATGGAAGCGCAGGTTGGGGCAGATGGCGTGGTCCGAGTAACGGAAGAGCACACAGTTCGGTTCGTGGGAACCTATTCGGGTATGTTTCAATGGTTTGACACTAGTCGAGGTGTAGAGCTGCAAAACATAGTGGTTTCTGAAAAGGGTATTCCCTATACTAGGATTGAGGGGGATTCGCCTGGTCCCGCTGGCACTTATTTTATCCAGACGAAGAAGAATCAAATTTATGTGGATTGGAGTTTTGAGGCCACCGATGAAACTAGAGTGTTTCAATTGAGTTACACTCTAGATAACGTAATCCTCAAACATGATGATGTAGCTGAGTTTTACTATCAATTCGTTGGGAAAGAGTGGGAGGAACCACGGGATCATGTTCGTATAGTTCTAACCCTACCCAGTGGAGCCAAGCAAGAAGAAGTTGGAGCTTGGGGTTATGGCCCTCTTCACGGGCAAGTACAGATTATTTCACCCACCGAAATCGAGTGGGAAGTAAATGGCTTACCAGCTCGAACTTTTGTTGAAGGGCGCGCTGTTTTCCCAAATCGTCTAGTGCCTGGTGCTAGTCGAACCACTAATCAGCTTGGTTTGCCTAAGATCCTGGCGGAAGAAACCAAGAGGGGGGAACAACTGGAGGCCCTAAAGACCAGGAAAAATCTAGACCCTTACTTCGCCATGGTTATTGTGGCTCTTTCGTATCTCTTAATTAGTTACATTTGGAATAATTATGGTAAGCCGTATCCTGGCTTTCAGGAAAAATACTATCGGAAATTGCCTGCGGATTACCCTCCTGCAGAGTTGGCCATCCTGTACCGCCAAAACATAGAAAGTAGGGATTTGACTGCCACCCTTTTAGATCTAGCCAGACGTGGCTTCCTGAAAATTGAGGAAGCCCCCAACTTACAAGGTAAGCCTAAGAAAGAGCAATTTACTTATAAGTTTGTTCGCAAGGAGCCTGATCCAGAAAACCAGGCCACTTTACGTCTCTACGAACAGCAAGTTCTGGATTTGCTTTTTACAGTGATAGGCGCTGAAGAGGTTACCCTTGAAGATATTCAAACTTTCGCCAAGGATTACCGCAAGGAGTTTACGGCGTTCTGGGACGAGTGGGCGAAAACCATTAAAGCAGAGGCAGAACAGCACAACTTTTTTGACGCTAATTCTAAAAAACGGGTTTTGTGGTTCTTCATACCTTCCTTTGCCCTGTTCTTGCTAGCAATTGTCCCCTTTGTTTTGGAGATGTTCTTCTCCGGGACAGCTTGTATCGTAATGGGTGTGGTTATGACCATAACCGTGGCAATTGCGGCTACACGTCGCTCTTCTACCGGTAATCTTGAGTATACTCAATGGAGGGCTTTCCGTCGCTATCTACAGCACTTTTCACGTGTAGAAGACACGCGGACAGTCTCGCCGGGCATTTGGGAGAGCTATTTGCCCTATGCTGTGACTCTCGGTGTTGCCAATAAGGTAATCAAGGAGTGGTCTTTTGCATTTCCCAGTTTGGCTGAACAGGGTAATTTGGGTACAAACTGGTACATCTGCATCCATGGAGGAGGTTTTAACCGCCTGTCCCATATGACTACTAATATTGACCGTTCTATTTCCACCACTATGATACACAGTGGCGCAAGTGGTGGCGGTTTTTCTGGCGGTGGAGGTGGTGGCTTTGGTGGTGGAGGAGGCGGAGCGCGATAGAATTGATCTTATGTATTTTACCAGAAGGAATTAAGATAGATTAAAAGAAATAAACAAACTAGTTCGAGAAGGACTAAGTATCGCTCTACGGAGGGAAAAAGAGGGATAGGATGTTTAGAGGATTGAAGTTATCTTGGAAGCTGGCTCTAGGCTTCTTCCTTGTATTGTTGCTCAGCACTGCGGTGACTGTAGTTGCCTATATTAATCTGGGGCAGATGGCAGCTACAACTGAAGACTTACTCAATCACCCCTACACTGTAAGCACATCGGTATTGGCGATTAAGGGCAATATTATTGCCATCGATCGCGAAATGAAAGAAGTTATTAGGGTCACCAACCGTGAGACTATCCAAGGTCATGGTGCAGTAATTGATGCATTAGAAGGTGAAGTCTTAGAAGCTTTTGAACTTGTTTATGAGCGTTTTTTGGGTGACAAGGTTATTCTTGACGCTACCGTAGAAGCAATTATGGATTGGAAACCAATTCGTGATGAGATTATTCGCCTTCAACGAGTAGGGCGTTATGTGGAAGCGGCCACAATGGCGGTTGACGAAAGTGCGCCACAGGTTGCCATTATCGAAGAGGAAATCCAAAATGTTTTAGCTTGGGCTCAGAACGCGGCCATAGATTTCAATGCAACAGCACAAAGAGATGCCCAGGATGTCCGCCTAACGGTACTGGTCCTTTTGGCAGCAGCTTACGTAATCGCTTTGGTCATTGCTTACGTCGTGACTTCGGGGATTACAAGACCTGTTCGCGGCTTGGTCGGCTTTAGCCAAGAGATTGCCACTGGTAATTTGGCAGTGGAGACCCCTCAGTATAAGAATCGGGATGAAATCGGCATTTTGATCACGGAATTAAATGCTATGAAGGACGGTCTTTGTGGCCTAGTGTTGTCTGTTAATGAATCCATGGAGGTAGCTGGTTCTTCTACTGAGCATATGTCGGTTACGGCCCAAGAGACTAGCGCTGCTATTGAGGAATTAGCTGGTCACGCCAATCGGTTTGCGGTGGCTATAGAACGCCTGAGTGCCAACACACAAGACATGACTGATCTAGCTGGTCGAACCAACGATTTGTCTGCCCAAGGTGTTGGGGAGATTAATCAAACAATCGAGATGATGTCTGAGATTAACGATTTGGTCACTATTTTAGCTACGGATATTCGTAATCTCAGTCAGCAATCGGAGCAAATCGGGGAGATCGTGACCTTGATTACGGGTATTGCTGATCAGACCAATCTTTTAGCCCTGAACGCAGCAATTGAAGCGGCTCGGGCTGGGGAGCAAGGGCGTGGCTTTGCGGTTGTGGCCGATGAGGTCCGTCAACTTGCAGAACAATCGGCCAAAGCAGCCGGAGAGATTACACAGGTGGTGCACGAGATTCGCGATTCCACTATCTTGAATGTGAAAAGTGCCGATGTTGGCGCAGCCAAAGTCCAGGAGGGCGTAGAGGCGGTGACAGCCGCAGGTAAAATGTTTGAAGAGATTAGGGCTACCATAGGAGAACTAATGGCGGAAATAGGAAGTGTGGCAGCTGCTAGTCAAGAATTAGCTGCTGGTGCCGAAGAAATCAGTGCCACTACTGAAGAGCAATCTGCTTCATCTCAGCAAATGGCTGCTCTAACATCCCAAGTAGTTCAGGCTACTAAGCAGGTACAAGAGGAAATGAAACAGTTTAGAGTGTAGTAGCAGCAAAACTCCTGTACAATCCATCATTGCACAGGGGTTTTTTGCCTAGATTTGTCCTGAAAGGGGAAAGACGATGGGGAGAGCAAAGTTTGTACTGTGGTTTTTCATTTTGGTTTTATTGCTTACTATAGGTGGGAGTCCGGTCTTTGCCTACTCCACAATAGAGCGTATCGTGGTCTTGGATTTTTTGGCCCTCGATGATCAGGGCAATTATGTCGATACTTTAGAGCTCAAACAAGTGGATTTGGTTAACTTATCTAGGATCATGTCTCAAGGGATTGGATCTAGACTGGTTCAGTATGGGGAGTTTGATGTACAGGATACTATTAGCTTAAGAGGGGAGATTCAAGCACTTGAGTTTTCTCCTCAAACTTCTGCTTGGGATCGTGCACGCGTGGTTTTAGAAAATGAGATTGCTGATCAGGTGATTACTGGTTCAATTACATTGCTTCAGACCACAGTAGTTGTGGGTGTGCAACGCTTTCAGCTAGTGGATGGGCAACCTACCTTAGTAGGGTCAGCCATGGGTACTGTTCCGCGCCTGGCAGAAGCCCCCACTTTGGTGGATACCTTGCTTGCCAACCTTTATCCTACAGATGTGCAGGTGATAGAACGACCTATCGAACAAGTTTTCGCGGTTCCTGGTCAATTGCGGGTTAACTTAGGTCAGTCGCAGCCGATTACTGTCTATGCTCTAGATGCCTTAGGTCGGCCCGTGGCCAATCCACAATTTCTTTACTTTTCAAGTGATGAATCTAAGGTCGAAGTTGATGAGTTTGGTGTTGTAACTGGAGTCCAACCAGGAACTTCTACAATTACCGTGCGGGCCATAAGTCGAACGGCAAGGTCTGGCTCACCTGCTACAATGAATGTCACTGTGGTGCCACCTGCTTTTGGGGTGCGGGTAGGTACTCTAGTGACTCAACGGAAAGATGTGGAGGGACGTCCCCTCAGGCTAGGCGTTCGGTTAACCCCCACGGTGGAGCAACGGAGCGGTTCAGCGAAAGCTGCGACTCCAAACATGCCAGCACCATCAGTGGAACCTAGCAATCCATTATCGATCGTGGCCTCGTATTTTGGCTCCTTATTGACTAACGGTTTGGTGACTATTGATTTAGATTTCGATCCTACAAGGGAATTACTGGTTGCCTTTAGTGGGGTGCAAAGATCCAGTGCGGGGTATCTCGGTACTGGTGTGGGTTACGTATCACCCATGGATAATCTCGCCTCTGAACAGGGCTTTGTGTTTCGTTTTACTCTCGGAACACAATACCGGACGGGGAACCGAGTTTCCATTCCGGTGGAAGCGGTGATGGACGCGATCTTTCCCACTTCGAGCTCCTTTAAGCCCACCTTTAGGATTGGGATTAACCTTGGTTTCGACCTGTTTCCCTAGGACTGGCAGGAGTTGTTAATAGTAACGAGAATAATAATCCGTAATCAGCCAGGAATGTGCTAGGAGGAAGAATATGCCCTTTCGAAATTTATCAATACGCGCCAAACTTACCTTAAGTTTTATCTTTTTGATTTTGATGGCGCTAGTCACTAACGGATTCAACGCCAGTGGCATGCTTACCACTAAGAGTCGTTGGTCAGTGGCCCAAGAAGCAGAGAATACTCATGTATCGTTGCTGCAAAGGGAGGTCGAGCACCTTCGTTGGGCCTTAAACCTGCAAAACTATATCATTTCAGGCTCAGCGGATGACTTTGCCATTGAATTGGATCCTACTAAGTGCAATCTCGGTAAATGGTTAGCTAGCGAAGATTTTCAGCAGCTTTTGGTTCATTTTCCAGAGTTAGAGGCTACCTTTGAAAAATTGCACAAGCCCCATGCGGAACTGCATCAATCCGCTCAGAATATTAAGGACTTACTAGCCAGAGGAGAAATAAATAGGGCCCATGATATTTATCAAGAAGTAACCGAACAGCGACTAGCAGAAATCGCTAGTTTCTTGGGTCATAGCCGCGGTGTAATTCAAGGTGAGATCCAACTGATTAACCAAGAGGTAGAAGAAAATGTGCGAAGTATTATAGCACGGAGCGCGGTTATTTTAGCCGTGGTCACACTTCTGAGTATATTTGTGGCCTGGTTAGTCACCTTGAATATTACGAGGCCTTTGGCGGTCTTACAGAGGGCAGTGGGTAAGATTGGCTCGGGGGATCTCGGGGCCAAGTGGGAAGTGAAGTCCCGAGATGAGATTGGGGCTCTATCCCAGTCGTTAGGTGAGATGTTGGCTAACGTTAGGGGCCTAGTCTCCAGTATCCAGACTACGAGTCACAGTGTGCTGACTTTATCCCAGAATCTGTCTTCAGCCGCTGTAGAAACAGGGGCTGCAGTACATGAGGTGGCTAGTACATCTAACCAATTTGCTAGTGCCTCCTTGCACACGGCTGATAATGCCACAGCAATGCAACAGAATACAGAAACCGCCCTCCAAGACTTGGAGAAAGGTTTGGACCTGCTCAGGGAAGCCATTCGTGATGTGACTAGCGCCCGCGACGATGTGCGGGAGCTTTCGCAGTCGGTCACGGGTTTGGCGGAGCAGTCGAAGCAGATTGATCTAATTGTAGATGTGATTACTGAAATAAGTGATCAGACTAATCTACTTGCCTTAAATGCAGCCATCGAGGCTGCGCGGGCGGGCGAAAATGGGCGGGGCTTTGCAGTGGTTGCAGATGAAGTTCGTAAACTTGCAGAACAAACCAGATCAGCTTCCGGTGAGATTTCCCTGCTTATTCAGGAGATTCTCCTAGGAACCCAGACCACTATCGAGCGAATGGATACAGCGGGGAATAGTGTTGACCGAGTGGCAGAAGGCATTGACTTAACAGGTAATACCTTTGCGGGTATCAGTAAGGTTTTCCAGGATGTTGGCCATCAGGTTAATGAGATTACTAATGCTGCTAATGATATAGGAAGTGGTAGTGAGGGTATTGCAGCTGCCACTGAAGAACAATCCGCGGTTGTGGCCGAGATTGCCAGCGACGCCGAAAAGCTTGCCTATCTAGCCGAACGCTTGCAGGAGCAAATAGCCAACTTTAGTGGCTTTTAAGAAACAGATAAATCCAAAGGGTGACGAGTTCGTCACCCTTTTTCCATACCCTTATTCAGCGTCACTATCGTGAGAAGTAAATAGCTCTTCAACGGTCTTGAACTGGTAACCTAGATCACGCAGAGAATCGATCACTTCAGGCAATGTCTGCACAGTGTTGGCACCATTACAGTGCATGAGAATGATGGCGCCAGGGTGGTGATACCGTTTTACCTTCTCTACGATGGCAATCACGCTGTTTTCTTGGGGATCCCAATCAAAAGAGTCAATGGACCAGTTGATGATTTGCCAGCCTTGTGTACCTAAAAACTCTATTGTGCCATCTCTGAGGGCACCGTAAGGAGGACGTATAAATTTGGGGAAAACACCCGTTAGCTCTTCCACCAAACTTGAGGTTGGTTCGAGTTGCTTTTCTAGGATAGCTTGATCAGTCACTTTGCGGAGATCAGGGTGAGACCAGGAGTGGTTAGCAATCTGATGACCTTCGGCTACGATTCTTTGGGCAACTTTGGGATATTGACGAACCTGTTCTCCAACAACGAAAAATGTGGCCTTTATTCCCTCTGCCTTGAGGATATCTAGTATGAGTGGAGTGTTGTGTGCGTGGGGGCCATCATCGAAGGTTAGAGCAATGAAGGCTTCTGTGGGTGCCTCTAAGTGGAAAAAATCCGGATACTTATCCGCTTGCCGCTGCACTGTGTTCTGAAAACTAATCAGATTAGGTGGCATCTCATTTCTCAGCCTAGCATTACCAACCTGGCGTGGAGTAATAATCAGAACAAGAATAATGAGATAGACCTGCTTCCGGTTCATTGCAACACCTCGTTTGTGTTTTCTCGCTATTCATTCTTGCTTTGTTCACTCATTTCCTGTCTGTCGGTTGTGGTAAAAATGTCTAGCCCTTAACTGATTTACTCAAATGGTTGCAGATGATCAATTTACAAAACTATCTCTTATCAAGGAAGGAGTTTACTTAATTCAAGAGAAGTATATATTTACCAATAATGTGCAATCGCTTGCACCGGCTGGCAAGTGGAGTACATTAAAAAAGAAAACGAAAGGATTTGGTGAGATGAGAAAGACGCTAGTGCTTATAACTGCGGTGGTCCTAGTCTTAGTCAGTGCTTTGGTTGTGTTTGCGGCACCTGAAAAACTAGTAGTGTGGGCGGATCAAGGCGAAGTACCCACTTTTGAAAAAATCGCTACAGAATTTACGAAGCAGACTGGCATTGCCGTGGAATTTGTAGAAATTGGAATGCTGGATCAAAGGCAAAAGCTGGCCTTAGACGGTCCCGCTGGTAAGGGTCCCGATGTATTTACAACACCTCACGACCTTGTCGGTCAAATGGCTATTATGGGATTAATGGAACCACTTGTGGTTGCCGCTGATGTTCTGGATCAGTTCACTCCCGCGTCCATCCAGGCCCTTTCATTCGACGGTGACCTTTACGGTTTGCCTTGGGCTACTGAATCCACCGCCCTTTATTACAACAAAGACATCTTCCCTGAGATTCCTGAAACTTTTGAGGAATTAGTAGCAATGGCTAAAGCTGTTACCTCTGGTGATCAATATGGTCTGCTCTTCGACATTGGTGACTTTTATTTCAGTCACGCCTTTTTTGTGGGGAAAGGTGGTTATGTGTTTGCTCCCTTAGAAGGTGGCGGGTTAAACCCCTCTGATGTGGGCTTGGCTAAACATGGTGGTATTGCTGCTCTTGACTTCCTTAAAAGTCTTGTTACCGATGGAATTATTCCTATCGGCACGAATACGGGGATTGCCCAAAGCCTCTTTTTGGAAGGTAAAGTGGGGGCCATTATTTCTGGGCCTTGGTATTTGGCTGAACCCCGTGCTTTGGAGGCCGAAGGCAAACTGAATTTTGGAGTGGCACCTTTACCGCCGTTTGCTAGTGGTGTAAGACCCTCTCCTTTCAGTGGCGTAAAAGGTTTTTACATTAGCTCTTACAGTCAATATCCTGCAGAAGCCCAGCAACTCATCGAATTCTTGACAGGTCGGGATGGAGGATTTCTCATTTATAAAGAGAAGGCCCAAATTCCTACTCGTTACGACATTATGGAAATGAAAGAGTTTCAAGAAGATGACGATGTTTACAACTTCGCCCTGCAGGGTGGTTATGCTACTCCCATGCCTAACATTCCTGAAATGCAGGCAGTATGGGGTAATATAGCTGATGCCATTAATTTGGTCATTAACGAAAATGTCGATCCGGCTATAGCCTTAGAATTGGCTGTAGAGATGATCGAAGAAGCTATTATGGAAATGCAACGGTAGGAAATTGACGGGAAGAGGGTGCATTCCTAGGAGTGTACCCTTTTTCTTAGCATTTGAGCTGAAGGAGGGGATCGAATTGCGCAAAAGGGCAATCTTTTCCACCATAGGTTCCGCGGTATATATGGGGTTAGGGCAACTAATCAACGGTGAGTGGGTTAAAAGTATCTTTATGGGTCTTTACCACTATCTAATTCTAAGATTTGTAATACCCACCCTGAGGCAGACTTGGTGGGGACTAATCACTTTAGGTGAAGCACCGCGACAAGACCATTCGATTGTCTTGCTTTCATACGGTTTAGTTGGCGCGATCGTGACAATTATCGTTGTAGGTTTCTATCTGGGCAATATCGTTGATGCCTATCGCGGCGGACAGCGAAGGGATAAAGGGCATCCGGCACCACCCATTCGGGAGACAATGAAGGAAATGGTCCAAAAGAGTTATCCTTACTTTCTGGTAGCTCCTGCAGTCCTCTTTATTCTCTTTACGGTACTTTTCCCGATGTTGTTTAATATGTCTATGGCCTTTACTAACTACGATTTATATAACTCACCGCCAGCCAAGTTAGTAAGCTGGGTGGGCTTCGAAAACTTTAGAGAAATTGTGCGCCTTGCTTCTTGGAAGAGGACCTTTATGGGGGTGCTCTCCTGGACCTTTCTGTGGGCTATCTTATCAACTTTCTCCTGTTTCCTGCTAGGCTTGTTCTTAGCCATTGTCCTCAATAACCCTAGAATTAAGTTTCGGGGGATTATCCGCACTATTTTGATTTTACCTTGGGCTATGCCAGGTTTTATCTCGATTCTGATGTGGTCTGGTTTCTTCAACACCAGCTTCGGGCCAATAAACCAGTGGCTTAACGCAATTGGAGTCGCTTCGATTCCTTGGTTTCAAAATGTGTTTTGGGCCCGTACAGCTGTTGTCTTGGTTAACTTGTGGCTAGGGTTTCCCTTTAGCATGGCCTTGGTATCAGGTGTGATCCAGGGAATCCCTGCAGAGTTGCATGATGCTGCGAAAGTGGATGGAGCCTCGCCGTGGCAAGAGTTCACCAGAATTACTTTGCCGCTGATTCTATACGCTGTTTCTCCCCTTTTGATCATGCAATTTGCAGGTAATGTCAACAATTTCGGTGTTGTCTACTTGCTGACGGGAGGAGGACCTCCAGTCTTAGGTAATAAGGGTGCTGGCGGGACAGATATTTTAATTTCCTGGATCTTTAAGATGACCTTTGATTTAATGAAGTACAACTATGCATCAGCAATCGCCTTGTTAATCTTTATCTTTGTGGCCTCTATGAGTGTGGTTAATTTCTTACAGACTCGGGCCTTTAAAGAGGAGGATATGATGGGATGAGGATTTCCAGTAGTTCCAAATGGGTGCGTAATTTATGGTTAGTGTTTAGTTATCTAATTCTCCTAGTGGCCATGGCCGCGGTGTTGGTTCCCATTTTATACATTTTCTTTGCCTCCTTTAACACAGGAAGCAGTTTGTATAGCTCAACGATGATTCCCAAGAACTTCACCCTGCAGAACTATCGTCTGTTGTTTAATAACCCAAACAAGTCGGTGAACTTTAGCCTGTGGACGGTAAACACCCTGAAGATCGCTTCTGTTACTTCCATAGCATCGGTGGTTTTAACTTCGTTCACGGCCTACGCCTTCTCGCGATTTCGCTTTTGGGGTCGCCGTTATGGGCTGATCATGTTTTTAGTTGTGCAGATGTTTCCGGGAGCCATGGGTATGGTGGCTATTTACGTGTTATTGAATATTCTCGGGTTGCTAGACACTCATCTAGGTTTGATTCTTATTTATACCGGAGGTGCCATACCCTTTTCCACCTGGATGGCTAAGGGCTATATAGATTCAATTCCCCGCTCTTTAGACGAAGCGGCCCTCATTGATGGGGCTTCCCGCTGGCAGATTTATTGGCGGATCTTAATGCCACTTAGTTTGCCCATTCTGTCAGTGATAGCTTTGCTGAATTTCATCGGACCATTCAATGATTATCTCTTGGCTAGAATTGTGCTAACTAGTCCCGAAAAGCGAACTTTGGCAGTTGGTCTACATGCTTTCATTTCGGGACAATTCGACCAAAACTGGACTCAGTTTGCAGCCGGTTCTATGCTTACCGCTATTCCCATTATGATTTTGTTCTTGTCTCTCCAGAAGTACTTTATTTCTGGTCTAACTGCAGGTGCAACCAAGGGTTAGTCATGGAAGGAGGATAATGTGCAAAAACTTAGAGACCGGTCGTTCCTATTGGTAATGTTCTTGGCTCTCTTCTCCTTACTTGTGAGAAATCCAGCTTTGGCTAGCGTTTCTACATCAGAAGAAATATATCTCAGCAAGCATGGGGTGTATTATCAGATCTTTGTACGGGCCTTTGCTGATGGCGATGGTGATGGGTTGGGAGATTTAAGAGGCATCATCAATAACCTAGACTATTTAGAAGAACTTGGTGTGGGAGGAATTTGGCTTACGCCTATTCATCCTTCGCCTACCTACCACAAATACGATGTGATGGATTATTACGCTGTTGACCGAGAGGTTGGTACCTTAGATGATTTTCGTGAGCTTGTTAAAAAAGCTCACGAGCGGGGTATTAAGGTGATTATTGATCTGGTGCTAAACCACACCAGTAGTCGCCATCCTTGGTTTATCAGCGCAGCCCTCAATCCTCAAAGCCAGTACAGGGACTATTATATTTGGGCTGACGAAGACACCAATATTCGAGCTCTTGGTCCCTGGGGCCAAAGAGTGTGGCATGCCCAAGGACGTGATCACTATTATGGACTCTTTTGGGATGGAATGCCTGATCTAAACTATGATAATCCAGCGGTGCGAGCAGAGGCAAAGGCGATTGCTGAGTTTTGGTTGAAACAGGGGGTGGATGGTTTCCGGCTAGATGCAGCCATGCATATCTTTGCCCACTCAGAACCTGACCGCGCCTTAGAATGGTGGATAGAATTTAGGAACCACGTCCAGGAGATCAAACCTCAGGTCTATCTAGTTGCGGAAGTGTGGGACAGTTCCCATGTGGTTGCCCCTTATTACTCGGGTTTTGACTCGAACTTTAACTTCGACTTGGCTAACCTGATCGTGCTCAGCGCTAGGAGTGGTCTAGACGTAGGGGTGGCCCAAGTGGTGGAAGGTCATTTGGCCCGTTTCGCCGAACATTCTGATTGGGTAATTGATGCTCCTTTCTTAACTAATCACGATCAAGATCGGGTCATGTCTGTTTTGAACGATGTGGACAAAGCAAAAGTTGCAGCTTCCTTGTATTTGACCTTACCGGGCAATCCCTTTGTCTATTACGGCGAAGAACTCGGTATGAAAGGAGCAGGTCCTGATGAAAACAAAAGGGAACCCTTTAAGTGGTACCCCGTGAGTGGACCTGGTGAGACTAGCTGGCGTAATCCTAGTTTTAACACAGGAGAATGGCAACCTTCGGTTCAAGCACAAAGAGAGGATCCCCAATCCTTGCTCAATCATTATAAGGCCTTGATTAATCTGCGCAAAGAGACTGCTGCCTTGCGAATTGGAAGTTTTGTTCCTCTTATCACCGGTAATCGCCGTGTGGTAGGCTTTAGGCGGGAGTGGGATGAGGAGCAAGTCTTGGTTTTCCATAACATAGCAAGGAGCGTCCAAGCTGTGGATTTAGAACTTGAAGGAGAAAAACGTTGGGTTGTTCTCTATAGCGATGGGGAATATGAGTTGCAACAAGGCGATCAGGGCCTTAAACTCGAGCTCAGCCCCTGTTCTTCCCTCTTATTGTGGTGAAACACGAAAGTTTACTAGCGTATCTCTAAAATCGTTCGGGATTCTGTTGACGGGGTCCCGAATTCTTGTTAGAATGAAGGTGAACAAAGTCGAATTCACGACCCCATATAATCGTGGAAATAGGGTCCACAAGTTTCTACCCAATGACCGCAAATCATTGGACTATGGGGAAAGTAAATAGGTCTGGAAGCGGTGGTGAAGGAACGTTCCTTGGCCTTGTTTTGCTTTTCCCTGGATGGACAACTTTCCCTTGCGGTGAACTGTCTACCCAGGTTTTTTACTTTAATGACAAATGGAGGTAAGCCCATGGAACCAATTGTTGGTGTTGTGATGGGAAGTGCGTCAGATTGGGAGATTATGCAGAAGGTCTGTTCAGTCTTGGAGGAACTAGCTCTACCCTATGAAAAACAAGTGATTTCAGGTCATCGTACTCCGGATTTAACTTTTCAGTATGCAACAGAGGCTAAGAGCAGAGGTCTAAAGGTGCTGATTGCGGGGGCTGGGGGCGCGGCCCATTTGGCCGGTATGCTAGCTGCTAAGACCACTTTACCGGTGATCGGTGTACCAATGCAAACAAGTTCGTTAAATGGTTTGGATTCATTGTTGTCGATTGTACAAATGCCTGCAGGTGTTCCAGTTGCCACCATGGCCATTGGGGCAGCTGGTGCCGCTAACGCTGCTTGGTTCGCAGCTCAGATCTTAAGTGTTCATGATGAAGAATTAGCTTGCCGTTTGGCAGAACAGCGGGAGAGTATGGCACAAAGTGTTCAAGCTAGTAATGCTAAATTGATTTAAGGAGTGTCGGCATGATTGAACGTTATACGCGTCCTGAGATGGGCGCCATCTGGACTGATCAAAATCGCTTTCAGGCTTGGCTAGAAGTGGAAATCCTAGCCTGCGAAGCTTGGGCTGAGTTGGGGGAGATTCCCTGGGATGATGTGCACAAGATTCGTGAAAAGGCCAGTTTCGATGTGGAACGAATTCATCAAATTGAAGCTCAGACCCGCCATGATGTGGTGGCCTTTACACGATCTGTCTCCGAATCGTTAGGTGAGGAGCGTAAATGGGTTCATTATGGGCTGACCTCAACTGATGTGGTGGATACGGCTAACTCTTACTTAATCAGGCAAGCCAACCAAATCTTGCGCCGTGATCTCCAGAACTTCTTAGCTGTTCTGAAGAGTAAAGCCCAAGAACACAAGTACACTGTCATGATGGGGCGTACCCACGGCATTCACGCCGAACCTACAACCTTCGGTCTAAAAATGGCTCTATGGTACGCGGAGATGGAGCGCAATATTGAACGTTTTGAAGCTGCCTGTACCGCTATTGAGGTGGGTAAAATCTCTGGAGCGGTAGGAACCTACGGCAATATCGATCCCTTTGTGGAAAGCTATGTATGCGACAAATTAGGTTTGCTACCGGCACCCATCTCGACCCAGACCTTACAACGGGATCGCCATGCCCAATATCTGGCTACCTTAGCCTTAATTGGCACCTCCATCGAGAAATTCGCCACCGAGATTCGAGGCTTACAAAAGAGCGAAACTAGGGAGGTAGAGGAATACTTTTCTCCAGGACAAACGGGCTCTTCCGCCATGCCCCACAAACGTAACCCCATTGGCTCAGAAAACATGACCGGCTTGGCCCGGGTGCTCCGTGGCTACATGGTTACGGCCTACGAAAACGTGGCCCTCTGGCACGAGCGGGATATTTCCCACTCTTCTGCAGAGCGCATTATTATTCCTGACGCCACTATCCTACTAAACTACATGCTCAACCGCTTTGGTAATATCGTAGAGCGCCTGACTGTTTTCCCAGAAATGATGAAGAAGAATATGGATTTGTCTTTAGGCTTGATTTATTCGCAGCAAGTAATGCTGGCTCTAATTGAGCAAGGTTTGACTCGAGAAGAGGCTTATGGGATAGTGCAACCTCTAGCTATGGAAGCTTGGAGTACCCAGGGGCCCTTCTTTGACTTGGTTCTGGGCGATGCCCAAATAAGTGAATTGTTATCACCTGATGAAATAAGGTCCTGCTTTGACTACAATCGACACCTTAAGCACGTGGATTTGATTTTTTCCCGTTTGGGATTATAAGGAGGAAAACCATGGAAAAACGAGAGCTGTTGTATGAAGGTAAGGCTAAAAAGATCTACGGGACCCCAGATCCAAATTTAGTATGGGTAGAGTATAAGGATTCGGCTACCGCCTTTGATGGCCAGAAAAAGGCTACGATCAGTGGTAAGGGCGTGTTAAACAATCGCATTACTAGCCTGATTTTTGCCAGACTCCAAGAAGCGGGTATTCCTTCCCATTTTGTCCAGCAGCTATCCCACACTGAGCAGCTGGTAAAAAAGGTATCCATAATTCCCTTGGAAGTAGTGGTCCGGAATTACTCCGCAGGTAGTTTTTCTAAGCGGGTGGGGATGGAGGAAGGTATAAAATTGCCCCGTCCCTTAGTGGAGTTTTATTACAAAGATGATGCTCTCGGTGATCCCTTGCTCACAGAAGACCATATCGAAATCCTCAACCTTGCTTCCAAAGATGACGTTGCAAATTTGAAGGACCAAGCACTACAGGTGAATAAGGTTTTAAGTCAGCTCATGGAGGATGTGGGCGTCATTCTAGTTGACTTCAAACTAGAATTCGGTCGCGATGGCAAAGGGCAAATCCTTTTGGCAGATGAGATTTCCCCCGACACCTGTCGCTTTTGGGATGCAGATAGTAAACAAAAGCTCGATAAAGACGTTTTTCGCAGGGACTTGGGTAGCTTAACTGAGGCCTATGCCATCATTTTGGATAAATTGGAGGGCTAAGCGTGACTAAACAATACGAGCCAAGCGCGGAACAGGTGAATAGTGAGCAACTCTATTTGGAAATGGGTTTAACGGAAGAAGAATATGCCTTAGTGCAGAAGTTTTTAGGGCGCTTACCCAATTACACCGAGACAGGGTTATTTGCGGTGCTCTGGTCGGAACACTGCAGTTACAAAAATACTAAGCCGCTTCTAAAGCGTCTACCCACTACTGGGCCCCAAGTGTTGCAGGGTCCAGGAGAAGGTGCAGGTGTAGTGGACATTGGAGATGGGCAAGCGGTGGTTTTTAAGATTGAAAGTCACAATCATCCTTCTGCGGTAGAACCCTACCAAGGTGCAGCTACCGGCGTGGGTGGTATTTTGCGAGATGTGTTTTCTATGGGTGCGCGACCTATAGCTGTCTTGAATTCGCTTCGCCTAGGTGAACTAGATCAAGAGCGCAATGAATACTTGTTGAGGGAGATCGTGGCTGGGATTGCCGGTTATGGCAATACCATTGGCGTGCCCACTGTAGGGGGCGAGGTGCAGTTTGATCCTTGTTATGAGGATAACCCCCTCGTTAATGCCATGGCTGTAGGCTTGATTGAACATGGCCAGATGCGTCAAGGCTTAGCTGCCGGAGTGGGTAATGCGGTGATCTATGCTGGGGCTAAGACTGGTAGAGATGGGATCCACGGAGCAACTTTTGCTTCAGCGGAGTTTGATGCCGAAGAGGCACAAGAACCTGTGGCGTTGCAGATTGGCTACCCGGAGATTGGAAAACGTCTCATGGAAGCCTGCTTGGAAGTGGTGCAATCACCTCATCTCGTTGGTATCCAGGACATGGGTGCTGCAGGTCTGACTAGCTCTTCCGCGGAGATGGCTAGCAAGGCTGGGACTGGGATTGAACTGAATCTTGATTTGGTTCCCCAAAGCGAAGATGGCATGACCGCTTACGAAATGATGCTTTCTGAGTCCCAAGAGCGCATGCTCTTAGTAGTGGAAAAAGGACACGAAGAAGAGACCGTCTCTTTACTAAAGAGCTACGATTTAGAGGTGGCCGTTATTGGTAAGGTTACTGCCGAGCGGCAGCTGCGCCTTATCCATGATGGAGAGATCAGAGCCGAAGTCCCGATCGTGGCTTTGGTGGACGAAGCCCCCGTTTATTATCAACCAGCCCAAGAACCGGCCTATTATCGCGAATTTCAACAATTGGAGGTGGAGACTCCACACGTTGAAGATTTGACTACTACCTTCTTGCAATTGCTCCAGCAGCCCACAGTTGCTAGTAAAGCCTGGATCTACGAGCAATTTGAAAATGATCTAAGCACAGTACAGGGGCCTGGATCTAACGCGGCAGTTGTGGCCATACCTAATAGTAATAAGGCCTTAGCCTTGACTACAGATTGTAATTCTCGCTACTTGTACTTGGACCCCTTTATAGGTGGAGCCATCGCGGTGGCTGAGGCGGCCCGTAATATCATTTGTTCTGGCGGGCGACCTTTAGCAATCACTGATGGTCTCAACTTCGGCAGCCCTTATAAACCGGAAATCTTCTGGCAAATCGAGCAGTCTATTGAGGGCATTAGTGTAGCGTGCAAAGCTCTAGACACTCCCGTTATTGGTGGCAACGTGTCTCTTTCGAATGAGACCAATGGCGAAGCCATCTATCCCACGCCCATAATCGGAATGGTTGGTGTGGTGGAAGAGCGGGCTCAAGTAACCAATAAGACCTTTAAACAAGCGGGAGATTTGATCTATCTTTGTGGAACCACTTATCCAGAGTTTGGCGGCAGTGAACTCCAGAAGATGCTTGAGGGAGAGATTAGTGGCCGTCCGCCTCAACTAGAACTAGATGTAGAAAAGAAACTGCAAGGGCAGGTGGCTGATGCGATCCAAGCTGGGATAATTCAGTCGGCCCATGATCTTTCTGAGGGCGGTTTAGCTGTTGCCCTAACTGAGTGTTTAGTAGATGGCGAGTTCGGCGCCAATATTGAACTAGGTGAGGATCTGGTCAGTGAGCTCTTTAGTGAGTCTCAATCACGCTTTTTGTTGTCGGTTCGCCCAGAACACAAAGAAGCCTTTGAACGCCTAGTAGAAGCAACTTTGCTAGGCAAGGTTAGCAATGAACCAGTTCTGCGGATTTCTGATCCGCGCGGTGAGGTCCTGTCTTTAGAACTGGAACAGTTAGTCCAAGCCTGGAAAGGGGCCATCCCATGCTTGCTGAGCTGAGGGGTCTCAATGAAGAGTGTGGGGTTTTCGGAGTCTGGGGCCATCCTAATGCGGCTCAGATTGGCTATTATGCCTTGCATAGTCTCCAGCATCGGGGTCAAGAAGGAGCAGGCATAGTAGTCACTAATGGTGAGTCTCTCCAAGTCCGGAAGGATCTTGGTTTAGTCACCGAGGTTTTCACAGCGAAATGCATGGAGAAGCTGCAGGGTACAGGAGCCATTGGCCATGTCCGCTATTCTGTTGGCGGAGTTAATGGCTATGAAAATGTGCAACCCCTCTTGTTTCGCTCTCAAACGGGCGGACTTGCCATTGCCCACAATGGCAATCTTACCAACTCTCTCGAACTTAGGGAAATGCTGGAGAAAGAAGGTAGCATTTTTCAGACTGATTCTGATGCAGAAATTTTGGCGCACCTGATTAAGCGGGGAGGGAATGCATCCCTTCGAGAGCGCATCAGAGGCGGTCTCGCTCAGTTGGAGGGGGCCTACGCCTTTGTGCTACTTACGGAGACGGAGCTTTACGTGGCCTTAGATCCCCATGGTTTGCGTCCCTTAGCTTTAGGAAAATTGGGTGATTCTTGGGTCGTAGCATCTGAGACCTGTGCTTTTGACCTCATTGGAGCTTGCTATGAACGGGAAGTTTTACCAGGCGAGCTTTTGGTGATCGATGGGACAGGTTTACAAACTGAAAGCTTCCATGATGGAGCATCTAGGGCATTGTGTGCCATGGAGTACGTCTATTTTTCGAGACCAGATAGTAACCTGAGCGGCAAGAACGTGCATACTGCCCGAAAAAAGCTCGGCAAAGCTTTAGCCCACGAACACCCTATTGAGGCAGATGTAGTGACCGGCGTGCCAGATTCCAGCTTATCCGCGGCTATTGGTTACGCTGAAGCTAGTGGGCTACCCTATGAGTTGGGATTGATTAAGAGTCGCTATGTTGGTCGTACCTTTATTGAACCTTCCCAATCCTTGCGCGAACAGGGGGTCAAGCTGAAACTCTCTGCTGTTAGGGGTGTAATTGAAGGCAAGCGGGTGATCATGGTGGACGATTCCTTCGTTCGCGGTACCACGAGCATGCGAATCACCAAGATGCTGAAAGAGGCAGGAGCTACAGAAGTACATGTACTGATTGCTTCACCCCCAATTCGTTACCCTTGTTATTATGGTATGGACACCTTAAGCACCGATGAATTGGTAGCAGCAAATTATGATCTGGAAGAGATGCGGGAAATGATTGGAGCAGACTCTTTGCGGTTTTTGAGTGTGGAAAAATTGCAGGCAGTTTTAGGTAGTCCAAACCATGAAAGCAATTGTGGTCTGTGTTTAGCTTGCTTTACCGGAAATTATCCTACTGAGGAGGGTGGCAATGTCTAACGCTTATGAGCGGGCTGGGGTAAGTTTGCAGGCTGGTTACGCTAGTGTGGCTAGAATAAAGAAGCATGTGCAAAGCACGGCCCGACACGGTGCTTTCGGCACTCTAGGTGGCTTTGGCGGTTTATTTGATCTAGGTAGCCTTGGATATACCAATCCAGTGTTGGTCGCTGGAACGGACGGGGTGGGTACTAAGATAATGTTGGCCTTTTTAGTGGACAAGCATGACACCATTGGAATTGATGTGGTAGCCATGTGTGTCAATGATGTGCTGGTCCAGGGTGCGGAGCCTCTTTTCTTCCTAGACTATCTAGCCTGTGGTCATAACGATCCTGAACGTATCGAGGCCATTGTCTCTGGTGTGGCCCAAGGCTGTATTCAGGCTGGTTGTGCCTTGATTGGCGGTGAGACCGCCGAGATGCCCGGTTTGTACGGACCGGATGAATACGATCTAGCTGGTTTTGCGGTGGGTGCTTGTGAAAAGGAACAGCTAATTGATGGTAGGAACATTGAGCCTGGTGATGTGTTGTTGGGCTTAGCCTCCAGTGGTTTGCACAGTAATGGTTTTTCGCTAGTGCGTAAGATTGTGTTAGAAGAGGCCCAGATTAACCTCCACTCTTACTCTGAGGAGCTAGGTTGTAGTTGGGCGGAAGAGCTATTACGTCCCACTAAGATTTATGTGCAATCTCTATTGCCCTTAATCAGATCAGGTGAGGTCAAAGGCTTGGCCCACATTACCGGTGGTGGCTTTGTGGAGAATATCCCGAGAATGCTCCCTGAGGATTTAGGTGCCGTGATTAGGCTTGATGCTTGGCAACCGCAACCAATCTTCTCACTGTTAGCCAAGTTAGGTCAGATTGCCTTAGAGGAAATGTACAACATCTTTAATATGGGTATTGGCATGGTTCTCGCAGTCGCTCCAAGTGAATTGGGAGATGTGCTAGAACACTTTAGGCAGCTAGGGGAGGCAGTGTATGAGATCGGTAGGGTTGAGGCTGGTTCAGGGGTACGGTTTCTATGACGAAATTAGCGGTTTTCGCCTCTGGTCAGGGATCCAATCTGCAAGCCCTAGTTGAAGCGATTGAGGCAGGTCGGTTGGAAGCGGAGATTGTGTTAGTTGTCTGCGATCGCCCCGGTGCCTATTGCCTAACGAGGGCAAAAAACGCTGGTATTCCTACTTTGGTCTTCAATCCTCGGGACTATGAAAATAAGGTTGATTATGAGTTAATGATTAAAAATCAGCTCCGAGCCCTACAGGCGGAATACCTGGTGTTGGCTGGTTATATGCGCTTAATTGGGTCAACCCTATTGGACTGTTATCCCAATCGAATCATCAATATCCACCCTTCCCTATTGCCCCTGTTTCCTGGCAAAGATGGGATCGGCCAAGCCTTGGATAGTGGTGTTCAGGTCACGGGAGTAACTATTCATTATGTGGATGAAGGGATGGATACGGGACCAGTTATTTCCCAGTCAGTAATTACCCTAGATGAGGATGAAACAAGGGAGAGTCTGGAGAAGAAAATTCATGCTGTAGAACATAGTTTGTATCCTCGGGTTTTACAAGAGGTCTTGAAAAGAAGGAGGAGCAAGATGCGGAGACGTGCCTTGATTAGTGTTTCTAATAAGGATGGTTTGGTAGAGTTTGCTCAGCAGTTAGTGACTAGTGGTTTTGAGCTAATTTCCACCGGTGGTACCGCTCAATTGTTGCGGGAGACAGGCTTACCGGTTCGTGAGGTCAATGAAATCACGGGATTTCCCGAGATTCTAGAGGGGCGAGTGAAGACACTGCATCCTAAAATCCATGGTGGACTCTTGGCTAAATTGGATCAGGCTAACCATCTAGCTCAACTAGAGGAATACGGGATTACTCCTATTGACCTAGTTTGTGTAAACCTTTATCCGTTCCAAGCTACGATTAGCAGAGCCAATGTTACCTTAGCAGAGGCTATCGAAAATATTGATATTGGGGGGCCCACTTTGCTACGGGCTGCGGCCAAGAACCATGATCATGTTACGGTCGTGGTGGATCCAGCGGACTATGCCCAGGTAGGGCAGCAATTAGAAGCTACGGGTGAAGTGGACTCTACCTTGCGCCGTAAGTTGGCGGCGAAGGTGTTTCGCCATACTGCAGCCTATGACGCCTTAATTGCAGGTTATCTTACTGATTTGGTTCAAGAAGATTTTCCTGAGAAGCTGACCATAACCTATAATCTAGAGCAAAGTCTGAGATATGGGGAAAACCCACAACAAAGGGCGGCTTTTTACCGTACTCCCCTTGATGTGCCCAATTCGTTGATTCAAGCCAAGCAATTACAGGGCAAGGAACTTTCTTATAACAACATTAATGATGCTAATTCTGCTTTGGAAATCGTCAGAGAGTTTGTTGAACCTGCTGCGGTAGCAGTAAAGCATTCTAATCCTTGTGGAGTCGGGGTGGGCGCAACGATTGAAGAAGCCTTTGACAAAGCATTTGCCAGTGATCCCGTATCTATCTTTGGAGGAATCGTGGCCCTAAACAGACCTGTAGATGAGAAAACTGCCGAAAAACTTCATCAAGTATTTTTGGAAATCATCTTAGCTCCTTCTTTTACTAAAGAGGCCCTAGCAATTTTATCTACGAAGAAGAATCTCCGTCTTTTGACTCTTCCTATAGAAGCCGGGGTAGAAAAGGGTTGGCAACATGTATCAATACCCGGTGGTCTTCTAACCCAAGCAAGGGATAGTTTTACGCTAGAAGATGCAGAGCTAAAAGTAGTGACTAAACGGGAACCTAGTGCAGCGGAATGGGAAGCCCTCAAGTTTGGATGGAGGGTTGTGAAACATGTAAAATCCAATGCTATTGTGGTCAATAATCAAGAGATGACCCTTGGTGTTGGGGCTGGGCAGATGAATCGGGTTGGAGCTGCGGAAATCGCGCTACGCCAAGCGGGGGATCTTGCCCAAGGGGCTGTTCTGGCTTCTGATGCATTTTTTCCCATGGATGATACGCTGGAGTTAGCGGCTAAGGCAGGTATTACCGCGATTATCCAACCAGGCGGATCAATTCGGGACCAAGATTCCATTGATAAAGCCAATGAGTATGGTATTGCCATGGTGTTTACAGGTGTACGGCATTTCAAGCACTAAGGGGGTGAAGACCATGAAAGTATTAGTGGTAGGTCGAGGTGGCCGCGAACACGCTCTCTGTGACAAGATTGGGTCTAGTCCTTTAGTTAGTCAGGTATATGTGGCCCCTGGAAACCCTGGAATGTCTCGGGTGGCCAAGCTGGTTCCCTTCAGTGAAAGGGATCACGAAAAATTGGTTAGCTTTGCCCAAAGGCAAGGTATCGATTTAGTTATTGTGGGCCCCGAACAACCCC
Source organism: Firmicutes bacterium UBA4996 (assembly GCA_002396805.1). Lineage (GTDB taxonomy): Bacteria > Bacillota > Limnochordia > Darwinibacteriales > Darwinibacteriaceae > UBA4996. The sequence continues at coordinate 14,935 of DGYW01000048.1, read as the reverse complement.
TCTTAGACGGCCTAGTAGATCGGTTACAAGAAGCAGGCATTCGAGTCTTTGGCCCCACGAAGGAAGCGGCAGAAATTGAGGGTAGTAAGGCCTTTGCGAAAAAAATAATGCTGGACAACGGGATTCCCACTGCACACTATGGAGTTTTTCATGATTACACTCAAGCGAAACAGTACCTAGATCAGTGCCCCATCCCCATTGTAATTAAGGCAGATGGTTTGGCCGCTGGTAAGGGTGTAGTAGTGGCCGAGACTAGGGCAATAGCAGAACAAGCCTTGCGAGAAATGCTAGTGGAAGAGAAGTTTGGCAAGGCCTCCCAGCAAGTGGTTATTGAAGAGTTTTTAGAGGGAGAAGAGTTTTCTTTAATGGCCTTGGTCCACCATGAACATGTGATCCCTTTGGAGGTGGTCCAGGACCACAAGCGGGCTTATGATGGCGATCTTGGTCCTAACACCGGAGGGATGGGTGCCTATTCACCTGTGCCCCAAATACCATCAGAGGTAGTAGATGAAGCCATGACAACTATTCTGCAGCCAACTGTTTGGGCTTTAAAGAGTATGGGTCGTCCTTTTACTGGAGTGTTATATGCGGGCTTAATGCTCACAAGAGAGGGTCCGAAGGTGATCGAGTTTAACGCCCGGTTTGGAGATCCAGAGACTCAGGTGCTTTTGCCCCGTTTAGAATCGGATTTGGTAGAGGTAATCTTGGCACTCTTAGAGGGCGAATTACTAGAACTTACGTGGGATGAGCAGGCTATGGTGGGTGTGGTGGTTGCCAGCCAAGGTTATCCTGAAACCAGTATTCAGGGAACATTGCTTCCTAGATTCGAGAGTCAAGATGATGTGTACATTTGTTATAGTGGGGTAGCTGAAGACGATTCGGGCCAGCTCGTATCCACTGGAGGCCGCGTGCTCTTGGTAGGAGGTATGGGCAAGACTTTTCAACAAGCACAAGAAAAGGCCTATGGGTTTTTAGCCCAACATAGGCTGGCAGGCCTTTTTTACCGCAAGGATATTGCGAGAAATGTCATGGAAAGAGCCGTGTCTAAGTAGACACGGCTCAAATTATTCGTTGTGATTATCCCTGAGGTTGATGCGGATGTGGCTGACCACTCCGATAATACCGATCATGAACCCCACCAATGTTACACCATAGGCTACCATGTTTAGCCAGATAGGTGAAGGAATTAACTCCAACACCATGGCGAAGGTTACTAACCATCCAAAGACTAACAATGTACCGCCAATAAGCATTTGGCGCTTTGTACGTTGCATTTTACTGATGATCCTTGTATAACCAACAGGCAGCTATATGCTCTTCGTGTACCTGGAACTCAGGTGGAATATGCTCGTCACAAAGTCCTTTGATGATCTGCGAGCAACGGGGATGGAATCGACAACCCTTGGGCGGATTCATCAGACTAGGTGGTTCGCCTGCTGGTACATTCTTGAAAGTCTTGAGGTTTTCTGCATCAGGATCTGATGTTGCTTCGAACAGTGCTTGGGTGTAGGGATGTAACGGCTCTTTTAGTAAAGCAGAAGTTGACGATTTCTCAATAATCTTCGCACCGTACATAGAGAAAATACGTTCAGAGAAATATCGCACCGTGGAAAGGTCATGGGTAATGTAGATGATCGCCAAATTGTGTTTGGTTTGTAGTCCTTGTAAAAGTTGGAGAATCTCTACCCTGACCGAGGCATCAAGCATAGATACCGGTTCGTCGGCGATAAGCATTTTTGGCTCTAAGATCATCGCCCGTGCGATTACGAGACGTTGCTGTTGTCCGCCACTGAGCATGTGGGGAAACTTGGGGAGAAAATCTTCGATAGGAGCTAGTTTTACTTCCTCTAGCACCTGTCTGATGCGCCTAGCTTGTTCTTCTTTATTGCGGATGCCATTGATCTTCATTGGCTCTTCTAAAATGCGCTGAACAGACATGAAGGGAGGGAGAGCACCATATGGATCTTGTTGGATATACCCAATACTAGAGCGATAGTTTCTCCAACCTTGTTTATCAAGAGTACTTAAGTCTTGATCCTCAAAGTAGATTGCACCCTTGGTAGGGATGTTTATTCCTAGGATAGTTTTGGCCAAGGTACTCTTTCCGCAACCACTCTCACCAACAATTGAAACCGTCTCTCCTTCGTACAGATCAAAGGTGACGCCATCTAGGGCACGAACATCACCAGCTTTAAAAAAGCCCATACGGCGTACCTCAAACCAAGTGTGGAGATTTTCAACCCGGAGAATCGGCTTTTGCTCTTTTGGTTGTTCTTGCGGTAACTTTACAGCTAGACTAGGCATGTTTCACCTCTCCCGTCTTGTCATGTAGCCAGCACTGCACAGTTGCTCCATCTGCTAATTGGGTAGTGTTGGGATGGATGGAACATTTAGCAAATTTCATTTCACACCGGGCTGCAAAACGGCAACCTTGGGGCGGATTGATCAATGAAGGGGGCTGGCCTGGAATGAATTGTAATTCCTTGTCTTCTCGCAAAGTAGGTACGCTCGCCATCAATTTCTGAGAATATGGGTGGTGCGCGTCTGTATAGAAGTACTCTGCAGAGTTATATTCAATCATCTCTCCCGCGTACATAACGGCAACCTCATCAGCTAACTCACTGGCGGTGCCAATATCGTGGGTAATGAGGATGAATGTTGTATTGATCTCGTGTTTGATCTTCTTCAAGACATTCATTAAATTAGCCTGGGTCAGCAGATCGAGTGCGGAGGAAGGTTCGTCAAGCACGACCAACTTCGGATTTGACGCTAAAGCCATGGCTATTGTAGCCCTTTGCCGCATACCACCACTTAGTTCAAAGGGGTAACGCTGGAGAAAGTCGACTGGTAAGCCAACAATTTTAAAGACTTCGTTTACCCGGACGCTAGCCTGTTGCTTGGTGAGTTTTTCGTGAATTAAAAGCGGTTCGGCTAGTTGGTCTTCAATCCGGATAACTGGGTTAAGAGAGTTCATGGACGCCTGAGGCACCATGGCAATTTTACTCCAGCGAATCTCTTTGCGAAACTTTTCGTCATCATATTTCATAATGTCCTCGCCATCAAAAATGACGGAACCACTATAGGTGGAAATATTCCGAGGTAGGAGGCGCAAGATCGCCTTTGCCAAGGACGTTTTTCCGCAACCAGATTCACCTACAACAGCGAGAGTATGGCCCGCTCTCAATTTAAAGCTGACATCGTCTACAGCTTGGACAGGACCGCTACGGGTGCGGAAGTACAACTTAAGGTTTCGGACATCAAGCAATACTTTACTCATATTCTATAACCCCCTTAGGCGTGGGTTGAAGATGCGGTCGAGCGCAAAACCAAGCATTGCAAACCCTAACCCAGCTATTATAAGTAACGATGCCGGCTCCAATACCCAATAGAAATATCCGTTAAATAATGCGCCGTTGGTGTGGGCATCATTTAAGAGTTTACCCCAGGTAGGCAACACTGGATCACCCAAACCGAGAACTGACAACGTTGCTTCCAAGAAAACGTATGCAGGCACCTGGGTGACGAATCCGGGAATTAGAACAGGGACAATCTTAGGGATCATGTAGCGGAAAATAATTCTGCCACTACCTGCTCCATATGCTCTGGCTGCCTCAATGTAGCCCGACTCCTTAACTTGCAAAAACATGGATCGATAGCTAAGAATTCCTGAGCCAAAGATTCCCAGTAGGATCACTACACCCAAAATTACCCATATACTACGGGAGTAAAATAGCCCAACCATAATCAGAATTGGCAAGAGGGGTAGGATCATGACAACCTCATTAATTCTCCGAATCACCCAGTCCACCCAGCCACCAAACCAGACGGCAGCTGCGGCTAACATCATTGTTGTAAGGGATGACCCTACAGCAGCCACTAGACCAAATGCTAAAGCAACCGGTGTACCCCAGAGAAGAGCAACCGTAATATCTCGACGACGGTGGTCGGTTCCTGCGAGGCCGTGCAATTGACCATAGACAACAAGGGAAGCATCCACGGTTGAGCCTTCTTCAAAGACAAGCCCTTCTGCGACTAGTTGATATGTGCCTTTAACAACTTTACCTGGATTTGTTGGGTCGGCAAATAATCCGATTTCGGGCTGGGCTCCCCCTAGCCTGCGAACAAGTCTAGTATCTTGGGAAATACGATAAGTTTCCTGGGCACGAACTGACAAATCAGCAATGGGAATTTCACGCCCATCTGGAGTTATCCATTTCATCGTCACATTAGGACGGGCACTGTCATATTCGGCAGTTAAAAAGACGGCTAACTCTGTAGGGAAACCATCATAGTTATAATCAAATTCAAGTAGCATATCAGAAGTAGAGACTCCGCCACCTAAATCTACGGTCGTTTTCAGGCTGGGGTCATCTGTCGTTCGGAGCACAATCGTTTCTGGCATTTTGTCTTTATAGAAATAATTAAGCCAGGCGGGGCGAGCATTACGAGGTGTTTCCAACCAGACATTATCTCCGCCACGCCAGAGCTGGACGGCTTCGCTATAGGGTATAGTTACTAGTGCATAGATGGCCAGGATGACCATTAGGACAATAATTGTGAGTCCTGCAACTGCCGAGGGGTAAGTCCTTAATTGTCTGAAAACATTGCTTAGTCCTTTCATGACCTAGTTCCACCTCCACCTAATTTCACCCTGGGGTCAACCAAGGAGTAGATAATATCGAGCAAGAAGACGGTTAAAGCTAAAAGATAGGCGTAAATCACAACTGTACTGACAATGACTGGTGTATCAAAGAGATTAATTGCTTGCTGGGTCAACCGTCCAATTCCCGGCCAAGCAAACACCGTCTCCAACACGATGGCTCCTGTCCACAAAGTAATAAGTGTCAGGGCAAAGCTGGTGATGATTGTAGGAAGTGTAGGACGCAGCACATAACGGCGTTCGATTGCTCGGTCAGATAGACCTTTAGCCTTCGCCATATCCACATAGTCTTCGCTGGAATAAATCAAGAAGAACGTCCGCCACGAATAAGAGGTGGAGAAAACCGAGCTAATTATCAAAGCTAGTACCGGTAAAATCATGTGTTTTAAGATACTTAGAGAACGCAAAAAGGCGGTTTGTGGGGGCGGTGCATCAATCATACCTCCAAAAGGCAACCACCCAAGCAAGGCAGCAAATATTAAAATGAGGAAAATGCCGTAAAACCACGCTGGGGCCGAACTTGTGGGCGCCATTGCGATGACGAATTTATCCAAAAAACTACCATAACGACGGGAGAGGAATAACGCCAACGACACTCCACTGAAAAAGAGTACTAGTTGGCCGGTAGCCATTAAAAGCAGTGTTGGCGCTAAGCGTTCCCCCAGAATATTGCGGACCTGACGGGAGCCACTGTCACTGAGAAGGTACTCCGCAGATCCAAGGTTGAGGGTAAGGCCATTCCATAAATACTCAAAGCTCCTGACCATAAACGGCCGATCGAGGCCCAGCTTTTCAGTTCTAATCTGTACCATGCTGTCCTCAAGTTCTCGTCTTTCTTTAAGCGTCAAAAACTGCATTTCTTGGTTGCCTGCAAGTTCTAACGAAACCTGTTCCCTGATTTGGCCTTTGCGCATTTCGTCTACATAGCCGCCCCCGTTGGCGATCAAGATGGCCAGGTATACTCCGATTACAACTGTAATGAGCAAGGTTGTCCCTCGCACGAGGGTGTATTTGAGAATACGGCCGAGACTGCTGCTCTTACGTTTACGCGCTGGAACAGACCGTCCTTGCGTAGTTTCTATATTTTGCATTTCATATTCCTCCCGGTATTAATCTGGAATAGAAAAAGGGAGAGCGTGGACTCCACGCCCTCCGCTTTTGAAATCCAAGATTGTTATCTGGGCCTCTTGCCTAGGGTAGTGTCACAAAGGTGTGTGAATCGAAGGTTGCGCCGCCAACTAGCGTTGGGAGGACGATTGCTTCGATTGTGTTCGAACCGATAGGCAATTGGGCTGTTTCTTCTCCGGTTAAGACAATTTCAAAGTACCCGTCAGCAACTCCTGTACCGTAACCACTGTAAGCTACGTTACCGTTAGCATCTAGAACGATGTACTTAACTTCTTGGATGTGCTCCAAGGGATATGCTTCGCCCTTGAAGGCAATATCAATCTGGAACTTAATTTCTGTTCCAGCATTAACACGGGCAGGTCCACTAAGCTCTACTTCAGCTATCCGTGGTTCATCAAACATGGCCCACTTATCAGCAGGCTCTGAGTAATTCTCATAGCGCTTGAGGTGTACCATTCTTTCAACCGGATAGGCTTTTTCAAGGTACATGGGCCCATTACCAATCCAGAAGTGACCCTTGTCTTGGTACCAGGCTTTGGCATTGGCATAGCGGCTGGCGATTTCTTCCTCGGAAATAAACTCACGAAGGAAGCTTTCATAGGGGAGGTAATTGTTTGCAATTGCATAGTCTAGATGTTTGTCAAGGATTGGTAAGCTCGGTCCGGTGTTATAACCTAGCCATTCTGCATCTAAGCTATTAGCTTTTGATGCGGTAAATGCTAACTCACCATTCATCTCAGCCAGCATACCTAAAACAAGTGTATGCCAGGGTTGGGCTCCATAGTTGTAGTAAACTGCGAAGAGGTCGCCGAGGTTTTGTTCCGCATCAATGTACCAAGACTCGGAATAGACCTCATAGACAAATGGATCGAGGGAGAGAATTTTCCAACCACGGGCGTTGTTAATTGCAGATTTTAAATTAGCTGCTTCTGCCGGGTCGTAAACAGGACTCTCTTCGAAGCCACGGTCCCAACTTAGTACTTGTGGTAACAACATGTCACCAACGGTATAGGGGCTGCCATCATGCCATGTCACTGTATCGAAGAGGTCATCACGGTAATGGATAACACTCTTGCGAGGGGCTTTTAAGCCTTCTGGATATTTCTCAGCAACAGTGACGAACCGCTGCAAGGATGGATCCCAATAGAGCCAAGCGTCACCTGGCACTTCGATTTCCGGTACAAACTCTAGCGTCACCCAATCGGAATCTGGTGATTTGGCAACGGGCAGACCTTCTTTTACAGTAACTTCCACCTTAGCGATGCGATGGGGGAGGTAGTTTCCGGTAAATGGGTTGCTAATGAAGCCACGATCAAAGGTGGCTCTCATTGGTAATTGGTCGAAAGTCCAATTGGAGCCGCCAACCGGGTTCCATGGTTCAACGAGTACTTGTTGCGAACCAATTTTCACGGTACCGCCAATTTCATCACCGCGGCGAAGCGTACTTGGCCACAGTGCAGTACTTGACACACCTTGGGCTAAGTCAGAGGCTACACTAATGTCAGCGCGGCGTGCCACATACGATATCTGATCGACTGTATAGATGCGTGGTGAATCTTCAAAAGCAAGCTCTAAAGCTCGCGAATAGAGTTCTTTTCTTTCTTCCATGGTGGTAAATCTCTTGTAATAAAGTTTCTCGGAGATTTCGTCCAGCTCAGGAATGGGTTCCAGTGCTTGCCAGAGAGGCTGACTCATGGTTCTTCGGGTGTACATTTGGTCAAAGATATGTCCCTGATCCCGATAGACCGCGCCAGCACCCCAACCACCGGTGTAGACGTGCCACTTGCCTTCCCATGGATCACCCATCATCCAAATTGGGGAAGCTTCAGCACCACTCCGGTAATCGACAGTTGTAACGAAGCCGACTTTATCTAACTGTTCGGCAATGTAGTCACCAACTAGACGACGTTGATCTTCGCTTCGAGCTAGGATTAAAATTTCGATTGGTTTACCTGCATAATGCCACTTGCCATTGACGAGTGTGGCACCGGCCTCGATCATTTCTGCATGAATTACGTCCTTAGCCGCATCAAAGTTATAGGCGTACTTTACTTCGAGGGCACGGGCTGTTTCCACAACTCGAGAATAGTCAACATAGGCATTATTCAACATGTTGTATTTTGGAAGGGCTAAGCCACCATACAATTCTTGGGCAATGTAATCCCGATCGATGAGCATGTTGGATGCTTCACGAATTTTTCGAATACCAAATGGATTTAAACGGCCATCGGTGAATTCAGGTCCCACTGGATTAAATGTGAGTTCGCTATAAGATCCAAATGTTTGATAGTAGTCGAGATTTGGATCGTTACGTATAGTGGCGAATGGGACAGGTTCGGACGATGTTGTAGCATAGACGTCAAGATCACCTGCCTGCAAGCGGGAGACAGCAGTAGTCACCGATGGTTCTTCGACAATGATAACTTCATCCACCCACGTTGCTTTAGGAACTTGGTTTGCATTGACGCTGAAAACCATGGCCAGCAAAATAACTGTCACCAAAATACTAATAGTTAACCTACGGTTAAACACACAAGTCACCTTCCTTTTTTGTTTTCTACGCACATCCGGACAACAGCAGTTGTTCCCTAATCACCCCTTTATCTACATAGTAAAGTGAAAATCACCGCAAATGTCACATTATAGTAATTAGGCCTAAATTGCTCAAATCCTGCTAAAGATCGAGTTCTTTGCTAATTATCAGTAAAGTGCCTGCTACGACAGGTGGTTAGTTTTGGGACTTGATCACACCTGGCTGGTTTTTTCTCAAATTGTGAAATAGTTGTATCTATGAAACAGGGATAAAGCTGGTCAGTAGAGAAACTGGAAACAATCGATCAATATATTGAAAAAAGTGTCCGGGGTTGTAGAATAAGGAGGTTACGCAGATGTTTTTCAACAAGAGTATCGCGGGGAAAATCGCATTTTACGCGGCCCTGTTAGTCACCTTAGGCTCCGTTGGTCTAGCTTTTTTGGCCTATCATTATGGTTCGGACGCGGTGGTGCAAGAGGTGGAGCAAGCTCTGATTATGCAGGCTGAAGAGAGTAGCCAATATCTAGAAAGCGTCTTGGATACTCCTTTGCAGATTCTAGGAACATTAGCAGCACGTCCTGAATTGAAATGGATGGATTGGGGAGCACAGCGGCTCGCTTTGCGATCCGAGATGGAACGACTCACTCAATTTGAAACCTTAGCTGTGGTTTTTCCCGATGGTACCGCCCGCTATGTAAATGCTGATTCGCTATTCTTAGGAGACCGTGAGTATGTGCAAAGAGCCTTTGCCGGGGAAGCTAACGTTTCTGATCCTCTAATAAGTAGAGCAACTGGCACCCAGGTACTCATGTTTGCTAGTCCGATCATCAATAACGATGAGGTAGTGGGCGTTTTGGTTGGTAGAGTGGGTGCCGAATTACTGATACAGCTTACTGATCGATTGGGATTTGGTGAAAGTGGCTGGGCCTTTCTGTTTGGGGAAGACGGTAAGCTCTTTGCCCATCCTGATCGTGAAGCGGTTGAGGCTGGGGTTACTATCTTTGATCAAAGCAGTGACTATGGCAATATTGGCGCCGCAGTACACAGTCTAGGCCAGGAGCAAACTGGGGTAATTCATTACAAGATTGGAGATGGCAAGCCTCGCATAGCTGGTTTAGCCAAGGTACCTTCTACCGGTTGGAGCATTGCTGTCGGAGCGTTGCAGGAGGATGTCTTAGGTAATGTGCGTCGCTTGCGCACGATCCTCTTTATGGCAACTGTAGGACTTGTCCTTTTGAGCGTACTACTCTTTGTTTATATTGGTAGGCGGATTGCCCTACCTCTCAAGGCTGTGCAAGAACGGGTAGAGGGTTTAGCACGGGGGGATCTCAGTCAAATTGTGGAGATTGGCTCCCATGATGAGGTAGGGATCTTAGCAGGTGCCACCCGGGATACCATTAGCAACCTTCGCCAGACTATTGGTAAAGTGATTGATTCTACCAGGCAGCTATCTACTACAGGCCAGGAAATAGCCGCGACTGCAGAAGAGGTTAGTGCTTCGGTACAACAGGTAGCAAGCACCACTAATCACTTTTCTTCCCAATTGGATGACATGAATCGTAGCGCTCAAATGGTCACCGATTCTGTTAATCAAGTGGCAGAAAGGGCTGGTGTCGGCGGACAGGCTATCGGTGAAATTGTTGCGCAAATCACTAAGTTGAGAGATGATACTCAGACAATGGCAAATGAGGTAGCCGAGTTAGGCGCCCTCTCGGGGCAAATTGGGCAGATTGTCAATGTGATTACGGATATTGCTGATCAAACCAATCTCTTGGCCCTAAACGCAGCCATTGAAGCAGCCCGCGCTGGTGAGCATGGTCGAGGCTTTGCGGTGGTAGCCGACGAGGTGCGGACTTTAGCTGAACAATCAGCCCGGGCAACCTCGAATATCACAGTCTTAATTAACCAGATTCAAAGTGGCATTGGTTCTACTGTAGAAGGTATGCAGCACAGTGCTAGTCAGGCCTCCGATTCTTTAGTAAGCGTAAACGAAAGTGGGTCTTTGTTAAACGATATTCTGCAATCAGTAACAGGGATTGTGGATCAGGTCAGCGCCATCTCTAGTGGTCTAGAAGGAGTGAACTTATCTGGACATGAGATTGCCAGTGCTACCCAAGAGCAGGCTGCTGCCATTGCCCAGCTGGCCAATTCTTCTCAAGACCTGATGAGCATGGGTGCCGAGCTTCGTGCGTTAATGGGGCAATTTAGATTGTAGCCAAATGGCGGGCGTAGGCTAGTGGCATTTGATAGACTTGTTCAAGGGTCTTAGTGTCCTGCAGTTCGTGAAAGATGCCCTTCATGGGTTTTCCATTGAACTCGATGATCCAAATATTGCCATCATGATCAAGAGCTAAGTCAACACTAATCTCTCCTAAGGAGCCTAAGGTTTGTTCAGCAACCTGGGCTCCTTTTATGCTCACATTTTTGACTTCTGACAATAAATCGTAACCGGGAAAGGCTTGTTCTAGGGCCGTTTCACCGGAGATGACAGTGTGGCTAATGTTGGTAATATAGGAATAACTCAAGGCCACTCTGCTCAATAGACCACTCACAATCCAAGAGCCGCTTTTGTCTTTTTGTACAAGACAGCGTAAGTCGAAGAGCCTACCGTCTAATGATGCTAGGGGGACAAAGCGTTGAATTAGGAAGTTGGGGGTAATACTCTCCTCTAGCTTGGTGGTTAGCTCCTCAAACGTACTATACGAAGAGACAGGATATTTGGAGCCTTGATAGAGGTGATAGCCTTGATCATCTGCGCTTACTAAGAATACTTTTACGCCTAAATGCCCGAGACGAGGTTTGAGAATAGCGTAGCTGTACTTATGCAGAAAACTAGCTAAAGCCGTCGGAGAGTACAGGGTGGTAGGAGGGGTTAATGGTCGTAAGCTCGAACCTGCTAGAATCTTGTGCAGCTCCCATTTATCAAAGTGGGTTACATGGTTAAAGATTTTTTGGGGACCTAGGATATTTTCGAGCTTCGCAATTATTGGGGGTTTAGAGCCATAAAAGCGATTATACATGGCCCGCGGTAGGGGAACCACCTGATAAGTCCAGCTCTCTCCACTCCAGACCAAACCCTGCACTTCTTGTGTTTTCCACCGAATTCGCTCCGGCGTCACCACAACTAAAGTAACACCTAGACCATTTGCCGCCTTCTCATATCCTGTGAGAGGAGCGAGCAAGGGTGTAAGCATCCCCACTGCCACATTTTTCCTCACATTTTCAGCCTCCCGTTCCTTTTATCCTATTCTATCGAGGCCAAAGAATGAGGCTATAGGAATTTCGTACCATTTCCTTTCGCTTCCCAGTTCATATAGTGAAGAAAGGGAGGTGAATACATGGGAAAAGTTTGTTGTATTTGCCCAGCTGCTTGGGTAAGTTTCGTCGATGACTGGGTCTTTGTGCATGTGATCAACACCACATGTCCTTTTGGTGAATCCCAGTGGCAGTTACGTCAAGTACACGACACTTATCTCGTTTTACGGCGTCCGCTTGGAATGGGTAGTTGGCAGCATGCTGTCGTGCGCTGCGCGGAAATAGTGGCTTTGGTTGAGGCTCCTCCCCTGGTTGTGGGATAGGGAGTAGTTAATAAAGGAAAGGGAGGATTATATGGGTTATCGAGATCCGTGCTGTTATTGTCCAGATGCCTGGGAGAACTTTATTGATCGGTGGGTGTACGTTTATCTAGTCAATGATGCCGATCCGCTCTATGAAACAGAATGGCAATTGCGACAGGTACAGGAGCGTTATATCGTAGTGCGACGTCCAGTAGTTGATTTGGGTGGTTGGCAACACGCGGCAATACCTTGTCAACACATTGTAGGTTTAGTAGAAGCCCCGCCACAGAACAATACGCTTTAGTTCTAGGGTATCAAGAAGTGAAACCCATCCTGAGGGGTGGGTTTCGCACATCGTAGGCGCTCTTTAGCTCTTGACGGAACGGATCAGAGGTGGTTAAACTAGAGTGGAAGGGATTACAAAACAAGGTGGATTGGTAAATGTATGTCGTTTTTCTCACAGTTCCCCATTTTGGAGACAGAGAGATTGGTTTTACGGCAGTTGCGGTATGAAGATGGAGTAGATATTCATGCTTATTTTAATGAAGGTATGGCCAAGTATTACGATTGGCTACCGAAGACGGTGGCGGAAGGTAGGGGTTTTGTTCGGTTTTTTAAGACCGGATATCAAGAAGAACAATCCATCCGCTGGGGCATTACTTTGAAGCCCTATGATCAGGTAATAGGTACTTGTGGCTTTAGTGATTTTGATCATTTTTCACGTGCAGAGTTGGGGTACGAATTGTCGGAGCAGTATTGGCACCGGGGCATCATGACCGAAGCGTTGCGAGCCATTATTCCCTTTGGCTTCAACGAGATCGAGATGCATCGCATTCAAGCGTCGGTATTTCCGGCTAATCAAGCCTCGATCAGTCTTTTGGAGAAATTCGGTTTTCAGAAAGAAGGTTTGTTGAGGGAATATACGTATGTTAAACATCGAGACGTGTGGGAAGACTGTCTAGTTCTAGCTTTACTGAAGAGTGAGTTTGTTCGCTGGAATCAAGGAGGTCCAAACTATTCGCTTGTACGGGATATCCACTCATAATCTTATCTTGCTGACGATTTTTATAGTCGTCGTAGGCGTGTGCACAGTCAATTATGGTCCAAAGGTGGCTGAGCTTGTAACCAACCCCGAGGACTTACTACTGGCTGTCCAGAATTATGGTCATTGGGGTGCTCTGATTTTCATAGGTATCCAAATTTTCCAGATCGTGGTCCCTCCTATTCCTGGCAAGGTGGTACAGCTGGCTGGAGGCTACATTTTCGGTCCCTGGTTAGGTACCTTGTACCTGTTACTAGGTGCTCTTGTGGGATCATTGTTGTCTTTTTATGCTGCCCGTTTGATCGGTTTTCCTTTAGTACGAGCTTTTGTTTCACCTAAAAATTTTGAACGACTCAGTGAGGTAATGGAACGATCCGAGACTGACTTCGTGGTCTTTTTAGCGTTCCTGATTCCGGCGTTTCCCAAGGATTTGCTGACTTATGTGGCGGGTTTAACCCCCATATCGGGACTACGCTTTGTTGTTTTGGGCCTTGCTGGGCGTCTACCGGCTTTGTTTGTTTCTGTGGCCATCGGGAATAACCTCAGGCAGGGTAATTATGGGCAAGTGGTACTAATTTTAGTCGTGGCTAGTTTGGTCCTCCTGGTGACCTTCTTGAACCGCAAATGGATTCTAAGGTATCTGGGAAAAAGTGAAATTGAGTCAGTTAGTTCGTCAGAGTAGCGAAAATAAAGAAGACCATCAACGGGAGTGAAGTTCCGCCGATGGTCTTCACTTTTTATAGAGTGTCTAGTACTGATCTTAAGTCTCGAATGATGTCTTGCACATCCTCCAGCCCTATGGAGAGTCGCACTAGACCATTAGTAATTCCACACGCTAGGCGTTCCTCCTCAGTGTAGGGTGAGTGAGTCATGGAAGCGGGGTGTTGGATCAAGGTTTCAGTATCACCTAAACTTACGGCTAAGGAACACAATTTCAAGTTATTCATGAGGGTTTTTCCGGCTGCAACTCCCCCTTTCAGTTCGAAGGCGATCATGGCGCCTGGTAGGCTCATTTGCTTTTTGGCTAATTCGTGTTGAGAAAAACTTTTTAGTCCCGGATAATAAACCACATCGATGGCGCGATGCCCTTCCAAGAATTCCGCTACTTTTTGAGCATTAGCACAGTGTTTTTCCATGCGGATCTGTAGGGTCTTTAAACCACGGCAGATGAGGTAGGCGTCAAACGGGCTTAAGACGGAGCCAGTCATGTCTTTTACCCCAAACAGTCGCACTTGGTTAATGAACTCCTGGGAGCCCAAGACCAAGCCCGCGATGACATCGCCATGTCCGTTTAAGTACTTAGTGGCCGAATGTAAGACCACATCAGCCCCTAATTCTAAAGGTCTTTGTAAGTAAGGGGTGCAGTAGGTGTTATCTACAAAGACAAGGCAATCAGGTATCTGATGGGCGTAGGCACTGATTGCTTCAATATCGGCTATGGCCATGGTGGGATTGGCAGGCGTTTCAAGGTAGACTACTTTCGTGTTAGAACGTAACGCGTTCTTAACATTCTGAGGATCGCTAGCGTCTACGAAGGTGACTTCGATTCCAAACTTGGAAACACCGTGGCACAAAAACGCAAATGTACAGCCGTAAAGCGCTTGACCTGCCACTACATGATCGCCAGCTTCTAGAACGCTCCAAAAGGCAGAAGTGATGGCACCCATGCCTGAGCCGGTAGACATGGCAGCCTCTGCACCTTCTAACAGCGCCATCTTTTGCTCTAATTCAGTGGAATTGGGGTTACCTAACCGGGTATAGATGTAGCCGTCTTCTTCTAGGGCAAACCTTCGGCCACCTTGTTCGGCCGAGGCAAATGTGAAGGTGGAAGCCTGATAAATGGGGGTGACCAAAGCCCCCGCCGCGTTGGGTTCGTGTCCTCCGTGAATTGCCCTTGTGGCAAAGCCGTGCTCTTTCCAACTTCTCTTTGTCATCGCTCATCCCCCGCTATTTTACATAGTGTTAACTTAATTATATACTATATGGAGAAATTTAGAAAGCGGGGCTTGTTAAAG
>DGYW01000020.1 GCA_002396805.1 Firmicutes bacterium UBA4996 | reverse complement strand
TTGTGACTCTAGCCGCATCTAAGTACGATGTAACCGAACCAATTACAATCGAATGGTGGCATGCCCACGAAGATCAATACTCGCCGTACATTAATTACGTTCTGGAGAAATTCCATGCCGAAAACCCCTTAATAACGGTTGTACCAGTTTATGTAGGGAGTTATGGTGACCTAAATACACAACTCATTGCGGCAATTGCCTCCGGTGATGTTCCAGCCATTTCTAATGCTCAATCACCATATGTAGCTGGCTACGGCGCTGCAGGTGTTGCCGAGATTCTTGACCCGTATATCCAAGCCTACAATTTTGATGTTGCAGATTTCGGGCCCGGCTTAGTAGCGACCACTAGCCACGAAGGGCAACAGATTGCTTTGCCCTTTTTGATCTCCACACAAACTATGTTCTACAATAAAACGGCCGCCGAAGCCGAAGACATTAACATGCCCATAGTCTTCGATGATCTGGAGACCTTCCTGGAAAAGGCCACGATCTTTAACCCAGATGGAACCACAGCTCGGTACGGTACTATTTTTGGTGGCTTCAACTACTGGTACTATGAAACGCTATTTATTAACAATGGAGTGGTTCTAGTTCTAGAGGATGGTCTAACTAGTGACATTAATAGTGAGATGTCGATCTATCTAACCTCAAAAATCAAAGAGTGGATCGACAAAGGCTATGCTTATTACGCATACGGAACGGGAGCTTCCAATAATATGCGCCAAGATTTCTGGGACCAAAAAGCTTTTAGTGTTTTCCACACCAGCTCTTTGTATGACACCTACGTCGAACACGTGAGTGACAAGTTCGAGGTAGGTATGGCCTGGTATCCCGGTGGTAATGATGGGGAAACCTTCAAGAGTGAGGTTGGTGGGGTAACTCTGATTATTCCTGAAGCTGCACCCCAAAAACAGAAGAATGCCGCCTGGCAATTTATGATGTTCATGACAAGTCCTGAGATTAACCTATACTGGGCTGACCAAACCGGTTATCTACCAACGAGGCAGAGCATCGTTGGCACTTCAGCCTACGAGGAATACCTAGAACGTAAGCCAGCTATGGAAGAAATCATCGCCATGTCTAGCTGGATTAATCCTCGAAATCCTCACCCAGCCTTTGAGTCTTGCGGTAACGCATGGCGGCACGCCCTAGCCAGAATATTCAACGAAGGGGCACCGGTTCGGGAAACCTTAGATGCCTTAAAGCAAGAGATAGAAGACATCTTAGAAGATTTCTAGCTAACACTCAGCAAATTGAAGGTGCTTTGCCCCAAAGGGAAAGCACCTTTACTCTTGTCATTTAGTGGTCCGCCAACAGGTTAAAACCCTTCTTGGTTAGGGCCATCATCTTAATGGGAGTCGTTTGACACATGCTGGCATAAGGACATTTACCACAGGGTAATTCGCAGTTTTGTAACCCGCCATCCTCTTTGAGATACCCAAGGCGCACCAGCTGCTCAAGTCCGTCCTCAATCAACCCCACAGGTTGTTCCAGTTTCTGCGCAAGACTCAGTTTCGAGAGATAATCGGCTTTAGCCACTTCTGCTAGTAAGTCTTTAAGCACACCCTCACCTCCACAGCACTTAGGAAAATCCCAGAAAAGTGCCGACCTGAAAAACTAAAACCGCCATGAGCCAACCTACTGAAAAGGTATAGCCAGCGGCAAAAACTGCCCATTTCCACGAATTGGTCTCTTTTTTTATCGTAGAGATGGTTGCAACACACGGAGTATACAGTAAGGTCATGACCATAAAGGAGGCTGCCGATAAAGGCGTAAAAGCACCCCTGATGGCATTAACCAGTTCAACACCTTCTTCAACCCCAGCATACACCATACCCAAGGTAGCCACTACGGCCTCCTTAGCGGCAATACCCGAGAATAAACCTACAGCTGCTTGCCAATTACCAAACCCAGCGGGCTTAAAAAGGGGGGAAATAAACACACCAATTCTACCTAAGATGCTCTCAGGACCATAAGCTTCTACTCCTAATGGCAAGACAGCCAAGATCCAAAGCAGGCTAACAACCATAAAGATAGTGGTACCAGCTCGGGTCAAAAAGCCCGAAACATTGTCCCACATATTCCGGATGACATTTGCCAAGGTGGGCAAGCGATAAGGCGGCAACTCCATGATGAAGTGAGAAGTCTCCCCCTTGAACAAAGTCTCACTAAAGATCTTAGCCATAAGCAAAGCTATCAAGATGCCTAAGGTGTATACTACAAAGAGCACTAGTCCGCCGTAACTAGGAAAAAAGGCTGCAATGAAGACTAGATAAATGGGAAGTTTGGCCCCACAAGACATGAAAGGATTGATCAAGGTGGCGATCATCCTATCCTTCCTACTCTCTAACGTGCGAGTAGCCATCACCCCTGGTACGTTACAGCCAAAACCTACAATCATGGAAATGAAGGTCTTCCCCTGCAAACCAAGAGCCCGCATAGTGTTATCCATTACATAAGCAGCTCGAGCCATATACCCACTGTCCTCCAAAAGTCCCATCAAGAGATACAGCATTACAATTAAGGGAATGAATTCTATTACGGCACCGAGGCCTCCGAAAATCCCCTCCGAGACGAAGGACAGGAGCCAGTCTGGCGAACCTAGAGCCTCCAATCCTCCCGCAACCAAAAGGCTTAGATACTCCACTCCATTGGCAAAGAGTTCGCCTAAAAGGTCTTCACCAATGACAAAGGTTAACTGAAAGACGCCCAACATGATCAAAGCAAAAATCGGTAAGCCTAAATATTTATGGGTTACAACCCGATCAATGCAATCTGTCTTTGTTCTTACTGCTTCTGTAGGACGCAAGACGGTGCCACTCGTGACCTCTTTCACAAATCGATAACGACCATCAACAATCTCCAGCTCGAGTTCACTTTTATGGGCTGCCACTTCTTTTAAAAAGGCACCCAACTCCTCCGATCCTCTCAAAACCTGATCATTTAGGACAATTTTTTGAGCACTATCATCCCCTTCTAAAATCTTCAGGGCTAGCCAGGTACCGGGATATCTCAAATCTCCAATACTTAAGAGCTCGGTGAGGGTAGCTAATTTAACATCCAGTTCTGGTCCATAACTTATGGAAGTGGCACCATTGCGGAGAGGGGCATTAATCTCTGTCACCGTGGCCTCCATGAGCTTATCTAGTCCTCGGCGACGGGAGGCAACCGTGGGTATCACTTGTACCCCACCTAAGCGTTTGCTCAGAGCATCCAAGTCAAACTCCATCTGTTGGGATTCAGCCTCATCAACCATATTTAGCGCCACCACGACCTTGGCACCCATCTCTAGTAGTTGAGTAGTTAAATACAGATTTCGCTCAATGTTAGTAGCATCAACAACGTTAATCACCACATCAGGATGTCCCTGAAGAATATAATCACGAGCTATAATTTCGTCTTCTGAAAAAGCGCCTAAACTATAAGTCCCAGGTAAATCCACTAAATTATAAACTTGATCTTGAAAACGAAATTGACCTTCCTTCTTCTCGACGGTAACACCGGGCCAATTGCCCACGTGTTGATTTGAGCCCGTTAGGGCATTAAATAAAGTGGTTTTGCCACTATTGGGATTACCAACTAGGGCAATCGTGTTAGCCATGGTCTCCTCTTCACCCATCCTTCTATTATTCTTTAGACACTAACATCTTCTCAGCCAAACCCCTGCCCAAAGCAATCTTATTGCTTCCTAAGGTCACAATAATGGGTCCCCGATCATTCTTAATCACTTTGATTTTCGCACCAGTATTAAAACCCATCTCGTAGAGCCTCTTAGTGGCCTGACCCCCGGCAATAATGCTAGTGACCTTCCCCTGATCGCCCTCGTTCAACCCAGCCAACGGCAACCTGTCCATTCTTCATCCTCCCCACACACAACTTGACAGTGAAAATCATTCTCACCATAATGTTACCGATCTGGGACAGGACTGTCAAGAGCACAAAAGGTATATTTGCAACTTTTTTCCCAAAGTGTGTTTCCAAGAATATTTACGATTTTCGTTAAGGGACAAGAAAGATTGGGGAGGAATAACAGTATCTTAACAGAATATCTTCATTGTGAAAAACTATCGAAAGATAGTTCACACTTCGCGTGGAGGTGGTGCTAGTGCGTATTACAAAACATCCCGTCTTGGATGTGCGAGACGGGAAGAAGGTCCCCTTTACCTTTGATGGTGAAACCCTGATGGGGTATGAGGGTGAAATGGTTTCATCTGCTCTATTTGCCAATGGTATTCGGTCCTTTTCTATTCATACTGTGGGCGATGCCCCCCAGGGCATTTTTTGTGCTAACGGGCAATGTGCTCAATGCACAGTGATCATTAATGGTCAACCTGTAAAGAGCTGTATCACCCCTTTACGAGAAGGGATGAAGGTGAAAACCCTAGTTCATTATCCTACCCTACCTGAGGACGACGAATGGAGACCCTCCTTTCTCCCCCGGGAACTCAGTTGCCAAGTACTGATCATCGGCGGGGGTCCTTCAGGGCTTACCGCGTCCCTAGAGTTAGCAGATTTGGGATTTTCCGTAATCTTAGTGGATGACAAAGATCGCCTCGGGGGGAAATTGGTGCTCCAAACTCATAAGTTCTTCGGCTCCATGGCCGATTGTTATGCTGGAACCCGAGGTACCGACATTGGCCACATCCTCGAAGAGGAAGTACGCAAGCACGAAAAGATCACCATCCTTGCGAATTCCACGGTGGCTGGAATTTACAGCGATGGAAAAGCTGGGATTTATGAGGACCAAGCGAGATACACCCATGTTTCCTTTGAAGCCTTGATTGTAGCTACTGGTGCCCGAGAGCGTTCCCTAATCTTTCCTGGTAATGACTTACCAGGTGTTTATGGAGCTGGGGCTTTTCAGACTTTGGTTAATCGTGATTTGGTTAAATCCTCAGAACGAGTACTGATTGTAGGTTGTGGCAACGTCGGTCTAATCGGTGCTTACCACGCTTTGCAGGCCGGCATCTCAGTTGTTGGTATTATTGATATAGCTCCGCAAATTTCAGGATACAAGGTACATGCAGATAAAATTAAGCGGATGGGTGTCCCTATCTATCTCAACCACACCATCGTGGGAGTAACGGGAGATGGCAAAGTAGAACGGGCCACAATAGCACAAGTTGACGAGCACTGGAACCCACTCGTTGAGACCGCTAAAACCTTCGCAGTGGATACTGTTCTAATCGCTGTAGGTCTGACTTCCGCTGACGAATTTTATACAGCGGGACAAGAAGCAAACTTCCCCGTTTTGAAAACTGGGGATGCACAAGAAATAGCAGAAGCATCTTCGGCCATGATGGGTGGTCGAATTGTCGGTCGTCAAATGGCCCAGATCCTCGGACGAGAAATAGATATTCCTGCAGAATGGCTCGAAAAGGCCGAAGTACTCAAGAGCCTACCTGGCGAGAGCTTCGTCCGCAACCACACTCTTCCTAAAGAAGACGGTTGGGAACCGATTCTCCATTGTTACCAAGAAATTCCTTGCAACCCCTGCACAACCGTTTGTACCTATGACTCCATTCAGCTTAAGGGTAAATTAGGAACCATTATGGATCTACCTCATTTTGAGGGAAGATGTATCGGCTGTGCCAAATGTGTTTTAATCTGCCCCGGCTTAGCCATTACCCTGGTGCGCAAAACTACAGAGCCAGGCTGGGCTGAAGTCATCTTGCCCCACGAGTTTGATCATGGCTACAAGGCAGGAAATGAACTCGTCCTACGTGACTGCGATGGAAACTCCATTGGAACGGGAACGGTAACGGCCACCCGCTTCAACAAGAAGCATCGCACCCATCTCATAACAATGACTGTACCAGAAGCTCTAGCTAAAGATGTCGTGGGCATTTTGGTGCAAGATGCCAGTGTGGTTGCACCTTTAGAAGAAGCGGAACTCCACCATCTTCCAGACAATGCCATTGTCTGCAGGTGCGAGAGAATTAGTCTAGGTGAAATCAGAGAGTTTGTCCGCGAGAATCAGGTGAAAGATCTCAATCAACTCAAACTACCAAGAGTCGCCATGGGTGCCTGTGGCGGAAAAACCTGTCTTGATTTACTCCCCCGCGTCTTAGTACAGTTAGGTGTACCACGACAAGAAATTCGCCCCTCATCTCTAAGACCTCTAGCAGTGGAAATACCTATGAAGGCTATCGCGAATCAAGGGGGTGAGATAAGTTGAAAACATACGATGTGGTAATAATCGGTGCTGGTAGCGTTGGTCTTCCCCTCGCCCATAGCTTGGGTGCCCGGGGTCTAAGCGTTGTGGTAGTAGAAAAACTGCCCTCGGTAGGCCAAGGACAGAACAAAGCGGCCATTGGAGGTATTCGTGCTACACACTCTGATAGAGCTAAAATCTGTATCGGTAACGCATCTTTAGATTTCATCCGTCGTCTTAAACCTGAATTCGGCCAAGATGTGGATTACCTTGAGGGTGGTTACCTTTTCCCAGCCTATGACGTTAATATAGCGGCTAATCTGAAGAACCTTTTACCCACTCAACAAAGCTTTGGGTTAAACATTAACTGGATCGAACCTGAAGAAGTTCGCGAGCGGGTGCCCGGAATCAAAGCCGAAGGCTTACTGGGTGGCACCTTTTCTCCCAACGACGGGCACTTATCTTCCCTGAAGTTAGGTGGCGCCTTTTATCGGTTGGCCCGGCAAGCGGGTGTAGAATTCCTTTTCGAAACAGAAGTGGTTGGCTTTGAAGTAGAAAAAGGCAAGGTGAGAGCAGTTCTTACTAATCGCGGTGAAATTAACACTGGGCAGGTTGTGAATGCTGCCGGAGGCTTCGGACGAGAAGTTGGCCTTATGGTAGGAACGGATTTGCCAGTCTATCCTGATTCCCACGAAGCAGGTATCACCGAGCCAGTCCAACCCTTCTTTCAGCCCATGATTGTAGATATTCAACCCGATGAGCACTCCGACAACTATTATTTCTATCAAAATGTGGCAGGGGGAGTTGTCTTTTGCATCACTCCCCGTCCCAAACGCATGGGCACGGATCGACGCTCGACTTCGGAGTTCTTGCCCATGGTTATCCCTCGGATGCTTAATCTCTATCCTCGCCTTCGCAACTTAAAAGTTAGACGGGTGTGGCGGGGATTGTATCCCATGACACCTGATGGCAAGCCAATTGTGGGTTTTGATCGAGATGTTGAAGGCTTTTTCCACGCGATCGGCATGTGTGGGCAAGGTCTCATGCTTGGTCCTGGGTTGGCCGAAATGATTACCTTAGCGATTGCTGAAGGTAAAGAAGAACCAGAAGTATTCGAAGATTTGTCTCCCTACCGCGACTTTAGTGGTGAAGAACTACTGAAATAACCTTGTTTCTAAAATTTAAGGAGAGGTGATTTACTTGTCTAACGCCATTCTCAACATGCCCATCCCCAAGAATGAGCCTATTTACGGCTATGGGCCCGGTAGCACAGAAAAAAGCAAGCTCAAAGCCGAACTTCAAAAACTAAGCGGGCAAGAACTAGAGATCCCCCTGATCATTGATGGAGAAGA
>DGYW01000011.1 GCA_002396805.1 Firmicutes bacterium UBA4996 | reverse complement strand
CATACCCGTAGAGTCGCTGGTTCAAATCCAGCCGCCGCTACCATGATAAAATAGAAAACCCTACAAATTATGTAGGGTTTTTAGTTATTTGCGGGAAAAGTTAGAAAAGTAAGTTGTTCAGCCTACCATCTTCGACGCAATTGGGGTTAAGAACTTGTTATGCTATGGTCAACTGCTATGATGGAGTTGATACCGTGGCAAGACTCTTATCTTTACCCACTGGGGTCCAGAAGGAAGACGTGAAGCTAAACGAGATCGGGAGATTTCTAACTAAAAGCGCCCTAAGCTGGGGTTGTCTTGGTTTTTTATTGGGAAGAGCTGCTATTTTTGGGGAAATTTGGCCCTTTGGTTTAGCGTTACTTGCAGTGTGGCGTGCTTGTGGCCAAAGTAGGACCGCCACAATAGTCCCCTTATTTGCTGTGTTGACTGGTTTGACTAGCGTGATTGGCTTTCATTTCTCCTTGCCTTATTATGGGGCCTTGGTTTTTTTGTGGTTGATTCCGAGTGGCGGAGAGCGGGAGTGGCGTTGGTGGCTGATCTTTAGTGGTTTGCTGATCAAGATGCCACTCCATTATGTTTTACAACCGGTTCCAATGGTGTTTGTAGTGGGTGTGACCGAATGTATCTTAACGGTTTTTAGCTTCAGCTTGCTTTTTCCTGTTGTGAAGCGTTGCTTGGAGGAGCAATTGGCCTGTGGCCAGTTGCAAGCTTTTCTCTTCTCCTTTGCTCTGATTGTATCTGTGAACATGCGGTGGGGTGGGTTTTCTCCGCGCCTATTTCTGATCGGATTATTGATAGCTCTGGGGGCTAGGGTGGGGGGACTTAGTGTCACTTGTATTCTTGGTCCGTCATTGGCAGTTTTGGCCTTACTGTTAGGCGAGGCAACTCAATTAGTTCTTTTGATTGTGATTGTGAGTCTACTCATCGGGGCTTTCAATGGCTTTCGCTGGGGCTACTATGTAGGTCCCATTCTAGGTATAGCCTTTGCATTTCCTGGTACAGCCAACGCCGAAACAATGCATTGGCTGGTCGTTTTCTTAGGCTCAGCATGTGTAGCCCGTCTGATTCCTGAGACTCACGTAAGGCAAGTGGCTAGGCTAATTCCTGGCACTCAACCTTTTGAACAGCAAAATAAGGGGTATGGCGAACATCTCAAGGAAGTATTGGACCACAAGATCGATCAATATCTTACGGTCTTTGAGGAATTAGAAAACACTCTCATGGGCGTAGAAAATCCTCTCTTTCATAAGCAAATGCAAGGGATGGCAGAGTTGCTGCAAACCATGAAGGGATCCTTTGCACCTAATGTGCAATTTACGAGAGATTTTGAAGATAAGCTCCTGAACAATTTTGTCGATGCTGATTTAGCTTATGTGAGTGTCAGAAAAAGTCTCGATGGCTTTGAGGTCCACGGTGCTTTACAAGGACGTTGTGGGAACGGTGCTTTTTGTCAATCGGTGGCTAGTTTTTGCACGGGCACCCTCGAATCACAACGCTATGGAGTGGTTAGCTGCGATTGCTGGGCTACGGGTGTTTGTGGTTTCAAAATAGCTCCTTGTCCTCGTTACAAGCTGGAAATTGGGCGAGCAAAAATAGCCCAGGAGGAAATTTCCGGCGACAACCAGGTTACCTTTGAGATTACCAGTAGTAAAGTGGCCATTCTCTTAAGTGATGGGATGGGGGTTGGCCTCAAGGCCTACACTGAGAGTAATATAGCCGTACGATTGTTAGAACGGATGATTAAGGCCGGCTACGATCTGACGACTGCCGTTTCATTAGTGAATCGGCTGTTACTGTTACGCAATCAGGAAGAGATGTTTGTCACCATTGACTTAGTGGTGGTGGATCTCTTTTCTGGCCATCTAGAATTCGTCAAGATCGGATCGGCCCCGAGCTTTATTAAACGTGGGCGGGAAGTGGAAATCATTCATAACCATTCACTACCCGTTGGTGTTCTATCTCAAGTTGATGTGGAGACCGATAGGAGAACGCTTAAAGAAGGCGAAGTATTAGTTATGGCCACAGATGGAGTCTTAGATGCGCATCGGGGTATCGCTCGTAAAGATGAATGGATGTGTTGGAATCTGAGACGCTTTCAGGACCCTAAAGACTTGGCCACCATGGCCGAAGAAATATTATGTGATAGCCTTGAAATTGCCAATGGTCGAGTTCAAGATGATATGATGGTTGTAGTGGCTCGACTAGTACGGAATGATTGGGAGATTGACCCGTATAGGAGGACATAATCTAGTGTCTAACGATTTAATGCCAGTATTTGAGCAGAACCTGGCAAGTATGGTCTTAACATCGGAAGAGCGCGTCTTAGTTGCGGTGAGTGGTGGACCAGATTCCATGGCCCTACTTCACCTTTTTTTGCGTTGGGATGCGAAACGCGTTGGAGTTTTTCACCTGAACCATGGCTTTCGGGAAGAAGCCCAGCTGGATGCGGACTTTGTGGAAAAATACGCACGCGAACACGAGCTTCCAGCGCATATCATGTCCTACGATATCCTGAGGTATCTAAGAGAAAGCGGTGAGTCCAAACAACAAGGGGCCCGTACAATTCGCTATCAACTTCTCAAAGAGTGCGCGCATAAGCATGGCTATGCGCGTATAGCCCTAGCGCATCATGGGGATGATCAAGCGGAAACCATGTTGATGCGGATGTTACGAGGCAGTGGTTTACATGGGCTTGGAGGCATTCCCGCACGGCGTGGACTGTTGATTCGACCACTCTTAAATGTATTTAAAGACGAAATCCTTAGATACTGCCAAGATTTTCAGATTCCCTATGTGGAAGATGCCACAAACTATCAGCCGATTTATCTTAGAAACAAGGTGCGCCAAGAGCTCTTGCCTTTGTTGGTACGGGAGTACAATCCTCAGATCACCACTCAGTTGGTACAATTAGCCCAGTTAGCTCACGAAGATGATCTGGAATTAGAGGGACAAGTACAGAGGCTGTGTGCAGAGCATGTGCGTTATCGAGGAGCTCAGGTGGTGTTTCCTCGATCGGTATTCATTGGTTTATCAGTAGCTTTCCAACGGAGGGTGTTACGGAGATTACTGCAATTATATCAAGGGCATCTGCTGCGAGTCGGTTTCATCCACATTGAAGAGTGGCGCCAGCAAATTTTAGAGAATACTACTTTTCGTCTATCTTTGCCGCAGGTGGAGGTTTCCGCAACTCAAGAGGAAATCTATGTAGGGTTTTTTCGGGGTGAAGCGTGGTCTGACCAAGAGCTTAACGTGCCTGGACAAGTGCAAGCAGGTGAATTTACAATTACTGCAGAACTTTTTTCCATCCAGGACCTACCTTGCCGTGGGGGCAATAGCGAAGACTTTGATTATGATAACCTAGTGTTTCCCTTGATAGTTCGGCCGCGGAAGCCAGGGGATCGTTTGCACCCCTTTGGAGGTGCAGGCTCAAAAAAAGTTAAAGACCTATTTATGGATCTGCACATTCCCGTTGAGGAAAGGGATTACTTACCAATGATTTGTGACCAACAGGGAATTCTGTGGATACCCTCTACCCGTCGCAGCAACTTAGGGCCCCTTACCGAACAAACCCAACTGGTAGTACGCCTTAGTTATTGTCACACCCATGCTCTCATGTTATAATAGGATGAAGTACGCTCTAATAATGCTCTTTATTATAGAAAGGGAGGGCAAAAGTTGAATAAATTCCTACGTGGTATCAGTTTATACTTGCTAATTGCAATTATTGCAGTTTCTATTGTAAGCAACCTATATTCACCAGGGAGCTCGGCTAAAGAGCTTTTTTATTCTGAGCTTCTACAATATATTGATGAAAACAAAGTTGCTTCCGTGCGAATGGTTGGAGAACAGCATTTAGATGGTAAACTCCGTGATGGTACCTCCTTTGTGGTTTTGGTTCCTGTGGGTAAGATGCCTGACATTGCCGATCGCTTAGAAGCTCATAACGTACAATTAGAAGCGGAATTACCGCCAACCCCGCCCTGGTGGGTAGCTTTGGTTCCGAATATCATATTTGTAGTGTTATTAGCTTTGGTCTGGCTTTTTATCATGAATCAAATGCAAGGCGGCAATAATCGGGCCATGTCCTTTGGCAAGAGTCGCGCTCGCCTTCACTTGGAGGATAAGCCTAAGACGACTTTTGATCATGTGGCTGGTGTGGATGAAGCCAAACAGGAACTCGCGGAAATTGTGGAATTTTTGAAGTATCCTAAGAAGTTTAGTGATCTAGGTGCCAAGATTCCCAAGGGTGTATTGTTAGTTGGGCCTCCTGGAACCGGTAAGACCCTCTTAGCCCGCGCTGTCGCTGGTGAAGCCGGGGTGCCTTTCTTTAGCATTAGTGGTTCGGAATTCGTAGAAATGTTCGTGGGAGTAGGTGCCTCGCGTGTTCGAGACCTATTCGATAATGCCAAGAAGAATTCCCCTTGCCTCATTTTTATTGACGAATTAGATGCTGTTGGGCGCCAGAGGGGTGCAGGACTTGGTGGAGGTCATGATGAACGTGAGCAAACCCTCAACCAACTTCTTGTAGAAATGGACGGTTTTGAAGGTAACTCCGGAATCATCGTCATGGCTGCTACTAACAGGGCCGATGTCTTAGATCCGGCACTATTACGTCCTGGACGTTTTGACCGCAAGGTAGTGGTGGACCGCCCTGATCTGAAAGGACGGAAAGCTATTTTAGGTATTCATAGTCGTGGCAAGCCCTTAGCTGATGAGGTGGACATGGATGTCTTAGCCAGGAGGACTCCTGGGTTTTCGGGGGCAGATTTGGAAAGTCTTCTGAACGAAGCTGCCATCTTAGCGGCACGGGATAATCGCAAGATAATTACCATGGCCGATACAGAAGAGGCCATTGATAGAGTCATCATGGGTCCTGAAAAGAAGAGTCGGATCCTTAGCGAGCTGGACCGTAAGGTCTTTGCTTATCACGAGGCCGGTCACGCGGTTGTGGCCCACTTTTCCGAACATGGTGATCCTGTTCATAAAATTACTATTGTCGGCCGGGGATCTGCTGGCGGTTACACAATGATGTTGCCTGATGAAGAACGCTTTGTTACTAGTCGTTCTAAACTCTTAGATGAATTAGTGAACCTCCTCGGTGGTCGGGCAGCAGAAGAGCTCGCTCTTAATGAGATCAGCACTGGAGCCCAAAATGACCTTGAGCGGGTAACCCGTATTGCCAGAAAAATGGTTATGGAGTGGGGGATGAGTGACAAACTCGGACCGCTTACCTTTGGACGACCTAATGGTGAAGATCTCGTTTTTCTTGGTCGGGACATTTCTCGGGATCGCAACTACAGCGAAGAAGTGGCTGCCACTATTGACCAAGAGGTTAGGAATATCGTGGAGAGCAGTCATGAACAAGCTAAGACTATTCTGGCCGAGCATCGAGATAAATTGGATGCAGTGGCTGAAGCTCTTTTAGAGTATGAGACCTTATCTAGGGAAGAATTTGAGGCGCTCATGGCTGGCGAGGAAATTGTGAGAGAAGTTGAAACTGAAGTAACCAAACAAGCCACTACTGCATATAAAGAAGAAGTTGCTACCCAGACCCGTAACGAGCAGAGAAGACGGTCTGGCCAGGAGCCCGTTGTGGGCGAAGTTTAGTAGGGGGGTTACACAATGTCTGATCGGCTCTTGCTGAAAAACATGGTTTTTTACGGGTATCATGGTACCTTTGCTGCCGAGCGTGAGCTAGGGCAAAAGTTTGAGGTGGATTTAGAAGTCTATTGCGACCTACCCTATGGGGGTAGTGATGATCCCGAATTAGGTTTTAATCCCCTTGATGCCTACACCATGATTAAGGACATTGTGGAAGAAGAGGAGTTTCAACTGGTGGAAGTGCTTGCGGATCGCATCGCAGAGCAGATCTTAGATGTGTATGATTTGGAAAAGGTAGTTGTGCGGATCCGCAAACCATTCGTACCGGTTGGTGGTCCTCTCAATTTTCTAGAAGTTGAGATCACCCGCTATCCCAGGTAAAGAGATAACAAGACACAACAACCCTACTGCACGCAGTAGGGTTGTTGTTAAATATGAAGATTAGTCTCGTAGATGGGCAGGCATATTTCCGAGAGTGACAATGATCATATGGGCCTCACCATCACGGTAGAGAGTAAACAACACTTCGTCACCAGGTTTACGGTTGGCCATGGCTTCTGCCACATCTGCCATTTCGTAAATATCCTGGTCATCAATCCGTCTGAGTAGATCCCAGGGTTTAAAACCAGCTTCATCTGCGGGAGAACCCTTGATCACGTCAGCGATGATGACACCTTTTTCATCGGGGATCCGCAGTTGCTTAGCGATACTCTCGGTGAGGTTGTGATATTGGATGCCTAACCATGCCTTAGGTTCCAACTCATGTTTGACACCACCGGTTGTAATTAGCTCGTCTAGAACATCTTTAGCTACATTGATGGGAATAGCAAAACCGATCCCTTGGGCCTGAGAATGGACCGCCGTGTTAATGCCAATGACCTCGCCTTTGATGTTGAGAAGTGGTCCTCCGGAGTTACCCCGGTTAATGGCCGCATCAGTCTGCATGAGGTTCTGATAAACTTGAGTGGTACCAGTCTCTCTGCTCATGATGGTGATTTCTCGACCCTTAGCACTTAAGACACCAACTGTAACCGTATGCTCGAAATCCTTGCCGTAAGGGTTACCGATGGCAATGGTCCATTCGCCAATGCGCGAACTATCAGAGTTGCCAAGAGGAACAGTGGGAAAACGGTGATCGTTGCCATTAGTGATTCGTAGTACCGCCAAGTCGAGAGTACTATCCGAACCCAATATTTCTGCCTCATATTCTCGTTCTAACCCAGGGGCATCCACCAAAATCTTGATGGTTTGATCCTCACCAGGGTTACCCACAACATGCTGATTGGTAAGGATGATCCCGCTTTCGTCAATAATGAATCCCGAGCCGGCGCTGGAAGGTTGTACCCTTGGTTGAGGGGTGAAAAAGGGCTCGTTAAACCAGTAGTCGAAGAAGAAACTGAATGGATCTTGGGGAACAGCCCTTCTTTGGGTCTGTTCAGGCATGGGCCATTCCACATAGACAAAAACTGTGGCTGGACTAGCCATTTCCGCTATGTCTGCGATAATATAAGGATTATCAGTCAGCAACGGAATGGGTTTTGTTGCACTCACGGTTTGTTGTTGCGGTGTCTCTTCTTCCGCACCCAACACTGGGTTGGGAGATAGGTGGCCTATTACGACGTTAAAAGCCACCAACGCAGTTAAGATCACGACGACAGCTACGATACGTTTCTTGGCTTGCATAATAATCCTCCTTTATTGTTCAATACTAGAATTATACCGCTCTTTGCGGGCACTTTCAAGGGTGAGCAAAAATGACCAATTCAACCAAGACTATCCGCTGGGATGGCAACCAGATTAAAACAATCAGAATTTATCCTACTCTACCATCTACCAATAGTTTCGCCAAGGGACTAATTGTCCAGGGTTGTCCTTCTGGCGCCGTGATCTGGGCTCTTCATCAGACCGCAGGTAGGGGACGGCGAGGAAGAAGTTGGGACGCTGATCAATCCTCCTTGACGTTTAGTGTTTTGTGGGCGAGTCCTGAAGGTTTTCCCTGTGGTATTTTGCCTTTGACTGTGGGGCTCGGCTTAGTAACAACTCTAAGGTCCTTGGTTCCAGAGCTTCAGGTCAAGTGGCCCAATGATCTCTGGTTTGGCGATCGTAAACTCGGCGGTATTCTAGGTGAAACTGTGCAGCAAAAAGGTGTCCAATGGCTAATTATCGGTGTGGGCCTGAACGTGAATACTCCTCGCTCACCTATAGGGGGAGAGCCTATTTCGCTCCAAGAGATCACTAATTGTGCTTGGTCGCGCCTTGGTATCTTAGATCTAGCTCTTTCAGGGGTTGAATTGGGCTTTGCCCTAGCCGAAGAAAATGCACACGAGCTATCATATCTATTTCGCAAATATGGAAATTTTTTAGATCGTACTATTACTATTATCCAGGGAGAAGAGCGCTGGCCAGCTGTGGCCAAGGAGGTTCTGGCAGATGGGCGCCTTCTAGTTGAAGACGCCCAAGGTGAGAGGGCCCTTTTGCCCGATGAAATAAGTGTGCGTTTTAGTTGAAATTGAGAAGAATTGTGATACAATAGGAGCACAAGGGAGGATCTGAGTTCCTGGTGGGCTCCGCAGGCTTCAAACCTGTCAGGGGGGTAACAAGGGTTATCCTCGGTGGGTTCGATTCCCATATTCTCCCGCCAATTTAGTCTTCAAGGGGACGCTTGCTAAGGACGCGAGCGTCCCCTTTGCGTACGGTCATACCTTGGGTATCAAAATACTCCAGAAAGGCCAAGGCATATTTGCGACTAGTTCCAAGACGATCACGAAATGTGGCCAGATCAAATTCACCTTGAAAAGACTCTTCTTGGGACAGCATCCCTTGGATGGTTTGGAGAATTTCCGGTGTGGTCCAATGTTCATTAGCAAGGGCCACTAGGGATCCTAGGTGGCTAGCGGCAAAAATTAACTGACGAGGATAGCCTTTCGCAACTAATTCGGCTAAACTTGGTGGCTCATATGGCGTTTGGGCCACCAAGTCTAATAGAGTTTGTAGTTTTTCTTGCTCCACTGGGTTGAGAGTGATTTGATGATCTGTACAGCTCACAGAACCCTTGGTTTCTCTCAAGCCAGGGGTGCGGGCTAATACTTGGTCGAAAAGTCGTGGGGGCACGCCGGTTGCGGTTCGCAAGGTCTCTTTGCTAGGTCCTGGCGCTAAGGGATAGTCTCCGTGATACTTATGCACATAGTTGACCAAAAAAGTTTGCAGTTTGACTAATTGGTCTGGTGCCATAATATAGTCCCCTAATTGCACTAAGTCTTGGTGTAACTTGAGATCAAGCTCGGCAAATTGCGTGCGTGTCCAAAAGGGGCGTTCCTCCGCGATCAGAAGACTTAAGGACTCAGGGCTAGCCCGACGCTTCTGAGTTAACTTATCTAGATTGAGATAGCTTACTCCTTTTTCAAAAGGAAACAGATGCTGCCGTCGTTGTGGCCCCACTAGACGGAGAGAAGTGCCTCGAACTGGGATGGCTGGCTCCAAAAAGAATCCTCCACCCAAGGTATCTTGGAGTTCGCTATGGCGAATGATAAAGCGATCTTGAAAACTAAAATGGGCGGGCTCTTCCAACTCAAATTGAGCATAACCTGTCTGACCCGGCTCTATGGCTTCTGATCCCAACACTCTAACTCGAGCTAAGGTCTCCAAGGTACCTACATAGAGTTTAATCTGTTGCCCACTTTCGAGGGAGACAGGTGCCTGCGGGAGAGTTTCTACATAGGAGTTAATTAAGGAATAATAAGGTCGCTTTTGAGGCAGAGCAAGGTACATCCCCCTTGTTAATTCTTCCTTTTCTACTCCAGTAAGGTTAACTGCTAATCTAGAATGGGGGACTCCTCTTTCTACTGCTTTAGTTTGGGTCTGTAGACCGCGAATACGGGCTCTACTACCCAAGGGCTCTACCACTACGTCCATTCCTAGCTCTAGACAACCATCCAGGAGCGTACCCGTTACTACAGTGCCTGCACCTTTAATAGTAAATACCCGGTCAATCCATAACAAGGGGTTATCCCCCTCATGATCTCTTGGCAAGTCGCCAATGATTTCGTTGATGGCTTCCTTAAGCGTCTCAATATTAAAACTAGTTGCGGCCGAAACAGGAATGATAGGGAAATCTGCCAATGAAGTCTCAGCTAGGTGCTCTTGAATATCTGCTTCTACTAGTTCTAACCATTCGGATTCTACTAAATCGGCCTTGGTTAGGGCCACCACACCTCGTTTAATACCATAAAGATGCAAAATGTCAACGTGTTCCTGTGTTTGGGGCATCCAGCCATCATCTGCCGCCACAACTAAGAGGATAAAGTCCACCATGCCCACTCCAGCGAGCATGTTTTTCACTAAACGGTGATGACCCGGAACGTCCACCACACCAACATTGCCCTGGGGAAGAGCAAACCAAGCAAAACCTAGGTCTACTGTCATACCCCGGGATTGTTCTTCTTGGAGGCGATCGGGGTTAATGCCCGTTAGTGCCTTAATTAAGGTGGTTTTCCCATGATCAATGTGACCAGCAGTACCCATGATAAACATGTTAGCACCCCCTCCGCAAAATCTCTACTAGAGCATCTTCTTGGGAGGGTAAGACAGTGCGGGGGTCTAGCCAGAGTCGATCCTGAATGATTTTACCCATGACAGGCGGTTGACTGTGCCTGAGCCAGCGAGCCAGGTCATCACTGGTTTTTCTTTTGCTCCAGAGAACCAAAGCCCAAGATGGAATGGTTTCTCCAGGTAGAGAGCCACCACCCATGGTGGAATGGGTAGGTAGGACTTCGCCCTCGAGATTTGGTCCTAATTGGCTAAGCCAGTACTCAGCTCGGCTTTTGATGACTTCTGGTTCTAACGTAGCCATTAACCAGAGGGGTAATTCTGCATAATCTTGATTTAGATAGAGCTCTAATACAGCTTCTAGAGCAATTAAGGACAGCTTATCGATGCGTATTGCCCTTAGTAAGGGCTCTCTTTTAATTATGTCAATCAAATCTTGTCTACCAGTAATAATTCCCGCTTGAGGGCCACCCAGTAGTTTGTCGCCGCTATAAGTCACGATTTGGCTAGATTGTAATGCTGTGGATACTAAAGGTTCTGGAAATGGATCAAAAGCGCCACTACCAACATCTTCGATCAACAGCAGCCCACGCTCTTTGGCGAGCTGGGCTAGCTCCTCTCGTGATACGGTTTCGGTGAACCCCACAATACTATAGTTGCTTGGATGAACAAGGAGAATAGCCTTCGTTTCAGGTGTGATCGCTCGCTCATAGTCGCTGAGGCGGGTACGGTTGGTCGTCCCCACCTCCCTTAGAATACAGCCACTAGCTGCGATTACTTCTGGAACTCGAAAGCCTCCTCCAATTTCCACTAATTGACCCCGGGAGACTAGTACTTCGTGGCCGGCAGCTAAGGACTTCAATACAACTAAGACCGCGGCAGCATTATTATTTACAATTACTGTGTCGTTGATAGTTGTTTGACCCGGGTCGTTGAGCAGATTAAATAGTCGGGCTACATTTGTATAACGACTGCCCCGTTCTCCGGTGGCTAGGTTTAGTTCTAAGTTGAAATAACCCTGCCCCAATTCTTGTAACCTCCGAAGGGCTAAGGGTGGGAGGGGGGCTCGTCCTAGATTGGTATGTAAAAGCACACCAGTAGCGTTGATTACTGGCTGAAATTTATGCAATTGGTAAGTTTGAAGTTCTTCAACTAGTTTTGTAATAATCTCTTCGTAGTCTGGAGCTTGTTGGGTAGCGAGGATGCACTGACGCAGTTGATTGAGAAAGCCCCTAATAACTGAAGTGGTCTCAGTAGCTGACATTTCAGTAGACGCCTCCGCTATCCTAGGTTCACTTAAGAGTTTGTGGACGGCTGGTATATGGCGAAATAGATTAGACATATAAGATTCCCCTTTGAACATATCTCTTCATAGATATGTATACGACAAAGGGAAGAGTCAACCCTTTTCTTCATTTGCTCTCAATTTTCTTCTCAAAAGCTTGTTGTAAGATGGCTAGACCACGAGCCCTAGCATCTGGTGTGAGCCCCTCTTGTTCACTGATGGTTTTCATGGCTGCAGCAATCATCTCGCGCTTTTCCTTTTTAGTCATTTTCTCCATCACTTCCCTCTCCTTTGAACAAGTCTTAGTTATGAGTATGTCCAGGAATGCCAAAATTATGCAAAAAACCATAAAACAACATAAAAGGCTGCCACAAATCCAGCAAGATCCGCGATGAGAGAGGTAATTAGGGTATGTCGGGTTCGCTTTAGTCCAATCGACCCTGCGTAAACCGTGAGTACATAAAGGCTGGTCTCGGTGCTTCCCATTAGGGTCGCAGCCAGGCGGCCAACAAAGGAATCAGGCCCATAGGTTTCTAAGACTTGTGTTAAAAGGGCCAGAGAACCTGAACCAGAAATTGGTCGCATCAAAGCAAGTGGCAACACTTCTCTTGGAAAGCCCAACCAATCGGTGAGGGGGCTAAGTAGAGTGATTAATTGTTCTAGGGCCCCGGAGTGTTGAAAAACCCTGATAGCCACAAGCATACCCACTAAATACGGGAGTAAGCGGAGAGAGGTTTGCCAGCCTTCTTTTGCCCCTTCCACAAAACTCTCGTAAACGGCGACTCGGTGGCTGATTCCCCAGGTGGTAATCGCGAGCAGTAAGAGGGGAATGGCCCAACGAGAAATGGTTTGGATCACAATGGTCATTTCAACGCCTCCTCTGACTGAAACGCCTGAGAATTCCATCCACCACAAGGGCGGTTATGGTTGAGCAGCCAGTAGCCACTACAATCGGACCAATAATCTCGGTCGGATTTAGAGAGCCATGGGCGGACCGAAGGGCTATAATCGTAGAGGGGATAACGGTCAAACTAGAAGCGGTGATCACCATGAAAGTGCAGATGGCATCTGAAGCAGTCTCTTTGTCTCCGTTGAGATCCTGCAGATGGCCCATGGCCTTTAGCCCCAGAGGAGTGCAGGCGTTTCCTAGGCCGAGGAAATTCGCAGTCATACTCAATACAAGGGCTCCCATGGCAGGGTGATCAGCTGGTACTTGGGGAAAAACGCGTCGAGCTACGGGACCGATTAGACGAGAAATGGCTCTTATTAATCCTGAGTCTTGAGCAATTCTCATAACTCCCGACCAAAAAGACACAATTCCAATCAAGCCCGCGGCTACTAAAACTGCTTGTTCACTTCCTTTGAGCACCCCCTCGGTGACAAGATTGATTTGCCCCTTGCTAGCGGCCGTAATTATGCCAGCAATGATCATAAAAAACCAGATATAATTGATCATGGTTCACATCCTTCCCAAAGCATCTTTATGCGAAAAAGGGAGAGAATAGGAGCAAATTCGCCTAATTGCTTTACTGCGTCAACAGATAAGGTGAACTTAGCAATTTGACGTTTCCTGACCAATCTTTGGGACTTGCCTAAGGCACCTGAGTGTGTGCTATAATTTAACTAAGGTCAGTATTAGTCAGAGAAAGTTGGTGAGCTGTGGGAACTCTAGCAGATCACATTGAAGCCTATATCAAGAAAATGCTGAGGGAAAGTCAAACGAATAGTGTGGAATTAAGCAGAGCTCAACTAGCAGATGACTTTGCCTGCGTTCCATCGCAGATAAACTATGTTTTGACCACCCGCTTCACCCTAGAACGGGGCTATTTGGTAGAAAGTCGCCGAGGTGGTGGTGGTTATATTCGAGTGGGCCATGTGCAGGTCGGCGACAGTTTTGAACATGCCATTGCTCTTTTGCAGAGCATAGGACCAGAATTGGATGAACGTAGCATGGAGAACATTCTCGCAAGTCTTAGGGACTATCAGGTTATTAGCCCCAGAGAATGTCAAGTAATTAGAGGAATTGTTCAGCAAGAGGTTAGTACAGTCAGTCAAGGCAAGGAAATTCTACGGGCTAGCCTAATGCGGTCCTTGTTGTTTTTCATCATTAAGTTGGAAGGGTAAAGGAGGGATAGTTATGTTCTGTGAAAAATGCGGACAAAACGAGGCCACTGTAAAGTTTGTCAAAATTGAAAACAATAACAAGACAGAATTACATCTCTGTCAAGCTTGTGCCCAGGGTTACACCAACTTTAGCATTGGCTTTGATCTGCAAAACATCCTTTCGAGTATGTTTCAACACGGTCCCTTTGCTAGTAAGACTAGTCAGGCCCTAGAGGGGAAAAGCTGTCCTACTTGC
This sequence comes from Firmicutes bacterium UBA4996, assembly GCA_002396805.1. Taxonomy (GTDB): domain Bacteria; phylum Bacillota; class Limnochordia; order Darwinibacteriales; family Darwinibacteriaceae; genus UBA4996. Next base: position 13,320 of record DGYW01000011.1, on the reverse strand, counting down.
GGCCTTACGTTGCTAGATGTACAAAAAAGTGGCCGGTTAGGTTGTAGTAGTTGTTATGAAGTGTTTAGCAGCGAACTGAATCCAGTCTTGCGTAGATTGCATGGTTCAGAAAAACACACCGGAAAGGTTCCCGCACGCAGCTATCCCAAAGCCTGGGTAGGGAGACAAATTGAAGAGATTCGAAAGCAATTGGACGAGTGTGTACGAGCGGAAAACTTCGAACAAGCAGCAGTTTACCGTGATGAAATCCGTCAATTGGAGCAGAAGCTAGCTGGTGGGGGGGAGAGCCATGAGAGAGATTAGTTCATGGATGAAGAACACTGGTCCCCACAGTGACATTGTGCTGGGTACCCGTTGTCGCTTGGCCCGAAACCTCCAGGGGGTTCCCTTTCCGAATGTAGCTAACAGGGAACAACTAAGGGATGTTCTTACTCGGGTCGAAGCGATGGTTCGTTTCTTAGAACCTCTTGGTAATTTCACCTATAGAGAAATGGCTACTATGGATACTCTCGACCGGCAGGTCTTGGTGGAGGAACATTTAGTTAGCCCCAGTCATATGGAAAACCCTCAGCATAAAGCGGTAATTCTTAATGATGAGGCTAATGTGAGTATCATGATTAATGAAGAAGATCATCTGCGTATTCAGGTGTTGAAGCCTGGTTTGCAGCTGGGTGAAACCTGGAACTTAGCTACTGAGATAGACGATATTTTTGAGCAGCATCTTGACTATGCTTTTCATCTCCAATCTGGTTATTTGACCAGTTGCCCCACTAACGTGGGTACAGCCCTTAGGGCTTCAGTAATGCTTCATTTACCAGCATTGCGCAGGCTCCAGAAGGTACAGGAGATCCTCGGAACTGTTTCTAAGTTTGGTCTGATAGTGCGCGGTCTCTATGGAGAAGGTAGTGATGTATGGGGCAATGTGTTCCAGCTCTCCAATCAGATCACCCTCGGTCATACTGAGGAAGAGACAATTGAACATCTGTCTCGCTTTACTGGGCAAATCCTCCATAGTGAAAGACATGCCCGGGAGTATTTACTTGAAGAGGAGCGGAAGCTAGAGACTGAAGATTGGCTCTATCGTTCTTATGGGGTCTTGACTCAAGCCCGTTCAATTACCAGTCGGGAAGCAATGGAGTTGCTTTCAGATTTGAAATTGGGTATCGATCTAGGTGTGATTACGGAAAGTGATTCTGAAGTATTGAAGCAATTGTTGGTTCAGATCCGTTCGGCCCATTTACAGAGAATGATGGGTCAGTCACTACCAGTGCACGAACGAGATCGTCTGCGGGCCAGTTTAATTAGGGAAACTTTGAAAAACAATGAATTTCATTCAGGAAAGTAGGTGGAAACGTGTTTGGACGTTTTACTGAACGAGCACAGCGTGTAATAGTTCTTTCCCAAGAAGAGGCAAGACGGTTAGGACATAATGTGGTAGGGACAGAACACATTCTCCTAGGTCTAATTGCCGAAGGTGAAGATGTGGCAGCAAGATCTCTATTATCTCTAGGAATTAGCATAGACCAGGTCCGGGATGAAGTAGAGCGCATGATCGGGCGCGGAGGTCAACCAACCCAGGGTCAAATCGGCTTTACTCCCCGATCTAAACGGGTGTTAGAATTAGCTTTCGATGAGGCCCGGCGTCTCGGTCATACCTATATTGGAACCGAACACCTCCTCCTTGGTCTAATCCGGGAAGGAGAGGGTGTGGCAGCTCAGGTTTTGCATAACTTGGGTGCGGACTTAGATAAGGTTCGTAACCAAGTCACTAGTCAGTTAGGTGGCGGTGGCCAGACAAAAGCTCAGACACCTAGACCCAACAAGACTCCAACTTTAGATCAGTTTGGGCGTGATTTAACAGCCCTAGCTGAAGAAGGTAAGTTAGATCCGGTCATCGGCCGGGAAAAGGAGATTCAACGGGTCATCCAGATTCTCAGCCGACGCACCAAAAACAATCCAGTGCTCATTGGAGAGCCTGGGGTTGGTAAAACCGCGATTGCGGAAGGCTTAGCTTTAAAAATCATAAATAACGATGTGCCAGAGACCTTGAACAATAAGCGCGTGGTTACTTTGGATCTAGGTAGTTTGGTGGCCGGTTCGAAGTTCCGTGGCGAATTTGAAGAGCGCCTGAAAAAGGTAATGGAAGAAATTAGGGCAGCTGGTGATGTGGTCTTATTTATTGATGAAATGCACACCATTATTGGAGCCGGTGCTGCGGAAGGAGCCATTGATGCGGCGAATATTCTCAAACCGGCCCTGGCCCGTGGTGAGCTTCAAGCTATAGGCGCTACTACTTTAGATGAGTATCAAAAACATGTGGAAAAGGATGCGGCCTTGGAGCGCCGTTTCCAACCAGTTATGGTAGATGAGCCTACAGTGGAAGAGACCATTGAGATTCTCAAAGGCTTGCGAGATCGTTATGAGGCTCACCATCGAGTGAAGATTAAGGATGAGGCTATTGTGGCAGCTGCCCGCCTGGGAGATCGCTATATTAGTGATCGTTTTCTCCCAGATAAAGCCATTGACTTGATGGATGAGGCCGGTTCTAAGGTTCGCCTCAGTGGTTTAGTAGCTCCACCTGAATTAAAGGATCTTGAAGCTAAGATTGAAGAAGTGAGGATCGAGAAGGAGGCGGCTATTAAAAACGAAGAGTTTGAGCAGGCCGCAAGTCTCCGTGATGATGAGCAGAAGCTCCAACAAGAGTTGGAAGAAAAACGTACCGAATGGCGCAGTAGTCATGGGCGAGCCGAAGCAGTAGTCACTGCTGAAGATATCGCCGCCGTTGTTGCGGGTTGGACTGGAGTTCCGGTGACGGATATCGCGGAGGAAGAAGCGGTGCGTTTGCTCAACCTTGAAGAAGTCCTCCACCATAGAGTGATCGGGCAGGATGAGGCTATTGGTGCCATCTCCCAGGCAGTTCGGCGGGCCCACGCTGGTCTGAAGGATCCGAACAGACCCATTGGTTCTTTTATTTTCTTAGGACCAACAGGAGTAGGCAAAACAGAATTGGCTAAGGCATTGGCCGAAGCCCTCTTTGGCGATGAGGACGCGACCATTCGCATAGACATGTCCGAATACATGGAACGCCATTCTGTGGCCCGTTTAGTCGGCTCACCGCCAGGATATGTTGGCTACGACGAAGGAGGCCAGCTTACTGAAAGAGTGCGCCGTAAGCCTTACTCCATAGTTCTATTTGACGAAATCGAGAAGGCCCACCCCGAGGTGTTCAACATCCTTCTACAAGTGTTGGAAGATGGAAGATTGACCGATTCTAAGGGACGGACTGTGGACTTTCGCAACACGGTAGTGATCATGACTTCTAACGTGGGCGCCCATCAGATTCAGCGGGATTCGGGCATTGGGTTCCGCACCGTGGTGGACGAACGTAGTGATTATGAAGCCATGAAGAGTAAGGTTACTGACGAACTAAAACGGACCTTCCGGCCCGAATTTCTCAACCGAGTGGACGAAATTGTGGTCTTCCATGCTTTAAATAAGGTCCATATTAGCCAAATTGTGGATATAATGCTCAAAGAGCTTAGGACTCAATTGGAGGGCATGGATATTAAACTAATCGTCACGGACCTAGCGAAAGAACTATTGGCCAACAAGGGGTTTGATCCTGACTTTGGAGCAAGACCGCTGCGTAGAGCCATTCAGCGATATATTGAAAACCCGTTAGCTGAAGAAATCCTCAAGGGGACCTTTGGTGAAGGGGGCACTATTACAGTAGATACCCGGGAAGGCGAATTTACTTTCTACTAAAGAGTTATTCCAATTGGAGGAGTGCACGCTTGTCAGCAGTTGTGCACTCCTTTTTCTGATGGTATAATTAAAGGGAGTAACAAAAATATGGCAATATAGAAAGGGTATTCCGTGGCTAGAAAAACCGTCTTGTTTGTTTGTCAGTCTTGCGGGGCAGAGAGTCCCCGGTGGATGGGTAAATGTCCCAATTGTGGGGAGTGGAATACCTTGGTGGAAGAGACCACTGGGCCTTCTCGTCAAGAACGGTCCTGGGTCTCTAGAAGTAAGCCCCTGCCCTTAACTGAGATCGAAAACAGCGCCGAATCCAGGTTTAGCACTGGTATTGAGGAGTTGGATCGGGTTTTAGGTGGAGGATTAGTTCCGGGTTGTCTCGGTCTCATTGGCGGGGATCCAGGTATTGGTAAGTCCACCTTGCTACTTCAGGTAGCTAGTGGAGTGGCTAAAGAGCGGGGCAAGGTTTTGTATGTTACGGGTGAAGAATCGCTAGCACAATTAAAGTTGCGAGCCTTGCGTTTAGAAGCAGTTGAAGAACGTTTGATCGCCGTGAGCGAGGCAAGCACCAACGCCATTTGTGACATAATTGACGAAGTACAACCGGTTTTGGTGATTGTGGACTCCATTCAAACAATGTTTGTAGAAGAAGTCTCTTCGCCACCTGGTAGCGTTGGGCAGGTGCGCGAGTCTACAGGGCGGTTTCTGCAGATGGCCAAGGGTAATGAAATCGCTATTCTACTTGTGGGTCATGTTACTAAGGGTGGCAACCTTGCCGGACCAAAGGTGTTAGAGCACGCGGTGGATTTTGTTTTATACTTCGAAGGGGAGGTACATACATCTTTTCGAATCATTCGCTCGGTAAAAAACCGTTTTGGCTCAACACATGAGGTGGGCATTTTTGAAATGAGTGGGCAAGGCCTTATTCCAGTGGCCAACCCCTCGCAGTTTCTATTATCACAACGACCAGTGACCAGTTCAGGTTCTGTGGTTGTTCCTTATATGGAAGGGACTCGTCCTCTTTTAGTGGAGGTCCAAGCCCTAGTGGCACCCGCTCCTTTCGGAGGTAATCCTCGGCGCCAAACTACTGGCGTTGATTATCAGCGTTTTTCCATAATCTTGGCTGTACTTGAAAAAAGGCAAGGTTATCCCTTGCAAACTCAAGATGTATTTTTAAACATTGCTGGTGGATTGAAGTTGCAGGAGCCTGCTCTAGACTTAGGCATGGCTGTTGCAGTGGCCAGTAGTGTGGCTAATGTGTGTGTTGATCCACTCTGCGCCATTCTAGGTGAGGTTGGCTTAGCAGGCGAAATTCGTGCAGTGCGGGGTATGGAGCAACGTTTGCGAGAATTGCATCGACTAGGCTTCAAACAGTGTATTATCCCCCAAGCTAACGTACAAGGCAATGAACCTATTGAGGTTAAGGGTGTAAGCACTATTCAAGAAGCCCTGAATCTAACTGTGGAAAAGAAGAGGTGAGCTAATGCGTGAGGAGGAATTGATGTACAAAGACCTTGAGGTGATGGCACCAGGCACTCAGCTCCATGAGGGTTTAGAAAGCATTTTAAAGGCCAAGACGGGAGCATTGATTGTAATTGGCGATACACCCGAAGTATTGGCTTTGGTTAATGGTGGCTTTCGCATTGATTCAGAGATGCATCCTGCGGCCCTTTACGAACTGGCTAAAATGGATGGGGCCATCGTTTTGTCCAGTGATGCAAAGAAGATTTTATATGCCAATACTCAGCTAACTCCTGATCCCATGATTCCCAGTTACGAGACGGGCACACGGCATCGCACTGCTGAGCGGGTAGCGAAGCAAACTGGGCAAATTGTGATTTCTATTTCTCAAAGGCGAAATGTGATTACCATCTATAAGGCTAACTGGAAATACATATTGCGCGAGGTTAGTGTAATTTTAGCCAAGGCTAACCAGGCCCTTTCCACTTTGGAGAAATATAGAAGTGTCTTTCAACAATCGTTGATTAATTTGAGTGCCCTAGAGTTCGAGGATTTAGTAACCCTCAACGATGTCACTACTGTTCTGCACCGCAGCCAGATGGTTACTCGGATCGCTGGTGAAATCGAACGGTATGTGAGCCAGCTAGGATCCGAGGGGCGGCTAGTCAGAATGCAGTTGGAAGAATTAATGGCGGATATTAAAGACGAAGGTTTGTTGGTGTTCAAAGACTACTTTGTTCCCGGAACAGGAGCAACTGATGCCTGGAGTCAATTAGGAGAGCTAGATTCGGATGATTTGCTGAATCACAATCTTATTTCCAAGGCTCTGGGGTATGGCAGTAGCATCAGTACTCTAGAGCAGTCAGTAACACCCCGCGGATATCGAATTTTAGCTAAAATACCGCGTTTGCCCATGCCGGTGATTGAGAATTTAGTAAAAGAGTTCGGAGAGATTTCCTCAGTAATGGATGCTTCCATCGAGGAGCTAGATGAAGTAGAAGGAATTGGAGAAGTTAGGGCACGGGCAATTAAAGATGGCCTGCGTCGCCTTCGCGAGCAAGCCTTAGTGGATAGTCATATCTAAACTAGCGCAAATGGAACATGCCAAGGGTACTGACTCGTTGTCCTTCTTTGCGGATGATATCATCAAGGTCGAGACCCAAAGCATTACACATTCCTGTGAGATAAAAGAGGTTTTGTCCTACTTCAGCCTCGATGACCTCTCTACAGTTTTCGCAGAGTTGGCCGTCCACATGGGATTGAATGTGGTTGCGAACATCTTCGAAAGAACAATCATCAGGAAGAACTTGTCGGGAGGCGTTAATTTTGATGCATCCGCAGTCGGTCACAGCTCTAAACAGGGCACGATTGACCCGTGCGTTAGTTTCTTGAAATTTGGAAACAATATCTAGGATGCTATAATGACGTACCAGGTTTTCCTGAACGTTTTCCTGAAAATGATGACAAGTATTAGTTGGCTTGGTCATTTTGCTCACTTCCTCTCGCCGCCCGAATCTTGCGGTTCTGGTTTCATTATAAATCTTAAGAAAATCGATTGTCAAGTTAGGAACAATGTCAAGAAACGGGCTTAGTTTGACTTTAAACGCAGAAAGTGGTAAATTTAAGATAAGAACCTGGTAGATCAATACAACTCCTCTACCTGAAAAAACGCTATTTATGGAGTTGATAGAAGGAGGGTTCTCGATGTACAACGTAGGTGATCATGTTGTGTATCCAATGCACGGTGCAGGTGTCATCGTGGCCATAGAGGAACGGGAGGTACTGGGCGAAAAACAAAAGTATTATATCATGGCTTTGCCGATTGGCGACATGAAAGTTATGATTCCCATGAATTCCGTTAATGAGCTAGGTCTTCGTCAAGTTATTGGTGACGAAGACGTTCGTCGCGTTTATAACATCTTGCAAGGTGAAAAGACAGCCATGTCCACTAATTGGAATCGCCGTTATCGAGCCAATATGGAAAAAATCAAAAGTGGCGACATTTTTGAAGTTGCAGAAGTTGTGCGCAATCTTACCATTCGCGAAAACGATAAGGGTCTATCTACTGGTGAAAAGAAAATGCTTGACACGGCTAGGCAGATCTTAATCAGTGAATTGGTTATTGCCCAAGATTCTACCGAAGAAGAAATTGTGGAAGTTATTTCCGGTTTCTTTGAGGAGTAGGGGGGTGGGTGGCTGTGCGTAGTTGCACAGGATGACTTTTTAGCCAAAAAAGAATACCAATAGCAAAACAGGAAATACTAATCTTGAACGAACTAAACTATCGCACATTTTAACTAGGGTGGGAGGTGAAGCGAAGTTTGGTAATTATCGTTAGGATTGTGCTTGCGACAATTGGTGCATTCCTGGGTTATTCTGGAGCGCACTTTGTTTTGCAAACGAACGTCATGGCTGGTTTTATCCATGGTAGTTATGTAATTGGTCTGTTTGTTTTTGGTGGTGCTTTAATAGGCTTAGCCCTAGGGCTACCCGCACTACGGGGAATCAAAACGGGTAGCGGGAAAGTAATTCACGCCTTAATAAGAACACCTACGAGTGAATTGGTGGGTGGAATCATTGGTTTAGTAATTGGTTGGGTTGTTGCTTTGATAGTTTCTCTTCCTTTCTTGAGAATACCCATTGTGGGAGATTATTTACCTGTCTTACTTGGACTTTTATTAGGATATTTAGGGTTAGCAGTTGGGCTACGAAAAAAAGAAGATGTCTTCCACGTTTTTTCTCGCTCCGCTCAAGGTCGCCTAAAGTACGGTGGTAATTCCGAGGCCAGCCCCAAAATACTTGATACAAGTGTCATTATCGATGGGAGAATCGCAGATATAACAAAGTCTGGTTTTTTAGAAGGCGATCTAATCGTACCAGGATTTATCTTAGAAGAACTACAACATATCGCTGACTCTTCGGATGTCTTGAAGCGGAATCGTGGGCGAAGAGGGCTGGATATTCTCAACAAGATTCAGAAGGAACCTTACTCTAACGTTCGAATTTTGGAGAAAGACTACGATGATATTAGTGAAGTAGATACTAAACTAGTCAAGTTAGCCAAGGATCTTGGTGGTAAAGTTGTCACTAACGACTACAATCTCAACAAAGTCTGCGAATTGCACGGTGTAGCTGTTTTGAATATTAATGAGTTAGCAAACTCAGTTAAACCGGTTGTTTTGCCAGGCGAAGAACTCCGGGTCCATGTAATAAAGGACGGTAAAGAACAGGGTCAAGGTGTTGCTTACCTTGATGACGGTACCATGATTGTAGTTGATGGTGGTCGTCGCTATATTGGGCAGACGGTGGGTGTCTTGGTCACTAGTGTGCTTCAAACTGCGGCGGGGCGCATGATCTTTGCCAAGCCAAAGTCAATCGAACGGGCATTATAAGTTCATAGGTGCGAAGGCCTGATGCGAGCTACTTACATCAGGCTTTTTTTGGTTAAATGGAGGTGGCCAGATGGGCGTAGGTGTAGTGATTGTCGCAGCGGGTGCGGGTCGCAGGATGGGGGCAGAAGGCAATAAAGTTTTATTGACTCTGGCAGGCAAAACGGTGCTTTCCCATAGTGTAGAGCTATTTGCAGCCATGGAAGAAGTCGCTGAGATTGTGATAGTTACTAGAGAAGTGGATCGCCGTCCGGTGGAAGAATTAGTTGCAACGGCAGTCCGAGGTAAGAGAACTAAGGTGGTCTTAGGTGGTAAGGAGCGACAAGAGAGTGTATTCTTCGGTCTTAAGGCCCTCTCGCCTCAGACAGCATGGGTCATTATTCATGACGGGGCCCGTCCCCATTTAACTAAACCTGTTGTGCTGGCAGGCCTGCAAGCTGTCCAAGAACATCTTGCTGTGGGGGTGGCGGTACCCGTTAAGGATACGATTAAGCGAGTGCAGGATGGCATAATCATAGAAACGCCACCCCGGGAAGAATTATGGGCCATGCAGACACCTCAAATTTTCTCTTACCCTTTGATTCACCAAGCCCACGAACAAGCCCAAGCCCAAGGCATTTTAGCTACTGATGATTGCGCCTTGGTAGAAATCCTAGGTCACCCCGTTCATATTGTTCAGGGAGAGTACAGCAATATAAAGATTACCACACCAGAAGATTTACCCAAGGAGGAGAAGTTTTTGATCGGCTTTGGTTATGATGTCCATCGCTTAGTTGAGGCTCGTCCCCTAATCTTAGCTGGGGTTCAGATTCCCCATACACTAGGGCTATTGGGTCATTCTGATGCAGATGTGGTTACCCATGCGATTATGGATGCTCTGTTGGGTGCTGCGGGGCTAGGAGATATCGGGGAGTTGTTTCCTGACACTGATCCTAGGTACAAAGGGATCTCTAGTATCATCCTATTAGAACAGGTTCTGAGCCTTTTGTCTGAACAGAGGCTCAGGATTAATAATCTGGACATCACCATCATGGCCCAAAAACCTAAGTTGTCTCCTTGGAAAGGGCGAATGCGCTCCACTTTGGCTAGGGTAATGGATTTGGAGGAAAGTCTGATCAATATTAAGGCCACAACCGCGGAAGGTTTGGGTTTTGTAGGTCGTGAAGAGGGGATCGCGGCACAAGTGGTGGTTTCGTTGCGAGCGACAGAGTGATGCGGTAGGCCGACGACTCCTTGACTTGAGTTCATGCATTGCATATAATGAGCATATAATTAGCTAAACGGATATGATGGGGAGAGTAAGTGAGGGAGCCTCTTAGAGAGGGATACATTTGGTGTAAGTATCCTGTGGTGAATTTAACTGAAGTGCACCCCTGATCCTCCAACCGATCTAACTTTGTTAGGGTAGGCTTGGACGGTACACTCGTTATCGTGTTTTTAAGTGCGTTTGTGTTATGACAAATTGATTTGCCATAGCATATTTCGAAGCAGAGTGGAACCGCGACCCTCGTCTCTGTGAGGGTAGGCGGTTTTTCTATTATAAAAGGAGGGCTGGACCCATGAAAATCCAGGTTTATAACACCTTAACCCAAACGAAAGAGGAGTTTGTTCCGAGAAAACCAGGTGAAGTGAGCCTCTATGTTTGCGGAGTTACTCCCTATTCAGACACTCACCTCGGTCATGCGAGACCTAGTGTGATTTGGGATGTCATAAAAAAGTTTTTCCGATATCAAGGTTATAAGACGTTTCATGTCCAAAATTTCACCGATGTGGACGATAAAATTATCCAACGAGCCAAAGAACAGGGGGTTCCTGCCTTAGAGATCTCCCAACGTTATATTGAAGAATATTTAGAGAGCATGGATGCTTTAGGAGTGGAACGGGCTGATGTTTATCCCAAGGTCAGTGAGCACATGCCGGAGATTGTGCAGTTGGTGGAAACATTAATTGAAAAAGACCATGCTTATGCTACTCAGGGAGATGTCTTTTTCCATGTAGCGTCTTTCCCAGAATACGGTAAATTAAGCAAGCAAAAGCTAGACGAACTACGGCAAGGAACCCGGTTTGAAGTGGACCCCTCTAAGCGGGATGCCACGGATTTTGCCCTGTGGAAACAGGCTAAACCAGGTGAACCCGCCTGGGACAGTCCTTGGGGTGAAGGGAGACCGGGTTGGCACATTGAATGCTCCGCTATGTCTTATAAGTATCTGGGTACTGAGTTTGATTTTCATGGCGGTGGAAACGACCTTATCTTCCCCCACCATGAAAACGAAATTGCCCAATCTGAAGCGGCCACTGATGAACCCTTAGCTCGCTATTGGGTTCATAATGGGATGCTCAATCTTAAGGATATGAAGATGTCTAAATCCTTAGGTAATGTCATTTCTGTACAACAGCTCACAGCCCGTTATCCTAAGGAGCTTTTGCGCTTCTATCTGCTTTCCACCCATTATCGTTCTAGTTTAGAGTATTATGAGGGAAAAATCGAAGAAGTGGCTAAGGGTTGGAACCGTCTCAACGATACGGTGCTTAAGCTCCAAGAAGATCTAGTACGGGCAAACTCTGAGCAATCTACTGACCTTGACCAGAAAACCCTAGAACGAGTTGCAGAATTGGAACGGGGACTTTTGGAGGCTTTCTCGGATGATTTCAATACGGCTATGGCCATTGGAATCCTCTTTGAACTGGTGCGAGAGGTTAACACCTATAAACATAATGGTGGCAATCATCTTTCCGTTCTACAAAAGGCTTGGGATGTCTTTGCACTCTATGGCTCAGATATTCTAGGTGTATTACAGTTAGAAAAATCAGAGCAGGAAGGGCTTGTTGATTCCTTACTCGATCTGCTTTTGGAGTTGAGGGAAGAATTAAGAAGAACGAAAAACTTCGCCCTAGCGGATCAAATCAGAAACCAATTAACTGATTTGGGGATCACCATAGAAGATACGCCTCAGGGACCAAGATGGAAGGTGTAATTGATGATGTTTGTGGATCCGGAACTAAAACCTGAAGCACTATCGCCTTTGGTCTTGGCTTATGTAGGCGATGCAGTGTACGAACTGTTCATTAGGACAAAATTAGTAGCACATCCCGCCAAGGTTCATGATCTGCATCAAATGGCGGTAAAATATGTCCAAGCTGCTAGCCAAGCACAGATTGTTCATAATTGGGAACCAGAATTAACTGAAGAGGAAAGGGAAGTTGTCCGTAGAGGGCGAAATGCTAAAGGGGGGGTACCCCGACATGGTGATGTAGTGGAGTATCGCTACAGTACGGGTTTTGAGGCCCTACTTGGCCATCTGTATCTAACGGGTCAACTAGAGCGTCTATTAGAACTCTTAAACACAATTCACCCCACCATGGATCCATAGTCAGGAGGAATGGATATGCAGGTATTAAACAATGGCTCTGTTACTTTGATTGAACATATGGGAGGTGATCAAGCTGTTATTCGCAATGCTAGAAGGTGCTGGCGTAGCGAGTCCAAATCCGAAAACGCTGATCGTCAACTTTTAAGACATCTAATTAAAGCTGGACACAAGACACCGTTTGAAGCAATGACCTTTACTTTCGATGTAAAGACGCCCTTGTTTGTTGCTCGCCAATGGTTTCGTCACCGTATGGGTTCTTTTAACGAAGAATCCTTACGTTATTGCGTTGCCTTGCGGGACTATTATATCCCCCAAGGTCTAGAAGGATCATTGTTAGAGCAGTGGAACAAGCACAACAACGTAGCCTTTGATTTTTATGAGGAATTAGTTGGTCAACATAAAATAGTGAAAGAACAGGCCCGAAGCGTGCTACCAATAGGCATTTATACCAACTTTTATTGGACCGTCAATGGGAGTTCACTCATGAACTTTTTGCACCTTCGTTTAGATCGGCACGCCCAGTATGAAATCAGAGTTTATGCCGAGGCTATCCTAGAATTGGTGAAAGAAGTGGCGCCTATTTCTTTCGGGGAATTTGAAAGAGAGGTATTAAACATCGGTGAGTGATGTTTTTGGACGTCAACCTGTCTTGGAAGCCCTCCGATCGGGTCAGGAGGTTAACAAACTTTTGGTAGTCAGGGGCCAAAGGCAAGGCTCAATTCGGGAGATCCTGGCCTTAGCCAAGGATTCTGGTATTGTAGTACAAGAGGTAGACCGCACTGTGCTAGATAAAATTAGCGATGGAGGCAATCATCAAGGTGTCCTGGCTCAACTGGCAGATGTTCGCTATTGGTCGTTGGAAGAGTTGTTAGCGAAACCACATGCTTCTGATTGGCCACCATTTTTGGTACTTCTTGATGGGATTCAGGATCCCCACAATCTTGGCTCAATCTTGCGTAGCGCTGAAGCTATGGGAGTTGATGGAGTAATTATTCCACAACGCCGTGCAGTGGGTGTGACTGGTACAGTCATGAAGTCCTCGGCGGGTGCTGCTAATTATGTGCCCGTTTGTCGGGTGACCAATCTACCCTCGACTATGGATGTCTTAAAGAAAGCTGGTTTTTGGCTAGTTGGGGCTGATATGTCCGGCTCTACCTGCTATACGCAGGATTTAACAGGAGCTATTGCCCTGGTAATCGGTGGTGAGGGCAGTGGTTTGAGCCGGCTGGTACAGGAAAAATGTGATTTTCTTTCCTCCATTCCCATGCGAGGACAGATTAACTCGCTCAACGCCTCTGTGGCCGCAGCTTTACTCATGTTTGAAGTGACTAGGCAAAGGAGCT
>DGYW01000025.1 GCA_002396805.1 Firmicutes bacterium UBA4996 | reverse complement strand
GGCCATAACAATTGTAGCGTGGTTTATTTTGCATAAGACGAGTTTCGGTTTTAAAGTCTACGCCACTGGGGGTAATGAAGAAGCAGCCCGTCTATCCGGAATTAATACCAACCGCGTGCGCATAACCAACTTTGTCTTAATCGGAACCGCAGCGGCTTTAGCCAGCATCATTCAGATGGCCTACTTACGTGGCGTCACACCAACAGCAGGTCAAGGAATGGAACTCATGGTGATTGCCTCCACTGTTATTGGTGGAACATCTATGTTCGGTGGAGTGGGCACCATCATTGGTTCGTTTATTGGTACTCTCTTTATGGGCGTTGTCCGTAATGGATTGGTGCTAATGGGAACCAGCGCCTATCTGATCGAATTGATTATCGGTATTGTCCTCATTTCGGCAGTCTGGTTCAGTACATTCTCTACCAGGGAAAGACGGTAATGTTAATACGCTCAATGATCATTGGAGAATCCAGTGGAAGAAGGCTTGTCTGCTTCTTGCACCGTACCAAGCTGGTTATGCCCAAGAAGGAGAGCGAGGGCTGCTAACGATAACAACATTCCAGGTATCAAAACACCAAGTAGCCAGCCAAAATTCGAGACCACACTCGCGGAAGCCTTAGAAAAGAAGGCATTCCCCAATTGGGCTCCTCCCATTAACACTGCAGTAATCATTCCACTTGCAGATGGGACCAAGGATAGTCCCAAATCAAGTATTAAGGGGTAAATCCCTGCGGTGGTCAATCCTATAAGAAAAAGGATTATCGAGCGAAGAAAAATCGGTACACTCAAGATACACATGCTCCAAGAAAGGATACTACCTGCCAAAACGAAGACAAACAGTAAAGTTCGTGATTCGCCCCTTTTGTCTAAGACTAATGAAAAAAGCAGCCGCCCTAACAAAGTCCCCACCCAAAAGAGAGATATGATCTTATTTGTGTTAGAAAACGAGTGAGAATACTGTTGATGCAAGAGTTCTGGAACCCACAAGAGTGTAGTAACCTGACTACCCATATAAAAGAACATAACCAAACACAGCAAAGCGACACCTTGCCATTTGCTCAACAGGCCAGCAGTCGTAACCGCTCTGGATTGACTTATTTTCTGAGAGTCTCCATCGCGGCGCACAGCCAAGATACACGCGGGGCCAGCCAGTAACATGGCTAACCCCCAAAAAACCACTCCGTGAGAAGCGAAATCATCAGCGAGCCACATGGCTAACTGCGCATAACTTAATGCGCCTAGACCAAAGCAAAACTGCAAGAACATGATAATGACCCGTTTCCTTCCAGGAAACTGACTTACACCATAGGTATAAAGAGATGTATCCACGAACGCATATGCAATCCCTAACACACCAAAAACAAGAACCATTTCCGTGTAAGAATTCAAGGTTCCCGAGAGCCCATAAGCCAATGCGTATGCCAGTGTACAGATCCGTAGGACTCGAATAGCGCCAAATCTATCGACGAACATCCCACCTACGAGTATTGTAGCCAGACTACCAATACTTCTCGCAAATATAAGAGTACCAATCTGGGTCTGATTGAGTTGCAAACTATGGGAAAAAATTGGGCTAAAGACACTAATTAGTCCAACTGAAGCACCCTGTACGTAAGCTAGAATACCTACTGATACTAGCAAGCTTCTTTTACTCTTCGTGTTCATGATTCTACTTAGAACGTTGGTAAAGACTGGTAACCAACAGTTTCATATGTCGTAAAATCCATATCTACGAGTAGATTTTTGTTCATGGCTTTACGCTGACGGGCTAACCACTGATGAACATAATCCAACCGGGAAATGATGTTAGCAAAATACGTGACTGAAATGTATATTTCCGCTTCTCCAGACCGCGCAAACCAGACCTGCTCAAAGTTCATTAATAAACGAACGTAAGATTGCTTCAACCGTTGAACCTCTAACTCGAAGTCCAATAGCATGTCCACGGTGATATTCCGGGTAGCAAATGCTTCTCTGACTTGCTTACCAAATCTTGTTTTCTTGGTGATCAACTTGAAGCAATTTGCCATGAACTCGAACTCCATTCGAGCTACCTGATCCGAGATTTGCATGATCTTTGGCTCTAGCCCTCTAATCAAACGATCGATCTCATCCAAAACCTCATCGGTCAATTGGAAAATTGGACGCATCCAATGATGTCCTTCCTCTTCCATGGCGAAGGGAACCTCGGGAGGAAGTGGCTCCAAAGGCAACAGATTTTCGGGAGGAACCGGTCCAGCTACTGTCTGACCAAACAATGGTTCATCGAACAAAGCAATCACACATTGACTCCTATTCTTAGACCAAATCGCTGGAAGGTCGTAGATCGAGGCAAAGCCATTGAACAATTCCACCCAAGGCCCTCCTAAAAACGAAACATCACTAATGCCTCGTTCGAATTCTTCTAGATCAAAAGTCTCGCCTTCCCAGGAGACTGCAGCTCCAAGCAGATAAGAGTAAAAGTTTGCACTTAACACGCCGTAGTGCCCGTGGTCACCCCAGTCGGTGAGTAACATGCCTTCCGCCCCATGTTGTAAGCCGGTCTTGACCAACCTTTCGATGTTAATTTTTGCTCCCTGCAAGCGGGGAAAGATTGAGTTCCAACCGCCAGTTCCAGGACACACCCAAAATCTTCGACCCGATTTCCCAAACTCCTTAGTGTTAGGGTATTCCTTCATGGGGTCATAAATCCAATCCAACAAGACCACATCGTCAGGAATCTCATTAAGCAACTCTGGATAGTTGATTAAGACATCACCAAAGAACATGATGTTTTTCCCGTGCTTCTTGGCTAACTCCCTGAGTCTAAGAATGTGACTTAGGTACACTCTTCCCTTTCCATCTCTTTGCTTCCACTCTTTGCTCAGTCCCAAACCCAAATCGTAGGTCTCATCCGAACCGACATTAACCAGGGGGCTATTAAAGAGAGGCAAGAACTCTTCATAAAAATCAGTCAAAAGGTCGTAGGTTTCTGGTTTACTAGGTGACAGGGTCCAGTACAGGTCAGACTCAGATAATTCTCGATACTCAGGCTGAGTTAGGATCCGATTGCAGTGTCCAAAAGACTGAAAGTTGGGCTGCAACTCAATGTAGTTTTGCTCACAGTATTCTTGAACGGCCCTCACGAAATCGGGTGTTATCGCCCCCACATCATCACAAAATGATGGATGTTTCTGAAAAGCAAAAGTGTGCTCTATATATAACTGTAAGACGTTCATTTTGTGACGAGCCATCAAGTCTATCACTTGCCTAACCGTTTCTAGGCTGAAGATCTTTCCTCTCGAAAAGTCCAATTGCAGACCGCGATAGTTAAGAGCTGGTTTGTCTTTTGCTGCTAATCCTTGCAGTGATCCATCCTCACTTTGGATAAGGACTTGCCTCAATGTCTGAATAGCATAGAACAATCCCTGCTCAGATCCAGCCTCTAGATTGACGTGATTAGTCCTAATTTCAATCATGTATTCTTGTTGGCAGCTAAACTGGTGTTCAGTTTTCTCATTAGGCTCGCTGCCAATCCAAATCTGATGCGGATGAACGTCCTTAACAATCTCTAGCGAGAGGACGATCCCTCTCAGTTTTTCCACTTCAGATTGAAGCAAGCGCATTAATGACTCATTAACTCCATAAATGGTCTGTTCTTGATTAAGCCTGAAGACTTCATTATTATAACTTAAACTCTGTAGGTTTGGCACAAATCGATACTTCAAAGTAGCTTCTCCCTTCCACAACCTTCAATTACCAACATATTTAGTTCCAGGGGTATGATCTATCCCATAGATTGGAAAAATCTTGAGTCCATAATGTAGTATAATCGTTGGCACCTTCATAACTGTCTAACCCTCCGCAAGCCTTACCTTCCACTATTGCTACTCGTTGGGTGTTTAGCCATTTTACGACTTCATAAAACTGAACGGCTGTCTTTGAAAAATAAAACAACGAAATCTCTTTTCCCTCGCTACGCGCTCGCAGATCCCATACTGTGGAAAATAGTTCTCGAATTGCCTCTAACTCTTGATAAAGACTCTTCACCCCTGTTACTTGATTTAGAATCTCCTCCACAGTGAGGCTGCCACTTGAAATTAGCTCTCTCAACTGGCATGAAAACAAACCTTTTCTCGCAGTATAATAACTCATCCAAGCGGCGAGTTTCAGTTCCAACTCGAACTTAGTACTCCCTAGGTTTTGGCTCTTTCGCCAGGCCTTAGCAGTTACCTCATGGTATCTGCAAAAGGTCTTGTACGGAATGGGCTCCATGACCTCATTTTGCTCCAAAGATTTTCCAAGGAGAAGATCATCAAAAAAGGCATAAATGGTTTTCGTCTTAAAGCCGGTTTGCAGATCGTCGATGACATTACTCCTTTTCAGTAAATCCCAAACATCATATTCGAGATCACTTCTAAAAAACAATACTCTTACTGCGTCTTCAAACTCGTCCTTTGTTGTGTTTCCTGCATTCCAACTCTGTTCTGCTCCGAATATATAGCCAGGAAAGCTAAGACCTAAGGGCTGATAATGCCCATAATCTCCCCAATCGGTGTTAAGAAACCCACTGGCTCCATTCGCAAATCCCTGCTTCGCCAAATTGGTAATATTAACGTAAGCGTTCTCAACTCTTGGAAAAATCGTATTCCAGCTGCTTACTCCTGATGCCACCCAATATGGTCTATTACTATTCCTAAAGTTTATCAAGGAAGGATACTCGGTATCCGGATTGTAATGCCAGTCAATAAACAGAACATCATTGGGGACTTGATCTAATAATTCAGGGTATTTGGTAATCATTTCACCCCATAGTTGCACAGTATCCATACCCAAAGCTTTCACTTGTCCATGTACTTTTAGAATATGGTTTAGATATACTCGCCCTTTACCAATTTCCTGGCAACTACTGTGGGAAAAGCCAGTGCCGATGTCATAGGCTTCATCCATGTTAATGTTACACGTGTTGCTACTAAACGCCGGCAAGAAATCCTCCAGCATTGAACCTAATAACTCGTAACTCTCTTCTTTTCCAGGTGCTAAAGTCCAAAGGGCGTTGTTTTCGGCCAAGTGATGATACTCGGGCAACCGTAATATCTGATGAAAGTGAGAAAAAGTCTGTAAGTTTGGTTGTAGGTCAATCCCGTAACCACGACAGAATCTGTCTAACTCACTTATCTGGCTTCCGGTCAGTCTACCGCTACTTTCTCCTATACGAGGCTGAGTCCGAAAATGAAAAGTATGTTCAACATATAACTGAAAGACATTGATTTTGTACTCAAACAACAGCGTTACAAGTTCTTTAAGGGTCTGCAACGTGGGTACTTTGCCTCTAGAAATATCCAGCATTACCCCTCGATTGGGATACAACGGAAAATCCACTATTGAACAAAGAGGTAAGCCACTATCATCTCTCTGCTTGAGAATCTGTATGAAGGTAGCAACTGCATGGGATAACCCTTCAACACTTTCAGCCTCACCGAGCACACCTAAAGAATTGACCTCCAACTGATAGCTCTGTAAGCTAACATCCGAAATCACATGGTCAATATCCTCTTCGACAACAGTATAGTGGTTACTAAAATTCAACGATTCCTTTAGTCGGAACTGAATCCACGCCACCGAGGGATCCTCGCACTCGCGGCACTCGATGCCGCTCTGAATCATAGCCTCAGTTAAGCGGGCTAGCACATTATGTCTTCTGGCTAAAGCTGGTTCTATCCACAACAAAACCTTGTTAGGCACACGAACTTGCCCGCCAGAAAATTCTATCTTTTTTGGTTTTGGAATTATCTGCAACAACTACATATTCACTTCCTTACTCAATACTAGAGCCTCCCTTTTTCAAAGGAGGCTCACCAAACCTAATTCCTGATTACTTCAAAGGCTTTAGTGTTCCACGCAATATGGAGATTACTGCAAAGTTATCATCGCCAGGGGAGTTCTGAAAAATGGGATCTGAAAAGTCCGGCCACTCCGAGCGAATTCCCATACCGGTTACGTTCTTAGGAGATTTTGTGTAGATTGGCAATACCGGCAAGGTCTCGTTAAAAGCATATACCAAGGTTGAGATCATACTCTTCTGCGTTTCAATATCCCAGCCCTCAGCCGACTTGAGAATTAACTCCTCAAAGTTTACTTTACCGCGGCTAGTAGATTGCTCGATATCAAAGCCAATACCAGGACCCTGGGCTCGAATATTTGAGTACAATAGTGGCCCTTCAAAAGCATAGCGCGGATGTGGTTTTCCGGTACCCCAGAAAGACAAAGCCATTTCGAAGGCACCACTGTTTATGTTTGGTTCACGTTGTGAAGCCTCGATTCCCGTAAAGGTGGTTTTTATTCCAAAGGCTGTCAGCTGATCAGCAATATTCTCAGCCGCTACGGCTGCATCAGACCAAGATACCGGCGCTTGCAGCGTTAGCTCAAAACGATCTCCGTTAGGCTTGTACCAGATGTTTCTTTTCTTTACAAACCCAACACTTTCTAACAGAGCTGTTGCCTTATCCGTATCATATTCATAGGCGATTAAGTCACTGGGATCATCAACCCATCCGCTTAATAATGACTCCCCTAACCCGCTGACAACCTGCACACCTTGTGTTACTCCTGGTAGAGCAAGCGCACCCACTTCGTCTCGGTTGATAGCATAAGTGATTGCTTTCCTCACTTCAAGACGTCCCAACTCGGAATGTTTGTGATTAAAGTAAATGGCCAGTCCGTCCATGCCAGGGGTCTGCACAAATTCTACTCCCTTAGCGTGAAAAGCAGCGTTGGTACCTGCTGGGAATATGTGCGTTAAGTAGTCGATTTGATTATTTAGAACCAACGGGGTTAACTCTGGAACGTCCCCATTGTAGACATAGATTTTATCGAAGTGAACCGCATCTGCTAGGTAAGAGTTCTCATTCTTCCATAACTCAATTCTAGAAGCGTACACCCTCTGTGGATCCAAATAGTACGGACCAGTGGCATTCACAAGAGTAGGCCGGAATTGATTAAAATCTGCAGCGAGAGAGCTCCACTCTGAAGAATTCCGCTCTACCCCCTTCGTTACAAGCTCCGCTACCTGATCAGCAAACTTGCCATATGTAGCGTAATCCACTATATTTTCCCTTAAGATCATTCTTTGAACGAGTGAAGAAGGTAGTTTCATGTGAAACCATACTTGATAGTCATTCACTATTTCCACATCTTCTAAGTAATCCCAAACCGGACTTCCTATTAGACGATGTATCATAAAGGTAGTCCAGACGTCTTTTGCAGTAAAACTATCACCATTGAGCCAAAGAGCGTTCTCTCTCAAGTCGACTTGAAAGCGATTGTTTTCGAGGTCAACTGTCCAATCAGTGGCTAAATAGCCTTCATAGCTATTATCAGCCCAAAGATAAAAAGCCATTGGCAACTGATGCAGATCTCTGAAGAACTTTATGTTGATTCCATTAGCCACAAACATATTAAAATGTCCTGTAGGGGGTACTGAGTATGGCCATCCTCCTGAAAATATGCTTTCCGCTAACACAACCGACACACCACTGACGAGTAAAATAAGTGTAACAGCCAAAATTGTTCGCAATACTGGTTTTTTCACTACTACACCTCCAAAGATAGTCTGTTCTCTCATACCTTCTAGAATCGATTGTCGAACCTCGCTAACTCACCTCCCTTAATTCTTATGGCTTTCCCCGTGGACAACGTGACAAGCAACACTACACGAACCATTAAATGATTGTAAGCTTGGGGCATTTACTCCACATAGACCTTTAACGTTCCAAGGACATCTGGGATGGAATTTACAACCTGTAGGCAAATTATCCAATGACGGGATTTCATGTCCTGTCAGCTCAAAACGTTTCTTCGTTCTTGTAACCTGGGGATCAGCTTCCGGTAGAGCCGACAATAGGGCCTTGGTATACGGATGCTGAGGGGCCTGAATAAGGTGTTGCGCACTGGCCAATTCTACGATTTCGCCCAAGTACATTACAGCAATCCGCCCATTCCACGCGAAGTGCTTGGCCAAGGCTAAATCATGTGTGATAAAAAAGTAGGTGACACCCAACTCCGTCTGAAGTTTAGTCAAAGTGTCCAACAGGCTAATTTTTAGAGATGTATCAATCATTGATGTTGCTTCATCAACGACAATGAACTTTGGATCTACCGTCAAGGCTCTGGCGATAGAAACACGTTGCCTTTGTCCGCCGGAGAGTTGATGTGGATACTTGTCAAGAAAATCCTCAACAGGAGTAAGTCCCACTTTAGTCAGTAGATCAGAGACTGATTCCAATAACTCCCCATAATCCATACCCCTCCGATGACGAAGTAAGGGATAAGACAAGATATCGAAGATCCTTCGCGTCGGATTCAAGGAAGCATATGGATCTTGGTGAATCATCTGGACCTCCTTGCGGAACGCCTTTACCTGTTTCTTACTCCTTTCGGCCAAGTTTACTCCCCTAAACCATACATCACCCGCTGTAGGCTGAAGTAGTCCTGCGAGGATCCGACCGGTCGTTGATTTCCCGCAACCAGATTCACCTACAACACAAAAGGTCTCACCCTCATTGATTGAAAAGTTCAGTCCGTTCAGAACAACTACATCACGCGCACCTTTATTAAAAACTCTGGTTAAATTATTTACTCTACACAATTCGCTGCTCATCGTTTCACCCTTTCTTTACTATAGGAGGGATGTACTCATGATGATGGCAAGCTGTTACATGGTTAGGACCTACCTCTACAAGCTGTGGTTCTTCCTTCAAACAGAGCGCGGTTGCAAACTTGCAACGAGGAGCAAACTGACAACCAGCAGCCATGTCCACCAAATCGGGTGTGCTTCCGGGAATGGACTTTAGATCTTCGTGAGTACTAGAGAGAGTCGGTACCGCCTGAATCAACCCCGCGGTATATGGATGTTTAGGATTACTAAAGATTTCCCCGACAGGCGCTTTCTCCACAATTTGCCCCGCGTACATTGTAACCACTGTATCTGCTAATTCTGCGGCTACAGACAGGTCGTGAGTGATAAATAACATGCAGAAGGAGAACTTATCACGCAGATCGCGCAAAATGTCAATTATGTAACGCTGTGTTAGTACATCCAGAGCAGTAGTGGGCTCATCAAAAATAATTACCTTTGGGTCTAACAGGAAGCTTAAGGCTAATAAGGCCCGTTGCTTCATACCTCCAGAAAGCTCATGAGGATATGAGTTCAAGACTCTGTCAGCATCTAATCGGACTAGTTCGAGCAACTTTCGAGACTTGTCTAGAATAGCCTTACGTGATTGGCCTACTAGATGAGATTGGGCTGTATCGATAAAATGCTCTTTCATCAAAATAACTGGATTAAATGCGTTCTGGGAGGCCTGAAACATCATTGCAATGTCCTTCCAGCGAATCTTGGCCAATTGCTTATCGGACATTTCCAGAATGCTATATTCCCGATCCTCCCCAAAATACTTTACAGTACCGCCAATAGGGGTAGCATTGACCGGCTGCATACCTACTAAGGATGTACACAACGTCGTTTTTCCGCATCCAGATTCACCAATGAACACCAGACTTTCCTTCTCCCAAGCCTCAAAACTGGCATTACGCACTGCATGGAGTATTCCTCGATGCGTCTTATAGGTTATGGATAGATTTGATACTCTTAGTCGCAAAGGACGCTCTTGTTTGGCTACACTTGTTTGCACCTTAAACACCTGACCTTAATGTTGGGTTGAATAATTCTTCTAAGACTCGATTAGTCCAAACTAAACCTAAGATTAGTAGAGCGATGGCAATTGTAGGAGCCAGAATGAACCATATGGCGTCCGAGAAAAACAACGCGCCTTGTGTCCAGGCAATGTTAATCATAACTCCCCAGTTTCGCTCCAAAGGTAGGAGTCCTAAGAAGACAAGTCCAACGTGGGAATAAATCGAGTTGCGCATCATCAGCGTAAAATTCACAGAGATAAAAGCCATCATATTGGGAAGAATTTCCCGGAAAATAATATGAGGCAAACCTAGATCCAGCATAAAAGCGGCCTCAATATATTCTCTTTTTCTCAAGGACAAAACCTCGGCCCGAACACCTCTGAATAGACCTGCCCAAGACAAAAATGCTAGTACCAAAGCAAAAGTCAAGTTATTAAGGCGGAAAAAACCAGACATTACAACCAAGAGTGGGAACCGTGGGATCGTGAGCCAAACATCAGCAAGAAAAACCATTACATGATCAAATGTTCCCCCTATTAGAGCAGACAAGGCTCCTAAGGTCAATCCTAGCAAGACAGAGATTAACGCCGTCAATGTTGCCATCAAAAGAATATCTCGTCCACCATTAGCTACTTGAGCCCAAACGTCTCGGCCCATGTTATCGGTACCCAACCAGTGCTCCGATGATGGACCTTGAAATATTGCCATGGGATTAGCCCGAGTATCCATAGGAAAAAGATAAGGAGCTACTAGTGACATTAGTACAATTGCAAGAAGAATAACTACACCTACGAATCCCATCTTGTCACGGGTTAGCGCCCTCCACAGGAACTCTAGGTTTCGCTTCAACTTCTCGCTAGAGCCCAGCCGCTTTTCAGCTACTGCCATATTTATCACTCCTTACTTACTCGTGGATCCAATACGCCGTAGAGATATTCAGCAAACAAATTTGAAAGTACAATCGCGGTGGTTAGTACCAAAAATATTCCTTGCATTAATGTATAGTCACGGGCATGAACAGCATTCAAGAGTTCTAGACCTAAGCCTTGATACACGAAAAGCTGTTCAATAATGAGTGAACCACCAAGAATAAAACCTATTTTAATAGCCAATTCCGTAGCAATTGGCAGCATCGCATTCCGTCCGATGTATCTGTAGAGAATTCGTCGAGAGGGTATACCTCTAGCAGTGGCCAGTTGCACGTAGTCTTGATTCAAAGTTGCTATAGTACTACCTTTCATGAGCAAAATCCATGTTCCCACCTGAGCGATGACATAGGTCAAAATCGGAAGCGCACCGTGTAGGAGAATATCCTTGGCAAATTCCCAGGAAAACCCAGGAGTTATTCCAGGGGTAAATGTTCCTCGCAAGTATTGGATAGACACTAACGAAGACGTTTGTGAACCCCATTGAATTACCCCAAATGCCAAGATTAAGAAGATAGCAATAATAAAATCCGGAATCGAGCCCATAACCGATGCTACACCTGTAATAACTGGTTCATACCATCGGTCTCGGCGGAAAGCCATAATTGCACCGAGAATGGTTCCGATGACGAAACTAATCAAGAGCCCTAACCCTACTGTGAAAAGCGTCCAAGGCAACCTCTTCAGTATAATATCTGTTACCTTCACGCCAGGAGACAGAATGGACTCTCCAAGATCCCCTCTCAATAGACCTCCAAGGTAAGATATGTACTGGGAAAACAAAGAGGCCTCTAAGTCAATAGAGAAAATAGTGGAGGCCCTTGCTCTTGCCTCTTCCATAGAAAATCCATAGTTGGTTATGAGCTGTTGCACATAAACATCTACTGGATTAGATGGCATTAATCTTATAAGAAAGAAGATTAATGTAGTTACTAGCCAAATAGTAAACAAAGCCTTACCCAATTTTCCAAGTATAAACTTTAACTTCTGTTTTCTTGTTTCAGTTAGCATCAACATTCCCACCTTTTTCTATTACAAGGATACAAAATTCGTCGCAACCTGTCAACCTATTTGTTTTAGAAAATAAAAAAAGTATTGCAGTATATCCGCATAATTTTCGTATAAATCACGACAGATGCCCATTTACATTGAAATATGATTTAAATCTTGTTGATTTGCAACACGGAAGCTGATATAATTTTTTTAAACGATAAATAAAGGGGTGGACAAAATGAGTTACATCACTGGCGATGCAAAGACTCTAAAAGAACTCAACAAAAAAGCCATTTTTGAGTTTGTCCGCAGTTATGAGTATATTTCCCAACCTGAACTAAGTCAGTTGACCGGACTCACGCCGGCGACAATCTTGTCGATTCTGGACGAACTTAAACAAGAACAGCTCATTATTGAACTCGAACCCGGATTTAGACCGGATGGAATCGCTCGAACCGGGCGACCGGCTAAGTACTTTTCTATCAACAGCGATGGTGGCTGTGTATTAGGAATCAGTGTTTACAAAGAGTCCTGTAGCTTTAGTGTCATCAATTACGCTGCTGAACAAAAGTACACAACCCAATTAGTCCTTCCTAAGGACATTAAACCGCTTTCAGGCCTAACCGCTATTACAAACGAGATTATTAATCTAAGAGAAAAGAATGACTTTTCCCATGTTAGCCTGGCCGTTCCCGGAATCATTGATATGCATACTGATATTATTATTCACGGAGAAAGCTTCCTTGTAGGTCTTCCAATCTGCCAGTACATTAACGAACAATGCGATATTCCCGTATCTTTAGTTCACAATACACTAGCACTGACCAAGTATGAGTACATATATGGAGAGTCAAATGATACGAAAAACCTGATTTATATTCTGGTAGATGAAGGAATAGGAGCGGGAATGATCTTGAATGGTAAACTCTTTTCGGGGTCTCAAGGTATTGCAGGTGAAATCGGCAATAACTACGTGAACATTAGTGGTAGGCAAAAGCTCCTAAATCAAGTTTCTTCTAACAAAGCCATTAAGCATAAGATATTTGATAAGACACAGG
>DGYW01000052.1:4167-5206 GCA_002396805.1 Firmicutes bacterium UBA4996 | reverse complement strand
CTCTGCACAAGGATAGCCGGTATAAAGTAAGTTCTACCCTCATATCGCAGCTCATTTCTGCATTTGAACTTAAGGATGAGCCCGATTCCAGATCCAATCAATTGACCCTTTATGCTGCCACGAAAAAGCTCCTGGAATTGGCACTCAGTTTCGAGACAAGCCATACCGAAGCTTCCCTAAGAGATTTCCTGCATCACATTAACGCACTCCGTTCCGAAGCCCAAGTCCCTGGTCACCCACAAGGGAATGTACAGATCCTCACCTGTCATCACAGTAAGGGATTGGAATTTCCCGTTGT
Organism: Firmicutes bacterium UBA4996; assembly: GCA_002396805.1. Taxonomy (GTDB): domain Bacteria; phylum Bacillota; class Limnochordia; order Darwinibacteriales; family Darwinibacteriaceae; genus UBA4996. The sequence continues at coordinate 4,908 of DGYW01000052.1, read as the reverse complement.
GTTTGTCATTGGCGTTCAGCTAGGTATCTTCCCCAACGACTTCTTTATGGAAACAAAGGAGGATCTCGAAGCAGAACGCCGCCTCTTTTATGTGGCCATTACCCGGGCCAAGAAAGCACTTTTCTTGACTGCCTATCACGACCCTGAGTGGCAGCCTCGCAGACCAGGCTTTGAATTAAGGTCATTCCTCGATTCAATTCCCGGCACATTCGCCCATGAAGTGTACTAGATCACGTGAAACTGAACCCCCCATCAACATCGTCCTACCTATACAAAAGTTAACAGTCCACCTCTTAGAAGAAAGAACAACGAAGCCTTTGAAAGCCATGGCATTCATTGAGAGGAGGTGAACCGAACAGGGTTTGTAGCCACACAGATGTGTTTACAGATATCTACTAAATCAAGAGGAGGTGAACTTCTACTTTGTACAGCCCCTTTCCCAATGGAGGGGTCTTTTGTTATCGCGTTCAAAAAGAAAAATACAGGAGGAATTAAGATGAAAGCACACGACTTGATGAAAGAGGTTGAATCTGCTCTCAAGGATTTAGCTAGTATGACTGAAGAAGCTAGAAATTCTGCGGATGTCTTGATGTACCTAGACTTTTTGTCCAAGTTTCATAACTACAGCTTTTACAACACCTTGTCTATATTCTTCCATTGCCCCACAGCCACCCATGTAGCAGGATTTGCAGCCTGGAAGAAGCTTGGCAGATATGTCAAGAAAGGTGAAACCGGAATCCC
>DGYW01000052.1:0-3914 GCA_002396805.1 Firmicutes bacterium UBA4996 | reverse complement strand
GTTGTCTATGTCTTTGATGTCAGCCAGACCGAAGGTGAGGAACTACCAGAAGCCCCTATTACTGCAAACTGCGGTGATGAGGGGCTTCTTCCTATTTTGGAGGAAATTGTCGCAAATCGTGGTATCTCGCTCAGCTACAAAACACTCATAGGTTCCCATCACGGGACAAGCTATGGTGGTCACATAGATGTTGATGCCAGACTCGAATCCGGCGGTAAAGTAGCGGTAATCATCCACGAGTTGGCCCATGAACTACTTCATCAAAAAGGAAGGGAGGTTCCTGTAAAGCAAGCAGAGACCGAAGCTGAGGCGGTTTCTTATGTAGTATCCACCCATTTTGGTCTCAAGACTGCTTCAGCCAATTACCTAGCACTTTGGAGCGTACCAAAAGATCAGATTACTGATTCTTTCCAACATATCCACCAAATTGCCGTAAAGCTAATTCAGGATATCCAAAGCATCCTAGATCAAGCCTAAAGCGGTTCCAATTCAATATTTCTGTAATCCAGCCTGGGGACAATCGCTCCTGGGCTTTTTTTATTTCTAAATTTAAGGAGATGACTACATGCATCAAATGACAAGTAAAGAGTTATTCACAACGTTCTTGCCAGAAGAGAAGACGGAGGCCTTGTTTAATCACTTTAAGGGTCTTAGGCACATGGCTAGAGCACCTCACGAGGAATTCATCGAAGTTGGCCTGGACAAGCATGATATCAAGCAAGTTAGAGCTGTCTTGGGGCTGAGCCGCAAGTATGCCGCCCGCACACCAGAGATCAAGAAAATTAATAATGCCAAGGACACTTATGCGCTTTTGGCCCCTCTGATGCAGGACTTAGATCAAGAGGTAATTCGCTGCATACTCCTGGACAAGCGTCGAGGCATACTTGTTACCCCACTTATTACCATGGGCACACTAAGTAGCTGCTCCGTGGATCCAAGAGAGATCTTTAAAGAAGCGATTCGGATCAATGCCCATAGCCTAATCATGGCGCACCAACATCCATCGGGGGATCCATCACCTAGCCAACCAGATATCTCCACTACCCAGCGCGTCAAAGATGCCGGGAAGATACTGGGCATTGAGGTCATCGACCATGTGATTATTGGTAAGCAGGGAAGATACTTCAGCTTCTTTGAGGGAGGATTGCTCTAGGAGGTCCACAGAGGCTCGTAGACGAAAGCAAATCAAATTCAGGAGGAATTGATCATGAAAACAAATCAGCTTAAATTACCCTTTGGACAATGGGCTAAACAAACCAAGTCTAGGAATACTAAAACGGGAACTAGCCCTATTAGAATCTCAGACTTAAAGGCCCACGGAATTGCTACAGCCACTTCCCTTAGTGCCGAAGCGATCCTGGAACTAGGCAAAAGATACGATCAGGAAGCTTACATCATCTACGGAGCTCTTCAAAACCCTAACTATGTCTACACCACATTTAAAGATGAAATGGATGGGCTCCCAGAGACTACGTATAATATCATTGCCGTCAACACGAAGAACATGGTCACCGTGACAAAGCTCTTCCCATCTCTCCCTACAATAAGACAGATCATGCGCTGGACCGTTAGCAATTCCGCTGCGGCTCTTTTTGTTTGCCGAAACGCCACTGGAACACCCACCATCTCCTACGAAGAAGAACTCTTTATGGTGGAGCTTTCCGATGCTGGCGGCATTGTTGGCATTGATCTGCTTGACTTCATAGTCATAGGCGCAAGCAACTATGCAAGCGGAAGAGTCGAGAACATCCTGTAAAATTCTAAAAAACACAGCCCTCAGTGATGGGGGCTGTACTGCACTTATTAACTTTTATCCTCTTTGCGCAGCCTCCGGCTATGTAGGGGATGTCCCCCGCTTATCGTGCATCGCAACGTTCCATCATGCACCAACCACATTCTTATTTTGAGCACATATTACTTATATCACTCGTCCTGCCAGCCAACCACTCAAGAGCTTAATGGGACTGTTGCCAGGATTCTCAGCTGAAGCTTTTCTTTTAAATCAACAGCATCCTTCCATACTATGTGATTATACTGTCTTGTATCAAAATGGCATTCGTTGATCTGGTCTTCCCTAACTGTCCAAATGACAGGAATGCTTAGACCTGCGGCATAACCAGCTTCAAAGTAAACGCCGGCCCGGTGTTCAGTGAAATCCGCTACAACCAACCTGCTTTGCTTTATTTCGACCAATATCCGATCGCATATTTTGCCGTTGTACTCTTTATGGTCAATCCTCAGAGGCGAATAGCCAGTATTTCTGATTGCCGGGGCTATACCTTCTTCGTAGATCGCTCTTAATTCTTTGTCAAAACACATAGCAACAAAACACTGGTTACCTAAACGAGGCATTTGTTTCTTAATATTATCTACACGTTCCCAGCCTTCAACAGTGAGTCTAACTGCAATTTCATTTCCTTGCCATATTTGTTGTCCCCAATCATCCCGATCAAAACCTTGCCTTCGACTTTCTATCAGTCCACGTTGCGAAAGAATTTCTAGTAAATAATCGAACTCCGCTTCATTAACACAATAGCCAATTGGATAATCTTCATGTACGTTGATAGTTTGGTACTCGCCAGCAATTACGGTGGAATGATAAATGAACAAAAGTATTTTATCCAGCTTCCCAGATAGACTTGACGGCAATCTGCTACTCGTTCGATAATTCTCAAGATTACCTCGTAGTAGGCGAATTATAGGCTGTCCAGTATAAGTTGCCTCTTTGATGACCGCAGACAAAATATAGTTCTCCCTGTGGCCGATGTGATCTACGAGATCGAGGAACGACAGCTCGTCAGACGGGGCCTGGCCCTCGATCAATTTGGCGAATTTCGTAATTAAGTTTTGAAGGAAGGTGATGACGCCCTTTTTCTAGAAAAGGATATCAATATTCTTTGTGAGGGTGCAGCCAATGAAAATCCTGGTGATTGAAGACGATGCCAATATTTCCTTCGCTTTAGAGCGTTTTTTTGCGGCGCAGGGAGATGAGGTAACAACATGCCTGAATTTGGAAGAAGCCTTTCAGATTCATCCAGAGAGGCAGGACTTCATCATTCTTGATCTAAATCTTCCAGATGGTGATGGCTTTGAGTACCTCTCCTATATTCGCTCTCAAGAGATGAAGACTCCTTTGCTTCTTCTAACGATCAGGGATCAAGAAAAGGACATGATTAGGGGGCTTACACTCGGCGCAGACGACTATCTCACGAAACCTTTTTCCCTGCCTGTCTTAAAGGCTCGGATGGAGGCAATTTTACGAAGAGCCTCCTTAGGCGATGATGAACAAGCATTGCGCTGCGGAAAACTTGTACTCCATAAGCTCACGAAGACGGTATTTGTCGATGATCGACCGCTGGAGCTTAGCTCCAAGGAGTATGACCTTCTCGAACTATTCATGAATAACCAGGGCCTTACTTTGCCCCGGGAGCGCATTTTGGATCGCATTTGGGGCTGGGAACGGGGCGATGTTTATGATAACACCTTGTCTGTTTCTATCAAACGGCTTAGGGAAAAGCTCGCGCCTTATCAAGACTATATCCGTACCGTGCGCGGTATTGGCTACAGGATGACGGAGGGAGACGAATGAACTATCGCGTTCTAAAGGCCCCGTTTTTTGCCCTGACTTTCTTTCTCGGAACCTGCGTCATCCTCTACCACAATCCTCGGTTTGACTGGGTCAGTGTCCTGTGGCTTTTCCTTCTGGCCGCGTTCGTGGGCCTCTTGCATGTCCTGTGGGAGAGAAAAGAAGAGGATGAGCTGCGTCGTGCTACGGAAGATTTGTCGAACTTGCTGCAGTCCATCGACGATGAAACAGAAGACCTTGCCCTGCAGGATGGCTATTTTGGCACCTTGCGTGATGAAATCCAGAAGAGTTTGGTCAGTCAGCGAAATATTCGTGATCAGGCCCTCCA
>DGYW01000036.1:17594-21536 GCA_002396805.1 Firmicutes bacterium UBA4996 | reverse complement strand
AATATTCGTGATCAGGCCCTCCAGGCTAAGGAACAACTGAAGCGCAATATGGAGGATGTGACCCACCAAATTAAGACCCCCTTAACGGGGGTACTCTTGCTTCTGGAACTCTTAGAGTCTGATCCAGAACATGCTGAGGAATATCAATGGAGAATTCGCAAAGAGATCGAGCATTTATACGCTCTTAGCGATTTACTCCTCAAGCTCTCTTCTCTTGATGCGGGTTCCATCGATCTCGTGATGGAGGCATTTTCGGCGCAAGGTCTCCTGCTTGATGTGGAGTTTTGCCTTGATCAGATCTTGCGGCAGAAAAAGCTGAGCATCGAAGTCATTGGTGCCGACTACATGCTCGTAGGTGATCGGATGTGGCTCATGGAAGCCCTGCTTAATGTCGTCAAGAATGCAGCGGAAGTATCGCCCCCTGGGGCAGAAATTCAGGTTCTACTTCATCAAAATGCCATTTTCCAAAGCATTACGGTTAAAGATCGTGGCCCGGGACTCAACTTTGAGCAGCAAAAACGGGTTTTCGAACGCTTTTATAAGAGCGATCCCGCGTCTCCAGGTTTCGGAATAGGTTTGGCACTGGCATATTCCATTATGAAGCAGCACAAAGGCGAATTACTCTTGCGTTCGTCTCCTGCAGGGAGCGAGTTTGAGCTGCGTTTCTATCGCCAAGTGGCAAGTTAACGAAGCATCAATAGTTCTGCTGTAAAGTCGCAATGATGCTTTGGCTCAGCACTTTACGCCGACCACTCTCCATGGCGGCCCAAATTCCCACAATACTAATGGCAAAAAAGAAGATTAAGAGTGGAAAATTCAAGTTCAAAGCTAGTTGCCAGGGTGAAAACATATAGTGTTTTTTGGCGGAAAGAGCCCAGACGCCAAGGGCAAGCATTAAGACATAGTAGCCAACTACCTGCCGGATCAGGAAAAAGGTCTCGTAACCAAGCATCTTCTTTAGTTGATTTTCCGTCATTCCAGCACTTTGTAACAAAGCAAAGTCCCGGGTGCGGGCTTTGAGATTCAGGTGAACGCTGTTGTAGGCATTGGACAGACCAATAATCACAAAGAGAATCTGAACGGAGATGGTCAGCAGTAACTCATTTCTGTACTGCTCCTCCTGACTGGCCAAATCACCTAACTGATTGCGGGTAAAGGTGTCTGATTTGGGAATGTAGGCATGTATGGTGTCGAGCACAGCCTCTGTTACAGTGGGCAATACCTCTAGATCGGTGGCGACTTTTATACTATACGTGATGGAATGGTATTCGTCCACTTTGTCATTTTGCAATCGGAACTCTTCGAGTTCGCTCATAGAGGTAAATAGGGCAATTTGGTCGGGCCACAGGGGATAAAGATCATAGGGAAACGCATTGATGCGGCCCGCAATAGGCAAGTGATAGCGCGTGTTATCTTTGCCATCTTGAACCACTAATGTTGTCGCCGCCTCTTGTGAGAGGGGAATATAGCTGCGATGGGCGTACGCTTTGCGAGGATTTTGGGCCGTTTGGTTAAGCAAGAGCAGACCCTCATGGTTCGCTGGATCAAAACCATTTTGTAGCAAAAGGGCGTTGAAATCAGAGTCTTCCAGTCCATAGATGGTAACTCCCGGGTAATACGCTTGCTTTGTCTCTTGGAGCGAATCTTGTAATTCTTTGGAGATAAAGCCTTGGTTTTCCCCTGGTAGATACTTGAAGTCGTAACTGGTAAAAACGTGACTACTTGTAATGTCAGGGATCGTCTTCAGCTCATCCAAGAGATCCCGAGGCACTCTTTGCATGGTGAAAAAGGTGCTGGTCAGGTTATAAGGTGAACTTGGTGTGTCATAGAGCGTTTCTAGTCCCCGTTGTGACTGGATAATGAGCACGGTGCTAAAGACCATGCCTGCCAAGGCCATGGCAATGGCCATACCGCGAAATGTACGCTTATAGCTAAGATAGTTGTCCTTACCGAGGCTTCGAGTGATGTTTTTGCCGTAACTAGTTAAACGCAAGCGCAATTTCGTGCCTCGTGGCTGACTGCCTTTCATGGCGTCAATGATCGAGAGTTTACCACTGCGCCGAGCCGGTTTCAAAGCGGCCACAAGCACACAAAGCACAGCCAACAAGAACAAGATGATAAAAACTAGGGGATTTGGAGTTACGAGCGTAAGTCGTCTACCTGTAGATGAATAGACAAATCCAGAGGCTCTTTCATTGAGCCACATCAGGTAAAAGAGCAAATTTGTACATCCATAGGCTAAAATGAGCCCCAAAAGGATCGGTCGCAAACTTAGACGCAGTGCTTTCTCTGTGATCAAACGGCGAACCTGCTTAGGCGTCATCCCACTACTTTTCAACAAACCAATTTGCCGCAAGTCTTGACTACTCCAAACGCTAAAAGCATTGTAGATCATGATGATAAAGAGGGGGGCCATGCAAGCTAATAGTCCCACACGGAAGCTCCAGCGTTCCAAAAAATCCCTTGACGGAACTAAGCCTGATTGGAAGATAAGTTTCCCCTCAAGGTAGCGGGTGTTATAGTGCAAACCGCCAGTTTTAAGCAGTTCCTCTTCGCCGCCCCTTCCCAGGTCTGCAAGAATTTGACGCATGAGTCGATAGGTGTCCCGTTCGTTTTGAAACCAGATCGTGGCATCAACATGGCCACCGTCCGCAAATAGATCTGCACTATGATCAAAGGAAAGCTGACCGAAGAATTGGTAGTTCTTTTGAAAGCTATAGAGGTGTTCTTTGTAAACACCACAAATGGTATAGTCTTTAGACCCTAAGCGAATTGCACTTCCTAAGCTGTACTCTGGATTTTCCAATATAAAAGGCTCGGAGACTAGAATTTCTGTGGGCTGCTTGGGCAGTTGTCCCTCTAGGGAGCGGGCCTCAGTAAAAAAGCTGGTGTTTAATAGTGTAGGAGACTGAAAGTAGATATCGATACCAGCGCGCTGAAACGGAAGATCCTCAAGGCGGATTTCCTTGGAAAGTTCGAGGGTTTTGATCGCATCGTTTTCCTGCAACTGCATGTACTCCGATTCAAAGATACCGTAGAGCTGGGCATGATAGTCTCCAAACAGCTCTTGGTGATACTTCCACTCGCTTAGTTCCAACTCACTATAAATGAAAAGTAGGGTTCCCATCATGATCACTGCAACCAGAATAGAAGCACGAATAGCCAGGGAGTTCTCGCGATGCTTGGTACTAGCTTTGGCTAACTCAGAGATGATTTTCATGAGGCCCTCCTTTCGTGTAATGACCCATCAACCATAGTTAAAATTCGATCGCAGGAGAGGGCGACTTTTTCATCGTGGGTGATTAGGACCAGAGTTGTTTGGAATCGCTGGTTAACAAGGCGAAAAAGTGAAGTGATCTCTTCTGTGTTTTTGCGATCTAGATTGCCGGTTGGTTCATCAGCCAAAATCACGGCAGGGCGTGTCACCAGGCTACGGGCGATGGCCACGCGCTGCTGTTCGCCACCGGACAATTGTTGAGGAAAGCGGTTCATTTTGTTCTCGATTCCCAAGGTTTGCACTACTTCCTGTAAAAAGCTTGGATCTGCTTTGCGCCCGTCTAGGAGTAGGGGGAGTAGGATGTTTTTTTCTACAGTGAGATTAGGAATCAGGTTGAAGAATTGATAGATAATCCCGATATTGCGGCGGCGAAAGATGGCCATATCTCTTTCGTTCAAAGTGGTAACGTCCACATCTTGAATAAAAATCTGCCCCTCCGTGGGCTTATCAACCCCCCCAAGCATATGAAGAAGAGTGGACTTACCGGAGCCACTGTTTCCCACAATGGCAATATGTTCACCTTTTTCCAACATGAGGTTGACCTTGTCGACGGCAACTACAGGCTCCGTACCAGGATACACCTTGCTCAGATTGAGCGTTTTAAGAATGGTCATTTTAATCTCCTTTCCCATGATCTACCCTAACTATACAATCCTTAGGTGACA
>DGYW01000036.1:13796-17391 GCA_002396805.1 Firmicutes bacterium UBA4996 | reverse complement strand
GCCTGTCCCTCACACAATTTGGCGAATTTCGTATTGACGATCAAAAGGATCTGGTGCCCTTGCTCAAAGATTCTCTAGCAAGTCATGGCAACCAGATCCTAACGCGTAAGTATGGAAAACAGGGAGGGGTTGTGGCGGAGGGACGGGCTTAGAATAGAAGGTAGCAGGTACCACCTATCAGACCACTACCCAGTATAACAACGATGGGGTTTAGATCGAATTTCCTCAACAGGAAAAGCCATCCTGCAAAAAGGGCTACTGCAATAAAGTCAAGAGACGCAAGGTTCCATGTGAAGCCTGCGCTTCCCCAGAACGCCAGCACGAGAATGGACAACCCCGCTGACAAAATCAGCGCCACTACAGTAGGCCGTAAGCCGGCGAGTATCCCCTTGATTACAACGAGCTCCTGATATTTGCTGTATAACCAAGCCAGTGACAGAACAATGATACAGGAGGGCAGTATGGAACCGAGGGTAGACACCAATGCCCCGCCAAATCCGGCGATTTGGGTGCCCACAAAGGTGGCCGAATTGATGGCAATGGGGCCGGGAGTCATTTCCGAAATAGTGATCAGATCCGTAAACTCCGCAAGGGTTAGCCAACCGTGAATGTCCACCACTTGGTTTTGGATCAGTGGCATAGCAGCCATTCCACCACCAAAGCTAAACAGGCCGATTTGCAGAAAACTCCAAAACAGTTGCAGGTAAATCATGGCTAAATGTGCTCCTTTCCTGCATGTTTGTCATATAAGCTCACTAGTGCTCCCAAGGTAGCGCAAAATACGATGATGTAGATGATGTTGACACGCAACACGTAGTATACAATAAAAGCCCCCACCATGATTAAAATGGGCAGCCACTTCCTAGTCTTAATAATCTTTCCTCCCATTGTAATTACCACATCGAAAATGACAGCACATACACCAGCCATCATACCCTTGAGTACGGCGCTTACAACGGCATTGTCGCGAAACGCTGCATAGAATAATGAGATGATTGAAAGTATGATGAATGGTGGAAGTATAGTGCCGAGAATGGCAACCAAAGCCCCAGATAATCCCAGCAGTCTCCAACCCACCAGAATGGACGCGTTGACAGCCATCGCTCCTGGTGAAGACTGGGCAATGGCCGCTATATTCAGCATTTCTTCTTCCTCTAGCCAACCAAATTTATCCACAAACTTTTTCTTCATCATGGGGACGATCACATATCCCCCACCAAAGGTGAAAGCACTCAGAAAAAAGGTGGATTTGAATAACGTGAAATAGTTCTTTGAATTCTTTTCCATGGGTCTTCTCCTTCTATACACTACACAAGTATATACTTCCTTATCATATAACAGAAATAGTATTATTGAATGCAAATCATAGCCAATCCGTTATAATAGATATGGGGGCAGAAATATGACCATTCGACATTTAAGAATCTTTGTTGCCGTATGTGAAGAGGGAAGCATGACGAAAGCCGGGCAGAAACTATTTATGGCGCAGCCTACTGTCAGTTTAGCCATATCAAAGTTAGAAAAACACTATGGGGTCCAATTATTTGATCGGCTCTCAAAGCGACTTTATCTAACTGATACGGGAAGGGAACTGTTGGCCTATGCCCAGCATATCATTCAGATGTTCGATGAAATGGAGACTAAAGTGCAGAACTTGGGCAATAGTGGTACGTTGCGTATTGGGTCTAGCGTAACCATAGGAAACCGCTTCTTGCCAAGCCTGTTGAAAACTTTTTCCCACAATCGACCTGGTGTTGCCGTCAAGAGCCAGATCGACAACTCCGAAAGAATAGAGCAAGCTGTCTTAGACAATCAGGTCGATCTTGGACTAATCGAAGGTGTAACTCGTAGCTCTGAACTGGTCAATGAGGCATTTTGGGATGATGAGTTGGTGCTACTTTTTGCTCGAGGCCATCGTTGGGAGACGCAGGCCGCGGTGATGCCAGATCAGTTGAAAGACGAGCCGTTTCTTGCGCGAGAACACGGGAGCGGAGGGCGCGAGGTTTTGGAGAGTGCCTTATTATTACATGACATCAAGATCGAACCCGTGTGGGAAAGCATTAGCACGCAAGCCATCGTACAAGCTGTCATCAATGGCATAGGTTGGGCGGTATTGCCACTTCTCTTGGTGGAATCTCTTCTAGAACAGGGCCTCCTTGTTACAAGACCGATTGAAGGTATTTCGCTCAACCGGAAATTTGCCATCATCTACCACAAAAACAAATACCTCACAGATATCATGCAGGAATTTATGGATCTGTGTACAGCACCGATTCTGACAAGATAATTACCTTAACGCCACTTACTATACCATTGAAGGATAGGCAGTTCAACAGCATCCAGCCCTGAGCTATTGATTGTGCAGGATTGCTGAGATTTTTGTCCAATGCTAGTTGTATAGATATATAGATATATAGGATGTAGGAGTAAGGCCCATAATCGTGGGTGGTCAAGATGAAGATTACTTAGCTTGGGTTTTCTAAGCAAAACTAGGTGCCGATTTTTCAGCCCGTTTTTGATGAAATATCCCATCCAAACTGGAACATTGTAAGCTTAGTGAGTGCATGCATCGGTCATGGCCGAAGTCTTTGAAGAAAGTTGAGGGAAATGATTAGGACTACTCATTTGACAAAGCACTATGGGAATGTGCGGGCGGTTCATGATGTGAACGTATCCGTGAAAGAGGGCGAAATCGTAGGCTTTTTGGGCCTAAATGGAGCCGGAAAGACCACCACTTTCCGGATGTTATTAGGCATGGTGACGCCAACTAAAGGAGACTGTTTTCTACAGGGGCATAGGGTAAACAGAGCATAATTTTCTTTAATGCGTAGTGACAAATCCACAGGCAATTCGCGCCTGTCAATCACGGCAATTAATGAGTCTTTATCAGTTTGCGAGAGGATTAGCTTGTAATGACGCTCGCCGTCTTCTTCTGGATTCACCAAGTAGTAATTGCGCAACTTGCGCGGCGAAAACCCATCTACAGGCTCAAAATTATCTATAGGATGATCTTCTAACGCTTCCGCTAGCGCCGCAATTAACAATGACAAGGACGTCAACCGCTGCTGTCCATCGATTACTAATAACGGCGAATGACTGGTGACCTGATATAGCCCTTTTTCTATATAAACAATGGAACCAACAAAATGTGCGTTTACAGCATCATTTTCCCCTGTCCGGACGATGTCATCCCAGAGCTGTCGACACTCTTTCTCGGTCCAAGAGTATGCTCGCTGATAAATAGGAATCACGAACTGCGGGGACTTTTTAATAAAATCAAGGAACTTGGCTTCCGTGGCTTTCATTTTGCGGCCTCCTTTGATTGACACTGGGGCAGTAAGATCCTGACCCGTACTTCTTTCGATGAAAAGACAGATATTTCCTTCTTTTGATGGTTCTTGACCCAAGGCTTCCTGGGTAGTTGAGCAGACAAAGGTACCAAAGCACGACACATTTATCGTAGACGATCGGATAAAGGCCTGAACAGCTGGCCCAAATTAGTACCCTATATTTTCCCCGCTACTCCCTAACCACGATACTGCCTATCGATGCCACATCGGTTTTGCTAATCATTTGCTAATGAACTCCCCACAAA
>DGYW01000036.1:7479-13619 GCA_002396805.1 Firmicutes bacterium UBA4996 | reverse complement strand
GGCATAATTGGACGGACTAGGCAACATGCCAAAAAAGAAAAGTGCCAGCTAGATGGACATGCTGGCACTTGATAATACTAGGTGGTACACGCCCCCAAGAATCCCACCTTCGGCACCATAAAGAAATTAACCCCAGTTGAGCTGGGGTTTTGTCTATTTTCAAGAAAAGTTAACCATATCCAGCAAATGGGAAAAGCGGATTATAGCATACGCCTCTTGTTTTTCTTGGCCAGGTTGTTTGCCGCCCAGCCATCTAAAAGAACATTCCGCTCAACCGTTCAGGCTAATCGTTTGTAGCCGAGTTTTAGTACAGCACCTCCCAATGCAGCCTGTTACAAGAGTATTCTTTTAATTTGATTCCGATTCTGAGTCGTTATTGATGAATGAAAAGAAACGTCGATCTTGATTTAGGGTGGTATACGTGAAGTCCTCGCGAGCAATGGGTCCTTAGGGCCGTCCTCGATTGTTCCAGTTCTTTTCGTTTAGAAAATGTTCATAGCCGCGTCTTTCTATAAACTCCACTAAACGATATTTGTGGTCGCACTTTTTGGCTTTGTAAAGTTCGGAATATGTAGTAATGGTAGCCAGCAGTTCTGCTTTAGAGAAGCCTTCTAGAGCCTCAGTCAATGCCTTTTGAATCCGTCTCTTTGTGTTTTCTCCTAGACGATGGAGGGGATTAATGTCTTGTTGGTTCCAAAAAGTTATTAAGGTATCGTGGGTCAAGTCCTGTTCTAATTCTGGTTCTTTTTCCTGTACCAGCCATGAAGATGGTTTCTTGCCTGCAAACAGGTTTCGCCAGTAGTCTGCTTCATCTTCTAGGATGTTGGGAGAGATCTTGGTATTACTTTTAATACTCTAATTCGCCAACACTATTAGGAAATATTATGACAATTTACTTGAAAGAAACCCGGGGTTAGGGCTCCAATTTTGCTATGCTTTTTGAGCTTGGAGCCGTGTTTGATATCTGTTAAGATATTTCTTAGTCCAAAGGCGATCATTCCTATGGAATAGTATAACAGGGCGCTTCCTGTCATTTCTATAGCTTATGGTGATATTTATCGATGAGATCTTTTGGCTTTCTTACCATCGCCGAGTCTTTTTGAGAATGACTCTCGGTTCGGATTTATTATATTCATTTCTAGGGTTGATACCGTGCTCACTTGCTGACCGCATCACACTCTATATACCGAACGTGGCAAGCGTCAAAGCGGTCAAGGTGTGTGTATTGACGCTTACCGATAAAGTGCCATGGCATCGAAAGGGTCTTTGACTTCCCTGGACAACAAGGCGGAATATCAATTGCGCAGTTTGTCTTGGATAACATCCTCCCAGGGGGTTACCTTCCTCCCCCGTTTCGGGGTTTCTGCGACTTCGAGGTACGTTGACATAGTAATCTCGTTTGGTGCCCTTTAAGAGGTCTTTCTGCAGCGTGGTCAAGTGGTTGTTTAGATCAATCCCAAGCGAATTTACCAGAGCCACTCTAATTTCCACCCCGCGGCTTCTAGTCGTTGTTCAAATCCATTTATGGTACTCTCGTGCGCGGCTACACATAGTAAATGTGTGGGGCGAGATATGCCGACAAACATTGCCTTTAAGCGCTGTGGCCTCTGCTTACCGGCAGGACGCTTCCAATTTCCTATAAGATATTCCATTAAGTCTACCACATCGTAGCGATACCAGTATGTTTCAAGATACAAGGTCGCGGAATGGGTCTCTCCCTTGCAAGAGTGAACTGTATCCACTTCAACGTCAACAGTTCTTCCATCAATATCGAAGTTAAGAATATTTGTGTGTGACTTTAGCCGGTCATCATTTGTTTGCGAAGCAGTCAAGAAAGCATTTATTTGATCGTTTTCCGGCATTTTTAGGGTTGGTAAATAAACACTTCTTACAAAGGCTACCACTTCATCTATGCCTTGTTCGCCCCCATGCATTCGTGGCCACCAACATGCGACTTGATACCTCAATTTTGAATGGAGCTCAGGATGAACACGGGATAAATATCGCTCCAAAGCTGAGGAAGAGTATATCTCTTCTTCTGAATTATCTGAAAGCACAAGAATTCTTAGCAAAGCACGCAATATGGTCTGGAAATAGTAATTGCTACCTTCCTTCTGTATCTCTTGAACCTGAGGAACTTCCAAGTACTCAATCAATGTGTCAAAATCGCGTCGCAAATCACGGCTATTCTTACTGTACTGTGGCCAATAGTTGGGAATGGTTCGTCTGGATTCATGTTCTTTACCAACCAAACCTACAGCCTTAAACGACTGTCGTTCCAAATCAAGCAACGATTCACTGACAATCAAGCGGGCAAACTCGCCGATAACTCTGTCGATGTTTGCGTCATCAAAAACAATCACACGTGGAGCGATACTAGGAATATGAGAATTACCTAGGATCTCCTGTGGCACCATACATAGCTTTTGGACCTGCTCTGCTATACTGCACGAAAAACGCATACTTCCACTAATGGTAAGATATTCATCATTGTTATTAGCTAAAAAATGACCATCGTTAAAATCGGTCACCCGACTATAGATTGCCTGATTCGGATCACCAATTCTCTGCACTATTACAAGATCTTTGTCGAAGATTTCCTCGAGAATTTGTTGCTGATCCCTATTTGTATCCTGTGTCTCATCCATAAACAAATAGGCAAACCTTTTTGAGATCACAGCCCGGTAATATTCCCCATAATCTTTCATCAAGGCAAATGCCAATGAATAGGCATCCGCATAACTTAGAACTCCTTGTTCCAAAACTCGCCATTTAACATTGTACAAGGCTAAAGCAGAATCACAGGTTTCATCTTTGAAAGGTGAATTAATCAACTTGCTGAGATCGGTAGAAAAAGTTAATCCTGCGAGCGTTTCAAAGAGCCTATCCCCATAGCGCATCTCTAAGGCATATCTTTCCCTTTGGGGCAGTATTCGAAACTCGTTTAGCAAAGTTCTAAAATACGCCCCATTCTCAATTGTGAGTCTCCCTTCGCTCCCAAATAAATGGGAATAGAAGGGTCGTGCCAGATATTGATTCACGAAAGACTGAATCGTTCCGAAAAAATTCGGATACTCATGCAACCTGTTACCCTTGGTACCTAACCTTGCCCGTATTTCGTCTATAGCTACATTTGTGTGCGTTAGCACGCATATCCCACGATTATTATCCAAGGGAAGCTTACGTGCAAGAATAGCAAGCTTGGCTAGTAGCACCGTCGTCTTCCCACTACCGGGGCATGCCATTATATCGGTAGTAACGAGAGAACGAATTGCTTCTCGTCTTTCTTCATCAAAGGAACAACCAGATGGCAAAAAAATCCGCTCTGCATATTGAATATCTTCATCGCTGATGTGAATCATGAAGCGTCTCCTTCTCTGGGTATTCTTCCAGCATATTTGATCGCGTCCACAAGATATTCTAGCATGTTATCGGACTCTAACTGCTTCCTTAATGCCTCTTGCTCCTTTTTTAATAGTATGCTTATAAAGCATTGCGCAACTGTCGGCTTGGATACGTTCTTGTCCAAAATATGGTTCTGGAATATCGAAAATGCTACATCACCTTTGTAAGTACTAAGATACTCAAGAACCTCTTCATCTGCCTCTTTGCGTTTTTCTTCAGTGAGTCCATAGTCCTCACTATTCTTGATTTTGCCAGCGTACAAAACCGCTTTAAAGAACTCCTCTTGAAGGCTACTATTAGCCAAAACATATTCAAGTGTCCAAGCTGGTGATACGAAAGTCTTTACAGTCTGGCCATCGTAGAGCTTCCTTTTTTGTTCGATTGCACGTTGTACCTCCTCCGGGGAACTATCGGTTTCTACATCACAATCAGTCACAACAGCTACAGGCACTCCCATGTTTTCTTCAGTATTGGAGCGCTTAAATATACCAGCGTAGCGCAAAAATGCTGTGCTTCCTACATTGATGACAGAAACACCGTGTTTTGCTAAGGGCACCCCGATAATCTTGGCAATTGTAGGGATAAGAAGATTTTCAGAATCCCCTTCAACCAGAATAATGCCTTGAGCAAAGAATAGGTTTGCCTTTGTTACATCCAAGAAGCGCTCCAGGAAAAGATAATCGCCTTCCCTCAACATCGTGCTGTTGGGGCCCATATCAAAAGCACTTCCATTCTTAAATACAATCAGATTCTTTACAGTTATCTTTGATGCAAGATTAGGGCTGTGCGTGGTAAGAATAAGTTGCGTGCTATCATTGGGCACGGACTCCTGAAGATATTCTATGAGACGTAATTGAGCCTGAGGATGTAAGTGTGATTCGATCTCTTCTATCAATCCCAGTTTAAGGCCATTATAGGTATCTCGTTTCAATAACAGTAATTCCGTAGCTATAAATAGCATGTTCAACGATCCCAACCCCGCCTTGTCCTCTGAGAGTTGAAGGCCCAACTTTTCAAGAATATTCCTCAACGTGTTATCGCTAATCGAAAAATAGGACTGGAGTGGACGGTTGTGTTCGGAGAACACCTTCAAATAGGTATTAATTTGCTCTAGCAGTTCTTTGCCTCGAAGGTCTGGGAGTGGAAGGCCATTCTCATCTTGGCCTTTAAAGTACTGCATGATCTTAGAATTAGCCTCTCTCATAATCCCTACCATCTGATGGTCTTCTTTTTCCAAAAAAGCTTCATGATTATCAAGAATTTGAGAAAGTCTCGAGCCTCTTCTCGGCAAGAGTTCACTCTCAGCATCTCTAAGGGGTTTCAAATAGGTAGCCCTTAACAGTTCCCTTGCTTTTGCTGTTAAAGGTTTATTCGAGGGCCCAGCAAAATAATCAGTATACACTTTTCGTTGTTCGCGGCTAGCTTCAAGAACAACCGTAAGATTCCCACTAGACGATCCGTCTCCGAGAGTGGCTGGCCCAAGCCACTCCAGAAAATCCTTGCCTTCATCTGGGCTAATGTCCGTTATAATACACTCGATTCTGATGCCCAGTGACCTCTCCGATTCATCTGCACCTTCGGGCAGATGAAAATCCTCATAATCAACTCTGTTAAATTCACGTCCTTGGGTCCAAAGTACAAGCCTAATAGCATCGATTACAGTAGATTTTCCCGCATCATTTTCACCAACAATTACATTCAAGCCCTTTTTCAAAGTTAAAGTTAGTCCCGGCAAATCGTCTTGACCTTCTCGCTGAACTGTACCAATCTGCCTGAAATTCCATACTCTTACTTCACTAAGATACATGCGACACCGCCTTCTAAATCTCCGTAGCCTAATCAACAGTAGTTTTAGCCCAAAAGTCTCAACGCACAATACACATTATTGTCAAGACACAAAGCATACTTCCTCTTTTGTTAACAAATCCCTTCGTCACTCAACCATAAATCTGCAACATGAGATACTTATCCCACTATTTTGATATCTCCGTCCGAACTTTCCAGCTCACCACCGGACAAAAAGGATGTCCTTAGAGCCAAACGCCGAGCGTATCTACTGTTATTTTACGATCCAGAGAAAGCGGCCAGATTGAGCTCAATCACCATCTTGTCCAGCTGCAAAAGGATCTCTAAGTAGGGACGCAAAGGATGCTCTTGAACTATTAAAAAAAGCAATCAGTATTCTGGGCAACCGACAGAGGAACTCTTCTCGCAAACAGCAAAATTCGAAAAACACCTAAAGCGAAAAGGTAAACGCCGCCTCAACAGCGGGGTGCTGCGGATTCTAGGCGTACTAGAACTGGTTGTTATAGCTTCAAGCAAAGGGAATCCAACGTAAAACCGTCACGCAAGGACTACATCAAACGATTGATTTTTAAGATACACCTCAAGTCGAAAAGAATATATGGGGCCCCTAAAATCACCGTGGAACTCAGGAAACAAGGTATAAGAATCGCCGAAAGAACCGTTGGGAAATATATGCGGGAAATGGGACTTAGGGCCCACTACATTGTCAAAAGACCAACACCGCCATATTCCGACCCTACTTTTGAGATGGAGCTGAAGAATGTGCTACGAGAACAATTTAACCCCAAACAGCCTAACACGATCTGGTGTTCGGATATTACCTACAGTATGCCCGGATAGCCTCATGGGGCTACACGAGTATTATTGGAATGCATGTCCAAGAAAGAAAAGGCATGACCTTCTTCTGCTGTGAGAAGAAGTGAGCTGAA
>DGYW01000036.1:3799-7332 GCA_002396805.1 Firmicutes bacterium UBA4996 | reverse complement strand
GCTGTGAGAAGAAGTGAGCTGAAACGGCGGTGACTTGCCGATGCTGGCAAGGTGACGAAATCCGTGGGAAACGGGGCTTGAGGCGAAGTGATTAAGCCGAGATGAACCTCTAAGCTAAGTATGGAAAGGCTAAGGAACACAAACCTATTAGACCGCATCCGTGGTGTGAAATGTCCCCCTCACCTACATCACTTAATAGGTGGGCTCACGAATTGGCTTAGGTGAAATGTAAGCGCATAAACCACGAGCGTTTTAGGACAGCCAAGCCTAACAACGGGAAGTCCAGTGAGTGCACAGCTAGAATGGATATTCGGAGCAACTTGCAGAATGCAAGGACAAGGACTGCGATAGGTAGCCTAATCCATATGTTGGTGTAGCCAAAACCTGGATAGTGAACTCAAAAACCTTCCTAGCGGAATCTATCTTCAACGCGGGCTTAAGAGGCTGGTGTCTAGCTTCAAAGGACAGTTCCGTTGGCGTACACCAATGTCAAATCCATACCTTCCACAAACTGTAGAGCGCTTAATCTGTGAATCTTACTATGCCGAGGTTGCCTTTGCTGTAAGCAACTGTTAGATGGAGAGCCGGATGCGCTGAGAGGTGCATGTCCGGTTCGGGAAGGAGAGGTAAGGAAATAATTCGACTACGCCTTATCTCTTACTTCACTTCCTGGCCCAATTAAGGGTCAATACTACTACCTGTATCTCATTCTCGACTTGTTCAGCCGTAAGATTGTGGCATGGGATATCTGGGAAGAAAAATCGGCAGCACTAGCAAGTGAACTCGTACGGCGAGCTGTCCTTTCTGAAGGACTTACCAAGAATCATCCGCTTGTTCTGCACTCAGATAACGGTAGTCCAATGAAAGGCGCAACACTGCTAGAAATGCTCTACAAGCTTGGCATAACACCTTCTAGGAGCAGGCCGAGGGTGAGTAACGACAATCCCTATGCTGAATCTATCTTTAGAAGTGCAAGTATCGTCCTAGCTATCCGAACAAAGGTTTCAAGGGCCTAGAAGCCTCACGCCTATGGGCCCTAGAGTGCGTCTGTTGGTACAATTATGAGCATAAACACAGTGGCATTAAGTTTGTTACACCTGTTCAAAGACACACCGGCATGGACAAGCAGATCCTGGAGAACCGCAAACGAGTCTATGAATTGGCAAGAGCAAGGCATCCTGAGCGTTGGACATGTTCTACGAGGGATTGGACCAGAAAAGATGAGGTCTGGTTAAACTCGGAGTGGTCGAAACATGAAGCAAAATCCGGGGAGAAGATTGCGTCGCAACTACAATGGAAATTATTGGGGATAGCGACAACTAGCTGACAAACACCGTTGTCAAGCAACTTTTAAATCGCTCTATGAGGAAACGATTTGCGGTTTGCGGCAGAGCAGCGAGGATACCCCAGGTTTGTTAGTGAGGATCCATAACCTACCTCGAGTCTCCAGAAGGTGGGAAACCGAGGACAGATGGCTGGAACGCTTAGTGGCCAAGGATAGACTGTGCAAGAGATAGTATGCCAGATTCACTTCAACCGAACCGCCGCTTGCGAACCCACATGCGCGATGTTGTGAGAGGCTGGGGGCTAGGTGCCGCCTCCTACTGGAGCAACTGCTATTCTCGTTTCCTCTACGAAGCGTACCTTCGGATAGTGATCTGGCTTCAACTTGTGCGGCAACCTTATCTGGTATACTATGCCTTACATGTGATTTCTGTCCGTCAGACCATCGTTGCCTTTGTCAACCTTCAGACTCCATCTCGCGATGGACACCCTTGTCTTCAGCTATACACTCCCCACTAACTACTACAACATCAGGTTGGCTAAAGATTCAGTTGTGATCGAATCTGCAACAGTTCAAACCGAGGATGCAAGACGGTTACAGCGATTGAACCCGCCATCATTCCCCCTTCTCTGCCCAAGGCAATGGCTTTCCAGATTTGTCAAACAGCCCCTGTAGAGCTCCAAACGGGCAAATCAGATCATGAAACACTGCCTGGTCGTATCTGAGAGTAATGAGGATGGAGGCAAATAGCCAGATCAGTAGGATAGGTATATTCATTTTCAACATCCTAAGACCGATTATTCTTACTGCCACACTGATACCCAACGTAACCCAGGGAAGTACTCTCGAATCAAGCCACTTGGGATGCTCACTTTTTTGTAGTTTGAATCTTCTTGCCAGTCTTTCTGTTGGAATCATTACAGTATGAATGGGACATATTACACCACAATATATCCTGCCAAAACGTGGTGCAAGCAATAGGCTAGCTGTGAATAAGGCTAGCCACAACCCGAATTTTCCCTGCAAAACCAAAAACAAAAATAGAAGCAAAAACAGCAGCCTGATGGCTGTTACCTTCTTGGATTTCTGCATTACAATTCCCCCTATTGACTTTCCCCTATTATAACGCTGTAATATGAGAAAAGAGAGTTACTATGGTAACTATCGAGGTAAGATCAAGTCCTTCGAACACCGGGCTAATCAAGATGGTGCACTAAGGATGCATTTAAGCCAGAGGGACTTCAGGATTATGAGGTATAACAGAAATAATGTTTTACACTTAGGGGATGGGGAATGTATTAAGCTTGAGCTGATCCTCTGGGACAATGTGGTAGATCAGATTTCGGAATCGAGGAATTTGTTGGCGGTATCTAAGCTCGTGCTCTTGCAGTCCCCGTTGTTGACACCAAACCCGTTGGGTTGGGCCACCACCTGGTCCTTACCCATACCCTTCGCTTTATATAAGGCCTTATCCGCACTACGAATCAAATCCTCAACGGTGGAAGCGTACTGGGGGAATGAGGATACTCCCAGGGAGACTGTGATCCCGCATTCAGCTTTTACACTTCTCCTAATCCGCTCGGCCACACCCAGGGCCCCCTTAAGGCCTACTCCAGGTAAAATCAGGGCAAACTCCTCACCCCCGTAACGAGCAGCCACATCCGTACTGCGAATGTTCGCAAGAAGGATATTCGACACCTGCTGCAAAATCTCGTCACCTGCCTGGTGTCCATACTTATCATTACACTTTTTGAAATCATCTATGTCAACCATAACTAAAGACACGTCGCGGATCCTCTCCTCGTTCACCAAGGCCCGTAGTTCTGCTTGAAAAAAACGATGGTTGAATAAGCCTGTTAACCCATCCCTATAAGCTTGCTCTCTGAAATAACGCCTGGAATGGTTTACTGCAAAAACAATAAACAGAAGTACAATCAGGACCGGAAAGAAAAGCACTAGATAAAAGTCGAAACCTGAAAAAACATCGACTGCAGTGGAGGCCAAAAACGATTCAAAAGGTCTGCTAACAGTGATCAGCCATTCCTGTTTCGAAACTGAAGCTATTCCCTGCAGATATGTAGACGCCCTTTTATGATAAATACGGCCTACAATATTAGCTACAGTGGATAAAAGGGGCGCTCTGGCCTTGGATTTCGGTTCATTTAATCCAATTTCGTGCCCCTCCTCAGTGAATAGCAGGATTTTGTCGTCTCTGTTTCCTAGCAATGCTAATTCAGATAGATAATGT
>DGYW01000036.1:459-3657 GCA_002396805.1 Firmicutes bacterium UBA4996 | reverse complement strand
TAATTCAGATAGATAATGTAAATTGGCGAAAGCCACTATGGATCTACCCTGTTTTTGCGCTTGGATCGCCCTGGCGAACACATAGTTTCCGTTTTCCCCGGTGCCATCTAGATTCAATAGATAGCCCCGGGAGGATTCCAAGTCGCTCCCCAACTTTAGATAGTGATGATACCAACCCGCGGGTTCTTCGGCAACTAACGATCCATCATAATCCATCACCAACAGTGCCTCGCCTAGGGAGGAGAAGGACATTATTTCCTCCAACAGATACTTGACTGACTCTTCATCCCCCTCTTGAATTATGGGATTAAGACTCACCAACCTGATCCCGTCGCAAACATGGCTTATCCTTTCTTCCAGCTGTAGGGCAACCTTTCCCGCCCTATCCTCAAGTTCCACATTTGTTGCCTGTAAGGCATCCAATAGCCTTCCATCAATCAGAACAACAGCAAAAGTGGCAAATCCCACCAAGCCAAGGATAGAGTAGAGCAATATTTTTCTAGACATTCTCTTTTTCATTGCAGCAATTCCTTTCCGAGGGCACCAGGGTTAATAAGCATTCTCATTTCAATGTGCGACCTAAGTCGATAGAATCCCCTCGTATAAGCCTTGTGAATGCTCGAACGACCTCGGGATTAAACTTGGTTCCTGCATTTTGCTCCAAATACTCCAAACACGCAGTAACACTCAAGGCAGGCCGATATGGACGATCACTAGTTATGGCGTCAGCAACATCCGCTACAGAGGTGATATGCGTCAAGAGACATGGGCCAAAGTCGTTTAACCAACTAGGGTAACCACCGCATCCATTAGCCCAAAGATGGTGGCCTAGAATTATTTGTTCGACAACTTCATCTAGCCCAACTGTTAACACACTACTCCAGCCGAAGACGGGATGCCCTTGTATCAGTTGCCACTCTTCGGCGGTCAGTGGTGTCTCCTTACTCAAAACAGCTTCCGGGATATCTTTTTTCCCTATGTCGTGGAGTAAAGAACCCAATCGAAGGTTGGCTATTTCCGTTGAGGACAACTGCAATTCTTCGCCCAAGGAAACGGCCAACACCTGCACCCTGCAACAATGACCTAACGTTTCGTTGTCCAGATTTGCTAACATGGCCATCAACATACTGTCTATGTTGTGCTTATCTTTTGATAGGTTCAGACTCAATCGAAACATGACCCCTTTCAGGTTGCCGCGACCCGCTGTTCTAGCAAGCCTTAGGCGTTTTAGCACGTCTTAGGCGCTGGCCCCTTCAAATTGGCTGTTATAAAGTTCGGTATAGAAAGTGCCTTTTTCTAACAGCTCTTCATGAGTTCCGCTTTCAATAATACCGCCGTCCTTCATGACCAGGATCAAATCAGCGTTGCGGATGGTAGAGAGTCTGTGGGCGATGACAAAAGAGGTGCGCCCTGCCATTAAACGATCCATTGCCTTCTGAATTAGCATCTCGGTTCGGGTATCTACGGAGCTTGTAGCCTCATCAAGAATCAGCAGAGGCGCATTCTCGGTCATAGCTCTGGCAATGGTCACGAGCTGCTTTTGCCCCGCAGACAGACCTGCATTATCGTCTAAAACCGTATCCAAGCCTTGGGGTAGGGTTTGGATAAAATGATACAGGCCTGTCATCTTGCAGATTTCTTCCAGCTGTTCATCGGTAACTCCCTGCCTGTTATACACGATGTTTTCTCTGATGGTTCCTTCAAACAGCCACGTATCCTGCAGCACCATACCAAACAACTGGTGAACGTTCTCTCGCCTCAGATTGTTCAGCGGTACGCCATCAATGCTAATGGAACCGCTCCATAGTTCATAAAAGCGCATCAACAGATTAACTATCGTTGTTTTTCCTGCTCCGGTAGGGCCGACAATCGCGATTTTTTGCCCAGCTTTCACAGAAGCCGAAAAGTCGTGAATAATTCGTTTGCCCTCGTTATAGCCGAATTGAACATGGTTAAATTCCACATCGCCTCGGATCGTTGCCAGGGAAACAATTTTATGTTCCTCCGACTCCATTTCTTCTTCCTCCAGAAACCCAAATACGCGCTCACTGGCAGCTGCGGCTGATTGTAGTCTGGTAGCCACCTGAGCAATCTGAGAAAGCGGATGTGTAAACAGGCGGATGTATAGTATGAAGGCTACAATCACACCGAAGGAGATGGTGCCATTCCTGACCAGGATTGCACCTACAACACAAACGACCACATAGCCCAAATTGCCCATAAAGATCATCAGAGGCATCATAAGACCCGATGCAAACTGAGACTTCCAAGCAGATCGGTAAAGCTGTTGGTTCATGTCATCAAAGTCCTTCTTTGCTGCGTTCACGCCGTTATAGGCCTTCACTAGCGTGTGACCGGTATAGTTCTCTTCAATATGACCGTTGATTTTTCCCAGCTCTTTTTGTTGAAGCGTAAAATATTGCTGCGACCTTCTGATAATTGCCATCATCATGCCAAAGCCGAGGACGGTTGTCAGTACCCCAGCGGTCGCCATAATCCAGTTAGTGTAATACATCATCACCAATGCACCCAGGAACAGAGTCACAGACATGACGAAGGAGCTGAGGCTTTGGGTCAATGATTGGCCGATGGTGTCCACATCATTGGTGATCCTGGATAAAATGTCTCCTACCGTTGTGTTGTCGAAATACTTGAGCGGCAAACGGTTGATTTTTGAAGTCAAATCCGTTCTCAGCCTCTTTGTCGTTTTATGTGTTAGGTTAGACATCAATACACCTTGGACCAACCCGAAAATAAAGCCCAAACTATACAGGACAGCAACAATCTTACCGATACGAACAACAGCGTCTAGATCAATCCCCGTTTTGAGCCCCAATTTAATCTGGTTAGTCATTTCCATGATGTAGTTTGGACCTATGACATTTAATATGGAGCTCGCCGCCGCAAGAATGACTCCACTAGCCATCACAGGTAAGGAGCGTTTGCAGTAGACTACTAGTTGCAAAATCGCACCTTTGAAATCCTTCGCTTTTTCTCCGCCCCGCATACCTCCACTTCCGGGACCGTGCATAGGTATTGAACGCAGATCGTTTCCCTTATTATCTCCAATCGTATTATGGTCTTTAGCTGGCATCTTCAATCTCCTCCTTGGAAAGCTGCGATTCAGCGATTTCCCGATAAACCTCACAGGATTTTAATAATTCTTGATGTGTACCGCTGCGCAACGATCAGGCTGGT
>DGYW01000036.1:0-179 GCA_002396805.1 Firmicutes bacterium UBA4996 | reverse complement strand
CGGAGAAGGAATCATCAAAGATAAAAATATCCGGTCGACGGTAGACAGCACGGGCAATGGACAGACGTTGCTTTTGGCCCCCTGAGACATTTGTGCCGCCCTGCGCGATACGGGCCTGATAGTTCCCCGGCATTTGTTCTACAAAATCCGATGCCTGCGCTACATGAACAGCATCGACT
>DGYW01000019.1:62306-66042 GCA_002396805.1 Firmicutes bacterium UBA4996 | reverse complement strand
CCTTCCAACGAAAGGTGAGCCTGTTTTCTAATAATACTTCACACAACGTATCAAATACCCATCCCCAACATCCACAAGCCGAGGCATCTCTCGAGTACAGCGTTCTTCCTAAATTGCGAACAACGTGGATGAAAGGACCGATTTTGCTTCGAGTATCCTTCCACCACGATCACTTCATGCTCCATATTTCTAACGCTGCTAAATCTTCAAGTTTGTCATTAATAAAGGCATGGGCATCGCGTAATCCTTGATTATAGTATACGGGTCCAAGCTGCTCACAGAAAAAGTCTAGCACGAACCCAGCAGCCAATTCGCCTAGTTCTTCATCCCGTTCTACATGAAAATAAGTAATAATTGCTTCAAGAAGCTTATCACGATTTGTCTTTTCTATTTTTAAACGCTGATCCATAGTTCACCTCCCCGTCGTTCCGCTCAACCTACCCCTGCCTATTTTCAACACCAGTCACCCTTGATCCTGGGCCAAAAAACGGGCCAATGAGGACCCCATCGTAGCGGAGAGATCCGATTTGTTGGCAATACTAAGGGGTATACCACAGTCAGAGAAAGAAGGTGGACTATCATGTGCGAGTTTTGTACAAAACATGGCGAAGGGAAAAAGTGGTATGAAGTTGTGGCACATTACAATAAGGAATTAGCCAACGAACCAAAAAGGAACGCCTATATCCAGGACTTTGTCCCCGGTATCAGCAAAAATGCCACCGCAACCATGTCACGGTTAAGCACCCTGAAATCCAAAATCCCCTATGCTTATCGTTTTATCCGCAAGATCGGCACAATGCACATGAAAAGAACGCACTATGGCCAGGTCATACCCATTGAGGATGCCCTAGAGATCGTGGCGCGAACTGATTCCATTACGCGTGTGGCCTGCGTTTGTAGGAGTGTTACCACTGGGAACAACAATGCGCGTTATTGCTTGCTGTTAGGTATTGACCCAAGTGGGCTCATTGATGGTTGGACCAATCTCACAAAATCCCTTGAGACACTCACCGTCAAGCAGGCTCAGCTAGCTCTACTGGATTATGAACAAAAGGGGCTTGTCCATTCAGTTTGGACGTTTGAAAGCCCGTTTATTGGTGCCCTTTGCAACTGTGATCGGGATTGCTTGGCTTATCGATTTCAGGTTAGTGGCGATCTTCTCGATGTCATGTTTAAAGGAGAATATTTCGCAGAGATCAGCCAAGACGTCTGCATTGGTTGCCGCAAGTGCATGAAGTATTGTCATTTTGGCGCGATAGAATACTCCATTGGACGACAAAAATGCCATATTAATGTGAGCAAATGTTATGGTTGTGGGCTTTGCCGAGTAGGATGCAAGAAAAACGCTATAACTCTCCAAGACAAATACGTAATGGCAACCCACCCAACCTCGCTTTGAAGTTACGAAGACCGAGGATGACTTTCAATCTTCTAATGAGCACCCGGTCGTTTTAGAGGTTACTGCGTATTGCCAATCGTTAATCGTTTTCAAGAAGGAGCCCCTCACAGATAGGACGAATATCAAGCAAAGGGACTATTGAATTCGCAAAAGAGGAGAATCGTAATGCTGAATTTGTCCTCTATCCTTCAAATTCTGAGCCACAAAAGACCGGTTTTTCATTCGGAAGCCGATTTTCAATTCGCCCTAGCTTGGGAAATAAAGCAAGCCCTACCAGACTGCCACATCCGCCTCGAATTTCCGCCTCCGAGCGATCCAAGCAAATCCGTAGATCTTCTAGTTCGATGCGGCGAATTTGTTTATCCGATTGAACTCAAATATAAGTCAAAACTGCTATCCACCACTAGCAAGGCAGAATCCTTTAATCTTAAGGATCACAGTGCTCAAGACCTTGGTTGCTACGATTTCCTAAAAGACCTTCTCCGAATAGAATCTCTTGCCCGTAGCCTTGACAACTTTAAAGCCGGGTTCACCATCTGGCTCACAAATGATCCTTTTTATTGGCAAACGCCGCGTAATCCCAGTGCTGGTTACGCAGAGTTTAGTGTCCATGATAATGCAGTCAAAAGTGGAGTTATGGAATGGGCCGAACACCTAGGCGCAGGTACTATAAAAGGTCGAGAGGAAGCTTTAATCTTAGATGGTGAATATCAGATCAAATGGAAGACATATAGTAATCTCAATGTCCCAAACGGATTGTTCAAATATGCCCTTCTGACAATCCAGTGAGGATACCAAAACCCCAGACTATTTGGCCGGAACCGCCTGTGGAACGGTTGATAGGCCCGATCGTAACTTCTAAAAATTCATGTGTGTATCAGTCTAAATAGAAAGGGGGCTCCATCATGAGCAACTTATTTATTTGGTTTAACACAGTAGAAGAACGGCGGGCATTTGTTTTGGAACTTTTGGAAATACCAGAATTAGTTCAACGGAACGGAACGAAGAAAGCCCAAAGAGAGCGCGAAGCATTGGTAGAAGATTTATCCGAACACATGGCACATTTAGAGAAGGGCAAGACCAGTAGTCCTTACTACAACCTCTATAAGTATTATTATTTCGGTATAATCCCCGAATGGGAGAGAAGGCCGGTACATCCCTGGGAACCTCTGGCTGTATTTGAGAAAGGGTTCCGACAGTTATACACCCAGGAGTCCTATTATCACCGACCGGGAAAATGGCTGGTTATCCAGTTCCGTAACACGAAAAAGGCCGATGAACGCTATAATTGGATTATGGAAAGAATTCCTGAGACTCGATTGGGTACCAACATCCCGTTACCCACAAGCCGCAAGGCTGAACTTAAAGTAGAATGGGTTGAACAGGTCTTTAATCAAAAAGACTTCGTTGAAATGAAGCTTTTGTTGAAAATGCATGAGGAACTTAAATACACCAAAAAAAACCATCCCACAGTATTTAAAGGGGAACGGGTTTACCTTTGGGAAAGGATGGCTTGGGCATTTCACGGCCACAACCATCTCAAAAAAGCCGAAGAATGCCTGCGTACCCAAGCTAGCCTCCAGCCGGGAAAAAGCGATGCCTACCTAAATTTAGGTGTATTCTTAACCGATGCAGGATTGTATAATGCGGCCATCAAGGTTTACAAAGAAGGTCTGGCAATTACCCCAGGCTGTGAGTTTCTCAATTATAATCTGGCAATGCTCTGTGGGAGCATGGGTAAGACCACCCAAGCCCAATTGGCCTGTAACAATGCTATGCTAGCCAATCCTACCAGGCCCATTAATTACTTTTCCAAAGGCGAACTTTGCTTGGAGAAAAACCAGTATCAAGCAGCGATCCAATATTTTGAACAAGCGGTGGAATTATGTACGGAGGATGAATGGAAGGGCACAAAAATAGCCAGCATGCGTTATATGGGGGAAGCATACATGCAGTTGGACGACTATAAAAAGGCTGCGTATGTGCTTAAGCGGGTGCTATCCCTAGATCCAAGTTGTGAACTCACCCATATGCATCTGGCTACTTGTTACAAGAAACTCCAAAACCCCGAATTAGCCCTGTGGCACTCTCGGAAGGCACTGCAGCTTAGCAAGGGCTCTCTCTAATCTGGCGAAGAAATAACCTTATTTCTTCGATGCTTTTTCTAGTGAAAATGTCCGCACGTCTGAGCTCGACAGCCTGATTATAGTTTTGGCGACGATCACATTCTCTCAGTCTATATTGTGGATTCAAGCGACCAGAAAACTGTAAGTGCAGTAAAAATGCAAGGTACAGTCAAAGACTGCAACCAGATACCCCGGAGACTAGTCTCCGGGG
>DGYW01000019.1:47843-62140 GCA_002396805.1 Firmicutes bacterium UBA4996 | reverse complement strand
CGGAGACTAGTCTCCGGGGTATCGCAACTCCCACAGCTTACCGTAAACACCAGCGACAAAGATGGTAGATTTAGCAGGGCTTGCTAATGACATGCTCGAATTCTACAAGACAAGTAGCTAACCGTCACTAAGGGGAGGTAAATGATGAATATTAATATCTATTTCTTACTGGAAATTGCACTTTTCGTTTCCTTCTCTTTGTGGTTCATCTTGCACATCACAGATCGGAGAAGGGTGCTTAACGGTTTGGCCTTCTTCATTTCCTTATGCTCCCTGTGGACACTTTTGATTCTGATTGGATTTACCAAAAACATAGAGGCCTTGAGTATAGTAGCCGGATTTATGCTCTTAGTAGTTATCGTTCTAATTCCTGTACTATACGTGATAGGCACTATAGTCTTATTTACCACAGGCAAGACAATTATCAAAAAAGAAGGATTCTCTCTAGCCCATGTTTTGAGTATCTTACTAGGAATAGGAATTGTGAGCTCTAGTTTCATACTGCCAATCTTTGCCCACAGAATAAAATCTAAGGCCATCTTGGCCATCATGGGGTTTTTAATGGCCATATTCTCGTATTTCGTGTTGGGATTCGTGATCTTCTTGACTTCGTCTCTGATTTACAATCTGTGGTGTGAAAAGAGAAACAAAGACTACCTGATAGTTCTAGGTGCTGGACTCGCTGGAGATCAAGTAACTCCATTACTGGCCGGCAGAATTGATAAAGCCATAGAGTTTTACAATAGCCAAACAGCAAAAGGAGTAACACCCCCGAAGATCGTCATGTCTGGGGGACAAGGGCCAAACGAAGCAGTTTCTGAAGCTTGGGCTATGAAAAATTATGCTTTGGAAATAGGAATCCCACAGGAACACATTTTATTGGAAGATCAGTCAACTAACACTAGGGAAAACCTCCTATTCGCAACAGAATTGATTAAGCAAGATTCCAAGAAGGAACATCCAGAGGTCCTATTCTGCACCACAAATTACCATGTGCTCAGGGCCGGGATATTGGCCAAATCACTAGGGCTTAACTATCATGGTTTGGGCTCCAAAACCAAATTTTACTTTTATGTCTCCGCGATTATTCGGGAGTATATGGCGATTGTCCATTTGAATCTGTGGAGAAATGTAGTTGTTGCAATTCTGATTGCACTAGTTTACTCCTTGAATTATATTATATAAGGTAAAACGGCTTGCCTTAGGGCTAGCCGTTTTGCTTAGCGACGTTATCTCTTGTTTACACTAATGAGGAACTACTATTTCCGCAGCTACCCAGAAAAGAATCAACAGCCCAACAGGTATGGATAGCAATGTAAATAAAGCTCTGTCTTCATTCTTAACTATTGATATAATCCCCAGTACAAAGCCAATCACTCCTAACACAGCAATAAGCGGACTCGGCAAGGATATTCTACTGCCAAAGTCGCTCATTCCGTGTAAGGTCTCGGCCAACTCATTTGATAAAACCGGGGGGCCATGGAAAATAACCCGACACTAAGTTTTCCTCGTTGCCACCCTTCCCCTCCCCCTACCTAAGTGCAATAAACCACCAGCAAGACGGCTTTTTTCCGAGGTGTTTAAAGGTAAAAAACGCCAGCTGGGTTTCTTGTTCACATCAATCATCGACATCTCTACAACTAAGTGTAAGGCGTGACAACAAAAACTCCATCCTCCAAAGAGCGAAATCATGAAGAAAGCTCTCATACTTTCATATGAGAAGCGACTAAGGCCCAGTTATAAGCCCTCACCCTTAAGTAATTAGCCTTCAATAATCACCGCACCTATCGCAGTAAGAGCAAACATCAGACAAAACAGTCTTAGCCAACATCTGCTTTGATAAATGGACTGGCGCACCGGATAAACAGCACTTGCCAACGGAGCCCCTCCGAAAAGCCCGATGAGAGACGAAGCCATGTCGCTAAGATTTCTTCTGAGAACAGGTTCCGTTGCATTGGACGGGAGGAACCAAGGGGTAAGGGGAGAAGTTAACATGCGTAGATAGCGAAGAAGGGTGGTGGTCGTTGGGCATGGCGAAGCCAAAGATTAAGTTGTTTCAGAACTCGTTCCTGCGCAGGACGGCGATCGTTCTTATCATATCAGCTATCCTCCTAAGTTTGCTCCTCGCTTTTTTTCAGCTATACCAACGTTCACTCATCCGAACACTAACCCAGATGAACAATGAGTTTGTGGAGCAAGTGGACACCATCTCCGGTACATTACTGGAGATTATTCATAACAGCGCGATGCAGACATTCTACTCAGGATCGTTGATTAAACTGCGCACCGTAGACCCCCTCACAAACGCCGAGCGTGTCGCTGGTTTTAGGGATCTGGGAAATTGGGTAAGTAGCAGTACATTCTTATCCAGTGCCATGATCTACAACTCTAGTGCAGATATCATGTATACTTCAGACGGTGGATACACAAGAAATGCAAGCGTAGCTTACTACGATCAAGAGACGGTGTCGCTGATGGCTGCGCGGGAAAGGCACGGGTCTAAAGGACCAATCAGACGACAAACAGAGGATGGAGACACGTACTCTTTCTTGTTCTTCGAGTCCAACATGCCAGAACGGGGTTCACTCTTGTTAAATGTGGAGGCTCAATGGTATGAGGAGCAGCTTCTGGGACTATCTTCTGAAAACAACAGCGTGGTGGTAAACAACGCAGGACACATTTTGGTGGCAGGCGATGAGTCGCTCACCCACAATGTTTCCCGCATCTGGCCAACTCTCCTTACGCGCCTCGAAGATAATGGCAGAAGTCACGGTTTTATCCTCGGGGCCGATGGCAAAAGTGGTTTGATGTACTATCAAATGACAAATCTGGGCGGTTACTATCTTAGGTTTTTTGAGACCAACACCATTCTGCCTGGCTTAGTAGCTGTACGAAATGTTGTATTGGGCTTGTTGATCGCTGTTTCCGTCCTATTAGTCGGTGGTGCCCTTTACACTCTATTTGCCCTCTATCTCCCTTTTAGGGCTATTCGCGAGGCACTGCAGAAGGATGGCAACGCCAACGAAACTGTAGTTCAACAAGTAGACCGGCTTTTAGAGGGAAAAATGGAGCAACAGCTAACCAAACAGATGGATAGCCTCTTACAGGGCGAAGAGTTGGGTATCATAAGTTATCCTGCTTCACTCATTCTGGTTGACTCTTCGGATTCCGAAGCAATCCGGAGCGCGGTAGCAACCTCTGCAAGTTCCCCTGCACTTACTGCACTCGTTTCCTTTGGATGTGCAGTCATCGTAGGGGAAGAGAGTGCCGAACGGATGCTGGAGTTGTGTTTGAACATCGCAGATGCAACTGGAGCCCGCTGCCTATATGGGAAACCAAGTCATTCCGCTAGCGAATTAGCCCAATGCTATGGGAATCTATTAGACTTATGGCAACAGCGCTTCTTGTATGCTGGCCAGCAAGTGCTCTCTGAGACGCTAACGACCACCTATCATTCTTCAGACTTCGAAACGAAGGATACAGAGCCCCTATTTAGTGCGCTCCGAGCAGGCGAACTAGATGAGGCAAGATCCATCTGGAAGGGAATTTTCGGAAAGATCCGTGACGCCAACTTTAATGACTTTCGCTTCTACACAAAGTATATCCTGAAATATCTCAACACGATGCAAAGCGAGTTAGGTTTAGAGCCCTTAGCCAACGCGACAGATTTGTTTGACGATCTTGAGGATATTGCTGAACTGCACCAGCTCCTCGACACCATTTTCGCCAGAATCGTCGCTGAACAAGTTGATCTGAGGAAAAACCACCTCCAGCAATTGGCCACCAAGATCAATGAACGCATCGCCGCCGGCTACAATGACGAAAATCTCTCGGCCCAAAGCATAGCCGATGAGATGGGGATGAACGCCGTATATCTCGGAAGGCTCTACCGTGAGAGTACAGGCATATCCATAGGCGAAGCACTAAAACGAACCCGGATTGAAAACGCCAAACGCCTGCTGTTAGAAACGTCTGACTCCGTAAAGGAAATCGCTTCCCGCGTAGGCTTCTCCAACAACAAGTACTTTTTTGTCGTCTTCAAAGAGTTGGTCGGTATCACTCCGAAGGAATTTCAAGCACAAGAGATAGGAGAGAGTAAATAAGAAAAACCTTGCCAGTGCACTTTAAACCAGAGCACATGGCAAGGTCTTTTTTGTCTTTAGATCAATTGTCGGCGTTGACGTTCTTTCTCAGCCTCCGGGTCCTCCACAGGGTACCACATTGGTTCTACAAAGCGAACACTGCAGCTCTCACCTTGAGCGAAGGTAATGCGGTGCGGGGTTTGGACTTTGAGAGTCTGGTTGCCAATGGGAACAACATACTCCGTGCGATCCGTTAGGAAGATCCTAGTTTGTACGTGCGTCTGATAGCCCTTATCGGCTGTAAGTTCGATCGCATTGGGCCGCGTAGCCATAATCATTTCGGATTCAGCATTAGGCGGCGCCTCTAAATCCAAGGGATGTTCCATATCCCCCTTGGCATAAACCTTGCCATCCTTGATAACAACATTTAGGAATGTGCTTTCTCCCAAGAAACTGTGGACAAAACGATTAATGGGTCGATTATATAGATTTTCTGGAGTGTCAATTTGCATGATCTTACCCATATCGGCTACAAGCATACGGTCGGAGATCGCCATGGCTTCCGATTGATCATGGGTTACAAAGATAATGGTAAACCCGAATTTGCTTTGAAGTTCCTTCAGTTCAAACCGCATCGTTTCCCGCAGATGTGGATCAAGGTTCGAAAGGGGCTCATCAAGGAGCATGACCTTAGGATTTGTGACGATAGAACGGGCCAGAGCAATTCGTTGTTGCTGACCTCCAGAGAGATCCGAGGGATAGGTTTTTTCCAATCCCGTGAGACTCGTATGGTGTAGTGCTTCTTTTACCCGCCTTTCTATCTCCGCGCGCTGTACTTTTTTGATCCGCAAAGGATATGCTACATTCTCAAAGACATTTTTATGGGGCCAAACG
Organism: Firmicutes bacterium UBA4996; assembly: GCA_002396805.1. Taxonomy (GTDB): domain Bacteria; phylum Bacillota; class Limnochordia; order Darwinibacteriales; family Darwinibacteriaceae; genus UBA4996. The sequence continues at coordinate 57,164 of DGYW01000019.1, read as the reverse complement.
GCAAACGCTTGGAACACCATTCCTAAATCTCTTTCCTCAGGCGGAACATAAAGGTTCTTTCTACTGCTGGAAACGGGACGCCCCCCCAGATGAATTTCACCTTCGGTTAAGTCCTCAAATCCAGCAATCATGCGTAGGGCTGTTGTTTTACCGCAACCTGAAGGGCCAAGAATCGAAAAGCACTCACCTTCGTAAACTTCAAAGTTAAAGTCATCCACCGCTACAATATCTCCAAGAGTCTTGGTAACAAAGCGTTTCGTAACGTTTGTAAGTTGCACTTGTACTTGAGCCATGTGTCAAACCCCCTTCCGATCCGCAGTTATAGCGTTGACAATTGCGTTAATTACAATAATCAATACAATGGCTACTGAACCTAAAGCTGCAGCTTGCGGCATCATTCCAGCATCCCGCAGGGAGTAGATCTGAACACCTAGGGTTCGAGTGTAAGGACCATAAAGCAATACCGACGTGGTCACCTCACGCATCGCAGGCAAAAAGATTAAGAAGAACCCAGAAATCATGGCCGGACGAATGAGGGGTAGCGTAATATCCTTCAAGCTTTCTGTATGCGTGGCGCCACAGGTCCGGGCCGCTTCTTCAAGCGATGGATGGACCTGCAAAAGAGCTGCCGACGAGGTCTTCATGGAGAAGGACAGATATCTTGCAATATAAGCAACCAAAATGATCCAAAGGGTATTGTATAGATTGATCCCGAGACTCCCTGACCAGGCCAAAATAACACCAATGGCCAGCACAGTTCCGGGGATGGAGTATGGTAAAACGGAAAGAATCTCCAACACTCCAGTTCCCCTAGGTTTGATTTTCTGCACCACATAAGCAATGAGCGTACCCAAAGTCATACTGATGATACCTGCGCTGATCGCCAGGATAAGTGAATTTTTTATGGAATCCAAGGTACCACTCGTGGTAAGTATTCTTGTGTAGTTGGCCAAAGTGAAGTTCGCAGGTATTAATGGCAAACCATAAGCTCTTACCAAGCCTACCAAGAAGATCATGATCAGCGGAACCATGACGATTACCGCCAAAGTAACGAGGGCCAAGATGAAAAGTGGAATACGTGCGCCACGCAAGTTGATCAGTGTAGGACGCATGCTCTTTCCTTTAATAATATCGTAGCCTCCAGAGGAGAGCACTTTTCTCTGGAGCAAAAGAGCCAGGGCAACAACGACTACCAATAAGATGGAAAGGGCGGCGGCCTGACGTATACCTTCGAAACTTCCTCCCGATCGCGAAATAACGGCGAAAATTCTGGTGGGCAAAGTAAAAATTCCCTGAGAGAACCCTAGAATGGCTGGTACACCAAAGTGTGCCAGCGAACTAATGAGAATTAGCAAAGCTCCAGCAGAAATCGCAGGAACGACTAGAGGGAGCGTAATGGTACGAATTACTGTTCCCTGCTTTGCTCCTGCAATTCGAGCGCTCTCTTCTAATGTAGGATCCATACGCTCTAGCGCACTCACCACTTGCATAAATACAAAGGGGAAATAGTAGGAAACTTCCACAAAAACGATTCCCCAAATGGTGTTGATGTTTAGTGGTGCCGATGAAAGATTAAACGTCTGCATCATCCATCGATTAAGATAACCCGAACGACCATTTAACAGCAGATCCCAGGCCATAGCACCCAAGAACGGAGGAAACATATAGGGAATTGTAAACAGTGACCGCATCAACTTCTTACCGGGAATGTTGCTACGACCAAGGAGCCAGGCATAAAAAACACCCATGATCGTACCAAAGAGGGTTACTAGACCTCCAATTTTGATCGTGTTCCACATAGAAGATAACGTGGTACTCCGCGTCAGCTGTTCTACAATGAGGTTAAATGTAAATTTGCCTTCATGGAAAAAAGCATTATAGATAATCATTGAAATTGGAATAACTACAATCACCAGAAGCAGCACAAAGGCCAACGCCGTCATTACGTTGTCAAGGCCGATGCGGCGTCCTTCTACGGCTGCAAGGTCCTTGTTTCTCCGCAGATTTATCATGAGCCTAGGCCTCCCTTCTTTTTGCTTCATAGTAATGAGGATTCAGGAACCTTAGACCCACTTCGCTACCTTCTTTGGCCACGCCTACCAATGCCGCATCAAGCGTACTTTGCTGCAGGCGAATTTCCATGTTGCCAAGTTCAATAAAGTAATCGTATTCACTGCCTAAAAAGACAGCCCGCTTTACTTTAGCCTTGATTGGAGATGCATCATCGAAGGTGATATCATTAGGACGAGTTCCCATCTCTATAGGTTTTCCATGTGCCATAGTATCTGGAACCTGCTCTGGCCAGGGAATCATCTCTCTCCCTAAATCGAGTTTGTACTCCGAATTCACCAGTTTCAGAGGAATAAAGTTGGTAACACCAATAAATTCAAAAATAAACCGGGATTTTGGCCTGAGGATAATGTCCTCATCGCTACCAATTTGAACGAGTTCTCCTCGCCCATTCATGATCGCTAGTTGATCTCCTAGATGCAAAGCAGCTTTTTGATCGTGGGTGATATAAAAAATGGTGGTGCCAATATTGCGCTGAATATCCCGAATCTCATTAAGCATTTGGTCCCGCAGTTTAGCATCTAAGTTCGTGATGGGCTCGTCTAATACAATCAGATCATCACTACTCATGAGGGCCCTGGCAATGGCTACCCGCTGTTGCTGACCACCAGAAAGCTGACCAGGTAGATGATTAATATACTCACTCATACTCACTTGTTTTAATACATCTTTGACCCTACGATCAATTTCATTCTTTTTCATGCGTTGTTTACGCATGGGATAAGCCACGTTGTCTTTAACAGTTAGATGGGGCCAGACAGCATAGTCTTGAAAAACGATCCCTATGCCGCGCCGTTCTGCCGGCACATTAATACGCCTTTTGCTACTAAATAGGCATTTATCATCCACATAGATTTCGCCCTCGTCAGGCCTAGTTAGACCTAACAAACAACGAACCAAGGTCGTTTTCCCGCATCCAGAAGGTCCCACCAAACACATGATTTCGTTTTTTTCCAAAGATAACGAGAAGTTTTTAAGAACCTGGTTATCACCGTAACTGACGGATATGTTCTCGAATCTAACGTACGCCATGGTATTCTCCTCCTGTTCTTATGATATGAGGTGAGCAGCAGGCATTAGGCCGCCGCTCACCCCTCTTTATTTAGAAACCAAAGATGCTATCATAAGCAGCTAAGTTTTTGTCATTGTCTCTTGCCATGGCTTCAAGATCAAGAACGAGAGCTTTTTTGGCAATGGCGTCAACATCAACATTACCCTGGTCTACATCGTTGCGAACAGAAATGAGATTCTCGGCAACAAGAATTTCTTGTCCTTCTTTCGAAAGGATAAAGTCGTAGAGCAATTTACCGTTCTCATTATTGGCGGAATCCTTCACCAAGCCAATAGGGCTAAAGATGGCTACCGTATCTTCTGGGAAGATAAATTCTACTGGCGAGCCTAAGGCAATGAGGTTAGCTGTCATGTAGTCTAAACACACACCAATATGGTAAGCACCTGCTGCCACTTGATTGTGGGTTGCGCTGCTACCACTTTCAATGTACATCCTGTTGTCCTTTAACGCTTGAATAAACTCAATACCATACTTTTCATTACTTACAATAGCGTTCAGCCAGAACTTCGATGTGCCGGATGTTCCTGGGTCTGTCATAACAACCTGGTCATGCCAACGGGGTTCTAGAAGCTCATGCCATGTTTTTGGGGCTTCTTCTGCAGTAACAAACACTGTGTTGTACGCAATACCCATGTTCATGAGGCGGGCCCCTGTGTAGTAGCCTTCGGGATCGATATAGGCAGCATCAATGGCGTAGGCTTCAGGAGAAGAATACTGTTGTAAGATACCAATTTCCTTAAAGGAAATGTAGTCAGCGGGGTCTCCTACCCAAATTACGTCGGCTCCGACTGTGCCAGCCTGTGCTTCGGTTGCGATCTTAGTCATTACCCGGCCGGTTCCAGCAAAGTAATATTCCATGGTCAGATCGGGATACTTTGCTTCAAATCCCTTCTTGATTGCCAACAACTGATCCTCTTGCATTGAAGAATAAAGCATAACTGTAGAAGCATGAGCCATACCAACAACGCCAAAAACCATGGTCAACATCACAAGCATAACCAAGAACTTTTTGCTACCTGTCATTGTAAAGTCCTCCCCTTTTTTGCTTTTTCGTTGTTTCACCGATGGAATATCATCGGTGAGGCGAAAAGCAGATTGTGCACTCTGATGTTAATTATAAATAGATATTACTATAAATGTGAAGTTTAAACTCATTAAACCATTGCAGTATATAGATTTTGAACCAAATCTCTGTCCTTTTGGAACGCCTCCCTGACGGTTTGTGCGGAAGACTACTACTCCGCTGGGCGAAAAGCGTCAGCTCGGCCCCACTGTTAGCCAACGAAACTTTACTCGAAACTCCCTCATTGATCCCCGCTCGCCGAATGCACCCTTCGGATTGGCACACTTACCGCGGCCATCAACTGCCCCTTAGAAACTGGCGGGTATGTCTAATATCACGTCATCCCGGAAAACAATAGCATGTTGCACATACATGTGTCTGGTTGACATTTATTTTGCCATATTACAACATTAACATTAATAATACCGCGAAGATGTAAACAAGGAAAACAGGGTAAAGGTTTATAAACTAACAATAATTGGCCGAATTGATGGTTTGCTGTGAAGTACCATACTTGGAACTACAGGGAGTTTTGAGGGGTATTGTTTCTACCAATACAAACATATAGAAGTAGCTTTGTGACATCATCCTCGTTATTATTGCGTTTCAGAGGAAGACTCGAATCACATGCGTATGTTGATGCCATTCGAATGCCCTACGGCGATGAGCCCAGACGCCCTTGTGGGGCAAGGAGGTATCCCAGTTAAGAATTCCTTCACCGTCCTCACCTTACCATCTGCAAAATCGCCGGATGAGCCTGCGTTGGTTACAACTAAGAGACATTCAAGAGCGCATGAATCAAGAAAAACCGGAGGGAGTACAACTCGTTCTCCGCCCTCACGTGCTCCAAAAATGGAGTAAAGTCCTTGTCACACTTGATGAGCCGCGAGACTACACAAAGTCCTCCTGTTTTGCTTGCAGAGGCAGCGGCGGCCTTTAGGGCACCTATCTGGTTTGCAAGTTGCAATCTTTCGTCCTGGATAGGTCAGAATGACCGATTTGGAGCTTCAGAGGGCCGAAATGGATGCAACCATTAAGATGGTATCGATAGCGGAGCTACTTAAAGACAAAGTAGAAGTCTTGCAGCACTGGCAACGTCCTGTTGCGTTAAATCAGCCGCATCCCGTAATTCTTGCAGCCACCTTCTCGCTTTCATAGGCCAGTCTCACCTCCTTAAACAAGCTACGGTTGTGCCAACAACCCTTCGTTGTGTTTAGTTTATAACAACGTTAGGTTGTTGTCAACCCTTTTTACGAATTTTAGTTGTTAAATTGTACAAACAACAACCCGATGTTGTATAATACAGGCATAGGAAGGGTGGATTCGGTTGTTTGGAGAACGGTTAAGGGAACTCAGAGAGGGCAAAAAAATACCCCAGAGACTTCTAGCGGAGAAGCTCGGGGTTACTCAACAAGCTGTGGCTAAGTGGGAGAACGACAAAGCTGAACCCGACATCGCAACTATAAACAAGTTAGCTGACTTTTTTGAGGTGGATGCAAACTACCTCCTCGGCCGGACTGGCGTCCCCACCTCCATCAATACAGACGACCTCCCCGAAACGGTCGCTCCCTATTTAGCAGAAGGGATAAGCGAACTCACGCCAGAGGCCAGGAAGGAGGTTATGGACTTTATTGAGTACGTGAAAGTAAAATATGCGAAGAAAGAGGGTGATGATAAAAGGTGATCCCTACCCACTTCCTTTTCCAACTCGCAGAATATGAGGGGATCGCAATTGAATGGCGAAAAATGCACCATGTCGAGGGTATCTACACATATACACCAGAAGTTCCCACACCAGTTATAGCACTATCCACCACACTACATACGAATGAGCGAAAACTCCGGTGTGTCCTATCCCATGAGTTAGGACATCACTTCGAGACCGCAGGACACCACATCATTGCCGCAAATAGTACAAGTTCGATCTACGCCACTAAAAATGAGCGCCTTGCTACAAAGTGGGCAGTTAACCTAATGATCGATACATACACTTTTTGGGATTGCGTGAAAGTTGGGATGGACAAGCAGGAGCTGGCGGATTATTTTTATGTTTTACCGGGGTTTATCGAACTTAAAGGAGAATATCTGAGGGAATCAGAAAAACATTGCGGGGTTGTCGCTGAGTTAAAGACCAGCTACAACGTTTATTTTTAGCCGAAGTTGTCGGAAAAGTGTTGCCGAATATGCGTTCGAGAGGGGAGTTAAGATGTCGGCTTTAGGAAATCTATTGTGGTTCATTTTGGGTGGCGGGATTTTAGCCCTACTCTGGTTATTGATTGGAGTAGTGTTTTCTATAACGATAGTTGGTATACCGATTGGCAAAGCCTGCTTCGAATTCGCCAAACTATCGGCTTTTCCTTATGGTAAGGAAATAATCAAGGAGACCAAGCTCAAAGGGAAGCAAAACGTATCTACATTTTGGAAAATTATCAACCTAGTCTTGAACATAATTTGGTTTCCGATTGGTTTAGTTCTAACTATAGTCTACTTGTTTTTAGCCATAGTCTACACCATCACAATAATCGGGATACCGGTCGCGGTGGTCTATGTTAGGATGGGTAAATTCTTAATATCACCCATTGGATGCAAGGTCGTAACGAAAAAGGACGCTCTGGCCAGCGCGGTTGCCAAAGAATTAGAAAAACAATCTTTGAGAATATAGCTTGGATGCTCTCGGGTGCAATGTTATGCGGTAGACGCAAGCGCACCGGAAAAGTTGCTAGGAAAAAGAAACTACCTATGTTTTTGGGTTGGTAAAAATATAAACAGGGAGGTTTTTTGATGAAAAGGCGAGTGTGGGTCTTTGTGTTAATAGTGGGGATTATGGTTTTGCTACAATCGATGACTATTGTCAGCGCAGAAACACCTTACGATTCGATGATTAGGGCCATTAACAGGTGGTACGAGAGCAACCCGAAACCTTCATTTAAATCTGCAGACAGTCAACGCGTTTTTGGTTGGCGTGTAAGTCTAGAACAGTTCGATTACGATACGCGTGTTGAGCGCTTTTTGTTCTATGAAAAGTTGCTAGCCGAAATAGGAGAACAGCAATTCACTCACAATAGCTATAATTACAACGCTAACTCTATTCGTGCCAAAATGTTAAAGGACTACCCCTTTAGCCAATATACTGAAACGATGGTTGGCCCCGCTACTAATTTCGGAAATATTTATGAGTGGTTTCAGTCTAACATCACCAATCGTAAAGAGCATTTGTACTGGTTAAGACTTTTTCTAGGCTATCCTTATTCGATGCGAGACCGCGATAAAGATGTATTAGTAGCGAATCACTCGGAAAGTCTCAATAACATTTGTCTACAATACATCGCTCTTCTTAGTGCTTCCAATCTTTCTAGTTCGGAAATTTTGAACATCGACCAAGTATATGAAGACAGTTTTATATTCATGTCTACAGGGGATAATGTAGATTCACTTCTTCGGCCGTTATCCATATTCATCGCAGAAGTGGGTTATGTTCTGACAGAAGATTCAAGGGAGGCTGTAATCAGCTTTTTAGTTCCCGATTATGTGGATAACGACTATGCTATCAAAATATATGCCGTCCTTACGAAGTAAAGTTGACTGAAGGAGAGTGTTGATAATGAAATTTATTGGAACTGTATTAAAAATCGTTTTCGCTATCATCATAGCTCTTTGGATACTCAGCAAACTAATTACAATTCAGATCACTTTTACACCTATTGGTTAGCGTAACAACCCCACCGCCTCTCTGGCCGTGGGGTTGGGCTTCGGCCCATATATTTTTTTACCATTCACCCGAACATATGTTTTTGTGATCTGGGCAACACAGGAAGGTGATCATTTGTGAGAAAGAAGGTACAAATTAAGGGGTTGAGGGGAGCCATCTACCAGAGGGGCCAAGATAGTTACCGGGTGCAACTAAGCCTGGGGCGTAATGCTGCGGGGAAGTACGAGGTAAAACGGGAGACCGTACGCGGTAATGAACGGGATGCCATTGATTTGCTTACCCGGTGGAATGTAGAATATCTAGATAATACGATCCAGAGCACGAACCACCAAACGGTAAAACAAGCCTATGAGGAGTGGATGAGGGTTGTCAAGGTCTACCGAAAACCAAACACTTACCGATTTTATAAAGAGCGTTTTGAAACAGACATATTACCCGAGATTGGGCACCATAAGCTGAAGGATGTCACGTTATCCACTTTGCAGGAAATTATGCTGAAACACCCGACCAAAGACCAACACAATAAGCGCGCTCTGTCTGCATTTTTTGGTTGGTGTAAGAGAAATAAGAAGGTGAAGGAGAACATCTGCCCAGATCTGCTTACTCAAGCTCAACCAAGGAAAAAGACCGAAGATGATATTTGGACGATCGAAGAGGTTAGAAAGATGTATAGCCACCTTACATTCAAAAACCTCTATGACATTTTTATCGTACTGGGGATAGAGTTAGGTCTAAGGCCACAGGAAATATTGGCTCTGACGTGGGACGATATACACGAAGGTTACATCGCAATCGAAGAAGCCGTGATTGAGCGCACTCCAGAATCGTTTAAGCGCGGAGAAACCAAAAGCAAGAGGGAGCGCTACTTGGTCCTTACTCCCTTCGTAGATGAACATCTAAAGCTCCACAAAGCCAATCAAAACAAGCGCATTATCAAGACGAAGGATTATAACCGTGAAAACAATCTCGTAGTGGCTGATGCCAAAGGTCACGTTCCTTGTCGCAGATATATCAGACGTTACATGATGCGAAAAGCCCAGGAGCTTGGAATCTCAGTAATCCCTCCGAAAAATTTAAGAACCACCCATATTTCACTAATGAAATACTTTGGCATCCCAACGCCGGACATTCAAAAGCAAGCAGGCCATGCTCCGGGATCCGATGTTACAAATAAACATTATATCGTGGAATATGTAGAAAGTTTAAGGTATGCCTCCATGACTTTTCACGAAAAATTGCATGGAAAACAAGATGCCAAAACAGAAGATTTGCCCAAATTTGCCCAATAGACCACTTGATTTTGCTTTTTGAACAAAACAAAAAAGACCGCAAACTGCGGTCTAGTCGTCTTTTTGAAATGGTGGGCCATCACGGATTCGAACCGTGGACGCCCTGATTAAGAGTCAG
>DGYW01000019.1:11721-47662 GCA_002396805.1 Firmicutes bacterium UBA4996 | reverse complement strand
TACCAACTGAGCTAATGGCCCACGCCACAAAACAATTATATTCCTGTCAGTTGCCCCTGTCAAGACCAAAAAAACTGAGCTTAGGTCAACTGCCAGTGATTGCTCCTAGCAATCAAGTAACGCCCGATCTTCACACAATAATCACCGAGGTCTTCCAGTAGCTCAAGTGGCAGTCTAGAAGATGCACTGTGAATTTCATAGGTGAAATCGCCTTGGTATCCAATTTCCCGTAAGACAGGCATAATCTCATACCAATTTACATGCCCAGCAAAAGGCATAATATGGTCATCTCTGAGACCCGAATTATCAGCCACATGGGTGGCCTTTAAACGAGAACCCATGGCCCGCAGTGCCTCGACTTGGTTCACCTTTTCCAAATGGGCATGCCCAAAATCCCAGCAAATTCCCGCATTACTAACCGGTAAGCTCTCCACAAAGTCGATTAAATGCTCGTGATTATTGCAATAAACTCGTTGACCATTTTCATGCACGCCACTCATATTTTCAATGGCTATACCTGTGTTGTATTCAGCTGCAAGTTCTAGCAGGGGCATGAAATAATCATAATTCCCCTCTTTAGATTTAGCCCGCTTCGAATCTTCTTCTGGCAAGCTACCAGGATGCATTACAACCCAAGGTACCCCCAGCATTCCTGAAGCCTTGATTGCACGACAGATCATTTTGTCGTATTCAGCTCTTTGCGAAAAATTCGGGTTTAAGCAATTATAAAAAGGCGGATGAGATTGGGTGATAGGTAGGCTTAGCTTTTCTGAAACCTCTTTCACCTCAGCGATCCATTCTTCCCAATCCGGATCGGCCAAGCGGTAATAGTGCCTTGTCACATCACATAAATTGATGTCTACCGCATCAAAACCCACTTTTTTGCACAGCTTCATTGACTCTATAATCGGAATGAAATCAGAAAAGTCCGGACGATATGCGAACAAGTTCGTTGATGTTGAAAGTCTCATGATGTCTCCCCACCTGTTGTATGTTCAGATTAGATTCTAGAAACTAAAGAAGCCGTAACCTCGAAATCGATATCATTAGCGTCTGCAACCAACTGCACCATTTCTTCCGGTATGTTATGTCCCTTCGCGTACAAAGCAGATAGACACGCTACCAAACAAGCAATAGTATCGGTATCGCCCCCCACTTCGGTAGAAATGCGTATGGCAGTGAAAACATCATCTTTTGCCCATAAAAATATGCCAAATACAGCTGAGCAAACATCCCAAGAACTGCAGGTAGTACCGAGAACATAATAAAGGTGTTCTTTTAAAGCTTGTTCATCTTTAATTGAGGGCAGACATTCTTGCAGATACCGTACCCGTTCACCACAACCGGGTGCCACCGCCGCTGTTCTTTTTTGGGAACCATATTTCCGTCCGATCAAGGAACCCTCGTAGGCGGCATCGCAAATCTCACTAATCGATGGGTTGTCCTGCACGGCAGCTTGCAAAGCGTAGGCATAGGTCATTGCTGCATCCATTGCTACTCCTGTGTTATGTGTGGGAAGTAAGCAAGCCACTACATTTTGGACTAAACTGTCAACCGTGCTAAAAAGGAATGCCGCAGGTATACGCATGATGCCGCCACTGGTAGTACCGTTAAGCCCTGTCGTTTTAATGTCTTCACCGTTTTTTATTTTCTCTAGTGCTACACTACTACTTGGACCCATGTATTTTTTTGCATCAGTTTCATCAACCCACTTAAGTAAAGCTTCAGCAGTATTTTCGGCAGTAACTTCGCTGTCTTCTGCAAATTGCCTAATTAAGTAGAGGTTTTGTTCAGTATCATCAGTTACTTGTCCGTGAGCAAGGTCATTATGGGTTAACGACTCTTCGGGAGTTAACAACACCTCCACTCGGCCTAGTTTTTGCTTTATATCCTCCAAGCTACAGTACTCTGTAACTTTGCCAAAAGCATCGCCCACCGCTAAAGCTTCTAGAAACATCCGCACGATATTCCGTTCCATGTCTATATCAAATCCATTATTTTGTATTTTTAGATGTTATCCGAGCGAGGTATCAAGAACCTCGCTCGGATAAGGTCATACAGAGAAAGCCACATTAACGTCCTTCAGCTTCAAGATCATACTCTGCTGCAGCTTCTTTCATTGCCCGTGCAGGATCATAACTGGTATTTTCAGTTACTTTATCAATAGCGTTGACTATGGCATTGTCTAGAGCCGAAAAACTATCGATATTGACATAGGAAAAAGCATGGTCTAGTTGCCAGTAAGCTGTTTTGTAAGCTGGGTTTTTGGCAAAGGCTTCTTGAATCTCAGGAAGTGTTAGAGCCGACAAGCGGATGGGTAAGTATCCACTATTGATTGCGAATTTTGCGTTAGGCTGCGTACTTGTAATAAACTTGACAAACTCCCAAGCAGCGTTGGTTCTTGCCTCGTCTTTGCTGGGGAAAATAGATACAGTGTTGCCACCTAAGGATACTGCTGGCTGTGTGAAATAGGGCATAGGAATAGCAAGCAGATCGTCGCCAAATACTTCGGTCCAAGCAGAAATCTTGGTAGATGAGCCAGCAAAAAATGCCGCCATCCCTGCCAAAAATACATTTTCTGCGTTAGCATGATCACCAACGGTGGTTAATTCTTCTCTAGCCATAGTTTGCCACCAAGCAGCAACTGGGGCTGTTTCAGAAGAACCAAATGCGGCTGTTTTAACAGAGTAGTCTTCATTGGCATGAATTACTTCGTTACCCACTTGACGAAGCTGGGTTTTAAAAAGCCAAGGTCTATCTTTTACTACAAAGGGTACGAAATGGCTGTTGCCTGCGTGGTAAGCCTTCAGTTCTTTACAGACTTCCACAAACTCATCCCATGTTTGGGGTGGGTTGTTTTCCAAGTCAATGCCAGTGCCTTCAAGCAAAGCACGGTTATAATACATTAAAGGAGTAGAGATACCAAATGGTATATTACAGACCTCGCCATCATACATGGCGTAGTCCCACAAACCGGCAAAGACATCATCATAGTCGAACTCCGGATCTGCCTTTACCATTTCGCCAGCATAAAAATTGCCATAACCACCGGTGTACGCTGGCATTCCGCCAATTAATACATCAGGAGCCGTATTACTTTGTAATGCCGCAGTTATTTTGGTTGCAGTGTCACTATAACCGCCAGAAAAGGAATACTTCAATTTAATACCAGTGTTCAACGCTTCAAAATCTTTGATAATCGCTAGCAAACTCTCCCCGCTGCTGCCACTGATGGCGTACCATACTTCGATGGTTACGTCCTCTTGGGCAAACACACCGCTACCCATTACGGCCAGAAAAGTCATCATGGTCGCAACAAACAAAGCAATCTTTCTTTTCACAGTCTTCTCTCCTTTGGGTTTTCTTGTTATTAAAACGCTACTGCGTTTCAATACCTAGGCCATGTGCTATCCTTTGACGCCAGATAACGTGATGGATTTGACAAAGTTTTCTTCACTGATGACATAAACCAAAAGCACTGGCAAAATACTCATTAAGGCAGCGGCCATCATTAGATGATAGTCGTTACTAGCTTCAGTGATCAGGTACTTCATGCCGATGGGCAGTGTTCTCATATTCGTGTTGTTTGTTACCAGCAATGGCCACAAATAGCTTTTCCAGTGACTTAAAAAGGCAAATAAAGTAGCAGCACTAATAGCATTTTTTGAGTTCGGTATAATCACTTGCCACAAAATACTATAATACCCGCAACCATCAATCTTGGCAGCATCCAAAAGGTCATCAGGGATCGATTTAAAAAACGACATAAGCAAAACAGTGGTAAAGACCCCGAGTATCTGTGGCAAAATAAGGCCGAGATAGGTATTTACTAACCCCAGCTTTGCAACCATTAGGTAAAGAGGTATTACACTAACTGCCATAGGTACAAACATGGCACTTTGCATAAACATATAAAGGGCCCGTTTGGCTGGAAAGTCCAGCTTAGCAAAGGCGTAAGCAGCTGTAATTGATAGGATCATTTGCAGCGCTGTTTGGGCTACGGTAGTGACGATGGTGTTATAGTAAAACCGACCAAACGGTACCATTTCAAATACTTTTCTGAAGTTATTGAGATGGAAAGAGTTGGGCAACCATTGTGGTGGATACGCGTACACCTCAGCCTGGGTTTTGAAGGCGGACAGGAACATCCAGACAAATGGAAATACCATCAGTAATGCTATTAATAGTAGCAACAAAAAAACAGGTATATTGTATTTGCGAAATAGGCTTTTCTTCTTATGTTTTACCATGGTTAATCCCCCATCCTGTCGTGCATAACCCTTTGAAGATAGGTGAAAAAGAAGATGATTGCAAACAATACTAGTGATGCCGCTGCACCACGTCCCATTTTTGTATTACCAAATGCCTGCTGGTATATATAATTAACCATTAACAAAGTAGAATTTTTAGGGCCACCATTGGGTGTCATTACATCGACTTCAGTAAAAGCTTGGAAAGAGCCAATTAAACCCATGATTAAAACAAAGGCAATAACTGGCTTTAACAAGGGCAATTTCACGCGCCAGAAGATATTCCAACCATTTCCGCCATCTACACGGGCAGCCTCGATGACACTGTCAGGGATTTCTTGCAAACCTGACAAAAAAACGACCACGTCATAACCTATACCACGCCATACGGAGAACAGAATAATACTAAAAAGCGCGGTATCAGCACTGTATATCCACTTCAATGGTTGTAAACCTATGAACTGTAATATTTGATTTAAGGGGCTAAAGGTGGGGGCATAAAGCCAAAGCCAAATCGTGCTTGATGCCACAACCGGTACAACTACTGGTGCAAAGTAGGTTATGCGTAAAAACTTTCGAAAAGGTATTTTCGCATCCAGCATCACGGCTAACGCTAAGGAAATAGCAATTTCCGCAGATAGCTTGGCTGTGGTAAACACAAATGTGTTGCGCATAGATTTCAAGAACACCTGGCTTTTGAAGAGATACCTGAAATTTGCTAAACCTACAAATTTAGATACATTGGTAATGGTATTGGTATCAGTGAAGCTCAAAGAAAAAACGCGTAATGCGGGAATAAAGAATAGAAAAACCAAAGCGACAATTGTTGGAAACAATAAAATAAAGGCAGCCCGCGTTTCCGCCTTTTCGTATGACTTATTCCCTAACTTATAACGATACGCCATTTTGCTCCCCCCACAGCGTTTTTTATCACTACCTACGAAGCTTGGTATTTGGGGCAAAGCAAGTTTGCCCGCAACGTAAACCATGTGCTATACTGTATTATAATATGATAATTTGCTAATTGCTACGCAAATAAAGGTGGAAATTATGCACATAATGTCAAAACTAGATAATAAAGACACCCTAATAAAGCATTTTCCTGTACCAATGGAATCTTCTTTTCCGGTCAATGTACCTTATATTAACCGTTTACATTACTCACCAAAGAGACCGATTGAGAGTAGAATGCACTATCACGATTCTACAGAAATTGGCATTTGCCGCTGTGGCTCAGGTGTGTTCTATATTGGTAACCAAGTTTGTCCCTTTTCAGCCGGTGATGTCATTGTTGTCTCGCCAGGTACCATACACATTGCGCATAGCGATCAACAAATCGCGGGCTGGCAATTCATTGATATTGACTATAGCTGCTTGGCAAATAAATTGCCACCTGGATGTGCAGATTTGGCAGGCAATTTTAATGGCGTAATTACCAAAGAGAACAACAGCAAAATAGCGACTCTGATAGATTTTTTACTCCAAGAATTTGCTGATACGAAACCCTATATGGAATCAGCAGTACTGCATTACGCAGGGCAATTAGCAATAGAGCTTGCCCGCCGTTCAAGTGAGAGCTTAAAGGGTCTAGATAACCCCGCACAGTTCCGAGAAATTAGTCCCGCTATTTTTTATGTGTCCAATTTTTACAACACCAATGTGACCATAAAACAATTAGCTGGCCTGTGTAATCTGAGTGTTTCCAGTTTCAGGAGGGCTTTTGTGGCGGCAACTGGAGAAACACCCTTCAATTATCTTTATCAGGTACGCATTAAAACTGCCATCGCCTTACTTAAGGAAAGCGAGTTTTCCATTTCTGAGATTGCAGGATTAGTGGGCTATAATAGCTTATCATCCTTTAATAGACACTTCATTAAATTCGTAGGCGTACCGCCCCGCACAATACGTCAAGCGCAAAAAACTTAGGCTTCCTGGATTGTACCGTCAAAAGGCCCCGCGGTCTTTACCACGGGGCCTCTTACACGATATATTTTATCTGCGAACGGGGGAAAGCCTGACTGAGTTTTTCTTCAAATAGACCCTTAATCTCTGTCATTGGCTCTTTGGGATAAACGTACTTACCATAACCAAACTGCCCGTATTTGTAAAGGCGCTCCTCCTCTTCCATGGGGAGGGTGCTGTTAGGAAAAACTTGTTTTATATTAGATTTTGCTTTTTTCGTGAAGCGATGAGTAATCAACTCAAAGCTAGGATTAAAGCTACCTGTGAGTGAAGAAGCTAATTCCGCAATTAGCTGCGAATATTCGTTTTCCCAGTTATCGTAAATAATGATGGGGGCAATTAAGAATCCCAAGGGATAACCAGCAAGGGCTATTTTTTTGGCGGCTCCTATTCTCTCCTTAAGGGAAGCAGTCCCCCTTTCGTATTGACTAATTATGGTTTGAGTGTTGAGCGAAAACCGAACTTCTGTATGTTGGTTATGGTGCACTGTTAAGAGAGAATCAATGTCGGCAAATTTCGTCACAAAGCGAAAACGACCGAGATCCGTGTTTGCAAAAAACTCAATGGCTTTTTCCAAAGAGCCAGTTAGATATTCTACCGGAATCGGATCTGACGTGGCCGCACCTTCAAAAACAGTAATTTCAGGAGATCGTTCTTCGATATATTTCTGAGCTTGAGACAGAATTTCTTCAATATTCACATAAACCCGAAGTACAGGCTTAGGTCCGAGGGTGGTCTGCAAGTAACAGTACTCACAAAAGCCTGGGCAACTAGTTGCTAATGGCAGCTGATAATGGGCAGATGGTTTACACGAAGAAAACTTCAAAGTACGTCGTATCCCAATAACCAAGCTTTGTTTTGCTTGAATGTATTTTTCTCGAGCGGTCTGTCCGGGAATCCCCGTTACACGATTGTGTGATGGGGTGGTTTGCATATCAATCCCCAATTCGCCAAACTGAGCTTGAAGCTTCTTACCAAGGGGGTATTCTAAGGCAGCTGGCTCAAAAAATACTCTCTTTGGAATAAACCGGGTCAAGAAATCACCTTGCCTTCTCAGATTAGGGGGTCTTTTAATACCATGTCCGATCTTGCAGAAAGGTAATCACTTGAATAGAAGCAAAAAAAAGCTGCCGGGCGTTTGTGCCTGGCAGCCTTTGTGTTCGTTTACTTAACGATAACGATCCGAGGTCCTACTGGAAAGCCCATAATAGGATTATCCAAGAAATAGTCAACCATGACATCCCGAAGCATAATGCCCGTATCAGCAATCATTTTGCCGTTCTTGAGAATGTCATACCCGTCGCCGCCTGCTGCCAAGAAGTCGTTCGTAGCAACAGTATAATAGCCACCGGTAGAAATGGGACGACCCCCAACCTTAACGTTGATTACTCTAGCGCCAACTTGCGCATCAGGCATAACCTCAAAGGCAATACCAGAAACCTGGAGGAAACCGCCATTTTGCTCTGGAAGCAAACGTACGCTATGCTCTAAAGCTTCGATAATATCCATACCTCGAAGCTCAATCACTGCCAAGGTATTGTCAAAGGGTAAGGTGCTGTAAATATCGGCAACTGTAATATTGCCTGGGTTAATGCTAGCCCGGATTCCGCCGCCATTTGTAAGGGCAATATCGGCACCTACAGCGTTTCTCATGATATCAGCAATTAGGTTACCTAGATTGGTTTCTTGGGTGCGGACAGATGCGCGCTCACCATTCCAATTGACACCAGTTTTGCCCACAACTTGATCTAGTCGTTGTTGCAGTTGATCATTCCAACGATCCACAATAGCTTGAACCTTCCCGTTCTTGGGAACATCAGCAGTTACAGGAATCAATTTGCTTTCGTGCTTAACAACCTTCTTGTTTTCCACTTCGAGACGTAGAAAACCTAAGTTATTGGCGTATTCATGACTCTGCACGATTAATACACCGTTCACTTCGGCAGCTGTTTGTAACTCGGTGTGGCTATGACCACCTACGATTACATCAATTCCGGGCACAGCCTTAGCTAGTTCAACATCCTTGTTATAGCCTAAGTGACTGAGGACCACTAGCAGGTCAACTTCTGGACGAATGGATGCAACCACTTGCTTGGCAATAGCAATCGGTTCATGGAATACTAGACCTTCAACATTCTTAGGATGGGTAACGATAGGTGTCTCTTCTGGAACAAGGCCAATAACCCCCACCTTGATCCCGTTAATTTCTTGTACCAATGCACTATAACCAGCAAAGAGACTTCCATCTTCACGAGTTACGTTGGCAGCTAAGGTAGGGAAATTAGCATCCTTAATTCTTTCGGCTAAAACTTCTTGACCATAGTTAAATTCATGGTTACCAGGAGTGAAGGCATTATAACCCATGGCATTCATGATTTCGATGGATGGTAGGCCACCAAAAAGGTTATCAATGTTGGTACCATGGATCGAGTCGCCCGCATCTAGTAAAAGAACCTTATTGGCACCATACTGGGCCCGCACATCCTCTACTAAGGTGGCTAGTCTGACCCGACCACCCTGCTCTTTTTCAGCACCTTGTGGTAAATGGGACTCTAGGCGTGAGTGCACGTCGTTACTGTGCAAGATAATGATCTCGGCGGCCCAGAGTGGCAAACTAATGGATAACAGCATAACAAGAACTAAAACCATCACAAATGAAGAGTTTCTAAACTTAGCTCTCAAAAAATCGCCTCCCAATTTTTAGTTTGTTCTATAACAATTCTACATTCGACCATTTTCACCTTTCTGTATTACTAATTTATTGCGCAATTGTTGGAAGAATTGACAGGACTAGCCAACTCTGTGCGGAATTAACAGATCAAGGAAAAATCCTGGAAAAGTGAGGTGATTGCATGCGCAAATTAGGTATTTTCCTGACCTCAATTTTGCTAATTGCCGTGTTAGCTTTAATCATTACCAGCTCAGGCCTGCTACCATACTTATTTCCTGTCACCAGTAATAAAATGTCCCAAGTAACCATCCCCTTCACCAGCAAAAAGTCAGAGGTAGAAGAGTTGAACATCCCCGCCACAACTAGTTTAGTTGTGCACAGCCAACACGGACATGTAGTGGTGCAAAGAGGAGAAAGCGACACATTTCAGATCACTCTCGAAAAACAGAGCCAAAGTCCCAATCCTCTGCGGGCTCAGCAACTGGTAGAACAGATCTCTTTTACAGTAGAGTCCCAGGAAGAAGTCACTATCCTGAAAGTTGAAGTGCCTGAGACCTCCTCAGGTGAACAAGTCTCTGCAGATCTACTCATCTTGATACCCAACAACCTAAACCTAAACGTACAGGCAGGACTGGGTAATGTGGAGATTACTGATGTAGAGGGTAACATCCAGATATACTGCAACCTCGGTGCGATTAAGCTCCGGAGATTCCAGGGCAATGCGGCTTTAGAATCGAGTTTAGGAAACATCTGGGTTAGTGAATCCATTTTTGCCAAAGAATTAGTGGCCATCACCAACCTTGGAGATTTGCACATTCAAGGTAATCTCGGAGAGACAAATGTCTTAGAAAGCAAATTAGGTAATCTAGAACTGCTTCTTTCTCCACATCAATCATATGTATTAGAAGGACGCCTTACTTTAGGCAAATTCACTACCCAAGTTCCCTTCACAGGACAGCAAACTAAACAACATGTCCAAGGAATCATTGGTTCTGGTGAACAGAAGGGGCACCTGCTGGTGAACTTGAACCTTGGTTCGCTCCACCTTAAAAACCAAAATGATGAAGGAGGATCTTTATGAATTACGGAACGTCAGAAGTTGTGTATATTTCGCTCTTAGTTCCTGTACTCTTAGCACTCCTGGTGGTTATCTTAGTTATTACTTTACGTTGGTTCAGCTACAAAGAGAGAATGGCCCTCATTAAACAAGGCCTTCCCTTAGAAGACAAACGGACCAAAGAAGAAAAGCGGAAACTATTCTTGGCCATCGGAGTAACCGTTGGCTTAATGGGGCTCGCCCTTACTATCGGCCTAGCTACCCTAGGGCTTGGTCCCTGGCTCTTATATGGACTAATTCCCTTCTTTGTGGGGTTAGCCATGATCTTAGCTAGTCTCATCATGATGCCCAGCAAGCCAAAAAAAGAACCCCCAGCAGAGCACTGGGAGCCTGTAGAAACGGTAGAAACTGCATCGACTGAATCTGAGGTTTGGGAAGACGAGGAAGAAAACTAAACACAAGAAATCCCGGGGTCATCCCGGGATTTTTATCGTTCGGCCCACACCTGGGCCACATCCACCGCATGGTTCGCTATTAAGACAACTGCCACTTCGCCCACAAAGTTTGGGTTAGATACAATAGTGAAATCCAGACCTTTCCGTTGGGCCTGAACAATCAAGGGCATGGCTACACCCCGGGCGTCCTGGTGAATGGCCAGTTCAACGCCGCGCTTATCCTTGAGAGCTTCTAGCATGACCCCTAAGCCCTCTTTAGTACGGATCTGATCAAAGGTAACCGCCTGAATCACTCGCTCTCGAAAGAAACCTAAATAACGGCGTTTTTCGTCAGGACGCAGCTCTGGTGTACCATGAATTCCTGCGGCAAGAGTCTTGCTGAGGTCATCTTGTTTGTTAAAGCCACTCAATAGAATTCGCCCCCCATACTAAAAAACACCCCTGACAAGTGGGTGTCTACTTTTAAATTTAAGTGGTGCCGGGAGAGGGACTTGAACCCTCACGGGCGCTTAGCCCAACGGATTTTAAGTCCGTAGCGTCTACCATTCCGCCACCCCGGCGAACCATCCAAAAAACATTATAGACTATTTATTTCCCCACGTCAACTGGTAATACCAGCGAACCATAAAGAAGATCACCAATGCTCACAATCAGACGGTCAAAACCCAGTAGCTCTGTTACCTGCACTAAAATACTTGTGCCACTGATAATAACATCTTCCCGCCCCGCTTGAAGAGTTGGAATCTGCTGGCGCTCTTGTAACGATAGTCTACCCAATTTACCGTATAAGTCCACTAGTTGCTTCAGGGAAAAGGCGAATCCCCCTACTTTGTCATAATCAAAGCAGGTCAATTCTTGCAAAATCGAAGCTAAGGTAGTAGCAGTACCACCCACGACTACTAGGGTTTGTGGTCCATATTGGAGATTGTCCTGCACCAAGGGAGTAACAAGCTCTACAATCTCCTGCTCCATGGCTTGGCGCTCTGTTTCGAGTATAGGATGACTAGTAATGAATCTCTCTAACATACGAACCGCACCTACCTGGACACTACCCCCACCTAAGAGGTTGCCCTGCGCGTCACCCGTATAGATCTCGGTGCTGCCTCCCCCAATATCAACTACGGTCACAGGGTAAGACAAGTCTCGAGTTTGCAGAGCGAGAACCGCTCCGCGAAAGGACAACTCTGCTTCCTCCGCCCCCGTAAGCACCCTTAACTCTAAGCTGGTCCGCTCTGCCACCAGGTGCACAAATTCGTCCTTATTCACAGCATCCCGAACCGCACTAGTAGCCAAAACCTGTACAGGTACTCCTGGAGGAGTTTGATTAGCAAAATTCTCTAAGGTCCTTAAGGTCCGCTCCATAGCATCCTTCTGCAGCCGTCTGGATGCATCCACCCCTTGACCAATTCTGGTAATTTGCGTGGCACGAATCAGCGGTTGCACTTGTCCAGCCACTATCTCCGCGACCAAAAGCCGCACAGAATTAGTACCAATGTCGATCACGGCCCTCACGACTGAAACTCCTTACACTGACCTGATTCGCAGAACAAAGGCTTGTTTAAAAGTCTGGCAACCTCAGCACCAATGACATTGTCACCATGGGCCATAAAATCTGCCAGATGGGTATGCAGACACTTCACTCCTTCGGGACTCCGAATTCCCCCTACACCGCTTTCGGCCAAAACCTGATAGCGATCTGGGTATTCCTCCTGCATCCGCCCTTGCACTTCCAGGGGAATCAAAGAGAGGCGCCGGGCGGCATAATCCCGGTGGTTTTGCTCTACCTGACTGGCAAAATCCGGATCCCTTTGAATGCGTTCTTCGAATTGGGCAATCAACCCCTCCCCTTCCAACAGAGCTACTTCTCTCCTTAAATAGGGACAGGTTAACCAATATAATGTGGGAAAAACCTCGATCTGGGATTCACCGGCGAATACAGGCCGGTTCACAATCACTTGGGGAAAGCCATGTTGACAAAAGCTTTTGACCCCTAAAACTCCACGAGGTTCCCTCCCTAACTGTTCTTTTATGACCTGCAGAACTTCTGTGGTCGGTTTATCGTAATTCAGAAAATCACACCCTTAGAGAAAAAAACGCTTCGCATAGCGAAGCGCTAGAGAGTAAGGCCTAAAGAAATACTACCGTGCGCCCCTGCCCCCCCGTTTTGAGTCTTGACTTTTCTTGAGAGCTTGTTGTCTTTCATCACTATCTCTTAGAAATCGTGACAAACGCTCCTCGAAATCCACAGGACTATGGGCTCTCCTGCGGGGACCGCGACGATCACGCGATGGCGCGCTAGGATTAGCCTGTTTAATCGAAAGGCCAATCTTTCCTTCGCTCACATTAATGACTTTAACTTTCACGATATCATTCTCGTTTAGAAAGTCCTTAATGTCTTTCACGTAAGCGTCAGCTACTTCAGAAATGTGGACCAAACCGGTTTTTCCATTGGAGAGTTCTACGAATGCACCAAAATTGGTTATTCCTGTAACTTTCCCCTCGACAATGCTGCCGACATCAATTGACATACGTTAAAAAATTCCTCCTCTAGGATTTTGCCGTTGCAGGGCACGCGGCTACTATACATTATATATTATTGGCATTTTTGTGTCAATAATGCCAAAAAAGCAGGCCCACAGCTGACTAGCCTAGATTACCTTTTTTTAACGTCTCGCTCCACATCTGCTGTTAAGGGTTCGGATAAGATGTACATTACCTCCCCCGGTTTAACCAGGCCCAACTCTTCTCTAGCTATTCGCTCAATGTTTTCCGGTGACTGCCATTCTGCGATTTCCTTCTCCAACTCCTCACCACGCAACTCTAAGACCACTAGTTGCTTTTCTAGAGCACTAATCTTCTGTTTCAGCTGGTAGTTATCGAACGCATTGCGGGCGAAGTTAAAACCTACCCAGAGAACTACAAGCAACAACAGTATCTTCCAGGGTTGGAATCTCGTTCTCATAGTGACAACCTCCCAGTTGTCTCATTCCCCGTTTTTCTAGAGATTCCTGCCCTTGCTCACTTGCGCCAGCGTAATTTCGGACGAAAGCGAAGTAGGGTCCTAGGTTTTGCACCCTGATGAATCCAACCAAATTTTAATTCAGACAAGATTAAAATCGGAATCGAAACCAGGCGTAATAAAAAGGTCCCAACCAGATTGAGCACAGTCATTACTAGATTGGCCAACCAGATCAAGACAGCAGTTACAATACCACTAAGTAACAGCTTGTAGAAGAAAAAACCCAGGACAAGCCCAATGATCACATAGCCGCGCAATTCACCCCAATTAGCCAAGAGTAGATAAAGGATTAGGATGGGGGTTAATAAGACCCAAAACAAGAGATCTAAAAGGGGCGTACTTAATAGTCCCGGCCGCAATAACCCCCGAATTACCCGAAACAAATCAAAGAAAACACCCAAGGAGACGCCTGCTAAGAGGACTATTCCAAAGGCATAGAGTTGCGCGCTTAGAGGCTCCATAAACAACACCTCCCCACTGATGGCTAACGAAATAGTCTCGCCAACAAGCCTTTCCCCCGCTTGCCTAAGGATTCTCCTAGGTATTCAATAGATTGTATAAAACCACTCACCAGTAAATTGCCCTTCTCCAAATTCAACTCCTTAATGTGCAAATCTTCCCCCTGTACAACTAAACCACCTAGTTCAGTATCTAGCACGATTTCCCGATCGTCGAAACTCTCTACGTGGGTAACCCCATCAAGGGTTAACCGTTCACGCTCCGCTAAAACTAGTTGATGGCGAACATTGCTCAGCCTTTTATCTTCCACTAGAACTACCCCCCTGCCAAAATCTTTCTACAGTTTATGCAGGGGCTGGCCAAATTAGAATTAGTCGTAGATTTTCCTAATCTTAATCCCTTGGAAAAAGGTCTCCACAATCTCCGTTGGGCTCTTACCCTCTTTAGCTAACATGTAAGCATCCCATTGGCTAAGGCCAACACCATGGCCATAGCCAGTACCAGTAATTCTCAAGCTCCCATTAGTAAAGACAAAGTCCTCCACTAGAGTAGATTTCATTTTTGTAGAATCCACTGCGAGGCGAAACTGGGGTCCCGAAACCTGGGCATTACCTTGGGCACCTGATACCTCGATTTTCGTCACTCGCTTACTAGGTCCCCGTTCTACAATGGTGATATTTTGGATCTCCCCCACATTCACCCCCACCTTGGCTAGTAGCGGCCTTAACTCAGCTGCGCTATATTCAGCTACCCACTGCTTCACCTCTTCTGGAACATGTTTGTTCTCCGGCAACGTGACACTCTTGGTAAAGGGAGGCTCTTGTTCTTTATAATCTAAACCCTCCTTAGCCCGGGCGGTGGTCCCACCAGAATAGGCATGAAACCAAGCTCTCACAAAACGATTATCATAGGTCATCACCTGACCCCTAGTCGTTTGCACCGCCTCTTTGATCTGTGCAGTAACAGCCTGGGGATTAAAGGCTTGAGTCTCCTCAATTGACGTAGAAACATCTGCCCCATATTTATCCTTCACACCCCCGCTCGCAATGAAATCCATGGTAAAGCTACGGACGAAAATGGCTTGTGCAGCATAGGCCTCCTTAGGCCAATCGGGAAACATCTCCCCGGCCACAACGGCCGCCACATACTCTTCTAAAGGCATCTTGGTGATTTGCCCAGTCTCATTATTATACACACTGACCTCGGGCTCTTGCTTGAGATCCCGGGCTATGTTTTTGTCATTTCCAGACCAGCTAATTAAAAAGGTAACGGTGCCGATCATGACTAACACTAAGGCCAGTACCACCCCGTGGTTTCGCGTAAACCTCATGTCCATCCCCCTAGCTCTTTTTTACTAGTTTCACCAAAACCAAAGGGAAAAATCGCTAGAATGATGGGTAATATTTGAGTTTGTGGGGAAAATATTACCACTGTAGCAGGAGAACCCGAATAATCCTAGAATAAACAGGTATATTTCCACCTTAAAGGAGGTCTATTTGTGAACAAAGCAGAGTTAATCGCTAGTGTAGCCGAAAAGTCTAATATGACCAAGAAGGCGGCAAGCGATGCTGTTGAAGCAGTGTTTGCAACCATTTCCGAAACTTTAGCTAAAGAAGAAAAAGTTACGATTGTAGGATTTGGCACCTTTGAAGTCAGGAATCGTCAAGCTCGTCAGGGAGTTAACCCCTCCACCAAAGAGCCTATCACAATTCCTGCCACTAAAGTTCCTGCTTTCAAACCCGGTAAATCCCTACGGGAAGCAGTTGCTCCTAAGTAAGAAATGTCTTGAGCCCCCTCACCGCAGGGGGCTCTTCCCTTTAAAGAATAGAAAGGGGCTTATCCATGAGTTGGTCCGCATTAGTTAAGATCATTGAAAAACTACGTTCCCCAGAAGGCTGTCCTTGGGATCGAGAACAAACACACCACAGTCTCAAGCGTTTTTTGCTTGAAGAAAGCTACGAGCTTTTTGAGGCTATCGATGAGGAAAATCCTGAGGAAATCAAAGACGAGCTCGGGGATGTCCTTTTGCAGGTTTTGCTCCATGCCCAAATTGCTACGGAGCATGGCGCCTTTAATATTAATGACGTCATTGAAAACCTCAGTGACAAGCTGGTACGTCGCCATCCTCACGTTTTTGCCCATGTTCAGGCTGATACCCCCGATCAAGTGGTGGTTAATTGGGATGCCATTAAGAGAACCGAGCAAGTTGGCGCCACACGAACATCTATTTTAGATGGGGTACCCAAGCAGTTTCCCGCTTTGATGAGGGCAGAAAAGGTGCAAAAGAAAGCAGCCAAGGTAGGCTTTGATTGGGACGAGACCTCGGAAGTTATAGTTAAGGTCCACGAAGAGTTGGCTGAACTAGAAGAAGCCCTAAGCGAAGGCGATCGTCAGGGCTTAGAAGAGGAACTAGGTGATTTGCTCTTTGCCATCGTTAATCTAGCCCGTTTTGTGAAAGTGGATCCAGAATTCGCATTACAAAGAGCCACAACTAAATTTACGGATCGTTTCCATTTAGTAGAAGCAGAGGCCAAGGAAGCAAATCTGCAGCTACAAGAAATGAACCTAGATGAGCTAAACCTCCTCTGGGATCGGGCTAAAGATCAACTGCGCAAAAATCCCCAATCTTGAAGAAAGCGGCTCAAGCCCTTACCCACCACAGGTAACAAGTGAAAATCTCGTTCTTGTAGGGTACCCCACATGGCCAGGAGCAAGAAATAAAGTACGAAGCCGCCGATTAAGGCAGTGAGGCTCGCCAGTGAATTGGGGATAAAGTGCACTAAGGTGTCTTGCAGATAATACATGGCCACTGCAGCTAAGGTAGTAGCTAAGAGGGGATTAAGTAAGCCATAACGCCAGTGTACTACTCTTCCTACTCGCCGTAAAACCGCGCTAAAATTTAGGGCTGCCACCAGGACCCATCCCAAGGTAGTGCTCCAAGCAGCCCCTAAAATACCTAGAGCAGGAGAAGCCACCAAAAAGTAGTTGAGAGCAAATTTGGCTACCACTCCCACCACTAGATTGCGCACAGGGATGGTCATGGCTCCAAGGCCCTGCAAAATGCCTGTGGTTGCTTGAATCAAACCCAAAGTAATGGTACCAAAGGCCAGGATTTTCAAGGGTGTCCCCACCTGGGAGTACCCAAAGAGGGCTAGGGTGAGGGGTTTAGCCAACACATACAACGCAGCGAAAGAGGGAAGCCCAAAGACCAAAGCCATACGGAGGGCCTCTTCTGCCCTGTAGGTAACTAATTTCTTATTACGCAAAGCCCACGCTTCTGAGATGGCTGGAACTAAACTAGTAGCCAGGGCTACCGTAATTATATTGGGAAACTGGGCTAACGTCAGGGCCATCCCCAAGTGACCTAGACCTTCACGAATGGCATCAGGATCAAAGCCAGCCACCTCCATCCGCCAAGGAATTAAGAGGCTGTCTGCTAACTGCATAATGGGCCACAATACGGTCGCAATAACGGCAGGCATAGCTAAACTCAATAATTTGCCCACAATCTGAGTTGCGGAGTCTGGGCCTTGTCTTAAGTTTAAAGGTGGCAGTTCACCTAGTATTTCCCTTTGTTTGAGCAAGTAAAAACCTACTAACACTAAGAAACCAGTCAATTCTCCAACTAAAAACCCCCAAGCAACTCCCGTGACTGCGCGCTCAATACCCCAGGGTCTTAACCAAAGGGTCAAAAAAATCGTAGCTGCTACCCGAATGACCTGGTCAGCAACTTGGGAGATGGCAGTAGGAGTCATGTATTGTAAACCTTGAAAGAATCCACGAAAAGAGGCACTAAGGGCCAAGAAGAAGCAGGCTGGGCCCAAAATGGCTAGGGTTGAACTAACTCCCAGATCTCGAGCAAAGACTTGGGCAAACCAACTAGAACCAGCCAATAGACTTAGTGCCACAACCCCTCCGGTCACAACTACCACCAGAGTACCCAGTCTAAAGACCCGTCTAACCTCACTTACCGAACCTTGGGCCACCTTTTCTGCAATTAATTTGGAAATAGCCACAGGCATACCTGCGATGGCGATTACAGCTGCAAAATAGTGGATCGGTTTTACTAATTGGTACAAACCCATTCCATCATCGTAGATTAAGCGGGGCAAGACCACCATATAAATTAGTCCGATTACTCTACTCACCATACTTGCTAGAGCTAAAATTACTGCACCACGTAAAAAAGACTCCTTTGTCATGTACCTACTTCCCTTCCGTAGTCCACTTTACGCTACGAAGGTGCGGGATATGACTAGGAGTCCCCTACCCGATGATTTGCCCTATTGTTCCATTTGTTTTGCTAAAAATCCTGCCGCGGTTTCGCACAACTTTATCTCCAATTCACCCAAACTACGGCTCTGTTCGTTAGTACCTAAGATGACAGTGCCAATGGGATCCCCTTCAGAAATAATGGGTGCAATAACCTGCATGGCAAACTCCCATTGGTCGTCTTCTGGATGTTCCCCTTTTCTTGTGGTGATAGTGCGTCGTGATTCCATGGCCTTTTCCACAACGGATACGATGGATCGATCCACCCACTGTTTTCTAGGGGCCCCAGAAATGGCCACAACCGCATCTCGATCAGTAATAATGGCGACATGACCTGTAGTTTCATACAAAGAGTCAGAATACTCTTGGGCAAAATCCCCTAGTTCACCTATGGGTGAGTATTTCTTAAGAATCACCTCCCCATCTCGATCAACAAAAATCTCTAAGGGATCGCCTTCGCGAATACGCAAAGTACGCCTAATTTCTTTGGGGATGACTACACGACCTAGATCGTCTATTCGTCTTACTATCCCAGTTGCTTTCAACGCCACACCCCTCCTCTAAGGTTGCTTGCCCTTAGTATAGACTCCCTTTTCCACTTTTATTCATCCCGAATGGCAGCTAATACCTCAGTGAGGAACAGTAACGCCTGCTCGTCCACGGGATCTTTCTCCACTAGAAGTTGCCCAATCCGTCCATGTCGATACGAGATC
Organism: Firmicutes bacterium UBA4996; assembly: GCA_002396805.1. Lineage (GTDB taxonomy): Bacteria > Bacillota > Limnochordia > Darwinibacteriales > Darwinibacteriaceae > UBA4996. The sequence continues at coordinate 28,804 of DGYW01000019.1, read as the reverse complement.
TTACCCCGATAGTGTTGGTATAAAGTTGCATACTTTTCCGCTTCAATGGCTAAACCTTCCAAAAACCTAATTTCAAATTTGTTCTTCCGAGCCGTAATATGACTAATACCCAAGAACCGGGAAAACACCTTAATGCGGGCGATTTGCAGGAGATTGCGCACAGCCTGGGGTAAATCACCGAAGCGATCCTGAATTTCTTCTTCTAGGTCATCACAGGCTTCTAGAGAATCAAGGGCAATAATCTTCTGATATAATTCGACTTTTTGACCAGGATCCTCCACAAAATCATCACTGATGAAAGCATCAGCCTGGAGGTCCAAAACTGGCTCTGGCGGGGCCACAACTGCCTCACCCCTGAGCTCCTTAATGGACTCCTCCAAGAGCCTACAGTATAGCTCAAAACCAACTGACGCGATAAATCCATGCTGTTCAGGTCCTAAAAGATTACCTGCACCCCGAATTTCTAAATCCCTCATGGCAATGCGAATTCCCGAACCTAATTCGGTAAACTCCTTAATGGCCGAGAGGCGTTTTTCAGCATCTTCAGCCAAAACCCTGTCTTTGCGATGGGTGAAATAAGCGTACGCTACACGATTAGTCCGTCCGACCCGCCCTCGGAGCTGATAGAGCTGGGCCAAACCCAAATAATCCGCATGGTCTACAATCAGGGTGTTTACATTACCAATATCCATCCCAGTCTCAATGATTGTGGTGCAGAGCAAGATGTCAAATTCGCCATTATAAAAGTCGAGCATCACCCGCTCCAAAACTGTCTCGTCCATTTGTCCATGGGCAATGGCGATGCGCGCCTCAGGTACTAGCTTCTGCAATTCACCATAAATAAAATCAATGGACTGAACCCGATTATGCACAAAATAGACTTGCCCTTGTCTAGCCAATTCGCGCATGATAGCTTGGCGGATAATCTGTTCATCATACTCTACCACATAGGTCCGGATCGGATAGCGATCCTCAGGGGGCGTCTCGATCACGCTCATGTCCCTGACCCCTACCATGGCCATGTGCAAAGTTCTCGGAATTGGAGTCGCGGATAGGGTGAGGACATCGACTGTTTTACTGATCTCTTTCAGGCGTTCTTTTTGAGCCACTCCAAAGCGTTGTTCTTCATCTACTATAACGAGACCTAAATCCTTAAAGACCACATCCTTAGACAAAAGACGATGGGTTCCAATAATCACGTCCACCGAACCGATGCGCACCTTATCTAAAGTACGGTTTACTTCCGCAGGGGATTGAAAGCGGCTAATCACCGCGATATTAATGGGAAAGCCTTCAAAGCGCTCTACAAAAGTACGATGATGTTGTTGGGCTAAGATTGTGGTCGGCACCAACACAGCCACCTGCTTGCTACTGGAGACCGCCTTAAAAGCTGCCCGAATAGCCACCTCAGTCTTCCCATAACCCACATCCCCACAGAGCAGGCGATCCATTGGTTGGGCTTTTTCCATATCCCTTTTTACAGCCTCAATGGCCTGCAGTTGATCTGGCGTCTCTTGATAGGGAAAAGAGTTTTCAAAATCCCTTTGCCAAGGCGTATCTTCTGGAAAAGCAAAGCCAGGAAGAGCTTCCCGTTCTGCGTACAGCTTGATCAAGCCTTCCGCCATCTCTTGCACAGATTCTTTAGCGCGCTTTTTCACTCTGGCCCATTCGTTACCACCAAGCTTCGAAAGGCGGGGAGGAGCTTCCTCTAAACCAACATACCGTTGGAGAAGGTTGATTTGATCAGTAGGCACATAAAGACGGTCTTGGCCAGCATAGCGAATATACAAGTAGTCCTTCGAGCGATTATCCACCTGCAAAGCTTCGATCCCTAAGTATTGGCCAATACCATGATTGATATGGACCACATAATCACCCACCCTCAACTCGTGGGGGGCAATTCGTAAACCTTCTTCAACTTTAGCAACCCGTGTCTTAGCCCGCGGTCGCCCATAAAGCTCTAACTCGGTAAGGACCACCAATTTAAAAGCAGGAAACTCAAAACCAGTCTCCAGACTTCCAGTAGTGACCACACAATTACCAATTTGGAGCTCCCGTTCTAGTTGCTCCACAAAGATGGCAGGAATCTCTTCGGCCCGTAGCAACTCTGCAACTCGTTGCCCCCGTTCGGGCGTGGAAGTAAGAATCAGAATGCGATAATGTTCTTTGCGCCATTGTTTTGCCCGGCGCAGCATGCGCTCGAGACTACCACCAAAATGCTCTGGCATGCGCAAACTCAAAGAACTAGTACCAGCTTCTTCCATACCAGGAACTCTCTTACCTAGAACCGCAAGATAAACTGGCGAGCGTTCTTGGAACTTAGCCCACAAGTCATTCCAATCCCAATACAGCTGGGCAAAATTGCCTAACACCCTCCCCCGCGCCAAAAGGACGCTAATGTTTTCTCCGATCTCAGTAGAAGCATGGACAGCAGCTTCCTTAAGCCGTGTTGGTTCATCTAGGACAATTAGAGTGTCACTAGGTAAGTAGTCTAGTAGGGTGGCTTTGGAGCTAAAGAAAGGCTTATATTGGTCTATCCCTGGAAAATACCCTTGCTCCTCGAACTGTTCTAGATGCCTAGCCACCTGGGCCAACAGATCATCAGCCTCCTGGGCTAGTCCTAGGCGATGTAAGCGTTCGCTCTGACCTTGGGCTGCTAGCCAAATTTCCTGCTTAATCTGATCCAAGTTTGAAAAATCATACAGGGTCTCCCGAGCAGGTCCGATGGTTACTTCTTTGATGTTTTCTAAGGATTTTTGAGTTTCGAACTCAAATACACGTAAAGAATCAACTTCATCACCAAATAGCTCAAGCCGAATCGGATACTCGCCTCCCACAGGGGCAATATCCACAATACCTCCTCGGATGCTAAACTGACCCCAAGATTCGACTAACGCCACCCGTTCGTACCCTAGGGACACTAATTTGCTAGCCAGCTCATCTAAATCAAAGTAGGAATCTAAGTTAATCGAAAATTGCGAATTCGCCAGGCAGACGGGAGAGATGAGGCCTTCCAGCAAACTAGTAACGGGGGCAAAAATTACTGTGCCAGCCTTACTACCACCTTGGAGCACATTAAGCCTGGCGGTGCGTAAATCCAAGGCCGGTAAGGCCTCTTCGTAAGGCATCAACTCATTACCTTCCCAAATTAGTGGTCTGCTAGTTGGAATTAGGGCCCGCAGATCCTGGGCCAACTTTTCCCCTTGGGCCAAATCGGACGTTACTACTAGCATGACCCCGTCCGGTCGGTAAATGTTGCTGAGAAAAATGGCACGTTGCCCTCCAGATAAACCGGTAATAATCTGGCCTTGTCCTCTTCGTGCTTGGATTTTCTGGTTAATTGTGGTGAGCTCCTTGCTATGGCTCAGTAGGTCCACTAGACTTTGAAGAGACAAATTTACTTCCCCTTTCCCCTCAGATCAGGTCCCATTAGTTTGCTTCCGATTATAGTGATTCATTACAGGGAGTAAGCCTGACTTTAACCACATTTCCACTGCATCTGCCCCCTGCTTACAAGCATCCTCTAGTATCTTTAGCTCCCCTTCTTCGATTCCCTGCAATACATAGTCTGCACTGGAAAGAAAAGGAGGTGGTCCACCAATGCCTAGGCGCAAACGGGGGAATTCTGTAGTCTTGAGATGGTTGATGATATTGTTCACCCCATTATGACCTCCGGCACTTCCGGCACCCTTAATCCTAAGAATGCCTGGCTGTAAAGCTAGGTCGTCGTAAATTACCAAAAGATCTGTCAGTTGCAGTTGATAAAAGTCTACTAAGCCGCCAACGGACTCCCCACTTCTATTCATGAAGGTCTGGGGTTTCACGAGCACGACCTTGTCATTTTGAACTAGGCCTTCACCATATTTTGCTTGAAATTTATGCTTAGTCAGGGGTATCTGCCACCTATTGCTAAGCTCATCAATAACCCAAAAACCAAGATTATGGCGGGTCCGGGCATAGCGAAGCCCGGGATTGCCCAAACCTACTATTACTTTCACAGATTCTCCCCCTAAAAAAAGATCAGAAAAGAACGCACAGTACAATCAACCGCACTGTGCGCACTAATGTCTACGTACTTATTCGTCTGCAGAATCGTCTTCTTCAGCTTCTTCTGTGGCTTCAGCAGCAGCTTCATCCACATCTGCATCTGCATCGTCCTCTTCCTCAATGGCGAGGGAGGGGATGTCAACCTTCACAACTGCCTCATCCGCGTCATCGATGATCTCGACACCTGCTGGCAACTGTAATTCGGCAACACTGATCACTTGATCTAACTCTAGCGCGGATACGTCCACATCAATTGTCTCTGGAATATCCGTCGGTAGACAAGATACTGTAACTTCCCAAAGCAGGGTGGTTACTACGCCACCATCGTTTGGACGAGCTTCTTCCCCAAAAACTCTAATGGGTACTGTAATTTCGAGCTTTTTGCTCATGTCAATTTCGTGGAAGTCTAAGTGAAGTAAACTCCCTCGGACCGGATCACGATGGATATCCTTCACGATTACCGTTTTGGAATCTCCACCCAAAGCAAGATTGATCAAACTCCCATGGGATGCCAAAGCTCTTTCTGCTTCACGAATGGGCACCTCTATGGTAATGGCTGGGTTTCCACTTCCATAAACCACAGCAGGAATCTTCTCTTCAGCCCGGAGTTTACGTGCATAAGATTTACCGGTTTCGGTTCTGCTTTCCACGATTAGCTGGTAATTTGCCATACCTATTACCGCCTCCTTTACATTCCGTCTAATGATATCACTCTTGGTCCCTTTAGTCAAATAGCTTGCTTACCGGCTTTTCTTCAAAGATCCTGCGGATGGCCTCGGCAAAGAGGGGCGCCACAGATAGTTGCGTGAGTTTAGGAATCTGCTTTTCCACTGGTAAGTGGATACTATCGGTGATAATCACTTCTTTGAGGGGGCTGGCTTGCAAGATCTCCGCGGCCGGATCAGAAAAGACCGCATGAGAACAACAGGCGTATACTTCTTTTGCTCCCTTCTCAATCAGAGCCTTGGCTGCGTTCACAATTGTACCACCGGTATCGATCATGTCATCGATGATCACAGCAGTTTTTCCTTCGACTTCTCCGATAATATTCATTACTTCAGCCACATTAGGTTTAGGTCTGCGTTTGTCCACAATAGCAATTTGGCAATTGAGACGGTCCGCCAATTCACGAGAACGGACTACTCCACCTACGTCAGGGGAAATGACAATCAGATCTTCTAGGTTCTTTTGTAACAAGTATTCAGCGATGATAGGCATGCCCTTGAGATTATCCACCGGAATATCAAAAAATCCTTGAATTTGACCAGCATGGAGGTCTAAAGTGACCACCCGATCTGCGCCAGCTGCCGTAATCAAATTAGCTAGTAGTTTTGCTGTAATGGGATCCCGCGGTTGCGTCTTGCGATCCTGGCGGGCGTAAGCATAATAAGGAATTACGGTACAGACTTCCTTAGCTGAGGCCCTTTGCATGGCGTCAATCATAATCAATAATTCCATAAGATGTTCCGCTGAAGGGTTATTCAGTGGCTGGATAATAAAGACATCAGCACCACGCACTGTTTCTCCAATCCTTGCCCGTATTTCACCATCTTTAAAGCGCGTCATTTCTGCCTGACCGAGCTCTAACCCTAAGCACTTACAAATTTCTAGAGCCAATTCAGGATTGGCATTACCAGTAAATACCTTGAGCTTCTTACTACCTTGATCCATGATCACAATTTTCCTCCCATTTTCACTTGGTCAAAAACGTAAATGGAACCACTCGGCTCCCTGCCTCAACTACATCATTTAAAATTACAGTACTTTCCATGGTTACATCAGACCCAATCCGGGCCCCAGATAACCGACAATTAGGACCAATTACACAATTCGAACCGATGGCGGTACCCTTTTGAATCAAGGTTTGTGGATAAATAATGGTATCTTGTCCAATTTGACAATCCACTTCAATCCAAGTGGAACTGGGGTCGATAATGGTTACCCCTTGATTCATCCAATACTCACAGAGCCGATCGCGCAAAATACCTTCCGCTTGAGCTAGTTGAACCCGATCGTTGATACCCATACTTTCCTGGGGATCCTCAAGGATATAACCTGCTACCTTGTGTCCTCGAGCAATCATCAATGGCAAAACATCAGGAAGATAGTACTCCGCTTGGGCGTTGTCTGGAGTGATTTGGCTCAAATATTGAAAAAGTAACTCACTATCAAAACAGTAGGTTCCAGTATTAATCTCTTGAATTTGCAGCTCTGTGGGACTGGCATCCTTGTGCTCCACCACACCTAAAACATGGTCTTGTCCATCCCGAAGAATACGACCGTAGCCACTTGGATCCTCGAAAATGGCAGTTAAGATGGTGGCCGCAGCTCCTTGTTCTTCATGATAGGCCAAGAGCTTCTCAAAAGTCTCACCCCTAAACAAGGGTGTATCACCATAGGTCACTAAGACAGAGCCAGTGAAGTCTTTTAACGCCTCCGCACATTGATTAACTGCATGCCCGGTCCCCAGTTGCTGGGTTTGCTCTACTAGCTCAACCTCTGATAAAACAACTCCGACCCGATCTCCTTGATAGCCAATGACCACTAAGACCCGATCAAAGTGAGCTAAGCGAACACTACGCACCACATGATTGACCATTTCTAATCCCGCCAAAGGATGTAGTACCTTTGCTAATTCGGAGCGCATCCGCGAACCTTGTCCTGCTGCTAAGATAATTGCGGCAGTTTCTTTCATCGACAATACCTCCATCAACTCATTCTAGCGCAGGATCCAGTCTGCAGGTTGCACTACCACCTTCTGCTCTTCAACATTTACCTCCTGAAGATAGATGAGTGCTAAATGATCGTGGATTAGCTTTTCGGAAGGCCAGCCAGTTTCGATTAGAACCCCCTTGCCCACCACAGGACACTCAAATTCACCCATTAAATCAGCAAGACCCCTCAAGGTACCTCCTGCCTTCATAAAGTCATCAATAAGTAGCACCCGGCTATTGCGGGGCAAGGCTCGACGCGATAGGGACATAGTCTCAATCTGGCGAGCTGGCCCAGATAAAAAGTTCATGGTTAAGACTGGTCCTTCAGTTGGCCGGCTCTGACGCCGAACAACTACGAGGGGTACATTCAAAGCATGGGCTGTTTGCAGTGCAACGGGAATACCGGCTGTTTCCACAGTCACTACATATTCTGGATTCTCTGCTTGAAATTGGGTCGCGAAAATTTGACCCACTATGCGCAACAAGAGGGGTGAAGAGATTAAATCATCCGTATAAACAAAGCCTCCAGGTAAAATTCTATGTGGTTCTTGGAGACGTTGGCAAAACTCTTGAACATGCTGGAGGACCTGGTCTTTGGTTAATTCTGGTAAATAGCGCACACCACCTACCGCCCCAGAAATGGTCTCCACCCTTCCCATGTTTAAGTTTTCAAAGGTGGCACGAATAATGGCTAGGTCTTCCGAAAGGGTAGATCTGGCCACCCCAAAAAGATCAGCAAAATCCCCCACAGCAAAAATGTGATGGGGTTGTTCCACTAGAGTTTTGGTAATGGCGGCGATTCTATGTGCACGACGCATGCTATGCCTCCTTGCCTTGAACAGAACCAATCAACCTGGTAGCTAGGGCAAGGTCACTAGGCTTATCTACATCAGTACCTAGTTCAGGATAGGGAGAAATAATCAAAATCCCTTTATAACCCAGTATTCCACTAGCTCGTTTCTCAATCTCCTGGAGAGTGAGTTGTTTAGTCAAAAACTTGATGATGAACTTCAAACCCAAAAGACGAAAGATCTTCCAGGGTTGCTTGCGTTTAAAAATGACCTCGTCCATGATCCAGCGCGAATTAGCAATGGCCTCAGGACTCGCCATGAGAGCATTGCCACCGGTAAAGGTACCTTCCTTTAGCCTAAAGTAGGTGCGCACTGTTTCAGGATACACCTGTTGATTAGCTTCTTTGGAGATCAGGGGATAATAGACTTCTCCATCCAGTTCTGCACACCTGCCTACGAAATCATCGATTGCTTCCGGATGGATAAAAGGAATGTCGGAGGTAACTAGGAGCATCATGTTCTTTTTTTCTAAAGCCTCCAGGGCTATGAACACATTCTCAGTGAGGGTGTCTCCAGACTGCACCACAGTTACGTGGGGCGGTAAGGAGTCCTTAATCTCTAAAGGAGCCACGACAATGAGGTTTTCTACAGTCTTCGAGTTCTGCAATGATTCTATGACATAATTGACCATGGGTTTACCGTGGATAGGGATGGTTGCTTCCCATTTTTCCCCGTTTACTTCTTTTAATTGCCCGTTATTGGGGGCTCCCGCCAAGACTACGGCATCCACTTTCATGTTAAGTCTCCTCCGTTCATCTGATCCACACCTCTCGGCACTGGGTGAACCACGAATACTCTAGCTTGATCTGACCAGTCTACTGAAAACTGCTTGGCTAATTCAAAATTTGTGAAGAGCCCAAACACCGTGGTTCCACTGCCGGACATGAGGGTTCCACAAGATCCTGCAGTCAGCAGACGCTCTTTCCAGACCCCTATTTCTGGCACTAAGTCTATAGTTACCGCTTCTAAGGCATTTGACAATCCTAACCCCAATTGCTCTACAGATGCTTGAGTGGCTAGCTTTGCTACCAGCTCCATGGTGGATTTACCACCATGTGCTGCAGGGGAAAGACTTCTGTAGACCTCTGCAGTAGAGACTCCCTCCTTAGGTTTAACTAGTACGATGGTAGCGGTAGGAAAAGACGTGAGAGTTGTAATCTGTTCGCCAATTCCTTGTACTAATGCGGTGCCTCCCTGCAAGCAAAAGGGTACATCGGCACCTATTTGAAGACCAATGGTCTGTAACTCCTGAAGGCTCAAATTCGTAGCGAAGAGCTGATTCAAACCATGTAACACAGCGGCGGCATCTGTGCTTCCACCACCTAACCCAGCCTGGAGGGGAATATTCTTAACAAGCTCTATTCTAACACCCCTGGTGACACCTGTATAGCGTTGAAAAGCGGTCACCGCTCCCCAACAAATGTTGGTTTCATCAGTTGGCACAGTGGGGTGATCAGTCACAAGGGTAATCCCTTCTGACTGCGGGCGGAGAGTAAGGAAATCCGCGAGAGAAATGGATTGCATGACACTCTGCAGAAGATGATAGCCATCTTTTCTGCGCCCCACAACGTCTAAGGTGAGGTTAATCTTGGCGTAGGCTCGGAGACTAATCTGATCCATGACACTCCCCCTGTCCTACTTTTATTTCAGCACTAAACAGAAAATTCCTCCTAGTTTTAACGCGACAACAATAACCAGGCGCCTAAGGCCATCAGAGTCAAGCCAAGACCCTTGAGATAGTTAAAGGGTAGAGGTTCGTGACCAAACCAGCCGAAGAAATCAATGAGAGCGGCCATAGAAACCTGCCCCACAATAATAGCGGTGGTCGCGGGAGCCACCCCTATCTTGGCAATGGAGGCCACTACAAGATAGACGATACCCACGCCCAAAAGACCACCGAGATAAGTATACCAAGGGGCTTGCCCCCAGTTTTGCCAATTTCCGGATCCTAGACCTACCAAAAGGAGAACTAGTCCCACAATTGAACCTACCACATGAACTACGAAGGTCGCTTCGAGCAGGCCAACAACCTTGCCTAGGGCTGAGTTAAGGGCACCTTGGAGAGCCATGAGCACACCTGAGAGAGCTGCGAAGAGTAAGGAGAGCATCTAAACACCCTTCCAATCATTTCCCTTTATTATGCCCCAAAAGTGCCAGAAACGTTGCCTAGCAAACAAACCGGCTCCTTAGGGGGTAACACCCTCCAAGGAGCCGATGAATGCTTGTTAGTTTCTTGGTATATAGACACGGTCACCTGGCTTGAGTAAATCTGGATTGTTTTGCAGGCTAGGGTTTCGCTGCAAAATGGCTTCATCGGTGGTGTGATATTGACGAGCCAATTTCCAGATCGTATCGCCGCTTTGCACAAATACATAGGTCAATGTGGGTGGATCTTCAGGGGGGGCCTCCACTTCTACCGCTTCTACCACAACTTCCACCTCTAAGTACTCCACAACACTGACTGTGGCCTGAATCATGAGGGCAACTTCGACAGTCTCCCGATTAATCAAATCAGGTTGAACTTGACCCACGGTCAATTTGATTTGTGGTTGCATACCCGACTCGAGCCCAGATAGGACTAGGGTTTGTTTGAAGGGAATAACCTCTGGAAATTGCCCCCGATAGAGGGGCTTTGTGTCCTCTTCGGAGTGGGCTAGATAGAATAACTCCACATCCACAACACCTTCTAAAATGATCTTATCCTCATCGACCTCGTAGTCGATCAAATGGGCCACGGCGCCACTTCGTAGTAGTTCCCGAATGGGTGGGAGTTGTTGACCAATTTCTAGCAAACCGCGGACCACCCATTGTTGCTCCTTTTCCGTAACAAAACTATCGATACCTATCACTTCTTTACGTACTTGCACCTGGTTACCTGGGGTGGCAATCTCGGTCAAGACGCGAGCTGGCTGCCTTAAACGAAGGCTAATCGTACCTTCAACTTGAAGCTCCACCCGAATATCTCGCCCCTCATTCACTACGAAGGTTTGGCACGTTGCCTCTAAACGCTCCTGCACCACCATTTCAGATGAGATTTCGGGCTTGTCAAAGGTCAGTTCCAAAGGCAAGACGTGAGAAAATAGCTGCTCATGCACACTATAATCCTCTGCCTCATACAAAACTGAGAGTGCAGTTGTCCCCTTGAGTACTAGTTTGCCCTGACTCAGCTCCCGTTCCTTGATTTGTAGTTGCGGATAAACGTCAAGAATAGTCTGAATAGGTGGAGTCTCTTCTGGGAGCTCTAAAATACCGGTGAGGTCCTTTTGCACCTCAAATTCCACCGGTGGGGTCAGCGGATTAAGAATTAATCCATCAGTACTCAGCTTGATGGGTTTACCAATATTCACATCGCAAATAGCAGAAAACTGCTGAACGTGATCAACGCGTACGGCAGTGGCTACAATCAAATCCACATCTAGAGAATACTGTCCCGAGCGGAGATCCCATTCACAGACTAGAATTGAACTTTCGACTTCGGCTCTCATTCCAGGTTCCGCCCCGATCAGCTCAACATAGTGATCAAAGGGGAGGGCACCAGGCCATTCCACCCGCCTTAATCCAGCTGGTTCTCCTTCAAGGGTTTCAGGCACATAAACCATCATCAGATCAATTACTCCCTGAACATAGACTCGGTCCTGATCTGTTGTGAAAGACTTTAGAACGGGAGTACCTTTCACCCAAACAACTCTTCCTACGGGAGCTGCTGTGCTAGGTAGTTCCATTTTACCTTGCAAAACTGTCTGAAGCGTGTTTTCCCCCAATCGATTTACCGCGACAAGGCGGTTTTCTTTTACACTTAGGCTCATTTCTCTCTCCCCCTTTTTAGCCAACTTTCCCTAATATCTATGAACATCGGCTTCAAAACATGTCTCTTCCCAGAAAAAATCACAGCGTAGCAAAGTGAAAGTAGTTAGACACGATGTTCCAGAGCCGAGGGTCCTCCATTCCTAAGCGATCTAGGATCACACCAGCCAAATTATGGCGGTTGGTCAGGGCTAGCACCTCGCCCAGAGTGTTTAGTTGGGGTAGACGCAACTGAAACTGGCTACCTCTACTTTGATAGCGATAATACAAGCCCCCCTCTCCATCCTTCTCCAATCTGGCTCCATGGCGAAAGGCTCTGGATAGGGCGGTTTTATAAGGTAGTTTGAGATATTCTGAGGTGTCATCTGCAACCTTCCACTCGAGGGCGTAAACTGGAACTCTCAAAAGAACCTTCCAGGAGTGAATGCGCGGACAGAGTATTGTCAGGAGATGTTCTACTTGCCCAGGATTCAACAGTGGTCCAGGAGTCTGAGGAACGGGCACAGAAAGAACCACTCTGCTAGCCAATTCGTTGATTTCCTCGTAATTCACACCGCCCCAAATTGACCGAGGCGGCACGCCTGGTCCTAGTTCAACCCACAGCATGGACTGTTTTGGTAAGCGCCGCCGAACCTTCTTGATCAATTTTAGATAACGAGCCCCATTGAGCGGTGCCACCTCGCTCCAGGATAGGTAGAGACCACAAGAACCTCCCATGGATTCAAGCAAGGTATTAGCAGTAGCTTTTCTCCTTCTCGCAGTCCGAAGGAGACCATGAATAAATACAGGATCACTGTTTCCTAATTCGGGCAGAGCCACACACGGGCCCACTAACCCAGTGGGCAGAGGCGGAGGACAGACTAATCCCGTGAGGCCCTGAGGAAGTGACGATAGGAGTCCGTCTGAAGGACACATGCCCCAGATCTCGCGATCAAAAAAGAGTAAGCGTTGACCGGCGAAGATCTTGTGGAGCCGCTTAGTTTGTACAAAGGCTTGAGGCCCGATTCCGTACATCTGGGCGATCTCATCGATAGTTTCTTGAGGTTGAACAACATGGATGCGGCGGCGAATAGGCAAGTCTGCACTCAGAGCTAAGGCAAAGAGGCGCTTGCCAGCAATCCCGTCTGCCACTAGGCCATGTTCTTTTTGAAACTGTTGCACCGCATACTTGGTAAGGTACCCATAGTAGTCTTCCTCTCCCAAATCATGACCCTGGAGCCGTAAAAAAGCTTGTAATTGCTGGACATCTTTGCCCTTAGACCCCAAACGCAGTGTCCTTGTACCCATTTTTCTGCCTGGCAGCAAGCTCATCCCCGCACCTCCCCTTGCTATAGTTATGAAAGAAAGCAAAAAAAAAGCACCGAATCTCGGTGCTTGAACTTACTCTGCTTACAGGTTGGCGGCCTCTACTTCTCCAATGATATAGTCATCAACTGTAAGTTCTACTGTTTTGGTCAGGACATCTGCATAGGTGTATGAAACACGCCGGACAGAGTGGGATTTATCTAACTTCACGATAAAAATCTTGGGATAAGTGTTTTCGATGACGCCTTCAGCTTCTAGGACTTGCTTGCGACCGCGGTTAGCTTTCAGCTTGACTCGCTTACCGATACTCAACTCTAAATCCAGCTTGATTTGCTGGATGGTGTTCATTTCCTCAGCCACCTTTGTCACCGTCCTTGTTGCATTTTGTCGAAATAATTCTAACATGGAAGCGAACGGTTTGTCAACCAAAATTAATATTTTACCAATGTGCGTGGTGGCTGTCAAGAGTCTGTGCACACAAAAATTAATTATTTTGTGTAACGATCCGCCACGGAGGAGGCACCGTAGGAGTCAGGCTTGATCCGACATAGATATCCAGATCCGTTAACCATACCTACGACTTCCTTCACCAAGGTTTTCGTAGCGCCATTATTTCCCACATCCAAGTGAATTTCCATATTCAATTCATGACCAGATTCAGCCAGTTTTTCAGTGAACAGTGAAGCCACGTTCAAACTTAGGGAAGCTTCGTAAAAGATGCGTTGTCGGAGGGAATGGGTGTATTCTTCCCACTTGCGGGTATAGAAAAATCTTCCGCCCTTGCCTTCCCTGTGCACGATCAATGCAGTCACAAAGCAGGTCTCTTCGCGAATTTGGGAATCAGTGCCAATAATCAAACGGTAATTATCCTCCGGATAGCGCGAAGCATAACTCAGGATTTCGTCAAACACTTCATCAAAGGAGAGTTTCCCTTTAGTGGGACTAATAAACTCCATCTCCTCTACACCTCCTTCATTAGCTCTTTCGTCAAGCGATTAAAATCCTCCAAACTGAGGCGTTCACCGCGAATTGTGGGCTCGAGTTGGACTGCTGCTAAAGCTCGGTCTAAATCTTCGGAACTAAGACCCCACTCAGCAACCAGGGGTTTCAAAGCATTGCGTACTGTCTTGCGCCTCTGCTGGAAACTCGCCCTAATTACCTCAAAAAGCTGTTCCTTCGGTGCCTCTACCTGTGGTGGTCGGGGCTGTAGGTGCACTACTGCCGAATCTACATTGGGAGCGGGCATGAAAACTGTCCTTGGTACCTTCAACACTAAGGAGGGCTGCGCATAATACTGAACAGCTAAGCTCAACACCCCATAATCCTTACTGGCAGGATCAGCTAGAATTCGATCTGCCACCTCCCGCTGCACCATGACCACCACATCTACAAAGGGCAAATCACTCTCTAGTGCCTTCATGATTAACGGGGTAGTAAGATAGTAGGGTAGATTAGCTACTAATTTCAAGGGTTCTCCTTGCCAGCCTGCCCCTTGCAAAAGCTCTGCCCAATCCAGGGCCAGGGCATCGCCTTCCACAATCTTAATCCGAGGCTCCTGGATTAGTTCTTCCAAAATGGCCACAAGATCGCGGTCAATTTCCATGGCTACCACCCGTTTAGCTACTTGGGCCATGAGAGTGGTTAAGGCACCGAGGCCAGGCCCGATTTCTAGAACCCAGTCACTTTCTTCTAAGTTAGCACTGGCCACAATCTTCTGCACAATGTTCTGATCGATCAAGAAATTCTGACCGAAACGCTTTTTGGTGTTAAAGCCCCGTTCTTTCATGATTTTCCGTACCACGGAGGGGTTAACCATGTGGGTCACGCCATTCACTCCTACTCTTCTACCCGGTCTATTCTAATAAATCGCTGATACCCTTGCTCACTCTACTTAACTCGGCGCGGAAGGTCTTGTCATCATATTCGTTCATGGCATCCAGGAGCTCCATGATACCCTGAAATTCCTCATCCTTGAGACGTCCTTGAGCCATTAGGCTTTCGCAGGTCTTGAGAAAGTGCAGCTTGACCCGCTCGACTTCGTCATATAAAGATCTATCTTCTAAGGGCACTGCCATACCTCCCTATTTGGTGTATTCTTCAATAAAGCGAGTGTATTCTTTCATGAATCTTAGTTGCACAGTCCCAGTTGGACCCTTCCGTTGCTTGGCAAAAATTATCTCTACCAATCCTTCGGTTCCCTGCTCCTTGGCTAAATCGGGGTAATAGTAATCATCACGATATAAGAACATAACCACGTCTGCGAACTCCTCGATGTTTCCGGAGTCACGCAAGTCCGACATCATGGGTCGCTTGTTTTCTCTACTTTCAACCCCACGATTCAACTGCGAAAGGAGAATTACTGGCACATCGAGCTCACCTGCTAGGTCCCTGAGTTCGCGCACCATCTCACCTACTATTAAGCTCCAACTCCGATTAGAGTCACTAGGAGGCTTAATAAGTTGCAGGTAGTCAATCATAATTAAACCCAAATCTGGATTTTCAGTCTTAAATTTCCGGGCTTTAGCCCTGATTTCAGTCACAGTCACGCCTCGTTTATCAACTATGGAAATAGGTAGATGATAGAGCTCATTAAAGACTTTTTGGGTGACTAGAAATTGTTCATCAGTAAGTTTGGTTTGGTACTCGTGGGATGAGACCATAAACTCACCATCTTGTTTGTGCCCGAATAGTTCACCAAGAACAATTCGATCACCGATTTGCTCGTCATCCATCTCCAAACTGAAGATTAATACCGGAATATTACGCTTGGCCACATTTGCGGCCATATTTAAAGCTAGGGCAGTCTTGCCCATACTGGGACGGGCGGCCAAAATAATTAGGTCACCCTTCTTAAAGCCCGTGGTCATTCCATCAATCGAAGGGTAACGGACAGACAGACCATATGAATCATCAATACCCTCTCGCCTTTTTAAGAGGTTTAAGTAGCATTTATTAAGAACTTCCAGCAGGTTTTTGGCGTCGTCGGCATCTGCATTAGTTGCCTGGCTGGCAGAAAAAATTAGTTCCTGGGCCCTAGCTTGCACCTCTTCGAGATCATCATTCTTGGGATCCAAAGCCATGGCCTTAATGCTATCGCTCGCCCGTACTAAACGGCGCATCGCCTCTCGGTGCAGTAAAATAGATACGCTTGGATCCAGCTCACTGAGGGCCACAAAGGATTCGGTGAGAGGAATCAGCAGTTCAGCAGGGGTGGGACTAATTCCATCAGCCCTTAGGCGATTATAAATCTGAGTATAAGAAATCCTGCCTTGCTTATGGTAAAGGCTCACGATAATCTCATAAATACGCCGGTGGGTAAGATCGTAGAAATGGGCCGGTCGTAGGCGATCAATCACCCGATCGACCTGAGTGGGATATTTAATTAGAATTCCCAAGACCTGACGTTCCGCGTTTAGGTCCATGGGTAAGTCATAGATAGTACTTGGATCAGTCAAATTCATCGGGGAAAACCTCCTTCCAGCGTTTTTGGGCAGGGCTAGGTTCCTTCTTAGCCGCAATGGGTGCCAACACCTTAGTCAAATGAGTATTTTCTAGTAAATCATTATAAGTACGGATACCTACCCCATGCCAATTGCGCAAGATCCCCTCCAAATAGGGAAAGTTCGGATTCGCAACCGCCACACACATCTCTTCAATAGCCACCGCAATCACCTCATGGGACATACCTTTCCGCTCCATCCAGAAGAATAGTTTTCGCATTTCGTCTGGAGAAGGGGCAGCGACCCGGGTAGACCAATACTCAATGAGCCATTCGTAGGCAGCCTGTTCGGCATCGAGCACACCTTCGCTAGTGGGGGCCACCTCCTGAGATGTCGGCAAGACCAGCTGAATCTCCAATCCTTCATCGTTAATCCAACCTCGATCCGCTAAGAGGGCTAAGGCTTGGCTAACCTCCCGCTTATCTGAACCTATTTGCTGGGCCAAAGCATCGATCTGCAAAGGCATCCCTAGCTGAGATAGGGCCACCAAGTTAATCCACACCAGTGTAGGTAAGGGACCTAAGATGGCCTGGCATTTTAAGATTTCTCGGGGAACCTGGATGGGCATCCCTTCCACTCCCCGTAATAATACACCCTTACTCTTCTGGCCAGACACTACCCTCATCCTTCCTGCGCCTCATCTATCAGGCTTTCCCAAGCCTCATATTTCCGTGATAACTCTTCCTTCACATATTCGTACTCTTGAATGACTTGGACACTTTTGGTTTCATTTTGATAAAGCTCTGGAGAACCAAGCTCCAGCTCCAACCGGGATTTATCCTTCTCCAAGTGAAGTATGGCCGATTCGAGCTCCTCCCGTTCTCGCTCTAAAACACGCCTGGATCGTTTAGCCTGGGTTTGG
>DGYW01000019.1:0-11498 GCA_002396805.1 Firmicutes bacterium UBA4996 | reverse complement strand
CTCGAACTCGCTTAGCCTCTTCATAGGCACTAAAACCGCCCACAAACTCCTGGAGTCGACCCCCATCTAAGGCCCAAATTTTAGTGGCCAGCTTTTCAATAAAATAGCGATCGTGGGAAACAAAGATCATCGTTCCACTAAAGTCCTTCAAAGCTTCTTCTAAAGCCTCTCTAGCAAAAATATCCAGATGGTTAGTTGGCTCATCTAGCAAGAGCAAATTAGGGCGATGTAACAGCAGTTTAGCGAGGGCCAGCCTATTTTTTTCGCCACCACTAAGAATAGTAGTTTGCTTAAACACATCTTCACCTTTAAATAAAAAGCGAGCCAAGACCGAACGGAGCACGCCTAGTTCTAGACGATGCTCGTCATAAAGTTCTTCCAGGACGGTATTACCAGACGTGAAACTAATTTGTTGAGAAAAGTAGCCCAAA
Organism: Firmicutes bacterium UBA4996; assembly: GCA_002396805.1. Lineage (GTDB taxonomy): Bacteria > Bacillota > Limnochordia > Darwinibacteriales > Darwinibacteriaceae > UBA4996. Next base: position 11,067 of record DGYW01000019.1, on the reverse strand, counting down.
TCCACTCCTGTTCCCCAGTGCAACTCTCCCTGGAAATTCAGCTCTCCGCCTAGGATTTTCAGTAAGGTACTCTTACCGCTACCATTAGGCCCGAGGAGGGCGATCCGCTCACCTCGCTTCACTTGGGTAGTGATGCCCCGCAAAATACGTTCGGAACCATAAGATTTTTGAATATTTTCTAAGGCGACCACATTATTACCCGATTGACGCTGGGGTTCGAAACGAAAAACCATGGTGGGGTCTTGGGTCAAGGCCTCCAACTCGGGTAAACGGGCTAGCTTTTTCTCTATACTCTTCGCCTGGCGAGCCCTTGTCCCCGCACCAAACTTTTGGATAAAAGCCTCCATCCGCACCCGTTCTTGTTGCTGCTTTTCTACATTCTCCTCCAACTGTTCTTGCCTGAGCTCTCGCTGGGGCAAGTACTCTGAATAATTACCACGGTACTGTTCGAGGCGATGTTGCCTCAGTTCCCAAATACGCGTGGTTACCTTGTCCAAAAAGTAGCGATCATGGGATACAACTATAAAAGCGTGGGGGTAACTGCTTAAAAAGCCCTCCAACCATTGAATAGCATCAACATCTAGGTGATTGGTTGGTTCATCTAAGACTAATAATGACGGACGATCTAACAGCAAGCGAGCTAAACCCACCCGCATCTGCTCGCCCCCACTAAAGGTATGCAGACTCCTGAGTAAGTCTTGGTCAGTAAAGCCGAGCCCTGTTATGACCCAATTAATTTGCACTAAATAGTCGTAGCCACCGCCATGTTCAAAACTAGCTTGGGCCCGAGCGTATGCTTCCATGATCTTGTCTAACTCCGAACCCGGCTCCAAGCTAGCCATCTCTTGCTCTAAATCACGCATGGTTTCCTCAAGACTAATTTGCTGAGCAAAGGGTTCTACCAAAAAGTCCTGCAGGGTTTGTTGAGTGGAGGGAATCGCCTGCCACAAGTAACCTTGGGTGAATCCGCCTGGCCTACTAATCTGGCCCCGATCTGGGCTCAATTCACCTACTAGAGTTTTCAACAAGGTGGTTTTGCCTACCCCATTGGCCCCCACCAAACCGATGCGGTCGGTGGGACCAATGGAGGCTGTAATTTCCCTAAAAACAAGTTCATCTCCAAAATATTTCCACAGATCTGTGATGATCATGGCGAGCTGCCATCACCTACCTCAAAATGCACTGGTTCGTAATTTCTGCTTTTCCCCATGTCGTTCTAAGGCTAGCTCAATTAGACGATCCAAGAGCAGCCCATAGGGTAAGCCTGAGTGTTCCCATAGTTTAGGATACATGCTGATTTGGGTAAAGCCTGGCAAAGTATTGATTTCATTCACGAACACTTTACCTTTAGAATCAAGCAAGAAGTCTACTCGGCCAAGACCTGCACAATCTACCGCTTCAAAAGCGCGACGGGCGTAATCTTGAATCTGCTTCGTTTGTTCAGCCCCTAGTGGTGCAGGGATGATCAAGCGGGATTTTTCATTGTGATATTTAGCCACATAATCATAAAAGTCGTGGGCTGGTACGATTTCCCCTAAAACAGAAGTCTGGGGCCGGTTGTTACCTAACACACTACATTCAATTTCCCTAGCATTAAGCACACCTTGTTCTACCACTACCTTGCGGTCATACTGTAAGGCTAGCTCCATAGCCTGGGGTAACTCTTCAGGTGCTTTCACCTTGCTAATCCCCACACTGGACCCTAAATTTGCCGGTTTGACAAACATGGGATACCCCAAGCGTTCTTCTAGGCGGCTGTGGATTGCCTTAGGAGCGTCGTCCCACTCATAAGTGAACACCACTTCCCAAGGAACCAGGGGTAGACCAGCCTGAGCAAACAGAGCGCGCATAATGGCCTTATCCATTGCCGCCGCAGAAGAGGCTACTCCTCCACCTACATAAGGTAGGTTGGCCAGTTCTAGAAGTCCCTGCACAGTACCATCTTCACCAAAGGGACCATGTAAGACAGGAAAGACCACATCAAAATCTGGGTTGCGCCCCGGATCGCCCTGGATGATTAAATCACCGCTCCAGCTACCATCTTGCTCAATTTTGATGGGTATTATCTCGTATTTCTCCTGGTCTAAGGCGTCCATAACAGAACGGGCCGAGACCAATGAAACCTCGTGTTCACCAGAACGTCCGCCGTACAAAACGACCACTCTTAACTTGGGCATTCATTTTCCCCCTTGCCCTTGACATATTTAGTCAACCCAACAAATTACATCCATCTCCACGTGCACACCCTTGGGTAAACGTCCCACTTCTACACAAACCCGGGCAGGTGGATTTTCTGGGAAGAAAGTGGCATAAACGGTGTTCATCTTATCAAAATCATCCATACTCGTGAGGTATACTGTAACCTTGAGGGCTTGAGCTAAACTGCTTCCCCCTGCTTGGGCAATGGTTTGCAAGTTGTTTAACACCTGCTTCGCTTGAGTTTCCACACAGTCGTAGGCAATTTGCCCTGTACTCATATCTACGCCTAGCTGACCAGAAATGAATAAAAAGTTACCGGCACGCACTCCTTGACTATAAGGTCCCACAGCTGCTGGAGCCTTGTCAGTTTGAATAATCTTACGCATAAGTAATCTCCTCCACTTTCGTGAATTAAGTTCTCTATAGTATTTTCCCGTTCTAAGGCTAATTCCCTTGAATTCTAGGTGAACTTTTTTATAGAATGGAGTTGGAAGAATTAGGAGGTGATCTCCCGTGAAAAAAGAAGTGAAGCAAAAGGAAGATGGTCGCTACATTATATTCTATACTTTTCCGAAGAAAAACAAGTAATCTTGAAAACTAAACGCGATTGGGAGTGATGGTATGTCAGAGTTACGTTGGAATCCCCAACTCAAGCAATGGGTGATTGTGGCTACACACCGCCAAGATCGGACCTATAAGCCCCCGGCGGAATTTTGCCCCCTCTGCCCCACTTTGCCTGGGGAGTTTCCTACGGAGGTCCCTGCTGAGGATTACGAAATCGTCGTCTTTCAAAACAAGTTTTCATCATTAACTCAACCACCGCCACCACTTGAAGTGGAAGGCAGCGCTCTGTATCAAACGGCTCCAGCGGAGGGAGTCTGTGAGGTGGTCCTCTATTCTCCCCGCCACGATAGTACACTAGCCCAGGAGTCGGAAGAACATATCCAAAACCTGATCCAAGTGTGGACAGACCGTTATATTGAACTAGGGCAAAAGCCTAATATTCAATATGTATTAATCTTCGAGAATAAAGGTGATGCGGTGGGGGTAACCCTTAGCCATCCCCATGGTCAAATCTACGCCTTTCCCTTTATTCCCCCCACGCTAGAGAAAGAATTGGAGGCCGCCCTCGAGCATGAAGCAGAGACGGGGACCTGCCTTTATTGCGACATCCTCGCGGAAGAACGGGAGGATGGGGTGAGGATTGTGGCTGAGAACGAGCTCTTCACAGCTTTTGTACCCTTTTTTGCTCGCTATCCCTACGAAGTCCATGTGTACTCTAGGCGCCATCTCCAAAACCTCGCGGATTTCACTACCGAGGACCAGGCAGAATTGGCTCAAATCCTGAAGCAAGTTCTCCAAAAGTACGATGCCTTATTCGAGTTTTCCCTACCCTATATGATGGTACTACACCAAGCTCCACCTAAGGGTGATTACCCTCATTACCATTTCCATATTGAGTTTTATCCCCTCAATCGAACCGCAAATAAACTCAAGTACTTAGCCGGTGTAGAGTCAGGAGCGGGCACCTTTATTACAGATATGAGCCCCGAAGACCAGGCAGAAAGACTAAGATCTGCCAGAAAGGATGGGATAAGTGACTAAGCTAAGTTTTGATCACTTAGAATCACTGTTTAGAGAGACCTTTCCTAATACTAAGAACCCTACGTCAGTATGGGCTCCAGGGCGGGTGAATCTCTTAGGCGAGCATACAGATTATAATGATGGTTATGTCTTTCCCATGGCTATTGATGCGGGAATTGCTATGGTGGGGGCTTTGAATAACACGTCAACTGTTAATCTTTATTCCGCAGATTATGAAGCTAAGACTAGCTTTAGTTTGGATAACATCACTGCCACAGAACGGCTAAAATGGACTAATTATCTACGGGGAGTGTGCCACCAGTTTCTTAAGGCAGGTTTTGAGCTGCGAGGCATGGATATTGTACTTCAAGGTAATGTACCGCAAGGTGCAGGCCTTTCGTCTTCCGCGGCCCTAGAAGTGGCCACCGCTTTGCTAATCGATAAACTGCATGGCTACAATGTGAATCGCGTGGAACTAGTAAAAATAGCGCAAAGGGCCGAAAACGAATTTGTTGGGGTTGCTTCTGGCATCATGGATCAATTTGCCTCCATGATGGGTAAAGCAGACCGTGCCCTTTTTCTTGATTGCCGTAGCCTAGAGTACGAACTGATTCGTACTCCTTTTGAGGAACAAGGCTATGCGGTAGTAGTAATTAATAGTGGGGTGAAGCGGGGTCTAGTCAGTTCAGAGTACAATACACGACGTCTGCAATGTGAAGAAGCGGTAAAGCTCTTGCAAGCAGCTCTACCAACAATTGCCGCTTTAAGAGATGTTACTATAGAGCACTTGCCCTTGGTTAATGCTTTACCTCCGGTGCTAGCCCAACGAGCGCGCCATGTGGTGACAGAAAACCACCGGGTGCTAAAGGCAATCACCGCTTTAGAGCAAGGTGATCTCAAGGAGTTTGGTTTGTTACTAAACGCCTCCCACCATAGTTTACAACATGATTTTGAAGTTAGCTGCTCCGAACTAGATCTTTTAGCAGAGTTAGCCCAAAACTTTCCTGGAACCTTAGGTTCACGCATGACAGGGGCAGGTTTTGGTGGATGCACAGTCTCCTTGGTGCCCCAGGCCAGCCTACCCCTTTTTAAGAAACAAATTTTAGAAAAATATAAGCGCGAAACGATGATCGAACCAGAGATCTACGTTTTTAAGGCATCACCTGGTGCCCACATTAAAACAAGAGTGCTTCCACAATCTTAAAGTAAATAATTAGGGAAAAAGCATCCACGATGGTGGTGATAACCGGTGCTGCCATGATAGCTGGATCTGTATTAAATAGCTTAGCTACGAGGGGCAGAATGCCTCCTACCGTTTTAGCTAGAACCACAGTGAAGTAGAGGGCTAGCGAAACAGTAAACGCAATCATGTATTCTCCTGGATACATAAGCAGGAGGCGCCCAAAATTGACAATAGACAGGGCCAAACCAACCAGCAGACTTACGGCCAACTCCTTCAAGAACACCTTGCCAAAGTCCTTGGTAGAAATCTCGTTTAAGGCCATACCCCGAATTACCAAAGTGGAGCTTTGCGAACCGGCATTACCACCTGTGTCTGTTAACATTGGAATAAACGTAACTAGTAGAGGTAGCGCGATAAACGCTGCCTCATATTTTGCCAAAACACCCCCAGTGATCATGGCCGAAATCATCAAAATCATCAACCAAGTGATTCGATGTTTAGCCAAAGAGAAAACACTAGTCCTGAGATAAGGTTTCTCTGAGGGAGCCATAGCCGCCATCTTTTGGAAGTCTTCTGTGGCCTCTTGATGTATAACCTCAACAACGTCGTCTACAGTAACGATTCCCACGAGTCGGTGTTCGTGATCAACAATAGGAAGTGATAGTAAATCATACTTAGCAAACAACTGAGCTACCTCTTCTTGGTCATCGGTGGTGTAGGCGTAAATAACGTTAGTTTCCATGATGTCGTCCAACACCGTTTCATCGGTGGCCAAAAAGAGCCGCTTAACCGTGATGACCCCCTCCAAATGACGGTTAGCATCGATGACGTAGCAAGTGTACACGGTTTCCTTATCAATGGCGATGCGCCGAATCCTTGTAAAGGCTTGGGCCACCGTCATGTCCTTTTTCAAGTCTACAAATTCTGCAGTCATGATGCTTCCGGCCGATTCGGGAGGGTATTGCAAAAACTCGTTAATCAGCGCTCTTGTTTCTGGTGAAGCATTCTTCAAAACCCGTTTTACCATATTGGCAGGTAGTTCCTCTAAAAAGTCCGCGGCATCGTCTACGTATAGTTGATTAATGAGGCTGCCAACCTCTTGATCCGTAATAGCTCCAATAATGTGCTCTTGCATCTCGCTAGCTAAGTAAGCGAAAATTTCGGCGGCCCGATCCTTAGGTAGGGTGCGGAAAACCAAGATGGCGTTTTCCGGACTGAGGTCTTCGATTACAAAGGCAATGTCGGCATCCCGCATTAGTGGTAGTTCTGTGCGGATAGTCTTGAAGTCCTTATTTCTCAATAATTGTTCTAAATCTCGTGAATCCATAATCTCCATGTTTTTATCCTCCTTCAAGCAAATTTGGAGTATAAAAACGAACAACATCCTGTCCAGATGTGCAAACCTACACCAAGTCAGGAGTAGTGAGTTGTTGGTGCGAAGATGAGCACCGCCAACCGTCTTCATCATTGTTCGCTTTAATACTTAAACAACCACCGGTCACTCATCTTCCCCCCTCTTCCCGTAAACTCTAGTATTAGTGTAACACGTCACAGCACTACCTGCAATTCCTGACAAAAATCCCCCCTAAATAAGAGGGGGGAGATGTGCTTGCTACAGAATTAAGTGGCCTTACGCCATCCTAAGTCAGGAATGTCGGTTTGAAAAATCACCTTGAGAAATTCAGCCACGTTGGCGATGGGCACAACCTCTACACTTTCTGTCACTTGGGAAATACTATCCCAGTTCTCGCTTGGAATGTATACCGTTTTGACCCCAGCCTGTTTGGCTCCATAAATTTTAGGGTGGAGACCACCAACTGCCTTCACCTTTCCTCGAATGGAAATCTCACCGGTGACCGCAATATCCTGGGGTACCGGCAAACCCTTGACGGCACTAATAATCGCAGTCAGAATAGCAACACCAGCGGACGGTCCATCTATGTTACCCCCACCAATGACGTTTACGTGGACATCATAATTGTTCAAGTCCTCACCAGTAATGGCCCGAAAGACAGAAGCCGCGTTAAAGACACTATCCTTAGCCATACTTCCAGCTGTATCATTAAAACGAACCAAACCCTTACCTGGTTCTTTACTCGGAAAGGCTACAGCCTCTATTTCTAAAATAGAACCCAAATAACCGCTCACACCTAGACCCAAGACCCGTCCCACTTCTTTAGTTGCTGAAGCCTTAGTCCCCACATAGGAGCTGAGGCGAGCTGATTGGATCACCTCTTGCATATGGGCCTTAGTTACCAAGACTGTCTCGTCTTCGTTGGCTCCCCCGTAAAGGGCTACACCATGGGCGTCTGCCAACAGTCGAGTTGCCCGCCGACCTTCGATGGTGTATTCGGCTACTAAATCGGCCACACCCTCTTCGAGCTCAGCATTCAAACGTTCGGCTGCAGACTCCACAATTCGGACAATATCTGGCGGAGTTAGCGGATTAAAGAACACTTCGGCACAACGCGAACGAAAGGCAGGACTAATCTCCGAAGGATCCCTAGTAGTGGCTCCGATCAAAATAAAATCTGCCGGAGCTCCCTTCGTAAAGAGCTGATGAATATACTTGGGAATCTGAGGATCATGGGGATCGTAGTACGAAGACTCAAAGATGACCCGCTTGTCCTCTAAAACCTTAAGGAGTTTGTTTTGCAAAATCAAATCTAATTCGCCAATTTCGTCAATGAATAAAACGCCACCATGGGCCTCTGTAACTAAACCTAGTTTGGGTTCTGGCACCGAACCTTCAGCCAAATCCCGTTTAGCCCCCTGGTAGATAGGATCATGAACCGAACCCAAGAGCGGATTGGTCACTTCACGAGGATCCCAGCGCAAGGTAGTACCATCCACCTCCACGAAGGGAGCTTCTTCTGCAAAAGGTGTATAACTCTTGGTCTTAGCATATTGCAGCGCCAAACGAGCCACGGTGGTTTTGCCTACTCCGGGTGGTCCGTAGACTAAAATATGTTGAGGATAGGGTGAACTAAGTTTGGTTAGGAGGGACTTAATGGCCTCGTCTTGACCAATTACTTCCTCTAGAGTCTGGGGCCGCATCAATTCTGTCGTGGAGCGCGCTAAGTTGCGCTGCTCTAGTAATTCTAGTTCAGCGTACTTTTTTAGAGTCTGAGCATTATCTGGACCAGCCTCTTCTTTGAGCACCTGGAGACGAATCTCTTTAATATAGTCCAAATGGCGCTCCTGCATTCTCGCGCTAATCTTGCGCTCCAGCTCGTCTTCTACCGTGCGCCGTGCCAATAGTTCTGCTAGATAGTCGCCTAGTTCATCTAAGACCTCTTCAACCTCTCCGGGAGAGCGTTGGTCCACAATAGTTGGATCTTCGTGGATGAGACGCTCCAAGGCCAAGACCCTATCCTCTAGCTTCTCTGATTGCATTAGTTCTAGAGAGTCCAACTTACCAGCTTTCAAAACGAGCTGATCTGCCCCATGAACTTCTGCTAGAATTGTGAGTAATGCGGAAATCTGCTTTTCTAGGGCAGTCTCCTTATCCAATAAAAACGTCTCCAATTAGGATGTCCCCTTCACACAAATATTCCCTATTCTGCCACAACCTTCACCTTGATAGTCACATGGACCTGAGGGTGCACCTTCACTGTGACAGGATGTGTTCCCAGGCTCTTAATTGGCTCTTTTAAGTCGATTCTCCTCTTGTCAATTTCTACCGAGAAGTGACGTCGAAGCTGATCAGCAATTTCTTGGGTGGTAATGGAACCAAAGAGCTTGCCTCCTTCACCTACTCGAGCAGACACCTGTACATCCTGTTCCTTGATCTTGGCACCGATCTTTTGAGCTTCCTTCAGTTCCCGAGCAGCTTTGTTCGACTCGGTATCCCTTTGGTGTTGAGCCTTGCGTACATTACCTGCACTAGCTTCTACTGCTAAGCCTCGAGGAATTAAATAGTTGCGACCATACCCCTCCGCAACCTCTACTATTTCACCTTTTTTCCCGATGTTCTTCACATCTTGTTGAAGAATAACCTTCATTTGCACACCCACCTTTCTTATTCTTCTGTTTTTGGTTCGGCCTTCAGTTTACGAAAATCAAAGAGGCCATCAGATATGCCTAAAAAGACTACCGCTAAGACCAAGGGCTCCATAGCAAAAAGTAGAAATATAAACAACACCTTCAGGAACCCAGCTACTTTCTTACGCTTAAAATAATGCCATACAATAGCTAAGCCTACCACTAAATAGATGTGAAAAAAGATAATAAACAAATTTAGTCCAAGAAACTGCAGCCAAGATGCCATAGTAGTTACTTGGGCTTGCACGGTGAGGAACATCCCCACCAATAGTGGTAAAGCATATAAGGAGGATATTCTCCACTCGGTAAAAGGAACAACCCAAGGAATGTCATCGCCCATCCGCCTCAAAATCAAGCGGATGATTAACAAGTTCACATAGCTCATGACCAATGAGTAAATGAGCAAGAGAGAGGGTAGTCCAAACTTAATAATGAAGGGAACAATATCTAACATCCGTTCGTATTTAGCTATAGCCTCACCACTAACTCCAAGACCTTCCCAAACTGTCATGGCTTGTTGAATCGCCTCCACCATCAGACCCAACATTTCGGTGAAGAGATTTCCCCCAAATATTAAGGAATACAGAAGGACATTAAGGCCCATGACAACCAAGTTAGATAGGACACCTACTACCATAAGTTTGGAAAAGGAGAACTTTTCTCGCAGGGCCATTCCTAGGGACACGCCCACAAATCCCCAAATTATGATAGACAAGCCAGAAAAGACATGACCCGCAACCAAACTGGAAATTAGGGCTGCCGCTATCGCGGAAATAATACCTAGCCGAAAGCCTTGACGGTAGACCAGCAGAATTAAGGGCACAGGGACAATAAGGGCTGGAATTCCCAAATATTCACCAATGATGGTTACTAATACGGTAATGGCACCGAGCATGGCCCCTTCTGTAAGTGAACGTGTTTTCATGAACTCACCTTTTCTTGGATTCTCAATCCAGATTTCAAAAAGGAGCAGCTGAAGCTGCTCCCTAAGACTTTAATCCAGCGTGTAAGGCATCAGTGCCACGTAACGGGCCCGTTTGATCGCACTTGTAAGCTGCCGTTGATGCTTTGCACAGTTGCCAGAAATGCGACGTGGTAAAATCTTGCCACGCTCTGTAATGTACCGGCGTAGACGACCAACTTCTTTGTAATCAATCTGTTCGATTTTATCGACACAGAAAGAACAAACTTTTCTTCTGCCTCTACGACCTCTTTCTCTAGCCATTATCTCGCCTCCAAACCAAGCAAATTAGAACGGAATGTCGTCAAATTCTGGTTCGGGCGGTCCATCTGCTGATTCATAGTGGTCGGATCCTGAATCTCGCGCTCGATCTAAGAAGCGCACCTGATCGGCCACAACTTCTGCAGCTTTGCGGCGAATACCATTTTGATCATCGTAGGAACGAATTTGCAGACGTCCCTCCACAGCCACTAGGCGTCCCTTATTAAGGTGATTGGCACAAACCTCAGCCTGCTTACGCCAGGTGACAATATCAATGAAATCCGCTTCCCTCTCCCCACTCTGGGAAGTAAAGGGACGATCTACTGCAAGAGTAAAATTAGTTACTGCGATACCCGACTGGGTATAACGCAATTGTGGATCAGCTACGAGTCGCCCAATTAGAATAATCTTGTTTAACACCTTGAGTCACTCCTTTGCTCATTCTTGATCTCTTCGAACGAGCAGATAACGTACGACTTCATCGGTGATCTTAAGAATTCGTTCGACCTCGGAAGTCGTTCCGCTTTCTGCCTTAAAATCGATCACCACATAGAAGCCTTCGGTGTTATCGTTAATCTCATAAGCAAATCGCCGTTTACCCCACTTGTCGACCTTTTCGATCTCACCGCCGATATTAGTAATCAGCTCCTTGGTTCTCTCGATTCGGGCCGCTAAACTCTCTTCATCGAGTTGCGGGGCAAAGATAACCATTAGCTCATATTCACGCACCGTAGCTCCACCTCCCCTCTGGACAAATGGCCCTAAGCATAACTTAGGGCAGGGCAAGCTAATTATATCATTGCTCAAAAAATTAGTCAAACGTTGAATCGGAAGA
>DGYW01000064.1:261777-262843 GCA_002396805.1 Firmicutes bacterium UBA4996 | reverse complement strand
AAGTACACGAGGCCAACCGCCAGTTCAATCCGGGAAGAGCTCTGCCAAGCGATGCAAGCAAATCCTAAGCCCGTTCCTAATTCAACTATAGGATAACGCCAAGCAATAGGCTCGCCGCAGGACTGACACCGCCCTTTTTGCAACAGATAACTCACCACTGGAACTAGCTCCAAAGGACCCAACCGATGGCCACATTTCGGGCAACTTGAGCCTGGCTTTACAACCGACATGCCTTTCGGCAAACGATAAATGACCACATTAAAGAAACTACCAAAGATAAGACCAAATAGAAATGCTAGAAAAACCACAAGAACCTCCATGTCACAACTCTCCACAATGTAGATTAGGAATAGAAAGCTAACCAAATATAGAGCATTAAACAACCATATATGCCACAAGTAAAGAACACAAGGGTCATCATTTTCTCTAGGGTGCCCAAAATTCTCCATTAAAACCATTTTTTGGACATACACTGACCAACAGAGCCTTAAGTTAAACGACTAATTACGGTAACAATCCCCCGCACGGCAAATCTGGTTGTTATACGCGCTAAAGGTTGGGCGTCCAAAAAATTAGCGATTGTTGGAGAAATAGCGTAATAAAAGTCGATAACCATTCTGCCCACCCGATTACTAGATAGCTCCTTGTCTCTAAAGCTCCTAAGGACTAATAGCTCTGCCGCGTCGGGCTCAAAGACTACTCGTCCCAGGAAACAACGCCTACGTACGATGCGCGCTTCTTCGCGCTCCACTTCAGAAAGAGTCTTCGTGAAATAAACAGCATCAGCGGGCCCGTTCCCTTCGATTCCACTCAAACGCAGATTGAGTACTTGTATATCCGATTGTAAGGAATATTGCACTCGTGGATTTTGCGACGAAAGCCTAATCCACAACGCATCTTCCAAAGGATCTCCTGTCTGGTTGCGGCTACGATCAAACTCTAGAACATAATCCGCCAATTCAAGATTAACCCCTGTTAGAACTTGATCACTCAGCTGTGTTCTAAGCACAACCACTCCATCTTGGGTAAAAAGATAGTGATCATCCTTTTCCAAAGCATTGCGCTC
>DGYW01000064.1:238353-261373 GCA_002396805.1 Firmicutes bacterium UBA4996 | reverse complement strand
ACACATCCTACTGTTCCTTATATGGCAAGAAAGAAACAAAGTCGCCGACTCTGATAATTCCGCCTTTGATTACTCTAGAAAAGTCGTCTCCTTGGGAGACAGTCAGCACTTGTTCCTCTTGGAATGTTTCTGTTACCAAGAACCGTTCCATTTGGCCCCTTTGTGCATAGAGCTCTTCCATTTTTCGGCCCGCCCATTGAATTCGTTGAATACTAGATGCAATGAGGGGTGCGAAGGCAGCTGCCAAGGTGGAGATGATTACAATAGCTACTATGACTTCTAGAAGAGTAAACCCCCCATTATCCAAGAATCTACCCATTGACCTCACCTCACTCCCAGATAAAAGGCTTGATTTCCCTAAGTTCATTTCGTCTTTCTCCCTCATTACCCATGGGAATAAGATCCTTTGGCCCTATGTTAGATAAGTCAGTGCCATCCCTAAAGTAGAAAGCGCGCCCCGCCAAATTCTGATTCTCGGGGGTTTTTAGAGGAACTGGACTTCCATTTAGTTCAATGCGATACAAGTACACGATAAACCACGTTCTACGCCATCTAAACTTTTGGATAGCTGCGGTGCTACCGTCAAAATAAACTTTTCCATAACGGGCAGCGGGCTCCGCCCCGGGGATTTCACTTCCCGGAATGCCGAATTCCCCTGGTGGCAACTGTAGGGTGACCGTAAAGTTCATCGAAAACCGTCCACCTGTAATGGGTAGATCTAAAAGAACCACATCATCAAAGAAAATCGTCTCAGCACGAATTGGTAGTACTTTTTCAGTGTAGCTACCAAGCTCTGGCCAGATTCGGTATTCGGTTTGCTGATCAAAGCCTAGGTCTAAGGCACGTTCAAATAAAATCATGGGTGAAGTGAATCCAGTTACACTTGGCAGTTCCGCATCTTTTTGGAAGTGAATCGGTCGCTGACTACGCACGATCACCAATTCATCTGCCGCGGCATCTGTGGAACGGATCACTCCCGTTTGCTCGTTATACCACTTTAACGACTCGTCGTGACCCAATAAGTGAGGATAGGTAGTCACCTTAACCTGACGACTGACTCCTTCTACAACAGCTGTTGCAACGATCTCGGTAAGTTGATTCCTCTCACTATCCGGGTCGTCAATCTTAGTGACCACGACATCCACATAGCCTAGGAGGTCTTCAGGTTCGTTACACTGAAACTGGCCAGACTCTGAATCACAATAAATCCTATCCATAGCACCTTGAGGCTTCCCATTATGGGGAGCCTCAATCCAAGCGGCCATCACCGCCTCAGCCCCGGATTTGGCAAGAAACAGAGCCTTGAGATCACGCTCTGTCCGGACCACACGTTGCATTTCGGCCATACTGTACTGCCATAACACTCCACCAAAGAGGGCAAGAACCACGATGAGCATTAGAGCTACACCAATGGCTATCATGCCTTGTTCGTCTCTCAATCCCATCGTGGTTCACCTCCTAAACATTACAAGCTACGCTTAGACAACCCAATACACCTTACTCCGAAATCGCTCCTGGCTCAACATTAATCTTAAAGAAGTTTCCCTCTTGGGTAACCGTTAATGCGTATGTGCCCTTATTATCCTGTATAGTCTCACCCTCGCCATAAGGATTCTTGGGCACTGCGTCCAAGAAGCCGCCATCAACCAACGCGTCTATATTTGCTGGTATAGAATCATTCACCATCAAATACATGTTTGCTGCGCTTGTGATAATCTTGACATTTGCATTATGAGCAGAGACTCTTGCCTTGTCCTGCACCTTCCCATACTGTTGAATCCCGATCCCAGAGATAATCCCTAGGATTACTACTACGATCATGAGTTCAACCAGGGTAAAACCTTCTTGCTGTTTAAGCATCTTTCTAATCTTGTTTAACATTGTTCTTCCTCCTTTAGATGAGTCTCTTGTGTTTAAAACTGATACTGCACACGGAGTCCTAGTTTAGGTTTAGAGTCCTTCCCTAGGGTCCACAAAATATGAGGTTCAAACTTTACTGTTCCAAGGGGTAGAGGCACGCCTAGCGCAATGTGAGGTTGCCATTGCTTGTCCGACATTAGATCAACCTGCAATCGGCCCTGTAAAAAAGGTATACCATATTGCAAATAGCCAGTAAGTCCAAACGAGTCCTCTTTATAGACTGCTCCTGCTCCTACTTCCCAACCCTGTGTTTCTGCACTCACCCCCCCTGCTAAGCGTGCTTTGTCTAGCTCTACCCAGTAACCTTGCGTATATTTAGGATCATTTCGCTGAGGCTCTTTGGTCACTGGGCTGGGGTAAAAAAACCTTGGTTCACCACACCCTGGTCCCCCTCTACGATCCTGGGAATAAGGAAAATAGTCATCTCAGTTTGGCTCTTCTTCGTTTCCTTCCACTGGAAGAGTTTACCGAGTACGGGTAATTGAGAGATGAAAGGAATCCTCGTAATTAGCTCCGTTTCTTGCTCCTGTAAAAGGCCTCCCAAAACAATTGGTTGTCCATTTTTCACCCGCACATTAGTCTCAGCTTCCCTAGTCCTAATCTGGGGATACTCACTGTCTGATCTCCAGATAAAAGTACTCACTTCTGGTTGCACTAAGATTGTAATGTACTCATCTTCCGAAATGCGGGGTGTAACCTTGAGATTGATCCCTGATTCCAAAAACTCCATCGTACGTGTTCCATCCTCAGCGGTGAGAACCACTGGCACCCGATCACCGACAAAGATGCTAGCCGCTTCGCCACTTAAAGTAGCAATCTTGGGATTCGCTAAAAGTTTGGCCTCATCCTGATCTTCGAGGGCCTTTATAGCTAAGACCAACTCCCATGGCTCCCATTCTAACTCCAGAAAAATGGGGGCATCTCCTCCAGAGACTTGGGGAGTACCCTTCCACTCCACACCTAAGTTTTGTAGGGCATCAGTTGTCATCTCTTGAATCCAAACTTCTAACAGTACCTGAGGTGCTGGTTGATCAAAGTCCACTAAGAACAGATCCACCTCTGCTAATAGAGCATCTGTCCCACCTACAACCACGCTCTTCCGAGGCTCATCCACTCGGATTTTGTCAGGACTAACAAACATAGAAAGAGCTTCCATAGTAGCCAGTGGATCCGCATAATTCAACCGATAGACCTTCAAACGCTCCTGGTTAGAATACTCTAAATTACCCACCATGAGAGAGTGCTCTGTAACTTCTACCTTTAGGGGAACCAATTGTTGAATCTGCTTGATGAGCTCTTCTGGGTTTTTATTACGTACATCCAAGTGAATACGCTTGCTTTCAATGGCAGGATCTGCCACCAAACTCAAACCTAGCTCGGCACTTAATTCCTTAAAGACAGCAAGGAGGGAACGACCATCCTCCACCCTCACCTGGGGAGTAACGGCATTATCTAGGGCTAAAATCAACTCTTCTGCCCTATCTAAAGTCTCCTTGGACCCGTGTAAGACCACCAATTTGCCTGTAGGCTCCACATATACATCAGAGCGAGGCATGATCAAAGCTAAAGCCTGCAAAACCTCTTCTGGAGAGACAGTCTGCAACTGCACGTACCGGATATCTTTACTTTCTTGCGCTAACAGCTTCTCTAGTGGAGCTACCAACAGGGTTTCCCCTTCTAAGCGATGTGCGTAGCCACTGTGCTTAGAAATCAGGTTAAGAGCATCGGCAAAGCTGACTCCCCTAAGCTGAAAGGTACCTTGTCCTTGGACTGCCGGGTCCACCAAGACATTAAGACCTTGACTTTCCCCTAATGCCCGATAAATATCAGCGAATTCTGCTTGGTAAAAAAGCAAATCTAGTCCCTGACCCAAAGCGACAGTACTACTTGCTAAAAGGGTCACCAGCACAACACCAATCAGAATAGATCTTTGTTGGGTGGTCATGGCACTACCTCCCCATCCTAACAATAAACTGGCGTTGTCCTTGACTAAACTCTATTTGGCCCTCTGTAATGGTCTGTACTTGCCAGTCATTCAAGACATCACCTTGGCGAAGGAGAGAGATCACGTCGCGATATTCAACTAGAGCTAGCGTCTCCTGGGCATTACTCAAAACGCCTTTGAGTACAAACCTCGGCATATCCTTTTCCTGGACAAAAACTTGTATTCTAACCCACTCATCGCTCGCAGCTCGACCCAGGATGTTTTGGCTCTGCTCATCCCAGCGAAACTCCCTAGTGGGCCACTGTTGGCGTACCATTTCCAGAATCTCAGGACCATGGGCGTAAAAAACTGGCACAGCGCCATTTACTAGATTATCTCCTGCTGGGGAAGCCTGCACAGCAACAACTGGTTCTGAGGTAACAAAGGTCTTTTGATCGTATTGTTTAAGCACCTGCTTCGCCACTTCTAAATCAGCGGTTAAGCCATAAAGGACCAATAAGTCTTGTTCCGCATCCACATAACTTTTCACTTGAGGCGTAATCAAGGCCACCAAGCGTTGCGCAGCTGTTACATCCACATGTTCGATTTTAATAAAACTAAAGTCTTCCGAGCCAAACTCGCTCTTAAGGCGTTGTTCACTCCCAACTACCAAGGTATTACCCACCAGCTGATAGCGATAACCTGTGGTTCTGGTGACTAGATCTAACGCTTCCTCAACAGGGACACTTTTTAGAGCAAAAGTCACCTCACCCTCAACAGTGGGATCCACCAAGACATTATAGCCACCTAGTTCCCCTAGAATCTGGAATACTTCCACTAAGGGTGCTTGCTTAAACTCCATATTCACCAGCTGTTTAGCCCAGATAGGTGAGACTGCACTTGCGAAAACCAGAACTAAACCCATAACTAGTAGTAGCTTTCGAGTTTCCATCTTGAGTTAACCCCCTATTGTCAAATTTAAGAGCACGCCATCCACATCTAACACTACTCCCTCAGGGAAAATCCTGCTCACTACTGCTTCACCAAGGCGATCTCCCACCCTCACCCACTGCTTAGTACCATCTTGGGAGAGCAGAGCGCTACTTCGCCCACTTCCTTCCACAACACCTAATACTCGTACGTTTCTAGCCAGGAACTTGGACACAATCTCAAAAGGTAAACCAAAACCTGTTATAGGCGATGAGGATGATTCCACTCGAGCAATTTGCTGCAACTCCCACCGCGAGTGGGAGGCCTGATCAACCATGATAACCTGTAAATCTGCCCTGACCTTAGCGTGAAACTGCTTGTCCCCTCCGTAGCCCAAAATCAATTCAACGATCCGCAGCGAGGGTAGGATCTCCTGCAACTGCACGAGATAGGCTAAAATGTGGTCGTTTCCTGACAAGTCTAAAGTTAAAGGAATCACCCCACTAGAACTTCCCTGGGTTACTTGGGGAGGCACATGGGATAAATCATCCATACTTACACCGTGGTACGTTGCTAACTGGCTCAGAGCTGCTAACACCGCTGGTAAATCGTATTGTGAAGGCACTTCCTTGGCTAAATCATTGAAGCGTTCTTCCAACTCTTCTAGCTGTCGTTCCAAGTTAGGCCTTTGTTCCACAAGACGTAACAGATTGTGCTCCTCACGACCTAATCGTTCAATTTCACTTTGCAGCTTGCTTACTTCTCGCTTGTTGGGCCAAAACATTACCGCTAGCGAAATAGCCGCTCCTAGGTAGAGGGCTATAACAGCCACCCAAGGCCACGAGAGCTTTCCCTTAAAGGAACTAAGCTGGATCATCTCCCCCCACCCCCTTAACCTCGATACTAAAGACGAAAAACTCCGTGCCCTCGTGGGGATAAACCGCCTGCAACAATGCTTGATCACTTAACTCATTTAAATAATTCAGGTACAACGAAAGACTAGTCATGTCCTGGGTGTACCCAACGAGTTCTACCCCACTGTCCCTCCACACAAGTGCCTCAATCCAGAGCTGAGAAAAAGGATGTTTGGTTAATGCAGGCAAGACGCTAAGGGGCTGTTCTACTACTAAATCCCCATATTTTTCTTCTTGGGTTTCAAGGGCAGTTAGATCTCGCCGCAAGCTTTGCACCGCTTGAACTTGTTTTTGCAGAAATGCTTCCCGGCTGCGGGCTTCAGTTAAGGCCGAATTGAGAGTGTGAATCTTTGCGGTCTCTAACCATGAAAAGGCTAACACTGCTCCCAAAAGCAAAACTCCAACTAAACTCACTAAAAACTCCCAGCGCACTTGCGATTGTTTTAAGGGACGTTCCTCCTTGGGCAACAAGTTGATCCTCATTCGTCAACCCCCCTCCAACCCATGGCCAAGGCCGAGCCGTAACCACTAAACTGGCTAGGGCGCATAAAATCAAAGTTCGCATGAAAGTTCTCCATTTGTTTCAGGGAACGAACTGGTAAATCTACTTCCTCAGCCAACATGGCGGTTAGGCCCGATAAGTCCGCTAAATCTCCTAGCAAGACTACTTCATCAAGCATAGTGCTAAACCGGGTAGCTCGCTCTTGAGCCCTCACAAAATCAAGAGTCTGTAACACAGAACCTACAAATTGCTGAACCGTGGCCCTAATCACCCGTTTGCTACCTGGGCCTTCCATGAGTAAGAAATCCAAAGAGCGATTAGCGCAAAGGTTACGAGCTTCATCTGAACCGCACTCAAAAGCTTCCTGCACGCCTTCTCTAAAGTGTTTGGTTCCCACAGGTACCACCCTCAGCACCTTAAAGACACCACCTAAGGCCACCTGGATAGTGGTTTGTTCTTCACTAATTTCTACAAAGGCTCGCCTAGTCTCCCCATTTAAAAGCTCTGCCCAATTAAGAGCAGGTAGGTCAATGGCTTCAAGAGTCAAGCCGGCGGCCCGAATTGCGTCGATATAAGGGTTCAAATGCTGGCGCGGGCAGGCGACCAACACTATTTCCACTTCTTTGTCGCTTTCTGTATTCACAAAATAATCATAGGAAACATCTTGAGGGCTGTGTACCGGAAAAGAAACCAGCTCTGGCACTTCAAACTCTAGGGCCTTGTCCAATTCTTTTTTTGGCATTTTAGGTAACCTGTGGGTCTTCACCGTCACCCACGTACTGCGCAAGCCCAAAACTGCCGAACGGGCTGAGATTTCCTGTTCTAGTAAGAGCCGCTCTAAACCGTGACTGAGCGTTTGCACATCGGTTACCTTCCCATCCACTACTGTTCCTGCTGGTAACGACACTGAACCAATTTTTGTGACCATTTTTGCTCTGCCCTTACGGACTACTTCAGCCACTTTAATGCCAGAATAATCAATATCAAGTCCTACTACCTTGCGCGCCATTGCACCACCCCCTAAATAGATGTGACCATTTGCATCATGGGCAGATACACAGAGATCAGAATAAACAGGACCACCACTGCCAATACCAACATGATCACCGGCTCTAAGATCTTCGTAAAACTAGCTACTGCAAAGTTTACCTCTCGATCATAATAATCGGCCAATTGCACCAAGACAGTCTCTAGGTTACCCGTTTCTTCACCTACTGCAACCATTTGCACCAACATAGTGGGGAAAACCTTGTGTTCGCCTAGGGGGGCGCTGATGCCTTGTCCTCTCTCTACACCGATAGTAGCCCCTTGGACAGCTTGTTTAATCACTACGTTTTCCATGAGGCGCTCTAGGATCTGTAAAGTGGGGATCATGGCAATTCCACTATTGAGTAGCAAGCTTAAAGTCCGGGCAAATCTGGAGAAAATCACCATCTTCTGCATTTCCCCTAGGACCGGAATGTTCAACAAGAAAGTGTCCCGCACCAAGCGCCCATGCTTTGTCTGGGCCCATGCCCGAAGGCCAAAAATTGAAGCTATAATGATACCCAAAACAATGTACCAATGCTGCACCATCCAATCACGGCCACTTAGCACCGCCTTAGTGATAGCTGGCGTCTCTACCCCAAAGCCAGCAAAGTTCTCCACTAACATGGGCAAAACCACAAACAAAAGAAGGATGACCATGAGCCCAGAAACAGCCACAATGATGCTGGGATACATGAGAGCCTCTGAAATCTTCTTTCGCAATTCATCTTCCCGTTCATAATAAACGGCCAAACGGTCCAAGACCTCTGGCAAGGTACCGCTCACTTCTCCCGCTTCCACTAAGTGAATGAATACATGGGGAAACACATTCCTGTGCTTTTCTAGAGTCTTCGTAAAGCCTGAACCACTGGCCACATCCAAGCGGACCTCCTGCAATACTTGGGCGAAGGCGGGGTTCTCCTGTTGGGCTTCGAGAAGTTCTAAGGTTTTTACTAAGCTTAAGCCTGTCCCCAGCATGATTGCGAATTGCCGACAAAAGATAGCCAAATGTTTGGCTTCTAACTTAATCCTGCTTTGAAAGAAACGGATGGGCTCTTTGGCCAGCTTCAAAGAGGTGACAAAATAACCTTGTTGCCTCAGCTGGCTAGCGGCGGCGGTTTCACTTTCTGCTTCGATAAAACCATCAACACTCTGACCACTACGGGTACGCCCGGCATAAGCGTAGCGTTTCACGCCCTAAACACCTCCCAAGTTTGCGCTATACAGCTCCTTACGATGTAAGGCAGTGTTTTCAACCAGGTCTTTTCGGACTAGCTCTTCGAGGGCCGCATTCATTGACTGCATTCCGAAACGTGTACCCGTCTCAATCATCGAAGGAATCTGATGAACCTTTTCTTCCCGTATCATGTTTCGAATAGCGGGGGTTCCCAACATCACTTCAACGGCGGGCACCATACCTTTGCCATGCTTGGCCGGTAGTAATTGCTGCGAGACTACCCCCTCTAGAACCGAGCTTAACTGTACTCGGATTTGTTGCTGGCTATCGGCAGGGAAAGCGTCAATAATTCGATCAATTGTCTTCGCGGCTCCCCTAGTATGTAAAGTGGAAAACACCAAATGTCCAGTCTCTGCTGCGGTAAGGGCTATGGAGATCGTCTCCAAATCTCTCATTTCACCAACTAAAATAATGTCCGGATCCGAACGTAAGGCAGCCCTGAGACCACTGGCGAAGGACTTCGTATCGGTACCCACCTCTCGCTGATTAACGATGCAATTTTTGTGATGGTGCAAGTACTCAATAGGATCCTCCAGGGTAATGATTACACCCCGCCGCTCCCGGTTAATGATGTCAATCATGGAGGCTAAAGTCGTAGATTTACCACTCCCAGTGGGACCTGTTACTAAAACTAAGCCATCACGAAGATGGGCCAAATCATAAAGAATGTCAGGCAAACCTAAGTATTCCAAGGGTTGAATGGTAGAGTTGATTACCCGCATAGCTAGCGTCAGGGAACCCCGTTGCCGTGATAGATTACACCGAAAGCGACCTAAGCCTGCTAAACCATAGGAGAAATCCACCTCACCATAGGTTTCTAGGGCATCAACACGCTCTTGATTTAGTAACGGGCGGGTCAGCTCCTGGATCTGTGACGGTGTTAAGCGAGAAAAACCCTCAATTTGTCTAATGATACCAAAAATCCTCAGTACAGGTGGCATCCCAGGGGTCAAGTGGATATCAGAGGCCCGCTGCTCAACGGCTATTTCCAATAATTGATGGATTCCTTCTACCGGTCTCACTACATATCTCCTTCCATGTCAACACTATAAACGGTACGGATGATTTCTTCGGACGTGGTGATTCCAGCCACCAGTTTACCCACCGCCGCTTCCTGCAAAGTTACCATGCCAGAATTGAGGGCGATATCTAATAACTCCCCCTCACCCGCCTCATTTTCAATGGCCGAACGGAGCTCCTTATTAAACAAAAGTACCTCCTCTACCACAGTTCGCCCCCGATAGCCTGTATTACTACAGAGGGGACAACCCTGACCTCGATAGACTATTTTAGGCGGTTCTAAATGAAGTGACTTGATAAACCTGAGCATGATGGGATCAGTCAATTCTTCTGCTTGCTTGCATTCAGTACAGATAGTGCGCACCAGACGCTGTGCTACCACTCCGATAATCGTGGAACTGAGGATATAAGATTCGAGATTCATGTTTAATAGTCTAGTGATGGTGGCTACCGCATTGTTTGTGTGCAAAGTAGATAAGACCAAATGGCCTGTAAGAGCAGAGCGAACTGCAATTTCGCCCGTCTCCTCATCTCTGATTTCTCCCACCATTATCACATCTGGGTCTTGGCGTAATACCGTCCGTAAACCAGTTGAAAAGGTCAGATTTGCCTTGGGGTTGACCTGAACTTGATTGATCCCCTCTAGCCGGTATTCCACCGGATCTTCCACAGTAACGATATTCTTTTCTGGGGAGTTGAGGCGATTTAAAAAGGCATAAAGGGTGGTGGATTTACCGCTCCCCGTTGGCCCCGTAACCAAAATTAACCCTTGACTGAGACGCAGCATCTGCTCAATTTTCTCTAGGTTGCTGGGGGCGAAGCCGAAGTCTTCTAACTCCAAGAGATGACTAGATTTATGTAATACCCGGGCCACAATCTTCTCCCCATGAACGGTAGGTAACGAAGAAACTCGCATATCCACCTCGTGTCCTTCCAAATTCATTTGGATCCGCCCATCTTGAGGTCTACGTCGCTCTGTAATATCCAGGTTGGCCATGATCTTCACCCGAGAATTCACGTCCCCACGTAAGTGACGAGGAATATTCATGACGTCTCGCAAAATCCCATCAATACGATACCGGACCCGCATCCCCTCTTCATTAGGCTCGAGGTGAATGTCACTGGCCTTTTGTTTAATGGCTTGCTCCAATATCATGTTAGCCAATTTTACACCAGGAGCATCACCTAAATATTGCTGTTGCTCTTCGCCCCGCTCCTCTTCCTCTTCTTGATAACGGGCAATCACTTCTTTCGCACTTTGGGCTATATTGCGAGTGCGTTGAAAGGCATCGTCAATTTCTTCTTTTGTGGCGATGAGAGGTTTAATGATTTTTTTGGTGAGGCGTTGCAAATCGTCAATGGTGTTAATGTTTAAAGGATCCGCCATGGCCACAACCAGGTAGCCATCTTCCACCTCCAAGGGTAGAACATGTTGCGACGCAATAAGGGTTGCCGGAATAAGATTTACTACCTCAGGGGCAATGTAGCGACGGGAAAAATCCACTCGGCCAATGTTCAAATGCTCACTCAGGGCCTCTGCGACCTGATCCGCTGTAACAAACCCCAGTTTTACTAATGCTTGTCCTAAGCGATCACCTGTGCGCAGTTGCTCTTCCAAAGCAGTTGCTAATTGCTGTTCTGTGATTAACCCTTGATCCTGCAACATGTCGCCTAAACGTTTGCGCATTTAATAGACCCCCATGTTTTGTCTAAAAAAACCGGCACAAAGCATTTGCTCTGGCCGGTTGCACTAGTAACTCCAAACAAGCCAAGTGCCCACATACAGCTTGTTATTCATCGTATTTCCTTGTATCCGTATCCGCGTATCTAAGCTAAGCTAGCCTTGATGTAAAACGCGCATTCTAGGCGCTTTTTTTCCATTTTACAGCTTAATTCGTGAGGTTGCAAGAAATTTCCTGCATACTCCAAATTATTTTTGTGGCAGCCCCCGCTGCAATAATACTTGGCCCAGCAGGTGGAACAGACCGGCTTATTTAATACATGGCTATCCTTAAAGGTGTTGGGCAATTCTTCATTCAAGACCCCGGTCCAAACTGTACCGAGGAGAAATTCTTCTTGACCAACAAATTGATGGCAAGGGTAGAGATCCCCAGTGGGAGACACAGCCAAATACTCATAACCTGCCCCACAGCCAGAAAGCCTTTTATACATACAAGGACCCTTTTTTAGCTCCACATTGAAGTGGAAAAACTCAAAAGGTTGTTCTGACTTCTGACGTTCGAGATATATATCGGCTAGCTGCTCGTATTCTTGAAAGATTCTTGGTAAATCCCATTCGTGCAAAGCATAACTCTCTCGTGGATCTGCCACCACAGGTTCCATAGAAATCTGATCAAAACCTAGATCATTAAGGTGGACCACATCAGAGGCAAAGTCTAAATTGTAGCCTGTAAAAGTTCCCCTCACATAATAGCTCTTTCCTTGTCTAGAATCTACTAGACTCTTGTATTTAGGTACTACAGTATCGTAAACTGAACCCCTGCGAGAAATGGTTTGCCGTACCCGATCATTTACTTCGGGGCGACCATCAATGCTTAAGACTACATTATACATGTGTTCATTGATAAACTCCTCGATTTCGGGTCTGAGGCCTAACCCATTGGTGGTAATTGTAAAACGGAAGACTTTATCGTGTTTGTTCGCCTCTGCGTTGCCATACAGAACAGTCTCCTTAACTACATCCCAGTTAAGTAAGGGCTCTCCACCGAAAAAGTCAATCTCCAGTTGTCTACGGTGACCAGAACCTTGAATCAGGAAATCCACTGCCTGTTTGGCCACCTCGAGAGTCATTAGTTCTCTCTCGCCACCGAAATCTCCAGTGGAAGCAAAACAATACTGACAGCGTAAGTTGCAGTCATGGGCCACGTTCAAGCATAGAGCCTTCACCACCGAATCTGGGCGTGGTGGCATCTCCGCTAAGTCGGGACTAAATAACAAGCCCTCAGTAATTAGCTCCAAGACTTCAGCCATTACTTCAGTCTGTCCCTGCGCATCAAAAAACTCCCTCAAATCCCTCTGGGTTTTTAGCTCTTCTTTGGCCAAGATGGTTTGAATAACAGCTAGAGCCTCTTCGTCCACTACATGAACAGCGGCTGAGTTACCATCTACCACGAGATTAAGGCCATTTTGAGAAAAACAATGGACACTACGTTTGTCTAACACCAAAATTCACCCCTGTTGAAAGCGAACATCCCCCTTTCAAAGAGCAGACCTCTTTGAAAAAGGGATGCTTCAAATTACTGTTCGCAAGCCTGATTGCCAACGGTGCAAGAAGTCTTGCAGGCAGATTGGCAAGAAGTTTGACACTCTCCACAGCCCCCGGTTTTCAAAGTGTTCTGTAGGGCGGTTCCACTTAACGTTTTAATGTGTTTTTTCACGCTCTCACTTCCTTTACCAACTTGTGTTATTAGTTTACCACAAACTGGCCTATCTGGCAAAATTATACTGTTTCCACGGTATAGGGCAGGACATTAAGGGCTTACCTCGTATTAGTAATTAAGATCCTAATGTTGGGGAGTGAATTCATGACTAAACTAAGCCGAAACGAGCGAAAAACGAAAAAATCTCGCCGTTCATTTAATCTAAACCTTAACCTCAACCTCCGAGCCAAGATTACTCTAGTGGTTGTTACTGTGGCCTTAATCCCCCTCCTGGTGTTAGCTGGGGTGATTATTAATCGTTCTGAACGGGTCATTGTAGATTTAGTAGCCCATAGCCTCGAAGACCAGGCTCAAAGATTATCCGTGAGTGTGATGGATAGTCTCAGCAGGCTCACCAATGAACTATTGGTGCTTGCAGTGAACCCTTCTGTAGAACAATTGGCCGTGTTGCGTCCAACCAATAAAATCAAAGAGCTTGGACTAGAAGATAAATCTGTGGACGAAATGGAACAGATCATGAATGAAACGCGAAATCTAGAAGGAAATACTAGAACTCAAACCTTTTTACAGACCACCGTCACCGATTTCGAAGGCTTTGAGGAGCTAATCGTCACTACCCTAGATGGTATGACTTTAGCTGCGACCCAGCGTCCGGACCGTTTTATTCATGAACAAGAAGAATGGTTCATCCAGACTCTTGAGCACGGGGCCTATATTAGTAGCCTACAAGAATTGCCAGGTCTTAGCGAGCCAGGTATCATTATCTCCACTGTTGTCAATCGTAGCACAACTGGACGCCCAGCTGGCGTATTGAGAGGTCTCGTTCCCCTTTCCTTTCTACAAGATGAGTTTACTGACATTCTCGGAAAAATCGAACAAGGGGAATTGCAGGTCTTAGAGGCTGGAACACCCATCATTGTCGCGGCCCATAGTCCAGAAGGAGTTAGGGTTAATACATACTTAGATCAGATTACCCGCAACGCGATTCAGTTGCCCGAGCAAGATGGCTTTGGGCATACTAGTTCGGGCCAAAAAGCAGTCACGACCCAAGGAGTATTAGCGCAAAGACCAGATTCTCCCTTTAATCTAGACTGGGAAATCAGGATTGCCCAACCTACCGCCTACTCCTTGGCTCAGATTAACCAACTCAAACTAGTTAGCTACATAGTGGTTATCTCAGCTGTGATCTTAATCGGAGTGGTCTCCCTTCTGCTCTCGAATAGTATCGCAGCTCCCCTTAACGCCTTGACCCATCATGCTCAAGGTGTGGCTCAAGGCGAATTGCGTCAATACCGACCCAAACGCCGTAGTAGAGACGAAACCGGAACATTGACTGAAGCGTTTAACGCCATGACTAGTCACTTAGCCCGCCTACTCCATCGCATACGTACTGCCAGTAATTCCCTGACTACAGCCAGCCAAGAAATTAGTGCTGGTATGCAAGAAATGGCAGCAGGGGCGCAGAACCAAAGTCAAGATATCCAAAGTGGAACACTGCAGATCGAAAACATGAATCAAGCCATGATTGGCATTGATAATCGGGCTAATGAAGCAGTCCGCCTAGCCAATGAAGCGTCTCGCTCCACCGCCCACGGACAAAACCAGGCTAGAGCAGCCGTGCAGGGGATGGCAGAAATCAAAACCGCAGTAGGTGGTCTGGGAGAGCAAACAAAACAGATTGCTCAAATCCTCGGCTTAATCCAGGACATTGCTGAACAAACCAACCTTTTGGCCCTGAATGCAGCTATTGAAGCTGCCCGTGCCGGTGAACAGGGACGCGGTTTTGCAGTCGTGGCCCAAGAAGTAAGGCAACTCGCTGAACGTTCACAAGCAGCAACTGCCGAAATTGAAGTAGTACTTAAGCGTATTCAAACTGATGCTCTTCAATCCATTCATAGTGTAGAAGATGGAGAAAGACAAGTGTTAGATGTGGCGCAGGCCCTCCAAGAAATCGCTGAGGCAACTGAGGCTAGCACAGCGTTAGTAGCCTCCATTGCCCAAGAGTCTATTGATCAAACTGCTCGGACCAGAGAAGCGGTTGCCCTATTTGAGTCCATTAGCCAGATCACGGAGCAGACAGCTGCAGGTACCGAACAGACTGCCGCAGCTGCCCAAAACCTTGCTGAACTAGCTCAGCAACTCCACGACATTATCTCCAGTTTTGGGAAATAGGCAGGCAATCTTAATGAAAAAAGGCCACTTGACACAATGCCAGGTAGCCTTTTTTGATCACGTTTTAAGTCTATAGATCCCGGGAGGCGATTAAATCTACGCCCAAGTTAAGAAAGTCTTCCACTATCACATCACCCATGGTCACAGGCGCATCTACCACTAGCTTAGCAGTGGCAAGCATACCCTCTCTCAGCATCCCTTTGGGAATAGGCTGATTAGTACGGACAGGTAAGAGGGGGTGAATCCCGCCTCTGGCCTTCACAATTGTAGTGAGAGTTCGCTCTGGGGCGGTGTGCTCTTTAGTGGCGTAATTTTTGCCCCTGGCGCATTTATTGCCAGTTAAATTGAGAATCTCATCGTTTTCACCTAACTCTAAGACAACATCACAGCTTAAGGGGCATACTGTACAAGTAATGTGTTTAACCACGAGCTGCAACCTCCTTCTGAGAAACAATTTGAATGGTGAGGGTGTCCCCCTCTAGGGTTTGGAGTTGCTCTGGAGTGACGGTAATATTAAGCATCTCACTGGGGCGCACAGTCTGTTTACGCACTGAACGCAGACCACCAACATCTAGAGTAACATTTTCGTCGGGCCTTTGTACCCGCATGAAAAACTCTACTGGCTCATTTGCAGAAACCTCATGGGGTACCACATAGCGAATGTTTTCCCCAGCCTTGACCTTAATACGCTTAGGGGTTTCGGCGCTCCTACCACTCACATAACGACCTGCAAACTCCCCAGCCCGCTCTGCTTCTTTAGAGACGTTATCCACTAAGTCGTGTACATGTAGCACGTTACCACAAGCGAAAACTCCCGGAATGTTGGTCATCATGGATTCGTTGACAATTGGTCCATTAGTAATGGGATCAATGGCCACTCCCGCCTGAGAGGAGAGTTCGTTTTCAGGAACCAAACCAACTGAAAGTAGTAAGGTATCGCATTCAATAAATTTTTCGGTGCCAGGAATTGGATTCCACTTCTCATCAACTTTAGCGATGGTGACCCCTTCCAGGCGCTTATCTCCATGGATTTCAATCACAGTTGATTGAAGATAAAGGGGAATATCAAAGTCATCCAGACATTGGACTACATTTCGGGTTAAACCAGCTGCGTAAGGTAAAACCTCCACGACTGCCTCCACCTTAGCACCCTCTAATGTGAAGCGACGGGCCATGATGAGACCAATATCTCCTGATCCAAGAATTACCGCTTTTTTACCTGGAACATAACCATCAATGTTTACGAAACGCTGGGCTGTTCCGGCAGAATAAACCCCTGCGGGCCGTCGACCCGGAATCCTCAAGGCACCCCGAGTTCTCTCCCGGCAACCCATGGCCAAAACGATGGCCTGTGCAGTGATTTCAAACATTCCCACCTTGCTATTAACAGCATAGATTTTTTTGTCATCAGTCACTTCGAGAACCATAGTCTCTAGCATGACCTCGATATCGCTTTCTTTCACTTCGTTAATAAATCGCTGAGCGTATTCGGGACCAGTTAGTTCTGCTTTAAAACGATGCAGGCCGAAACCGTGGTGAATACATTGCTGCAAAATCCCGCCAAGCTCATTATTCCGCTCAATAATGATAACCTTAGTGGCGCCTTCACGACGGGCGGCCAAAGCAGCTGCTAACCCAGCTGGTCCCCCACCAATTACTGCCACATCAACCTGTAATTGCCTCATGATAGCACCTCATCTTCAAAAAGTTCTTTCGCTTCGAACATAATCTGTTCGCTCCCCTGACCACTCTTAGTCACCTGAGACATAGGAATACCCAATTCGCGACTTAAGATTTGCATAATGAAGGGCTGGCAAAAACCTCCCTGGCAACGACCGGCACCGGCTCGAGCCCTAAACTTAATGCCATCTAGAGTTCTAGCGCCGCGATGAATTGCATCCACAATCTCACCTTCTGTAATGCTTTCGCAGCGGCAGATAATCCGACCATAGCGAGGATCTTGTTTGACCACTTCATCTTGCTCTTTCCGGGATAGCTCATTAAAGCGAACTACACCCTCACGACGTGGTTGGAAGTTTTCCTTTGGTTCTAGTTTATAACCGGCCTCTTCCAGCATCCTAGGTACATCTACGGCAATGGCAGGTGCTGCAGTAAGACCTGGTGATTCAATACCAGATAGATGTAGCAAACCAGGTACTGAAGGAGAAAACTCAACAATGAAATCTGCCCGGTCGCTAGCAGCCCTAACTCCCGCAAACTGAGCGATGATTTTTCTAGGATCAAGACTGGGTACAAGACTTCTCGCTCCCTCAAAAATCCTCTCAAACCCGTCGTAGGAAGTACCTAAATCTTCTTTAGTCTCAATATTGTCACCAGTTGGACCCATCATGAGGTTACCAGCAGCCGTTGGGATTACCAAGATACCTTTGCTCAACTTGCCTGGGACTGGGAAAATGGTAGAGGTTACTAAACCATGTAAGGAAAGATCAAAGAGATATTCTTCACCTTTTCTAGGATGAATGGAGAAATAATCGTCACCAAACATGCGAGCGAGATCATCGCTAAATAAGCCTGCAGCATTAATCACGATATCAGCTTCAATGATGGTGGTAGGTGTTTCTAGGTATTTTTTCTCGCCTTCGCTCCAAGCATTGATTACAGGGTTGTCCACCAGTAACTGGGCACCGTTGACGATCGCATTTTCCATCAAAGCTGCGGCTAGTTCAAAGGGCATCACTGAGCCGCCTTCAGGCGCATAGAGTGCACCAACGATCCCAGGATCTAAATTGGGCTCTTGGGCAAATACTTCTTCTTTGCTGAGTAACTTGACATTAACTCCTCGCTCTTTGCCACGTTCGTAATAAGCTAGGACTGTCTCCATCTCTTCTTCGTTGCGGGCCACAAGCATTATGCCGTTTTGTTTGAAGCATACATTTAGCTCTTCGCAAAGCTGTGGGTACATTTGATTGCCTGGCAAACAATACTTAGCCTTTAATGTACCTGGTTCTTCGTGAAAACCTGCGTGCACAATCCCACTATTTGCCTTAGTTGTTCCCCAACCTACCTCCGGTTCTGCTTCCACCAATAGTATGTCTAACTTGTACTTACTGAGTTCTCGTGCTACAGCCGTGCCCATAATCCCGCCACCGACGATGGCTACCTGCACTGACCTTCTTTCTTTGTCAATTCCATTCATAGCATAACCTCCTTACATTTTGGACAGCATTTTGGACAACAAAAAAAGTCCCCCGAGGTATAACAAACAGACCTCGGTAGGACTCTTCTCTTTTCTCTCGTCCCGATGGTTAAATGAATTCTTTGTATATAGCATACAATAATTCTGCGTCATGGGCAAGCCCCATAACATCATTATGCTAATTTTTTACCTTCGTTGGCAGCTGGAACTAAGTGGCAAGCCACAAAGTGTCCGTCACCAGTATCGACGAATTCAGGTTCTTCCACCCGGCAGATATCCATGGCTTTAGGACATC
The DNA here is from genome assembly GCA_002396805.1 of Firmicutes bacterium UBA4996. Lineage (GTDB taxonomy): Bacteria > Bacillota > Limnochordia > Darwinibacteriales > Darwinibacteriaceae > UBA4996. The sequence goes on along the minus strand of DGYW01000064.1, from coordinate 242,875 downwards.
TAGTGTGGAAACGACAACCCTTAGGTGGATTAATTGGGCTAGGCACATCCCCTCTAAGGAGGATCCGTTCCTTCTTGATAGTCGGATCCGCTTCGGGAATAGCAGAAAGTAGAGCTTGCGTATAAGGATGTTTCGGGTTGCGATACAACTCGTCCTTACCGGTCAATTCCACAATCTTACCGAGGTACATTACGGCCACCCGGTCTGAAATGTGCTTAACCACACTCAAGTCGTGGGCAATAAACAAATAGGTGAGACCATACTCTTCTTGTAAATCTTCTAGCAGGTTAATAACCTGAGCCTGAATAGATACGTCTAGGGCAGAAACCGGTTCATCAGCAATAATCAAACGGGGATTTACTGCCAGTGCCCTAGCAATCCCAATTCTTTGCCTTTGACCACCAGAGAATTCGTGGGGAAAACGGCGAGCGTGGAAGGCGTTTAAGCCTACTACTTCCAAAAGCTCCCGAACTCTCTTTTCTTTTTCCGGTCCCCGAGCCAACTTGTGAATGTGTAAAGGCTCCCCAATAATGTCACCAACAGTCATACGGGGGTTGAGCGAACCATAGGGGTCCTGAAAAATGATTTGCATCTCTTTCCGCAATTCCCGCATTTCATCTTTGGGCAGCGCAGGAATATTTTTCCCATCGAAATATATCTCTCCTGATGTAGCTTCTAGCAAACGGAGAATGAGGCGACCTGTGGTGGTTTTACCGCAACCACTCTCACCTACCAAACCTAGTGTTTCTCCCTTGTGTACGTTAAAGCTAATATCATCAACTGCTTGAACCGCGCCAACTTGTTTGGTGAAGATGATGCCCTGACGAATGGGAAAGTGTTTGACTAAGTTCTTGACCTCAAGTAAAACCTCTTGTTGGTCTTTCTTGACTTTCACAGTCATGGTTTAGCCCACCTCCTTTTGATCAACAGCGGCATTTTCATCAAAGTCCACTACTCGCCAGCAAGCCACCTGATGACCTTCTTTAATTTCAAAGGCTGGTGGACGCTTTGCTACACATAACTCTGTAGCAAAGGGACAACGAGGATGGAAACCGCATCCCACTGGAAAACTCCCTGGAATAGGTACCGAACCTGGAATAGTTTGCAGTCTCTCTCCTGAGCTGTCTAAACGAGGAATGGAACCTAACAGACCAATTGTATAGGGATGCTGTGGTTCTTTAAAAATTGTATAGGTATCGGCGGCCTCCACAATCTTACCGGTGTACATAACTACTACTTTTTCCACTAGCTCAGCAATAACACCCAAGTCATGGGTAATCATCATAATGGCAGTACCAAAGTCTTTACGTAGTTGCCGCATTAAGTCCAAAATCTGAGCTTGGATAGTTACGTCCAAGGCAGTGGTTGGCTCGTCCGCAATTAATAATTTAGGATTGCACGATAAGGCCATAGCGATCATTACCCTTTGGCGCATACCACCACTCATTTGGTGTGGATAGTCATCAACTCGACTCTCAGGCGATGGAATTCCTACTAACCGAAGCATTTCGATGGCTTTCTCACGAGCAGCTTCCTTATCTAGGCCTTGATGAAGAATGATGGCTTCAGCAATCTGATTACCAACGGTAAAGACCGGATTAAGCGAAGTCATGGGTTCTTGGAAAATCATGGAAATATCATTTCCACGAATATGCCTCATCTCCGCTTCAGATAGTTTGAGAAGGTCCTGACCTTCAAAAATAATTTCTCCACCTTCAATTTTCCCCGGTGGTTGGGGAATAAGACCCATAACTGATAGAGAGGTCACACTTTTACCACAGCCGGATTCTCCGACGATGCCGATGGTGCCTCCTTTGTCCAGATCGAAGCTGATGCCATCAACAGCTGGAATCACTCCATCATCTGTATAGAAATAAGTTTTGAGGTCTCTGACTGACAACAGTTTCTGTGTCATAATACCCTCCCTCTCTTAAGCCTACACACGAAGGATACTATACCCCCGTGATACCCAAGTATTATTCGCCGAATTACTAGGAACTCCTGCAAAAAAGAGATGGAAAACCTAGTAATATTTACCCTAACCAGTCAAAGAGACCTTCAGTTCTCCGTTTTGGGGCAAGAACTCCAAGACCAATCCCTCTAGAGCGAGCCAGTGTAACTCAAGAGCTACTGGCTCTCCCTCCATATGTAAATAGGTGCTTAATCTCAGGGACTGGACGTTAGTGGACCACTGCAAAGCTTCACCGAGCACTGTGGGGGCTTGTACCACTTCTACCCTCTGTTCTTCAACCACTAATTCGGTTGTGCGGAACGGCAATAAGTCACGTAAACTACGATAATCTGCCCTGATCGTCAACGGCAGTGGGGTAACCAATTGCAGATAACTCCGTAGCGGAGCTGTGTTTTGCACTTCCCCCACCTGAAATAAATCTCGCCCTTCCCATCCTCTGGACTCAATACCTAACTGTTCTAGAGTGACTTTCGTGACCTGTAGCTGTGGGTGAATGACGAATTCTCGCTCCACCACATGTTGCCCCAACCGCAGTTCTAGCTGCCTCGCATACTCTTTGCGCATTTGATTTAAGGACAAATCAGCTTCAGAAAGAATAGTGCGTACATAGGGTGTTGTGGTTCCCACGTGGTTGGCCAACTCTTCCACTGTTAAGAAGGGGTCTTTTCTAGCCAAGGCAATAACTTGTTCTTTCACTGAGGAACCCATGACCCCACCTCCATTACAAGATCCGCTCAAGACGCGGTGCAGGTGTAAGACCAGGAATCCGTCCCCGTTTGGCAACAGCTTGTCCGTTTACTTCTTTAAGATCCATAGTCATATCAATAGCTGGTGCTCCCGAAATGAAGCTACCTACCCCAAAAGCGTCGGCGCCAGCCGCTGCCAACAGACGAATGCGATCTGGATCTAGGCCACCAGAGACAAAGATCTTAATCTGTTCGTGCCCAGCCAAGTCCAATTTTGCCCGTAATTCTTGAATGAGGCCTGGTGTCACTCCACCCCGCTCACTGGGAGTGTCGAGGCGTACCGACTCTAAGCCAGTTCTGGGATCAGCTGCTAGCCGGAGACTCTCTTCAACCTCATCTTTAAAGGTGTCCACTAACATGGAACGGACTGATTGGGCTGGCATGAACTCATTGTAGGCAGCAGCAGCCTCTAGGGTATCTCCCACAATTAGGAATAAAGCGTGGGGCACTGTCCCTGCTGGTTCCTGATTAGCTAATTTCGCGCCTAGGATACAAGAGGCCCCATCAGCACCGCCAATGATGGCGGCCCGTTCCATTACTGGGGCAACGGCTGGATGAACGTGGCGGGCTCCAAAACATAAAATAGGACGACCGTCAGCCGCCTCTTTTGCAGTATGGGCAGCAGTTGCCCACCCGCTGGAGCTGGCTAAAATCCCCAAAATTGCAGTCTCATAAATGCCAAACTGTACATAAGGTCCAGTGATGCGCATAACCACTTCTTTGGCACTAAAGGGAGTCCCTTCAGGAAGACTCCACACCTCTAGACCAAGATCCTGGAGCAAGTTCTTAGCCTCTTCCATCCCAGCAAAGATTCCGTCGCGTCTGCCAAAAATCTCCGCGACAACCACAGTGTCAGTTAACTGGAGCTTTGTTAAGATCTCCTTGGTTTTCACAAAATAGATATCCGTAGTTAAGCCTTGCTCAATTTCTTCGGGTGTAGCGGAAAAAAGCTTACGCTCCGGATCGGGAACATAATCCGCCACTTGCTGGACTGTTTCAATTTGTCTGGTCATCCTTTAACTCCTCTCAACTTTGAGTTCCTCTTGATAAAAGAACTGGTACAGTCGATGCCTTAGACCAACCTTGCGCACATAGGCACGAGTCTCGGTAAAAGGAATCTGACGCGCCTGCCCAGAGGAACCATCCCACACGCCCTCCTCTAGCCACCGCCTCACATTGGTGGGACCCCCATTATAAGCTGCTAAGGCGGCGGTCTCTGTGGGAAAACGATCTAATAAATAGTGCAAATAGTAAACTCCCAATTGAATATTAATTTCTGGATCTGTTAAATCCAAGTCGGTTGTGGCAAGTCCACGCTGCCCCGCAACCCAAGTGGCAGTCTCAGGCATCAGTTGCATTAATCCCACTGCCCCTTTCGTAGACACTACCCAGGGGCGAAAACTACTCTCCACTTGAATTACCGCGGCAATCAGGGCTGGATCCACGCCCACACTATTTCCATAATAAACAATTAGTTCAGAAAAAGAAAGGGGTAGAACCTTCTGCAAAATTGTTGGTGCACTGAAAACAAAAAACAAAATCACCAAGACCGCAAGCAGTAAGCGTGACACCTGCCTCACCGTCCCGTGGAAGCCAGTAGTTGACCTAGAATCAACTCCGCGGTTGCTTCATTAGTCGCCAAGGGAATATTGTGCACATCGCAAACTCGCAGTAGCGCTGTTATGTCCGGTTCATGGGGTTGGGCGGTGAGGGGATCTCGGAGAAAGATGACGGCATGTACTTCTTCTCTGGCTACCATGGCTCCAATTTGTTGGTCTCCCCCTAAAGGACCAGATAAGACTGT